>CAVYOB010000001.1:0-15808 GCA_963769925.1 uncultured Prolixibacteraceae bacterium
TTATACTGGAATAGTTTTTTTGAAGGTGCTGTCATTTCGATCCCACGTTTGCGGGAGAGAAACCGCTTTCAAAGCAACAGATTTCTCGCTCCGCTCGAAATGATATTGATTGTTACTAACAATCAGAATTTAAAATCAACTCCAAACAAGAAGTTGGTTCCAGCCTGAGGGAAATAACCATCCATTTTAAAACGCTCGCCTCCGTA
Organism: uncultured Prolixibacteraceae bacterium; assembly: GCA_963769925.1. Lineage (GTDB taxonomy): Bacteria > Bacteroidota > Bacteroidia > Bacteroidales > Prolixibacteraceae > Draconibacterium. The sequence goes on from CAVYOB010000001.1 coordinate 207, forward strand.
TATGTAAGAATAAACCCAGGCATTGGTTTCGTACATTTTATTCAATAGGTTGTTCACCTGAAGATGCAAGGTGATTTCACTGAAAATACTTGTTTTAAAATTATAATCAGCCTGAATGTTATTTACAAAATAGGCATTTAGCACACGATTGTTGCTGGCTGAATTATCGATAAATTGTTTACTTATATAAGAAGAAACCAGGCTAAACCGAAGGTTTTTTGCCGGTAGAAAAGTAAAGAGACTGTTTGCAATAACGTTTGGTGAGAAAGCAATGTCAGTAGTTCCCAAATAAAAAGCTTGCTGTCCGCCGTTATCCCAGTCATCAACATATTCAGTAAAGTTTTTAATCTTATTTTGACTAAAGGTAGCATTTACATTCCACTGTAAAGAACCGGAAATTTTCCAGCCACCCTGAAGTTCGAGTCCTGCGCGGTAGCTTTTATCAACATTTACCATAATCGGCGCTCCAACATCGTTAATTTCACCAGTCAGTACCAGTTGATCTTTGTAGTTCATATAATATACATTCGCTTTGGCAGAAAATGCCGATGACTGGAATGAATATCCCAGTTCTGAGTCGTATAAAGTTTCATGTACTGGCTGTTTCCCCATTGGATCAGCATCTACATAGTTATCGCGGTTAGGCTCCCTGTTAGCCACAGCACAAGAAAGAAATATACTTTGATTTTCGGTCGGTTGATAGAATATACCGAGTTTTGGATTAAAAAAACTGAAGTTGTGTTGTTGGGTTACATCCCGCAAATCATCATCGATTCCTGTTATTGAATAGTCAATTTTACGAAACTGTAAATCAGCAAAAAGATTCAGTTGTTGGGTAACCTGCAAATTATACTTGGCAAAAACATTCGCGTCTTTCTTAATTCCCTTTCCCCGATACCAGTCAAAATCTTTTTTAATATCCCCCAGAAACTGGCCCCAAATCACTCTTCCGAAATGATTGCCGTCGTATTCATTCCACCCGCCGCCAAATGTAAAATCGTGTTTTGCCTGTTTATGATTAATTGCAAAAGTAAATCCGTAGAAATCATTATCAAGCCATTTGCGGTTAACCAGATCGGTGGTAAAAAATGTGTCGACACCAATAACCGGGTATGGAATCCTGTAACCGGCTAAATCCTGATCTTTCTTATAATTTTCGTAATAACCGTTTCCGGGAACATAAAAGCCAGCCAGATTTAGATTTAATGCCTGATTGAATTTGTGTGAAAAATGAAGCTGGTAATGATCCTGCTGATAATGATCAACCTGGTTTTTATAAGTATAATAATTATACGTCCGACTCCCGGAATTGATCATGGCCTGAGTTTCTTCCGGCGTATATAACCAGTGTTCTTCGTAGAGCATCATACCTGCCAGATCGTTGCGCAGCCGCACAGAAGGAATTCCGTTCCATGCCTGGTAAGTTTCTTCTAACCCCGAGAAAACATTTATTTTTATCACTGTCTTTTCCGTATAAAATCCGCCAGATACAAAAAACGACTTCAGGTTTGAAAAAGCCCGGTCGATAAAACCATCAGAGGAAACTTTCGAAAGCCTTGCATCGAGCGTAAATTTATCGTTTAGAAGTCCTGTCCCCGCCGAAATGGTATTTTTAAACGTGTTGAAGGAACCAAACGCAGTGTTATATTCCGAATATGCATCTTTGCATAGTATGTTGGTTTGTAGGTTGATTGTTGCGCCAAAAGCTGCTGCTCCGTTGGTTGATGTTCCAACACCACGTTGTATCTGTATGTTTTCCAGAGAAGAAGCCAGGTCGGGCTGATCGACAAACCAGGTTCCATGCGATTCTGCATCGTTAAGTGGAATACCATCAACCGTTACATTTATTCGGTTTAGGTCGGTGCCCCTGATCCTGAAATTAGTGTAGCCTACACCGGCACCGGCATCTGAAGTTGCTACAAACGATGGTGTTAATTGTAAAAGATAAGGAATGTCCTGTCCCAGGTTTCTTTCTTGTATTTCCTGGTTGGAAACATCGGAGTATGCGAAAGGAGACTTTTTCCCGGCCCGCGTAGCTTCCACAATTACTTCGTTAGTCATCACCACATCAGGTTTTAGATCAACAGTAATTTGCTGATTTTGGGTGAGGGCAACTTTTAAAGTTTTAGTTTCAAAACCAATAAAAGATACTTTAACGGAATAATCCCCTTTTTTTAAGTTTTTGAAAACAAAACTCCCGTCAGCATTTGTTGATACGCCATAGAATGTGTTTTCAATAATTACACTGGCTCCTGCCAGATTTTCATTGTTCCCCGTTACAACACCTTTTAAGGTAAATTGTGCAAACGCTGAAAATACCATTAACTGCAATAGCAGCAATGAAATCCATTTTCTCATGATACAAACTTAATTTGGTTAAAAAATAACCAATGGAGCGGGACGAATCCCTTGTTTGCCCTCCCTTCGCCGGCATTATCCGGATCAGGTACTGTGGGTATGATCTCAGCCCTAACTTTATTAGGCACCCCATTGCATAATATCGGGTCAAAGTTAAAAAGGTTTTTTTAATTGAACAATATTCGATTCTTGTCTTTAGGAAGATGTCTTTGAATTCTATATCTATTTCGGGATCAAAAATTTTTCAAAAGCCTGACGATGCTTTTCGGAAAAACGCGCCGGCCGCATGGTTTTTTGATTTACAAATAATCCTTTTTGCTGTCCGGTTGAACAAAGCTCTCCTTTTTCATTGTAGAATCGAAATTCCATAATAGCGGAAGCATTGTTCAGTTTCGAAACCCACATTTCAATAGTAACGTGATTATGCATGAAAAACGGCTTTTTATAACGGATGGTAGTTTCAGTCAAAACCGGCAGAATATCCTCGTTGTGTGCAATTTCAGTCACAGGTAATCCAATGGCTTCCAACAATCTGACACGACCATTTTCCATCCACTGAATGTAAATGAGATTGTTAACATGCCCAACAAAATCAATATGGTAGGTATAAATTTTTTCTTCAAAAACCAGTTTCTGCATGGCTATTCAGGGTTAAAATGATACGAAGAGAATTTTCTTTTCTTTTGAATAAAGAATTTCCACATGATGCTTTTGGAATAAATCTCAGGATGTGTTTTTACCACAATGTTTTGCTGAACCTGTTTTCGTTTTTGAATTAATTTATTGAGGTTACGGTAGAATGAAGCATGAGCTTTTGCTACTGCCCAGAATTCCCTGAAATTAAAACCGACAATAAATTTCACCGCTGCAACTCCATCTAAAATCATGCGGAGAATAAAGATTCGTTTGAATTGATGGCGTGGTAAGTTTTTATACAACATCCAGAGGTTGTTTCTGAAGTTGAGATATATTTTTCTGGGGCTGCCATAGGATAAAGTTCCACCTCCCAAATGATAGACAACACTCAATGGTTCGTAAACAATTTTATAACCCTGGCTTTTCAACCGCCAGCACAAATCAATTTCTTCCATGTGAGCCCAGAAATCGCCGTCGAAACCACCGACTTTGTGAAATGTATCTGCCCGTACAAACATACATGCTCCGGATGCCCAGAAAATTGGACCGGGCTGATCGTACTGGCCTTTGTCTTTTTCCACCCGATTTAAAACTCTTCCCCGGCAAAACGGGTAACCAAACTTGTCGATAAAACCACCGGCAGCTCCGGCATATTCAAAATTAAGTGGTTCGTTGTAGCTCAGAATTTTGGGTTGTATAGCAACAAGATTTTCATCGGCTTCAAATTTATCGATACAAGGTTCTATCCAGTTCTCAGTAACTTTTACATCCGAGTTTACCAACACAAAATAGTCGGCCTTTACCTGTTTCAATGCCCGATTGTACCCTTTAGCAAAACCGTAATTCGATTCCAGTTCAATGATTTTTATTTCCGGAAATTTTTCGCGCAGTAACTTAACCGATTGATCTGTAGACGCATTGTCGGCAACAATTATTTCAGCACCTGATTTTGATGAATGTTCAATAATTGAAGGCAGAAAGGTTTCGAACAGTTTTTCACCGTTCCAGTTTAGAATGACAATGGCAATTTTTTTTTGTTTAGCCATATATTTTATCTCGTCAACATTTTTGTAATGAGCGAAACCAGCTTCTCATTTCCGAGTTCCCCGAGTAACTCTTCCATTTTTTCTGTTCTGTCCTTATCTTCTGAATCCGCCAGTTTTTCCAACTCTTTTAATTGTTTTCCTGTCAAATCGTCTTCCAGTAATTGCCAGATTTCGTCTCTTCCCTGGTTGATATTCGGTAACCCTAACCTTTCTAATTCAATAATGGCTGCTGTTAAAATTTCTTCTGCCTGAAGTCGAACAGGATCCTTGTCTTTGGTTTTTCCAGCAGCTGCAGTATCACGCAGGCTCCAGCTGGAATAATCGTAAGCAAGATTTTTAATCATTTTTATTTTTGAACTGTCTTTACCAAAAATCCTTTCCAGGAAAATAATGGTATGACTTTTCCAGGCTTCGAGATCGAAACGTTTTTCACTGAGCCGTTCAATCTGTTCTTTTAACAGGGCAATTTCATTTTCAACCATTACAATGAATTTTATGCTGGCAATTTACAAGTAAAATAAGGATGTTGCAAGCATTATTTTGTTGTACGACGTAAAAATAGCTACTTGTAATTCAGACGTAAGCTAATCGAAATTTTTAAGGTAATTATTTAAAGGAACGGGGTCGTTTTTTTGTGCCCAATTCCTTGTTAATGAATATTGCTCCCTGAGATCATTAAAGTTAAGCAGCAGAAATTTTTTTTCGAATTCAGGAATATAAACAAATGTATTTTCAACCAGGTTGGGTAAACTGGTGCGATATCCACGGAGTCCCCGCAAAAATCCCTTTTGAAGAAATTCATCCAGGGAAACGCCGATTTTGTTGAATATTTTGATGTCTTTAATCCCAATTGCCGTTAGTTCCTGATTGATATCTGGCTCAAGATCCGACTTTCGACTGACTATAATTACTTTCTTAACAGATTTATTTTTGTATTGCATAAAATCGATTAGTCCGGAGTAAGGTACGTGGTCTTTGCCAATACCGCCATCTACAAAATATCTGTCGGGCAGGGTGGGGGCATTATTAATTTTCTGTTCAGGAAAAACGATTGGAAATGCCGTTGAAGCCATTAATACATCTACGATATCGAGATCCGGGTCGCTTTCGGAATTAATTTTTCGGTTGCTTAGGCGAAAATTTCTTTTTGGGATATCAATAACGTCTAATTCGGTGATCGAAATGGCTGTAACAATTGGAAGATCTCCCATTTTGTGATAGCCAAGAGAATCATTAACAATTCGGGTAAGATACTTTCGTAACGGGTTTGTATCCACAGGTAATTTTTTATTCGGGTTAACATAAATACTGTCGTTGGTAATTTCGCTTAACCAATTTATATATTTCTCCCAGGTAATTTTTTTGGTTAGAATTCCATTCAGCATCACAGCATTCAGAGCTCCTGAACTGGCGCCGCTAATAAATTCAACATGATTCAATTCACCTTTTTGGTATAATTGTTCGAGTAAAGCTGCTTCCTGCGGGATTCGTGCTGCAGCGCCGGTAATTAAAATCGCTGTTCCATCGGCAGGGTTATTAACAACAGACGATTTTTTGTGACTGGAGCAACCTAACCATGATAGTGCTCCCAGCACTAAAAAAGTGAAAAATAAAACACGGATTTTCATCGCTAAATTACTTTTTGTTGCCTAAATAATGATGAATTGTTTGATAAAATGAATCGAAATAATTTGCACTTGCTGCAATAATTTCACCACCAAATAACCAGTTGTCGCTGCCATTAAAATCGACAATCTTTCCACCGGCTTGTTGAATAATAAATGCTCCGGCTGCCACATCCCATGCGTGCAGGGCATGCTCAAAGAAAGCATCAAATCTTCCGCATGCTACATAGGCCAGATCAACCGCTGCCGAACCCAGACGTCGAAGTCCGCGGGTAGTTTTCATCAACTCTTTCATAGCAGCAATATAATCGTCAACCCGGTCAAAATCATAATAAGGGAAACCGGTACCAATTAAAGTGTTGGCTGCTTTCCCGGCAGTTGAAACCCTGATTTCTTTTCCATTCAGAAAGGCCGGACCTCCTTTCCAGGCGTAAAACATTTCATCGAGCCCCACCTCATAAACTACTCCCAGCACAATTTTGTCGTTTTCGCGCAATGCAATACTAACAGAGTGTGGTGTAATGCCATGAATGTAATTGGTTGTTCCGTCAAGAGGGTCGATGATCCAGGTAATTTTTTCGTTGTTCCAGTCGGCTGTTCCTTCTTCAGCTACAAAGCCTGATTCCGGAATTAATTTTCTTAATTCGGAAATAATATTTTTTTCTGCAGTTTTATCGACATAAGTAACAAGGCTCGCCACACTTTTTATCTGAACATCGGCAGTGGTGATTTTTTTTTGCTCTTCACGAATAAATTTTCCGGTTTGGCGGGCCAGTTCCTGAACGTTGTAACAAAGCGCTTTATAATCCATTGGCGATCTGTTTTCCAACAAATTTACGGACATTTATCGGGGAATAAGTAATTCCAACGTGTCCATTCTGTAAAATAGATTTTAAATTAACGTTAATTAACTGGTTGACCATTTCTTCGCGGTAAGTGGTTTCCACCTTAATATAATTCTCGGTGAATCCCATCATTCTATTTTCTTTGCGGTCCGATTCAAAAAGAACGGTTTGCGATGTACCCAAATGTCTTTCATAAAAAGCCCTGAGTTTTTTCTCTGAGAGGTTAATATACATTTGTGTTCTTCGTTTGCGGTCCTCAACTGCTACTTTCCATGGAATTTTAAGTGCTTGTGTCCCGCTTCTTTCTGAATAGGTAAACGCGTGTAATTGCGATATTTCAATACCATTTATAAAATCGTATGACTCCTGAAATAGTTCTTCGGTTTCACCGTTCGTGCCGGCAATTATATCGGCGCCAATAAAAGCGTGTGGAACTATCTCACGTATTTTATGAACTCGGTGGGCAAATAGTTCAGCTGAATATTTACGCTTCATCAATGATAAAATCTCATCGGAACCCGACTGGAGAGGAATATGAAAATGGGGCATAATAACTTTTGAATTGGATACCAATTCAATGATCTCGTCTCTTAAAAGGTTGGGTTCTATCGATCCCAGCCGTAATCGTTGCAGTCCTTCTACTTTCTCAAGCGCTTTTAATAAGTCAAGAAAATTTTCGCCTGTCGATTTACCAAAATCACCAATATTTACGCCTGTTAGAATTACTTCTTTATAACCTTTATCAACTGCTTTTTTAGCTTCAAGAATGGTATTTTCAATTGAGTCGTTTCTGCTTTTGCCACGTGCATACGGAATGGTGCAAAAAGAACAATAATAATCGCAACCATCCTGTATTTTCAGGAAGCTTCGGGTTCTGTCCCCCCAGGAAAAAGCTTTGTGATAGTTTTTTATATTAGCAAGTCGGGTGGTTCTTATTTCAGTAGTTTTCTTTTTATCCAGATTCCCCAAAAAGGCCGGAATATGAAATTTTTCCTGTGTTCCCAGAACCATGTCTACCCCGGGAATATTACCTACTTCTTCAGGGTTTAATTGAGAATAGCATCCAACCACAATCACCATTGCATCGGGATTTTTTCGGATAGCCCTTCGAACAATATTTCTGCTTTCCTTATCCCCCTGATTGGTTACCGAACAGGTATTTATTACGTAAACGTCAGCTTTTTCTTCAAACTCAACCCGTTCAAATCCAGCTTCTCTGAATGAACCTGCAATGGTTGAAGTTTCAGAGAAATTGAGCTTGCATCCCAACGTATAAAAAGCAGCTTTCTTCCCTTTGTAATTCATCTCTACTATTCTGAACAATTCTAAATAAGCGACAAAGGTAGAAAAAAGCTGTTGAATGCAAATAGATTGGTCTTTACATGTTTATTCCACTTTAACGTCATGCTGAACTTGATTCAGCATCTATTACTGAGATTCCGAAACAAGTTCGGAATGACGTCTTATAGTAAATTACTGGCCAGTTCTGCCAGAAAACTACGTTCCCCTTTTACCAAATTAATATGAGCAAATATATCCTGGTTCCTCATTCGGTCAGTCATGTATGCCAATCCGTTTGATTTCATATCCAGGTAGGGTGAATCGATCTGCCACAAATCGCCAGTAAATACCATTTTAGTTCCTTCTCCGGCGCGTGTTATAATTGTTTTTACTTCGTGAGGTGTCAAGTTTTGAGCTTCGTCGATGATGAAAAATGCATTTGATAAACTTCTTCCACGAATATATGCCAATGGTGTTATATTCAGCCGTTCTTCTTTCTGCAGTTCTTCAATCAATTGATATTCATTGCTTCGCGGATTAAAAGTATGTTTTATTACCGCCAGGTTATCAAATAAAGGTTGCATGTAAGGACTTATCTTTTCGGAAGCATCGCCCGGAAGATAACCCAGATCGCGGTTACTAAGTGCTACGATAGGACGTGCAAGAAGTATTTGTTCGTAAGTGCGGTGTTGTTCAATGGCAGCAGCAAGAGCAAGCAGCGTTTTCCCGGTACCGGCTTTTCCTGTAAGCGCCATCAGCCTTATTTCCGGGTCCATCAGCATATTTAAACTAAAAGTTTGCTCTGCATTTCGTGGTTTTATTCCATAGGCTGCTTTTTTCTCAATACGGTAAATTCGGTTTGTTTTTGCATCGAACCGTGCCAGTGCACTTGCCGAACTTCCCTTGAAAATGTAACACTCATTAGATTCAGGGGTGAATTCAGGTTTTATATCTTCCACCGTAAAAGATCCCTGGTTGTATAAATTTTCAATCAGCACGTCATCAAAATTATCAAATGTGGTGACGGTTTTATCCAGAATATTCTGATCGGTCACCTGGTCGGTTTTGTAGTCCTCCGCTTGAATTCCAAGCGACTTGGCTTTCATCCGAAGGTTGATATCCTTACTGATGAGAACAACCCGCCGTTTTGCGTACGCCTTTACAGTATATTCAGCAATGGCCAGGATACGATGATCAGGAATATCTTCACGGAACGAAGTTTTCATGAGTACAGAAAAAGGTTTGCCGGTTTCGATGCGCAGCTTGCCTTTTCCAATTCCAAGCGATTTTCCTCCATTAAATAATTCGTCTCCCACAATTTCATCCAGCAACCGGGTAAATTCCCGTGCCTGAAAGTTGATCAGATCATTTCCCCGTTTAAATTTATCCAGCTCCTCGAGGACTGTTATTGGAAGGATAATATCATTATCCTGGAACTGGTAAATACATGTGTGATCGTGAAGGATCACATTAGTATCGAGAATGAAAATTTTGCTTTTTTTCGTTTTACTCAGCATCGTAGATTAATTGAATTTTCTAAATGTAGAGAAATTGCCGACAAATAATCAAAATGAGTTTAAAATTTAATAAACTTGCAATGGTTGATAAATTTTTTGAGTCTTGAATTATACCGAAACACTGGACTTTTTGTTCACTCGTTTGCCGATGTTCCAGCGCAGTGGACCAGCTGCGTACAAAAACAATCTGGAGAATACTTTGCTGTTGGATGAATTTTACATGCATCCGCACCGGCAGTTTAAAACCATACATGTGGCCGGAACCAACGGGAAAGGATCTGTGTCTCATATGTTGGCAGCTATTCTGCAATCGGCTGGTTATAAAACAGGGTTATATACGTCGCCTCATTTGAAAGATTTCAGGGAAAGAATCAGGATAAATGGTGAAATGATTACAGAGAATGAAATAATTTCATGGGTTGAGAAATACCGTTTGAATAATGAGAAATGGGGACTGGAACCTTCATTCTTTGAGCTTACTGTTGCCATGGCTTTTGATTATTTTGCTACACAAAAAGTGGATGTGGCTGTTATTGAAGTAGGGTTGGGAGGCCGGCTCGATTCAACCAATATCGTTGAACCGGAGGTAAGTATAATTACCAATATTGGGTTGGATCACACCAATTTGCTTGGAAACACCATTGAAAAAATTGCTTTTGAGAAAGCAGGGATTATTAAAGATAAAATACCGGTTATAATCGGCACAAAGCAGAAAGAAACCAGTTCTGTTTTTGAATCCGTTGCCCACTTAAAACATGCGGAACTTTTCTATGCTGACAAAGAATTTATTGCAGATTATTCCCTGCTGGGAACAGATGGTAAACAATTATTTAACATCAAAAAAAATGGTATTGCTGTTTACCCCGAATTAAAACTTGATCTAAATGGCATATATCAGCGATATAATTTGCCAGCAGTTTTAAAAGCAGTTGAATTATTGGTTCTGAAAAAATGGAAAATTGAACATGAGCATGTTTATCGCGGGTTGCAAAATACAACGAAACTGACGGGTTTGCAGGGGCGTTGGCAGATTATTGGTCATAATCCTCAAATTGTTTGCGATACTGCCCACAACGAAGATGGAATAAAACAAGTTGTTCATCAGTTGGAAAATACTGCCTATAAAGAACTCCATTTTGTTTTTGGAACCGTAGGCGATAAAAATCCTGAACCGGTATTAAAGTTGCTTCCTCAAAATGCAAAATACTATTTTACCAAAGCCGACATTCCGCGAGCGCTTGATGAAAAAGAACTAATGGCAAGAGCGAGAGAATTTGGTTTAAATGGAAGAAGTTATAAGACGGTAAAAAAAGCGTTCCGGGAAGCGAAGAAAAATGCAGGATTTAGTGATCTTATTTTTGTGGGAGGAAGTACTTTTGTTGTTGCCGAAATATTGTAGCTATTTTTTTACATTTTTTTTGCAGAACTGAAAATAGGTTTTATATTTGCATCGCTTTTCTGGAAAGGAAAGTAGTTCAGAATGAAAACAGATTTGGGAGCTTAGCTCAGCTGGTTCAGAGCACCTGCCTTACAAGCAGGGGGTCACTGGTTCGAATCCAGTAGTTCCCACTTAAAAATGAAGGAGTTAGATTGAGTTCTAACTCCTTTTGTATTTTCAGTAAAACATATGAGAAACGTTCTGTTCAGTGTTTTCAAAAAAGTATTATTCCAATACCTTCATTCAAATATTTAAATAAAGATAGACAAAGTGATACCATAAACTCAGAAATTTAGATATTTCAAAATAATTAATACAGCCGTGATACTAAAAGGCTATAAGCTGGATTAATGGCGGCATAATTACTTGTTGATAACAATTAATAGTCATGCGAATACAAGTTTTTCAATGTTTTTGTGTTGGCAAGTCATCCCTCAAAACAGGAAAATGCAATCTAAATCAACATTTCTTATTAGTTACATGTTCCATCTATTAAACATAGGAGGAATTAATTATGAACAAATGGGAGTATTTATTTTTAACTGCTGAGAAAATTAATAAAGTATGGCAACCAAGATTTGTCGATGGTAAAGAACTGGAACACTGGGATACAGGTCTGAATTTGTATGATTATACAAACAAACTTGGATCGGGAGGTTGGGAGTTAGTTACTGTAAACTGGCAGGCAAAAGAAGATATGACGCATCATAGATTTGTTTTTAAAAGATCCTTTTAATTGTTTAAAGTAACTCACGGGCTTATTCCTATTCTGGTGCTGATAATTTATCAGAATTCCGTTGTCGAAGGTGGTATTCTTAGAGATAAGCATTTGCTATATGAAAACCCAACTCATATAACAAAATTGCCATATAAAATAAAAAAGAACATTCATTTAACATTAATTAAATTAATAATTATGAAAGAATTAACTAATCTTTTGAAACGGCACAGATTGTGTTCAACCATTATTAGTGTATTTAATAACAAAAGTGATGGCAATTTATTTATATGCAATTCTGGTAGCAATAATAGTAGCCATAGAGCTAACATTAAGTTACCGGGATTTAAAACACAGTTGATATAATATGGCACTGATTATTAATCATAATTCAGCATAAGCTTTTTGCCTTATTATATAATTGGAGTAATCAATACTGCATACAGGAGAAGTACGGTTCTTAAACAATCAATATCAAAGAAATAATTCAGCTAAATCGCCAAAATATATAATCAGTATAATCACTTTCATAGCATGTCCGGCAATTTTGAAAATAAATATATATTGGATGTACATTGAATTAAACCATGAGTTTAAAAACCAAACATATATTTTGATAAGTAAAGGGTTGAAAATTAATATCTTGCCCACGGATTGAAACGTAAAATTATTATCTTTCTGAAAATTTACTTATCATGAATGCCTTAAACAAAACCAACAACTCAACTAATGAGGGGCTAATTCTGGAATTAGAAACCATAAGAAATGATTATAACTCGATGAAAGAATCTTTTGAAGCACTTCGGGATAAGAGCCTGAAGGATCAGAAAAAATTAGCAAATCTGGAAAGAGAATTGAAGGAAAGCGAAGAAAAATTCCATTTGTTATTCGATAACATGGAGGAAGGATTTGCATTGCACCAACTGGTAAAAAATGAAAAAGGTGATCCGGTAGATTACAGAATAATAGATGTAAATAAATCGTATGTAAAAATTTTAGGTATTTCTGCTGAAAAAGCCCGTGGAGCATTGGCAAGTAAATTATATGGCACCAATGAGGCTCCTTATTTAAAAGAATATGTAGAAGTTGTTAAAAATAAAAAGCCACGTACTTTCGAAACTTATTTCCCCGCTTTGGATAAAAATTTTCATGTTTTGGTTACTACGCTATACTCGGAATATTTTGCTACAATTTTTTCTGATATAACCAATAGAATCAAAAATGATGAACAAGTTAGTGAGAATGAAAAAAAGTTTCAACATATAACAAAAAATATATCCGATGTAATTTGGATGTATAACTTAACTCAGGAAAAGTTTTCCTATATCAGTCCATCGGTGGAGAAACTCAGGGGCTTTACACCGGAAGAGGCGATCAAACAAACTCTGGCTGATACTTTATCACCGAAAGATTATGAATTAATCGTTAAGATAATAGCTGAAAATTTAAACCAATTCGAGAGGGATTATAAATCAAAGACAATTAATACTGATGTTCAATTGAAACGCAAGGATGGTAGCTTGGTGTGGGCAGAAGTTTCTACTTATTTCCAAAAAAACAATATGGGGGAGATTGAATTATTTGGCGTTTCGAGAAACATTGAAAAACGTAAAAAAGCTGAACAAGAATTACAGGAACATCAGATTCAGTTAAAATCGGCGATGAAAATTGCAGGATTGGGCTATTATATTGTGTCAGGTCAAAAAGCAGAAATAGAATTTATTGATGAACGGGCAAAAAATATTTTAGGAGTTAGCGAAAAATGGATTACTGATCTGTCTCCATTAGAATTTTGGTTAAGTAACATTCATGAAGATGATCGGAATTTTGTATTAAAGATACATAATGAAATTTATTATGGGAATAAAGATACTACCTCGATAATTTACCGATATCAGCATCCTCAAAACGGTCTTCTTTGGATTAGACATAACGCTGAAGTTTTGCAAAGAGAAAAAAATGAGAAAAAAATCAGAGTATTTGGAGTTATCCATGACATCACGGAATTAAAGCAAAAAGAAATAGAGTTAACGGAGGCAAAAGAAAAAGCCGAGGAAAATGAAATAAGATTTAAAGCCATTACTGAAAATGCCCTGGAGGGGATTTCTTTAGCTAATATGGACGGAAATTACGTTTTTGTAAATTCTGCCTTTGCGAACATGTTTGGATATTCAAAAGAAGAACTATTACGAATGAGCCTGTATGATTTAAAACCGCCGGAAGAAAAGGATAACACATTGTTTCAGGTTTTAAAACAAAGCTCACAATCAAAACCTGCCAAATCAAGCAGAATTAAGTTATTCTGCAAGGATAATTCAATAATATTTGTTGATGTAAATGCAACGCTACTTGAAGTTGGAAATGAGAAATTTGCACTAGGAATTGTAAGAGATGTAAGTGACATTGTAAAATGGGAAAATGAATTAATTGAAGCGAAAGAAAAGGCTGAAGAAAGTGAAAACCGGTTTAGAACAATTGCTGAACATTCTACTGACGGGATTACAGTTGCTGATATGGATGGGAAATATGTTTATGTGAATAAACGATTTTGTGAAATGTCAGGATACTTAATGGATGAACTTTTGAAAATGACAGTTTTTGAAATGGCAGCCGAATCATTGCCAAAGGAAAAAGCATTATCGATGTTCCGAAGTAATGAAAACCTGTCGGGAGAAGTACAGTATTTTACATTGCGCAGAAAAGACGGGACCAAATATCATACAGAGATAACAGGGACGCATATTGAAATAAACAAACAAAAACTGGTTTTGGGATCAATAAGGGATATCTCTGAAATAATTAAGTATCAGGATGAATTAATAGCAGCAAAAGAAAAAGCAGAAGAGAGTGACCGGCTGAAATCTGCTTTCCTGATGAATGTATCGCATGAAATACGTACCCCAATGAACGGGATTCTGGGATTCATTAATTTTCTGGATGAACCAAATCTCGATGAAGAGGAAAGGAGATCATTCATCGATATTGTAAATAAAAGTGGAGAGCGTTTGTTAAATACGATTAACGATATTGTTGAAGTTTCAAAAATTGAAATAGGTGATATTAATCTTGTTTATGAAGAAACCGACATTTCAGAATTAATAAAATTCCAATTTAATTTTTTTGGCCCGCAGGCAAAAGATAAAGGCATTGATTTTAAGATAAAAGAACAAGTTGAAGGTACATCTGCAATCATCAGAACTGACAAGCAAAAGTTAGATGGAATACTTATGAATCTTGTTAAAAATGCAGTAAAATTTACAATTAAAGGGACAATTGAAATTGGGAATTATATTGAAAATGACAGGTTGTTTTTTTATGTTTCAGACAGTGGACGGGGAATTCCTGAAGACAAAATTGAAACTATTTTCGAACGATTTTTCCAGGTTGAATTGGGTAATACACGTAGCTACGAAGGATCGGGAATAGGTTTGTCGATTGTCAAAGCTTATGTTGAAGCATTAAAAGGCGATATTAAAGTAGAATCGGAAGTAGAAAAGGGAAGTACCTTTATATTCTCTATTCCTTATTCACCGGTCATAAAAAGTCCTGTTGAAATTAAATCAAATATAAACGGGGAATTTGGGGATTTCAAAACTACTATTTTAATTGCCGAAGACGATGAAGTTAATTTTTATTTCCTAGAAACAATTCTTTCCAAAGAATTTCAGTTAATACATGCCATAAATGGTGAACAGGCAGTAAAATTAGCTAAAGACAATCCAAAAATTTCACTGGTATTAATGGATATAAAAATGCCCGGTAAATATGACGGACTGGTAGCCACACAAAAAATAAAAGAAATTAATCCGCAGATTCCGGTTATCGCGCAAACAGCATACGCTATGGAATCGGATAAAATAAAGGCGTATAATGCAGGATGTGTTGATTACATAACAAAACCATTCAATGTGGATAAAATAATCGCTGTCGTCCAGAAATATTGTAAAAACGAAATTCAGAATACGAAAAAGTAAATAGCTTTAATTCGTAGTTGGGGCCGTAAAAATATTGCTTTTAGAGTTTAACACTTATTCCAAATTATTCCTTCGACTTCCTTATTATAAAGAAGTTAATATTTAAATCATGTAAATCTATCTTAATTAGGTAGTTATTGTTTTTGGGTTACCCCTTTTCTTTC
>CAVYOB010000002.1:0-129264 GCA_963769925.1 uncultured Prolixibacteraceae bacterium
TGTCAAACAAGAAAAGGAATAATCTCGTTCTTTTTTGACTGGCAGTTTTATCTTTTAGCTATTAGGAATATCACAGATGTAGCTTTAATTGTTAAAATTTATTAATAGGCTGAATTAACCCTTCGAATATTTGACTTATGTTAAAAATTATCAGAACTTTTATACTGGCAATTATGAATCATTTCATTTTAATGCTGTAACATGAAACATCTTTTCGAAGCGTTAAAGCAATTTTTTTCAGAAATGTTTATTTCGTCATCTGCTCAGGCCGATGAGATAAACCGGTTATTTTTGATTTCTGATTCTTTCGGCAGTAATTCTGGGAATTGTACTTTTTATGGTAATTGGCGGAATTGTAAAATACCGGGAAGGTAAACGAAAAGGGGAAGGCCAGGCAAATATTTGGCAACAAGGACTTGAAATTAGTCTGGACAGTTATTCCATTTATTATTGTTACTGTGTTGTTTTTTCTGTCGCTGAATGTGATGGAAAAAATAAATGAACCGATTGTCAATGGGCAGAAACCCGATATTGTAATTATTGCCCACCAGTGGTGGTGGGATATGCGTTATCCAAAACATGGAGTAACTACTGCCAACGAACTTCATATTCCTGTTGGGAAAAATTGTTAATGCGGATTCAGTCTGCCGATGTAATTCACAGTTGGTGGGTGCCGGCACTTGGAAGAAAAATTGATGCGATTCCCGGGCACAATAATTTTGGCTGGATTGATGCCGACAGCATTGGTGAATATGAAGGAACCTGCAGCGAATATTGCGGGAACCAACATGCCTGGATGCGTATAAAAGTAATTGCTGAATCACAGGCTGAATTTGACCAGTGGATTCAGCAGCAACAACAAACTGCCAGACCAGCCAACCGGAGCAAATGGCAAACAGGGTGAAATTCTTTTTCAGGAAAAAACCTGTGGAAATTGTCACACCATTTCGGGCACACCTGCTGATGGCAGAATTGGCCCCGATCTTTCGCATATTGCCTCGCGCGAAACTTTGCTTAGCGGAATGATGGCCAACAAAAAAGAGAATTTGAAAAAGTGGCTCGAAAATCCTCAGAAGGTAAAAAAAGGTTCGAATATGCCCAATTTTTTAATGAGTGAAAAAGAAGTAAATGAACTGGTGGATTACCTGGAACAATTAAAGTAACTGCCGGTGTTCATAATTTTCATATGAAACTGAATAACTGTTTTTAAAAAATACCGAATGAATCTAAGAATTGATTTGCCCGAACCGGAAACGCCGTTACCAAAATTAAATTCGGCTAATGGATTGTTAAACTGGCTTTCAACAGTCGATCATAAGCAAATTGGCATTATGTACCTGGTGGCTTCGCTTACTTTCTTTTTTGCCGGGTTTGCCGAAGCGCTGCTGATGCGAATTCAACTGATGCGACCGGAAAACAATGTGCTTTCGCCGGAAGCCTACAACCAGATTTTTACCATGCATGGAACTACCATGATTTTTTTGGTACTGATGCCAATGGTAATTGGTTTTATTACCTACAGTTTACCGTTGATGATTGGAGCCAACGAAATGGCTTTTCCGCGGTTAAATGCATTTAGTTTCTGGACTTTTTTATTTGGTGGCACTTTTGCTGCATTTTAGTTTTTTGCAGGTGGTGCACCCAATGTGGGATGGTTTAGTTATGTGCCGTTAAGCGAAAGTTACTACAGTTCTTCGCCGGGAATTAACTACTGGGCATCGAGTATTTTAATTATGGGAATTGGCTCGGTGGGAGCGGCATTGAATATTGTTGTAACTACTATTACCATGCGGGTAAAAGGCATGAAATTTAATCGTCTGCCTTTGTTTGTTTGGATGGCATTTGTAAATGCTTTTCTTATTCTGGCTGCTTTCCCGGTGTTGAATGCCGGCCTGGTAATGATACTTATCGACCGGCTGCTGGGCGCCCATTTTTTTACTACATACACAGGCGGCTCTGCCATCATGTACCAGCATATTTTCTGGACTTTTGGTCACCCCGAAGTTTATATTCTGGCATTACCGGCTTTTGGAATTATTTCGGAAGTTATTCCGGTTTTTTCCCGAAAACCTATTTTTGGATATTCGTTTGTGGCAGCTTCAACAGTGGCAATTGCGTTGCTATCATTTGGAGTATGGGCACATCACATGTTTGCCGTCGGGTTGGGAACAACATTCAATGCGTTTTTTGCTGCAACAAGTATGCTCATTGCCGTTCCGACAGGCGTAAAAATATTTAACTGGTCGGCTACTATGTGGGGCGGTTCGGTGCAATTAAAAACAGCCATGTTGTTTGCACTGGCATTTTTGTTCGATTTTACTGTTGGTGGACTTGAGTGGCGTGGGCTTTGCCATTGTTCCGGCCGACTGGCGGCTTACCGACACCTATTTTGTAGTAGCACATATTCATTATGTTTTTATTGGGGGGGCAATTCACGGAGGAATGGCAGGTATTTATTACTGGTTCCCAAAAATTACCGGACGTAAGCTTTCAGAAAAAATTGGGAAGTGGCACTTTCTGGCTTTTCTTTATTGGGTTCAACTGTACCTTTTTTGTATTCCATTTTCTTGGATTACTTGGAATGCCACGACGTGTGTTTACCTATCCCGATTTACCATATCTCGGTTCACTGAATATGTTTTCCACAATAAGTGCTATTGTTTTCGGAGCTTCGTTTTTTGTTTTTCTCTGGAATATTATTTACAGTCTGCGACATGGCGAAAAGGCAGGCAATAATCCATGGAAGGCCTGGACACTTGGAATGGTACACTTCTTCACCCCCACCATTAAAGAATTTTGATACTGTACCTCAGGTTCGGAGCACCCGACCACTGTGGGATTTGGAACATCCGGATGATCCTGACTGGAAAAGAAATCAAAAAGAAAAGGAGAAATAATATGAGCAGGAATAAATTAATGATGCTGATTTTCGTGGGGTCTGAATCATTTTTTTTCATTGCCCTGATTATTTCGTACCTGTTTTACAGCCGTGAAGGCGGAAGTTTATCGGAAACAGCACAGTACCTTAATGTACAGAAAACTTCGGTATTTACTTTCTTTTTGCTTTCAAGCAGTTTGACCATTGAAATTGCAGATAAAAAACTGCAGAAAGGGAAACGAAAATCGATGTTGATCTGGCTGGCAATTTCCATTTTGTTCGGTTTGATTTTTCTTGTGGGACAAGGAATGGAGTATATCGCACTTATTCACGATAAAGTCACCATCAGTAAAAATGTATTTGGCTCAGCCTTTTTCACTTTAACCGGATTTCACGGATTTCACGTTTTTATCGGGTTGGTAACATTATCAATTTTAATGGGTTTAATTGTCTCTAAAAAATATGAGGCTGTTGAATACGACGCATTTAATACGACTACAGTTTACTGGCATTTTGTAGATGCCGTTTGGGTGGCCGTGTTTATTACTGTTTATATAGGATCATTGTTATGAACATGAATGAACTATTAATCCATTACTGGCAAATCAACTGGGCTGCGATAATTATTGCGCTTGTACTGATTATTTTTCATTTGCAAACAAACCGGCATGCATCTGTTATCAAGTCATGTAGCATTCTTTTCAGGAGTACTATTGTTTTTGCTGGTTACGGTTTCACCGCTTGCATATTTGGGAGGTAGCTACTTGTTTAGTGCACACATGATTGAGCATATTGTAATTTTACTGATCGTTCCTCCTTTATTACTTTCCGGTACTAATCCACAATTGTTGGAAAAACTACAGAATTCAAAATTTCAAAAAACAGGGAATGTATTGTTTTCTGTTCCTGTGGCCTGGATTTTGGGAATCGGATCCATGTATTTCTGGCATATTCCGGGCATGTTTGAGGCAATGAAAAAATCCATGTCGTTACACATTATTCATATTATTTCATTATTGATTTTGGGTATTATATTTATCTGGCCGGTTTATACACCTATTCCATGGAAGAAGCTTTCTCCGCTGCAAAGTGCGCTTTACCTGTTCATTGCATGTGTAGGATGTACCGTTTTAGGGATTCTCATTACATTTGGACCTACTTCAATGTATATGCCTTTTTTCACCGGCAGTAATACAGCCATTTGGGATTTAATTCACACTAATTGGGGAATTACAGCTTCTATCGATCAACAGGCTGCTGGTTTGATTATGTGGGTTCCGGCATGTTTTATTTATATCACTAACATTTTGGTGACTTTGGCACGCTATTATAAAAATCAATACAGCCAGGATGATAAAGAAACAATAAACTTTTCATAATAATTACCGAGTGATGGAGAATAACGAAAAAGAAAAATACGAAGATTATCCACTTCAAAAGGCAGATCCTGAAGAAATACCCCGCCCAACAATATGGCCAATAGGACTGGCATTTGGCATCCTTTTTATTTTTTGGGGATTTATTGCTTCACTGGGATTAACCTTTGCAGGCATCATTATTACCATTGTTTCACTTGCGGGCTGGATAGCCGATTTAAAACCGTAAATATTTATGAAACAGAATGATTTAAACCGGCGGAAATTTATTATGCGGATTTTGTGGACGCTTTGGACAATACTGGGTGTGTTGACAATGATCCCCGTTGTAGGTGCATTATTTGCCCCGCTACTTCAGAAAACACCGCAGGCCTGGCGTTCAGTGGGGGATGTTAATAATTTTGAAATAGGGAAAACGGTGCTGGTGAAATACGAAAATGCACTACCTAAATCGTGGTCAGGATTATCGTCGCAATCCGCGTCATGGTTACGGCGAAAATCGGAAAAAGAGTTCGAAGCGTTTGCTATTAACTGTGCGCATTTGGGCTGTCCGGTGCGCTGGGTTGCCGATGCGGAACTTTTTATGTGTCCCTGTCATGGAGGGGTATATAACAAAGATGGTTCGTATGCTGCCGGTCCTCCTCCACGTGGCTTGTATAAATATCCGGTACGAATACGAAATAATCAGGTGGAAATTAAAACCAGTCCTGTGCCAATTACAAATCTGGTAGAGAATAAATCATGAAAAAACTACGACAATTTTGGAATTGGCTGGACGACCGGTCCGGTATATCCGACGCAATAGATCCGTTGATTAAACATTTGGTACCACCAGATGCAAAATGGTATTATGTGTTTGGAACCGCAACATTATTTTGTTTTATGCTTACAGGTAATTACCGGTGTAGCTCTGGCACTTTTATATCAACCTACTACTGCTGATGCGTATAATTCACTGAAATATATTTCAAACGAAATTGCACTTGGTAGTATTTTGCGAGGCATTCATTATTTTGGCGCCTCGGGAATGATAATTTTGGTTGGAATTCATATGATTCGTGTTTACCTGATGGCTGCGTTTAAATACCCACGCGAAATGAGTTGGATTTCCGGCGTAGTGCTTCTTCTGTTAACAGTTGCAATGGGATTTACCGGTCAGTTACTTCGGTTCGACAGTAATGGTATCTGGTCGGTAGTGGTTGCAGCTGAACAGGCAGGGCGTTTGCCATTTTTAGGAACTTTAGCAGGAAAATTTTTTCTAGGTGGTGATACTCTTGGAGGTGCAACATTGAGTCGGTTTTTTGCATTTCATGTATTCCTTGTTCCTGCTTTTATTTTTGCATTGCTGGGATTACATATTTACCTCGCATTCAGAAATGGAATTTCAGAACCTCCCAAAGGTGGCCGGATGGTAAAACGCAGTACTTACCGGCAATGGTACGAAAACATGCTGAAAAAAGATGGTGTTCCGTTCTGGCCTAACGCAGCCTGGCGCGACATGGCTTTTGGGTTTATTGTTATTCTTATCATTTTAATTCTTGCAACAATGGTTGGGCCGCCTGAAATCGGGAAACCACCGGATCCCACAGATATTGCCACTAACCCGCGTCCTGACTGGTATATGCTATGGATTTTTGCCATGTTTGCGCTTATTCCACGTGCACTTGAATCTTATGCAATTGTGCTTATTCCACTTATCGGTGGAGTTGTATTAATTATGCTTCCAGTATGGTTTAATACTGGCGAAAGAAGTCCGTTCCGCCGACCATGGTCCATTGGGATTGTTCTTACTTTGGTTACAATGATTGGTGTTTTTTGGCATATTGGAGTAAAAGCGCCGTGGTCGCCCCGGTTTGATGCAAAACCGCTTACATCCGAAGTAGTTGGAGATGTAAGTCCCGAAGCAAAAAAAGGAGCGCAACTTTTTCACGATAAGGCTTGCATTTACTGTCACAGAATTGCCGGGGACGGAGGTATTCACGGGCCGGATCTTACGGATGTGGCAAACCGATTAAATGAAGATCAATTAACGATTAAGATTGTAAACGGAGGTAAAATCATGCCCGCATTTGGCGGTACACTTTCCAAAGAAGAATTGAGCGAACTTATAGCTTTCCTAAAAACACGTAAAGGAAATACAAGTGAGAATTGAACAGTACAATTTTAACATCGTTCTGTTTCCTTTTTTGATATGACCCCTACTTTGATTAAAGACAAATTGACCTTTTTTGTGCCAATTAAACAGTTATTTGCCTAATTGTCTTAAAACTTATAATTCACTATAAATAATACATCTAAACTGATTAAAACCTTCCTTTTGATGTAATTATCAGTTTTACATATTGTTGCAAGGGTTTGTCGTCAGATAGCTTAAAATGCTAAAATCTCCTGTAATCCTTCCTCAGTTTAAACTTTGTTAAATCATGCCGGAGTGTGTAGAACTTCTTTAAAAAAAATTATTGTGGAATGTATCTTGTGTGAATACAAATGAGAAATAGAAAATTAAAGTGAAGAAAGGAGTAAAGTCATGAAAAGAGTAGTTTTAATATTAGCATTTGCTTTTTCTACTTCGCTGATTTTTGCTCAGGGGTCGAGACAGGATTCGGCCATGATACGAAAAGAAAAACGGAAAGCAGAAATAGAAAAACAGTATCAGAAAACAGAGGGTCTGATCGAAAATAAGAATTTTGTTTTGGAAAGTGATTTTCTTCAAAACAGGTATGGTTTCAGTTTTTGGGTTAGTCCAATGATCAATTTCATAAAAGTAGAACCTGATAACGTAGCTGTTATTCAGATTGGCTCTAACAATAGAATTGGAGTTAACGGCGTTGGTGGTGTAACAGCTAAAGGAAGAATTACCCAGTGGAAAGTAATAAAAAATGATAAACACAAAACACTTGGCGTGATGATGACTGTTTCAACTCCAATTGGTACATACGATGTTAATTTTTCAGTTTCGCCAAATGGGAACGCAACTGCTCTCTTAACCGGGATGTACGGTGGGCGTTTAACTTTTGACGGTGATTTAGTTCACACTGATAATTCAGGAGTTTATGAAGGTTGGTCGTTATAGGATTTCGAATTAAATACTATTCGGGTTAATTTTATATAACTGTGTAGAGAGAACTTAGAATGGGAATGTTGATAAACCGGATAGTTATAATACCGGGGGTTTATACTCCCGGTATTTATTTAATAAATTCTTTCATTGCAAAGGAAAAAGATATTTCCCCAAAAGCACAATTATCAACTATCGATAAAATAAATCAAAAATTCTTCATCACTTTTGAGACTTGTGGAAATATAATTACTTTAAACGCCATTAAATATCACTCTTTTCAAATAACAATATTTACTTATGAAAAACATTGTCCTCTTTGTTTGTTTATTGCTACTTTCAAGTACAATTACCGCACAAAATTCTAAAAAGCGACCACTGACCCACGATGATATTTTAAAGTGGGAACGGATAACCAAAACCCTGATCTCTAACGATGGTAAAATTGTTGTATATCAGTTGGAACCATGGAAAGGAGATCCGACATTAAAAATTACTACGCCCGAAGAAAAAGAAAAATTGTCGGCAAAATGTGCAACAAATCCGCAAATTACTTCTGACGGAAATTTTGTGGTTTTTAACCTGCAACTTTCTGAAGACTCAGTCAGGCAACTTAAACTGAAAAAGGCAAAAAAAGAGGATTTTCCAAAAGATAAGCTTGCTGTTTACAATGTAAGGAATAACAAAACCGACACCATAAATGATTTCGTCTCCGTAAAGGTTCCCGAAAAGTGGGCGGGCTGGATTGCCTGGCAAACCGAAGCGCCAAAAGACACAACTCAAAAAGGCGAAGGCAAAGAAAAAGGCGAAAGACGAAAAGGCTAACCCGTTGTTTGTGAAAAATCTTAAGTCGGGTGAAGTTTCCGAATTCCCTGCTGTAAGTGATTATGTTTTAGCTGAAGATAAAGAAGTTCTGGCATTTGTTTCTGCAGGAAAAGACAGCACTTTCCAAGCCGGAATTTATCGTTTTGACCTAAGTAAAAATACAACCTGACAGAATAGGAAATAAGGAAGAAAAAATTAAACAATTAACACTGAGTGATTCAGGAAATAAAGTGGCTTACCTGAGAGCTGTTTCGAAAGAGAAAAATGGAATTGATCATTTTAACTTGTATTTATGGAATGGCAATGACACTGCGAAAGAGATTGTACCAGATATTAGCGATGCATTCACCAAAAATTACGAAATCAGTGAGAATGGGAACCTTGATTTTTCAGATTCGGAAAATCGTTTATTCTTCGGAACTGCACCAGAAAAAGAGCCAAAAGATACGACCATTCTGGAAGAAGAAATTCCGGTACTTGATGTCTGGACATGGAACGAAGAAGAACTTCATACTGTTCAGTTAAATAACAGAAACCGCGATTTAAAAAAATCTTATCTCGCCGTTTATGATATCGATTCAGATAAAACAGTTCAATTAGAGACAAAGCAATTTTCGGGAATTCGCCGGGTTAACAGTGGCGACGCCGATCAATTAATCGCATGGTCGAATCACCCGTATGCAATTCAGTCGATGTGGGAAGGCGGCCCCGAGCACAACGATTTTTACCTGGTCGATATTAATTCCGGAAAAGCGAAAATGATTGAAAAAGATATTCGTTCTACTCCGCAGGTTTCGACCGAAGGAAAATATATGTACTGGTACAATGCCGAAGATACAACCTGGAATACCTGCGAGATTGAATCCGGTAAGGAATTTAAAATTACTACTCCTAAAAAAATTCAGGTTGCTGATGAATTGAATGATGTCCCTAACCTGCCGGGATCTTACAGAACTGCAGGCTGGCTTAAAAATGATGAAGCGTTGCTGGTTTATGATCGTTTTGATATGTGGAAAGTTGATCCGCAAAATCGAATTGAACCCGTAAATCTTACACAGAACGGGCGCAAGCAAAACACCAGTTACCGACTTATTCGTTTTGATCGGGAGCCAGGACAAAGTCGGTTTAGCCGGGGTGAAGAAAAAGGGATTGATCCGGATGAAACAATGTATTTCAGCGGACACAATGAAGTTACAAGACAAGACGGGTACTATTCCTTAACCCTCAAAAAAAATAGTGCACCTTTGGAACTGTTATCCGGAGATTTTAGCTTGAACACACCTTTGAAAGCAAAAGATGCTGACGTAGTAATTTATACAAAACAGAATTTTGAAACTTATCCCAATTTATTGGCTAGCAACCTGAAATTTAAAAAATCGGTTCAGATAAGCGATGCAGCACCACAACAAAAAGAATTCATATGGGGAACTGCAGAATTGGTAAGCTGGACTTCCCTGGACGGAAGAAAACTGGAAGGTACGCTTCATAAGCCCGAAAACTTCGATCCATCAAAAAAATACCCGATGATCGTGAATTTTTATGAAAAAAGTTCACAGGAGTTGTACAGTTACCGAATGCCGGAAAATCACCGCTCCACTATCGACTATCATTATTACACAAGTAATGGCTATCTCGTATTTAATCCGGATGTTTATTACAAAACCGGTTACCCCGGAGAAGATGCATTTAACTGTGTGATGCCTGGAGTTACAGAATTAATCGACCGGGGTTTTGTGGATGAAAAGCATGTTGGTGCACAGGGACATAGTTGGGGTGGTTACCAGGTTGCTTATTTGGCCACAAGAACCAATCTTTTTGCGGCTATTGAATCCGGTGCGCCGGTAGTAAATATGTTCAGTGCTTACGGTGGAATACGCTGGGGATCAGGCTTAAACCGTTCATTTCAGTATGAACATACCCAAAGCCGAATCGGGAAATCGATTTGGGATGCACCATTGCGATATATCGAAAATTCGCCGCTTTTCACCCTCGATAAAATAGCAACACCAATGTTGATTATGGCAAACGACAATGACGGAGCAGTACCATGGTACCAGGGAATTGAATTTTTTATCGGCTTGCGTAGTTTTCAAAAACCTGCCTGGTTGCTTAATTACAATGAAGCTGATCACTGGCCATTAAAAGTGCGTGATAAAACGGATTTTCAAATCAGGCTTTCACAGTTTTTTGATCATTATTTGAAAGGGAAACCTATGCCAAAATGGATGAAAGAAGGAATTCCTGCAGTTGAAAAAGGTATTGACTTAGGTTATGAATTAGAAAAATAAATATTCTGTAAGAATGAAAGATTCCGTCTCGTTCGTTTTGAGATGGAATCTTCATTAATTATGAGATCGGTAATATTTTTATTTTATTGAATTATAAATCTCGACAGCTTCTTCCGCATTTTCCTCCAGAACACGGATTTCAATCCCAATATTCGAAGGGCTACCGGGAAAAATTCCATCAACAGTACTTGTAATTTCGTTAACCACCATATATTCAATTCCCGCTTCTTCAAGCATCTCTTTGAAAAGGATGTATTTCATATCAAAATTACTGGTAAAAGTTGCAATGGTAATCGGATTATTTTTCATCATTTATTTCGATTTTAAGATTGAGTATTTAAAATAATTACAGTATTTAAAAATAGACATTTTTCATATCATTCGTTAAATGAAATTACAATGACAAAATAAATGACAACAATGGATATTTTGCTACAAATTGAGCTTTATCCGATCTTTCTTTCCTACTGAACAACAAATCGTTTTACAAGGTGATTTTCATTAGTCCTGGAAAGATAAGAAATACAAACCCGGGCTAATATTGACTGGTAAATTTATCGTGGCACTTTCAGAAAATACATGTTCTGAATAAAAGCAATTCCCTGTCGCATTGATAATTTCAATTTTACCGTTCACCGAATTCAATCCATTCAAATCTATATTCAGCATTGAAGACGCAGGATTAGGATAAACCAGTAATTCGGCACTTTTATTCCTATTGATATTGTCTACGGAAGTAAAAACCGGTGTGCCTTCATTCACTGAACCGGTGATTGAAACTGTTTCATCATCGACGTTGATAACCACTTCATTTTCCTTGTTAAAATCAATATTTACTGATTTTGTGATGGTCTTTCCATCGTACTGTACTTCAAAATCATAAGTTCCCAGGAAACAGGAACCAAAATCAACATCTCCCTGGGCATCGGAAACTGAATTTTGCGTTTTAGTCCACCAATCTTCAAAAACCAGTTTTTTGTACATTTCTCCCTGCAGCCGAATCGTCCAGTCAACATCATAATATGCAGCTTCCGGCTTCCAGTGCTGACCTGCCCAGAATCCCCAACTTAAAATTCCTTTTACATAAGGATAACTGAAAAGTACAGTCATAAAATCGCGCGTATAATTTGATTTCAGCGTATCGTTAGTACTGTTAATATCAAATTCTGTAACTTTAATTTCTTTGTTTAATGAAGCAAACCTGTCCAGAACTTCAATCACTTTTGGAATACCTGTAACAAATTCGGAAAAATGGCCTTGTAACCCTATTCCCTGAATTTCTCCCCCTTGGTCATCAATATATTTAATGATATCAAAATAACCATTCTGATGGCCAACATCAGCACCTCCATTGGATAAAATACTGTAATCATTAATATAGCGTTTTACATCGGGATCGACTTCTTTAGTCTTTTTAAACCAATCTGCCATAACCTCATCACCAACAACATCCTGGATTACATGATTTGTATATGGCTCATTAATAACATCCCAATCTACTACTTTCCCTTTAGTGAATGTGGCAATTTCCTGAATATGGTTAATGCACTCACTTTTCAGCCGTTCTCCGTCGTTTTTGTAGGTTTCCATAAAAGACGGAAGATAACTCCAGCCTGGCCAAATCAGGTTATGTCCCCGAATTCTTATACCATGACTCGCTAATGTATTGATAGCAGTTGTAATATATGTATGATTAGTGTTCGCCACCCACGACTTCCATTTTAAGTCGTTTTCGAATACAACTTCATTAAATAACTCATTTACATGATTTCGGTAAACTGAATTATTGTTATAAGTATTTGCATTAACAGCAGAGCCAAAACCGAATTTATGCTGTTTCATTGTGAAATTCACTGCAGCACCCGAAACCGGATTATCTGATGCATCCACCAGTTTAACATTTACATTTCCTTTTCTGAACTTTTCAATCCTTTCAGCAGCTTCAGTTCTCCACTGAGCATCTAATTCCATACCGTTGTATCTTACTTCCATTTGAGGAAGACTGTCAATATTGATTGTTTTCTTGTAATTCCAGTAGTGAATATCAGCAATCTCGATGGTTTGAACTGCATATCCAAAAAAGATAGCAGCCCGAATTTTATCCAGCGACAAGTCCATATCTGAAACAAAAGGATAAACAAAATGAATCCATTCAGCTCCCGCCTCAAAAGTTTTGCTTAACGGTTTCTCGTAAGTTGTGTTATTCTCAATAATTGGAGTGAATAATCCTTCTCCTGCTTCTGACTGAGAATATGTACACCGTGCCCACAACGAAAGCAGACAAATATCGCCTTTCTCA
The DNA here is from genome assembly GCA_963769925.1 of uncultured Prolixibacteraceae bacterium. Lineage (GTDB taxonomy): Bacteria > Bacteroidota > Bacteroidia > Bacteroidales > Prolixibacteraceae > Draconibacterium. The sequence continues at coordinate 12,725 of CAVYOB010000002.1, forward strand.
ATGGCAGCAACTGTTTTAAATTGAACCTGAAAATTATAGTAATTAGCCGGCAACGAAGTTACATTAACCCTGATTGCTTTGCTGAAGTCTTCATTTTCAACATTTACCACACTCACCGTGCCCTGACTTCCAACCCTTGAGTAGTTCGTGATGGCATCGGCAATCATGTCGGTTCCACCGGGTGGAATATCAATAGCAAAAGAAAATTGAAAAAGAACAAGAAATGATAAAATAAAAAATAAGCTTTTCATTATAGATTTAGTTGAGATTAAATTGTGGGCAAATATAACCAAGAGCAGAGATATAACTTAATAAAACAGTGTAATTTCTAAAAATTTAAATGCATTCTTTATAGAACAAAAAATTCATTTATTTTTATTCAACATAAAAACAATAGATCATGAAAAAATTATACCTGCTGACCGGACTGTTCTTTTTTATAATAACTTCTACTTTTTCGCAAAATGTTGACTTCGACAAGCTGGACGCCTATTTTGCAAAAGCAGCTAACGACTGGGGTATCCCGGGAATGAGTGTTGGGATAGTAAAAGATGGAGAAATTGTGTTTAGCAAGGGATACGGAGTTCTTGAGGTTGGGAAACCAGAAAAACCTGACGGAAACACTTTGTACGCTATTGCATCCAATTCAAAAGCATTTACTACCGCAATAATTGCCATGCTCGTGCAGGAAGGCAAATTCGATTGGGAGGATAAAATGCAAAAATACCTGCCATATTTTGCCTTGTACAACACTTATGTCAGCACCGAAACAACCATAAAAGATTTGCTTTGCCACCGTGTTGGGCTGGGCACTTTCAGTGGCGATGTCATTTGGTACAAATCAGATCTAAATTCAGAACAGATCATTCGCAGATTAAAATATTTGCCGGCAAAATATAATTTTCGCGATGGATTTGGTTATTCCAATGTAATGTATATCACAGCTGGTGAAGTCATCAAAAAAGTGACCAGGAAAAGCTGGGGCGAAAATGTACAGGAACGCATCCTTAATCCGGCAGGAATGGATCGTACGATCTGGTCGCTAAAACAACTAAATGTAAAAGGGAACTTTGCTACACCTCATGCTCTGGAAGATGGAACGAATGTACCTATCCCATTTGTTAACTGGGAAGAAGTCGGAGCGCTGGGCGGAATAATTTCTTCGGTGAACGACATGGGTAAATGGATGATTTTCAACATGAACAACGGAATTATCGGTACCGATACATTACTTACGCGTGCATCGAGAAATGAACTCTGGAAAATGCAAAATCCTTACACTGTTGACAGGATAAAACCGAATGATTTTAATACTCATTTTAATGGATATGGTCTTGGCTGGGGCCTTTCTGATTATCGTGGGCGACTGCGGGTTAGTCATACCGGTGGCTACGACGGAATGATTTCAGCAGTGAATATGATTCCTGATGAGAAACTTGGAGTTGTAGTTTTAACCAATGGAATGAAAGTTCCTACCATGGCAGTAACGTATTATGCCCTCGACGCTTTTCTTGGTGCGGAAGAAAGAGATTGGTCAACAGAAATGTTAGAGAAAAGAAACATGAATGAGGAAAAAGATAATCGTATAGCAGAACGAATTGAAAAAAGAGTTTTGGGAACAAATCCTACGCTACCCATTGAAAATTACATTGGAACTTACTTTGCTCCGATTTATGGAAACATTGAAATTAAACTGGAAAATGACAAACTGAGAATGTATTTTGAATATACACCGGATTTGTCGGCAACACTGGAGCACTGGCACTACGATGTGTGGAAAATAAACTGGGATAAAACGCAGGCATGGTTTAGTTTTGGCACCGTAAAATTTAACATGACGAACAATTTGGAAATTACCGGTATGGATTTCGATGTTCCCAACAACGATATCTTTTTTGAAGAACTAAAACCGGTGAGAGTAAACTAAATAAAGGGAATACTTTTTATGTGGAAATGCCCGAAATGTAACCGGGAATTTAAGAACCGAAACCAGGATCATTCCTGTGGAGAATATACTTTAAACAGTTTGTTTGAAAAGTATCCGGAGGTTTTTCATCTTTTTGAAAAGATCAGGGACTTAGTAATCAAATTTGGCGATATCAAAATAACTCCGGTAAAAAATGCAGTAATGTTTTCTGTACAAACAAACTTTCTGGTTCTTAAACCACATCGAAGTTATTTGGTTGTTGAATTTACTTCGGTAAGAAGCCATAATGAATTTCCGGTAGAAAAATGCATGAAAATTTCTAAATCAAAATATGCGCACATTTTAAAGATTGATTCACCTGAAAACATTGATGAGCAATTAACTAACTGGTTGTTCGAAGCTTATTATTCAGATCTCCCGGACAACAAAAAATAAATATTACTTAACCTTTTTTGTCGTAACTTCGAATGCTGAAAAAAATCAAAAATCAAAATGGAGCTTAGTCCTCGAATAAAATTTCTGATACAAAATGGGTTAAAAGGATTAGCCTGGTTTGCTATTCTACTTTTGGGCTATTTTCTGTTTGATGAAATTGTGATTTCAAAGAATCCTGAAGTTTGGATTAAACATTTTTACACAAATCCTGCAATTATATATGCCATTTACTTTGCATCTGAATTTTTTTTCGGAATAATACCACCTGAATTTTTTATGATTTGGGCTTACAACAAAGGCGGAGTCGGACTTTATTTTCTGAATGTTGGCTTTTTTGCCATCGTTTCTTACGCAATGGGGTACCTGACTTTTTTAATCGGGCAATTTCTTTACAAAAGAATTTCCTTCCGTTACTTCCGAAAAAAGTTTTTAACCCGACTGGCCCCTTTACTGAAAAAATACGGTTTATTTTTAATTATTATCGCTGCACTAACTCCCGTTCCATGGTCAGCAGTTTGTTTGCTGGTTGGTTCGGCAGGTTATCCTTCCGGAAAATTTTTGAAATATGCCTTGTTTCGCCTGTTACGGTTTGCCGTTTACGGATACATCATTTTTCAAACACAACAGATTTAATTCCTTCCCAAAACATCCGTTCAAATCTTTTGTTATTGAATTTATATACAAAAGAAAATGCTCAGGAAATTGAAACAACGCTGGAATTTAAAAAGTAATTTTCAACTGATTATTATTTTGGTTGTTTTTACCATCACCGGTAGTTCAACAGTGTATGTCAAAAAGTTTATTTTCAGCTTGATTGGAGTTACCTCTGAAACAGATTTATTGGTAAAGATTCCGGTTTATATTGTTGTTATTCTGACGGTTTACAATATTCTGTTATTAATAATCGGATCAATTTTCGGGCAGTTTCGGTTTTTCTGGGAGTTCGAAAAGAGATTCTTTTCTCGATTTTTATTCAAAAGAAAATCAGTTGTTACTGAAAAAGTGAAGGTACAACAATGAAGACAGTTTTTTTCATTTTAGCATTACTCATTTTAACCAAAGGAATTATGGCAAAAGAGCTTGAAACAGCCACACTTGGCGGAGGATGTTTTTGGTGTACAGAAGCAGTTTATAAGGAACTAAAAGGTGTTGTTGAAGTTTTACCCGGTTATAGCGGCGGTCACATAAAAAATCCCTCTTACAGGGAAGTATGTACCGGCACTACAGGTCATGCCGAAGTAGCACAAATTACGTTCGATCCGGATATTATAAGTTTCTCGGATATTCTTGAAGTATTTTTTATGACTCACGATCCAACAACACTCAATCGCCAGGGAAATGATGTAGGAACGCAATACAGGTCAGCAATTTTTTATCATTCTGAAACACAAAAGGAAACAGCTGAAAAAGTGATTAAACTATTTGAGCAGGAAAAGGTTTATGATCGTCCTATTGTGACCGAAGTAACGCCTTTCACCGGTTTTTATGTGGCTGAAGACTACCATTTAAATTACTTTGCAAGAAATAAGAATCAGCCTTATTGCCAGTTTGTTATTGTTCCCAAAATGGAGAAATTCAGAAAAATATTTAAAGAGAGACTGAAAGAATAGTTGGAAGTAATGAGTAGTTAGTAATGAATTAAAACTTTAACATATGCAAAAATTATTACTTTCCCTTTTTCTATTCATGAGTATTTACAATGCTAATGCTCAGCGTGAATTTCCTTATGTCGATGGAGACACTACTTATACTATGAAACGGTATGTTTTTATGTTGCTTGAAAGCGGTGAAACAAAGAGTAAAGATTCTACCGAAGCAGCATATTATCAAAAGTTACACCTGGGGCATTTCAAAGAAATGGCTAAAGACGGAAAATTAATTGTTGCCGGTCCTTTTGAGGGCGGCGGAGAACATCGGGGTTTACTCATTTTTGATGTGGAAACGGTGGAGGAAGCACTAAAATTGGAAGGAGAAGATCCAATGATTAAAACCGGCCGATTAAAAATGAATTCATTTTACTGGTGGTGCGCCAAAGGCACCGTTATCAAATAAAAAATCCTGAAGAAATTCTTCAGGATTTTTATTGAGCTTATTTTACAACTCTCTTATCCAGATATTCCGATAACTTACCGGATTTCCATGATCCTGCAGCATCAAACTGGCAGGACCGTGTTTTTCAACAAAATATTCCGGTACTCCAATGTATTCAGTTGGTCCACGAAGCTTAACATTATTCTGAACCAAAACGCCATTTTGAAGAACTGTTACTGTTGGAGGCGTAAAATAAGTTCCGTCTTCATTATAACGCGGAGCAGTGTAAATTATATCATAAGTTTGCCAAACACCCGGAGGTTTACATGCATTTACAAGCGGAGCATACTGTTTGTAAAGACTGCCTGCCTGACCATTACGATAAGTACGGTTATTATAATTGTCAAGTACCTGCACTTCATATAATCCCTGCAGAAAAATGCCACTATTCCCCCGCCCCTGGCTTTCGCCGACTACTTCTGAAGGAGTCCTCCATTCAATATGCATTTGGAAATCTTCAAAAACACGTTTCGTTTTAATTCCGCCTTTACCTTTCGTTACGGTAACACATCCGTCAGCAACTGTCCATTCAGGTTTTCCACCACTTTCGTCGGTCCATTCATTATCCAGATTAACGCCATCAAACAAAACAATTGCATCTGAAGGGGCATCGATAGGTTTTTCGCCCGGGGTAATTACCTGCACTTCAGGATCCCAAATTTCAGTCATTTCAGGTTTCATTGGCATTGGCCCTTCTTCCTGAGCCAACACAACAGTTGCTGATAAAACCAGCAAAAAAGTTAAAATTTTAATTTTCATCATTTTTAAGTGTATTAAGTTTAAAGTCCAAGTTCTTCCATTATCGATTCAATCAATGCGTCAGCTTTTTCTTCAGCAACATAATAATCGCCTCTTGAATTCAGCTTTCCTGCCACTTCAAAATAGAATTTTATTTTAGGCTCAGTCCCTGACGGACGAACCGAGATTTTTGTTCCGGCCTTGGTAAAAAACTGAAGCACATTCGATGTCACTTTTTGATTGATTTTTTTTTCTTCACCGGTAATAAGATTTTTGGCAACCAGCGTTTCATAATCTTTTACCCATTCCATTGCCGAGCCACCCAGTTCTTTTGGAGGACTGGAACGGAAATTATCCATGATCTGCCTGATTTCTTCTGCTCCGGTTCTTCCTTTTCTTACTACATATTTCATTTTTTCTCTGGAATATCCATATTCAAGATAAATGTCCTGAAGCAATTCAAAAAGTGTTTTTCCCTGGTCAATTGCCCATGCAGTAATTTCCCCCATCAGCGCACATGAAGAAACCGCATCTTTATCACGAACAAAATCGGCCGGCATAAAGCCAAAACTTTCCTCACCTCCCCCGATGTATTTTTTCTCTCCTTCCAGTTCACGGATAATTTCAGCAATAAACTTAAAGCCAGTGTATACATCAAAATATTCAATGTTATTTTGACGGGCAATTTCTGCAATCAGTTCTGTGGTTACAATGGTTTTAACAATGAACTCATTGCCTTTCAAAGTTCCGGCTTCTTTCATTTTTGTAATGATGTAATAAATAAAAAGAAGCGCAGTCTGATTGCCGTTTACGATAATATATTTCCCTTTATCGTTTTTAACGGCTACCCCAATTCTGTCGGAATCAGGATCAGATGCCATCACAACATCAGCATCAATTTCAGCCGCCTTTTTTGTAGCCATTTCCATTGCTGCGGGTTCTTCCGGATTTGGGGAAATAACTGTTGGGAATTCGCCACTCACAACATCCTGCTCCGGAATGTGAATAATATTGGTAAAACCAAACGCATTTAAAGCTGCCGGAACTAATTTTACACCGGTACCGTGAATTGGTGTGTATATAATTTTTATATCGTGATGTCTTTTAACAATATCGGGAGAAATGGAAACCTTTTTTACTTCCTCCAAAAACCGGTTATCCATTTCCTCGCCCATGATCTCGATTAAATCATCAGGGCCGTTAAATTGAATATCTTCCGGTTTTATTTTGGCAACCTCATTCACAATGTTGACATCGTGCGGGGCTACAATCTGTGAACCATCATCCCAGTAAGCTTTGTACCCGTTGTATTCTTTCGGGTTATGTGACGCAGTTAAAATTATTCCACTTTGGCATCCCAATTCCCGAATGGCAAACGATAGTTCAGGTGTTGGTCGTAAATCCTCAAAAAGATAGACTTTGATTCCATTGGCTGTAAAAATCTTTGCGCTGCTTTCCGCAAATAATCGGCTGTTGTTTCGGCAATCGTGACCAATAGCAACTTTTATCTGCGGTAAATCAGCAAAATTCTTTTTCAGATAGTTGCTTAATCCCTGGGTAGCTGCCCCAACGGTATAAATGTTCATTCGGTTAGTTCCAACTCCCATAATTCCGCGAAGTCCGCCGGTACCAAACTCAAGGTTTTTATAGAACGAATCGATGAGTTCGGCGGGGTCATCGTTATCAAGCAGTTTTTTTACAGATGCCGTCGTTTCTTCATCATAAGTATCAGAAAGCCACTGTTGTGCCTTTGCTTTTACTTCATTTAACAGATCCTGATTTCCCATATCTTATTGTTTTATTTTTTGAATACAAACCCTCAAACTTTCCTTCCAGTATGGAATTTCTAGTTGAAAAGTATCTTTAATTTTTGACTTATTTAACACGCTGTAGTTAGGTCTTTTGGCAACGGTCGGAAAAGCATCAGAAAGAACCGGATAAACCCTGCAGGTAATTCCAGAAATCTCAAAAATCGCCTTTGAAAAATCAAACCAACTGATCACACCTTCATTGGAATAATGATATATTCCGGGGATGAAATTAGCTGAATCAGCTTCTGTTCTTTCCAAAATCGATAAAATCGCCTTGGCAAGGTCTCCTGCATAGGTTGGAGTTCCCACCTGATCAAAAACAACATTGAGTGACTCCTTTTCAGTTCCCAAACGAAGCATGGTTTTTACAAAATTGTTTCCAAACGAAGAATACAGCCACGATGTACGAATTATCATTACCTGATCATTTTCGGCCTGACAAAGTTGTTCTCCCTCCAATTTGGTTTTACCATAAACTTCCTGCGGGTCAGTCTTGTCAGCTTCAGAATAAGGTTGAAAGTCGTTTCCGCTAAAAACATAATCCGTTGAAATCTGGATCATTTTTGCACCTGTCTTTTTTGTTTCCCTGGCAAGAATTCCAGGAGCTAAGGCATTGATTTTTCGAGCAGTTTCTGCATCATTTTCTGCTTTATCGACTGCTGTATAAGCGGCACAATTAATGATAAAATCAGGGTGATTTTCGTATAAAAATTTACGAACTGCAATATCAGAAGTAATGTCCAGAGAATCGACATCCGTAAAAAGAAACTCCCATTTTGTAAACTGATCTGAAAGTTCTTTTATTTCACTTCCTAATTGGCCATATGCACCGGTTACCAGAATTTTCATCTGTTTATAATTGTTTAATTTTTAAGGTAACAGATGTAACTCCCATTAAAATTATAATCATGCTTTTTGCTGTCAAAAATTTTATCATGGTCGTTTCATACGTTAAAAGTAAAATTCATTTCAGCATTTTCAAAACCCGGAGCAAGACGATCTTTTTCTGAAACAATCTGTTCATTTTCATCTAATTTCCAATCGATTTTCAACATTGGGTCGAACATTTGAATTGCTCTTTCAGCTTCTTTATTGTAAAGTTCATCGCATTTATACGAGAAAATAGCTGTTTCACTGAGCACAGAAAAACCATGCGCAAAACCTTTTGGAATATACAATTGCTTTTTGTTGGCTTCGCTTAATTCAACCCCAAACCACTGACCGAATGTTAGGGAACCGGCCCGCAAATCAACGGCAACATCAAAAACAGATCCTACAACAGCACGAACCAGTTTCGATTGTGCGTATGGATTAAGCTGGTAATGCAATCCGCGGATCACTCCTCTTGTCGACTTTGATTCGTTATCTTGAATAAATTTAACCCCGATACCATTTTCAGTATAACGACCAAAATGGTATGACTCAAAAAAATACCCACGATCATCTTTAAATACAGATGGTTCAACAACGAGCAATCCCGGAATGGCTGTTTCGGTAATCTTCATGCCTCCTAAAATGAAAATATTTGTTTTTCTGCCAGGTTTAGCAAATATTGTCCGTACTGATTTTTGCTCAATTCAGTAGCCAGTTCAATCAATTGTTCTTTACTGATAAAACCTTTTTTGTATGCAATTTCTTCAATACACGAAACTTTTAATCCCTGGCGCTGCTCAATAGTAGCAATAAAGTTCGATGCCTGGAGCAAACTGTCGTGCGTCCCGGTATCGAGCCAGGCAAATCCACGGCCAAGCAATTTTACATTTAACCGATTTTCATTTAAATACAACCTATTCAGATCAGTAATTTCCAGTTCACCGCGTTTTGAAGGGTTCAGGTTTTTGGCTTTTTTAATCACATCGTTGGAATAAAAATACAAACCTGTAACTGCGTAATTTGATTTCGGATGTTCCGGTTTTTCCTCAATACTGATTACTTTTCCGGTTTGATCAAACTCAACCACGCCGTAACGTTCCGGATCAGTTACATAATAGCCAAAAACGATCGCACCGTCTTCAAGTTGAGCTGCCTCTTCAAGGATTCCCCTGAAGTTATATCCATAAAAAATGTTGTCGCCCAGAATCATACATACATTGTCATCGCCAATAAATTCTTCTCCCAAAATGAAAGCCTGTGCAAGACCGTCGGGAGAAGGTTGAATTTTATATGCTATTTTTAAACCCAGTTGAGAGCCGTCGCCAAAAAGGTTTTCATACAAAACAATGTCAGTGGGTGTCGAAATTATCAAAATTTCCCTGATACCAGCAAGCATAAGTACCGAAAGAGGGTAATAAATCATCGGTTTATCGTACACCGGAATAATCTGTTTTGAAATTGAACGCGTTATCGGATAAAGCCTGGTGCCGGCACCTCCGGCAAGAATAATTCCTTTCATTTCAAAATTTTTTGTTTGATCATAATTCTGTTAATGCTGATAAAATCAATTCATTTCTTCATTGATCAAATTTCCCTGTTTGCCATTTAGTTGCAACTTCTTAAAATGGCATCTGTTTCTGCAAAATTCGATAATTTTTTTTCAGAAAATATTGAATCTTATCATAAACTAATCTGCTCGGTGGGCAAAGTTAAAGGAATAATTTATGAATTACTCCTTTTTAGCCTTGTTTTACATCTGTCCGGTTTAAAAATTACACTCCTTGAAAACTTAGGTAAACTCAAATAATTAGCCAACATATATTCTTTTAAAATCAAACATTTTAACTGCGAAATGAACAACATTGAAATACAAATTTATGGTCGTAGTAATTTTGAATCAATTATTAGTTTGATAAAACAATGTATTTCTGTGTTATTTTTTAAATAAATGCCTGATCCTTTGAAATATTAGGAATTTAATTATACTTTTGCGCGCGTTTGTAAACAAAATATATTGTCTAACTCATTAATTTTATTAGAATTACATGACTGAAAAGAAAAACAAAGATCTTGAAGCCGAAGCAGCTGCTCCGGTTAAAGAAGAAAAAGTTACTGAAGAGGTAACTGAAAAAGCTGAAGCCCCTGTAGAAGAGGTTGCAGAGGAAGAAAAAACAGAAGAGCCTGTAGCAGAAGAAAAGAATGAAGTTGTTGCAGAGGCTGAAGAAAAAGTTGAAGAAGCGAAAGAAGAGGTAAAAGAAGAAAAAGAAGTTGCTGAGGAAGCAACAGAAAAAAAAGCTAAGCCAAAAAAGAAAGCTGTTGCAAAAAAAGAAGTTGAAGAAGAAAAAGTCGCTGAAGAAAAAGCAGAAGAACCGATAGCAGAAACAAAAGAAGAAACTCCTGCCGAAGAAAAACCGGAAGAAGTTGTTGCTGAAGAACAACCGGAAGAAGTTCAGGAAGAGAAACCAGCAGCGAAGAAAAAAACCAAAGAAACCAGTGCTGATTCAGAAGAATTTGACTGGTCGAGCCTGGATGTCGGTCTGGACTCTTACTCAGAAGGCGACAGAGAAAAATTGGAAAAACTGTATAATGACACCCTGAATACAGTATCAGAAAAAGAGGTTCTGGAAGGAACTGTTATTGCATTGAATAAACGTGAAGTTGTTGTTGACATCGGTTACAAATCGGACGGTATCGTAAGTTTGAACGAATTTCGTTACAATCCTGAACTGAAAGTTGGCGACAAAGTTGATGTATATATCGAAAGCCTGGAAGACAAAAAAGGACAGATGATCCTTTCACACAAACAGGCTCGCGCAACCCGTTCATGGGATCGCGTAAACGAAGCGCTTGAGAAAGACGAAATCATTAAAGGATACATTAAGTGCAGAACCAAAGGTGGTATGATTGTAGATGTTTTTGGAATTGAAGCATTCTTACCAGGTTCTCAGATTGATGTAAAACCAATCCGCGACTACGATGTATTCGTTGGAAAGACTATGGAATTCAAAGTGGTAAAAATCAATCACGAATACCGTAACGTTGTAGTTTCTCACAAAGCGCTTATTGAAGCAGAACTCGAACAACAGAAGAAAGATATTATCGGTAAACTCGAAAAAGGACAAGTACTTGAAGGAACCGTTAAAAACATCACTTCGTACGGTGTATTTATGGATCTTGGTGGTGTTGACGGACTTATTCACATTACCGACCTTTCATGGGGAAGAATTTCTCATCCGAACGAAATTGTTGAACTGGATCAGAAACTGAACGTAGTTATCCTTGATTTCGATGATGATAAAAAACGTATTGCACTTGGATTGAAACAGCTTACTCCTCACCCATGGGATAACCTGGATGAAAAACTGAAGGTTGGCGATACAGTCAAAGGTAAAGTAGTTGTTATTGCTGACTACGGTGCATTTGTTGAAATTGCTCCCGGTGTTGAAGGGTTGATCCACGTTTCTGAAATGTCATGGAGCCAGCACTTGCGAAGCGCTCAGGACTTTCTGAAAGTTGGTGACGAAATTGAAGCTTCAATCCTGACACTGGATCGTGAAGAAAGAAAAATGTCACTGGGTATCAAACAACTGAAAGCTGATCCGTGGGAAAATATTGATAAAGAATACGGAGTTGGAACAAAACACAAAGCCACAGTACGCAACTTCACCAACTTTGGTGTATTCGTTGAAATTACTGAAGGTGTTGACGGTTTAATCCATATTTCTGATTTAAGCTGGACAAAGAAAATCAAACACCCGTCGGAATTTACCGGCATTGGAGATGAAATTGAGGTTGTTGTTCTTGATATCGACAAAGAAAATCGTCGCTTAAGTCTTGGTCACAAACAACTGGAAGAAAATCCATGGGATGTATTTGAAACCATTTTCACACCCGACAGTATTCACGAAGGAACTGTTGTTGAGTTAATGGACAAAGGTGCTGTTATTGCACTTCCATACGGCGTTGAAGGTTTTGCGACTCCACGTCACCTGGTAAAAGAAGATGGTACTTCTGTAAAACAGGATGAAAAACTGGATTTCAAAGTAATCGAGTTCAATAAGTCAGCAAAAAGAATCATTGTTTCTCATTCCAGAATTTACGAGGATGCAAAACGTGCCGAAGACAATGCAAAACGCAAATCGCAAGGTCGTTCAACCAAAAAATCGATGAAATCAGTTTCTGACAACATCGAAAAAACAACTTTGGGTGACATTAGCGAATTGGCCGCTTTGAAGACTCAGATGGAAGAAAAAGAGAAAAAAGAAAAATAAATCAAGGTTGCATTTCAGCCAGAATTTCGTAAATTGAAGCATGGCATTCGAAATTCAGAAAAGAAAGGGTTATACCTTGTTTAAGGTAGAGTCCAACAGACTTGATACCAATAACGCACCTGATTTGAAGTCGAAGTTATTGGTAATCAACAATAAAGGAGAGAAAAACATCGTTCTTGATTTAAGCAGTTGTACGTATTGTGATTCTTCCGGGCTTCGGGCTGTTTTGGTAGCAAACCGTTTATGCGAAGATGCCATCGGTACATTTGTTTTATGCGGGTTGCAGCCCGATGTTGAAAATCTGATAAAGATTTCAATGTTGCATACCGTATTGCTGATCACAAATACAGCAGAAGAAGCAGAAAAATTACTGTACAAGAAGGAAAATCTTTAAATTTATAGATGACTTTCGAAGTAACTATACTGGGAAGCAGTTCTGCACTACCTACATCTGAAAGATATCCCACCGCCCAGGTACTTAACGTACTTGGGCGGTTTTTTTTAATCGACTGTGGTGAAGGAACCCAGATTCAGCTGCGCAGAAATAAAATCGGGTTTGGAAAAATAAAACACATATTCATTTCACATCTGCATGGCGACCACTATTACGGATTGATCGGGCTAATCTCAACGCTGAATTTGCTTGGATTAAAAACAGAGTTGCATATTTATGCTCCTTCTGAAATAAAAAACCTGTTGCAGCCACAACTCGATTATATCAGGGGAGAAATGACAATAAAGCTGATTTTTCATCCGCTTAATTTTAAAAAACCGCAAAAAATATTTTCGGATAAACGTGTTGAAATATTTTCGTTTCCGATGAAACACAGCATTCCTACATGTGGATTTCTTTTCAGGGAAATTCAAAAACAGCCCAACATTAAAAAAGAACTGGTAACAAAATTTCAGATTCCAATTACAAAAATTAAAGAGATAAAGGCTGGAGCAGATTATATAACCGAAGATGGATTAACCATTCCGAATCATGAACTAACAATTCCCCCTGCCAAACCACGCTCGTATGCTTTTTGCACCGACACTGCTTTTAACCCTGCAATAACAGATATTATAAAAGAAGCGGACATATTGTATCATGAAGCAACATTTCCCGAGGGAATGCGTGAATTTGCTGAAAAGACTTTACACTCTACTACTTTTGATGCTGCTCAGATCGCTAAAATGGCAAATGTTAAAAGACTGGTCATAGGACATTTTTCTGCCCGATATAATGATGCCTCACTTTTTGAGAAAGAAGCTAAAACAATTTTCGAAAATTGTGAAGCGGCAAAAGAAGGTGTCACTTATAAAATTTCCGATTAATCTTCAAAAAAGTTCTGGTTAAAATTTACCAGAAATAATTTTTCAGTTGGCCGGGTGAAAGCCGTATAAAGCCAACGGTAATACTCATTGTCCAACATATCTTCATTTACATAACCATGATCTACGTAAACTACTTTCCACTGACCTCCCTGCGATTTATGACATGTTAGTGCATATGCAAACTTCACCTGCAATGCATTGAAATAAGCATTTTCACGTACTTTCTTCCAACGGTTACGTTTGTTCTTTACATCAGCATAATCTTCTGAAACGGATTCGAACAGCTGCCTGTTTTGATCGTAATTAAAGGCGGCTGATTCGATACTTAATGTTTCCAAAAATATTTTACAGTCAAATTCCACATCTTTGTAATCGATAAAACGAAGGCAAACATTGGCAAACCTAAAACCATAAAGTTCCTCGTAACTGTATATATTCACAATTTCGGCAATGTCGCCGTTAGCTATAAAATCAAGGCCTGTATCTTCCGATGCCCAGAAATAGTTATTCTTCACAACCATCAGCAAATCACCTCGTTCAATTTCATTTTCGCGATAAAGAATTGATCCCCGAATACCCTTATTATATAAATTTGCCCTTTTGTTCGACCGGGTAATAATAGTCGTCTCAAACATGCCATACTTATCATATGAAGAAGAAATACTCTCTATCAAATCGGCACCGGAAATGCGTTCCACATCTGCAAAATGAGTTATATCTACGGAGAAAAAACCGCTTTGCCGATTAAGCGTACTGATCCTGTTTCTAATTTGTGTAGCATTAAATAGGATACCTGAACCTTCTGCCTGTCGCACAACTTCTATCAACTCCGATTCTATGACTCCAAATCCATATTCTTGCAAAACTGCAGAATCAAGTGCCGGGCTCAAATTCACACCAACCGGCGGCAATTGGGCAGTATCGCCCACCAAAACTAACCGGCAATTTTCACCGGAATAAACATATTCCAGCAAATCGTCGAGAAGTTTTCCACTGCCAAAAACCGAATTCTCATTGACCTCATTCGAAATCATTGAAGCTTCATCAACTATAAACCAGGTATTTTTATACAGGTTTTTATCCAACTCGAAACGTCCAAGGCCATCGGTAGTTGATTTTTGGCGGTATATTTTTTTATGGATAGTAAATGCGGGCATGTCGGTGTATCCCGAAATAACTTTTGCAGCCCGGCCGGTTGGCGCCATTAAAATGGTACGAATTTTGAGTGATTGCAGCGTTTGTGTTAAGGCATTTAGCATAGTGGTTTTTCCTGTTCCTGCATAACCTTTAATTAGCATGATTTGATCAGGTTCTTCCGAAACCATGTATTCTGCCAATAAATTGGTTAAATATAATCTGACTTTGAGTGGGAGAAAATGATAAATTCTTTGTTAATATCGTTTTTAAATGATTTTTAAGCATACCAATTAAAATAACTTTCCGTAAAGGAAGGTAATTTATATTTTTTTTTAAATTTGCAGGCAAACGAAAATGAACACTTTAAAATTATCAAAATGAAAACCGTACTTCAAATTTTACTTTTCGTCGTTGCTGTCGTTCTTGCTTATTTTATTTATCAGAGCGTCAGGCACCCTCTTGACTTTGATAAAGCAAAAAAAGTTCGCTACGATACAACAGTTGAGAGGTTAAAAGATATAAGAAAAGCAGAATTAGCATATAAAGATGTTAACGGTAAATTTACCGGGAGTTGGGATACACTTATTAATTTTGTTTTACATGATTCTATTGTTAATATCCGTAAAGTTGGAGAGTTGACCGATAGTATGGTTGCAGCTGGTATTAGTGAAAAAAAAGCAATAAAAATGGGGTTGTTAATTCGTGATACGGTTCGTGAAAGTGTGATAGGTTCGATTTTCCCTAAAAATTTTGATGCCAACAACTTAAAATATGTACCAGTTTCAGGTGAACCTTCTGAATTTCATTTAGGCGCAACGACTATCATTACCGGTTCGGGAATTGGTGTTCCTGTTTTTGAAGCAAAAGCACATAATAATGTTATTTTAAGAGGTTTAGACAGGCAGTTAATAATAAATCTTAACGAACAGGCTCGAACAAATGACAAATATCCGGGATTAAAAGTCGGTTCGCTTACCGAGACAATAAACAATGCAGGAAACTGGGAATAATCCAAATGCTTGATTTTATCACAGAATCTTTCGATTTAGAAAAAACAAACGAATATATTTTATCCATCCAGATCAGCCTGGATGGATTTTCTTTTTCTATAGTTGACCCACAGGAAAACAAAATTATTGCTTTCAAATATACTTCACTAAAAATCAGCAACCAAAATCTGATTTCACCGCATTTTGACGAGTGGATTCAAAAAGAGGATTTACTTCAAAAAAACTATTTAAAAATAGTACTGATTTACTTTACCGGAGAATTCACATTAATCCCGGAAAACCTTTTTAATAGCCAACTTGTAAAGGAAGCAACCACACGATTGATTTCGGAGAATAGCGGGAAAGAAACCATAATTAACACTGTTAATGGTTTGGATACCGCTGCCAGGATTGTTTTTTATCTTCCACAAAACCTGAAAATAATGATCTCCCGGAATTTTTCTTCCCTCGAATTGCTTCATCCGGTTCAGTTAATAACAAAACAAATTCCTCACGGAAAATAAAAAAAATCAGGTTGTATTGCTCTATCATAACAAAAGCTGCATACTTGTTGCGGCCCGTGACAATCAAGTTTTACTGGCAAATAGTTTTAACACCAACCACATAAACGACCTGGTATATTATGTTTTGAATGCTATTATGCAACTTAATCTAAACTCAAAAGAAACTGATTTTTACCTTTTAGATGCACTTACAAAAAATGAAGAACTGGAGCAACTACTTCATCCCTACTTCCCGGAGATTTCCTATTTGTCACCGGTTGATGTAGAAAATGCCGGAATGATAACAAATTCCATTCATCGTTATTTTTCTTTTGTTTAAATAACATGCGCATTGTTGGTGGAACATATAAGGGGCGAATTTTTAATCCCGGTAAAAACTTCAAATCAAGGCCTACCACAGATATTGCAAAAGAAGGACTTTTTAATATCCTGGAAAACCGATATTATTTTTCAGACAAGAATGTACTTGACCTGTTTTCAGGCACAGGAAGTATTGGATATGAATTTATAAGCCGGGGATGCCAGGAAGTTACTTTCGTTGAAAATGATTTTATTCATTACCGGTTTATTCTTTCCGTTCTTGCTTCCCTTAAGATTCAAAATGTCCGTGTTTTTAAAGCTGATGTCTTTAGGTTCATAAAAAAACAGTCGGGAAAATATGATTTCGTTTTTGCTGATCCACCTTACAAACTACCCAGGTTAAACGAGATACCGGACGCTATTTTTGAAGCGGATTTACTAAAGGAAGAGGGAATTTTTATTTTAGAGCATCCAAAGGAATTTGATTTTTCGAAACATAACCACTTTACTGAGGTACGCAAATACGGAAAGGTTAATTTCAGTTTTTTCGGGCAGAAAAAAAGCTCTTTCCCTGAGGAAAAAGCTCTTCATCCAAATCAATAAAAAAACAACTAATCTAATTTTCTTTTAATGCTGCAGCCAACGGGTTTTGTTTGAGTAACGGCTACTTTTTCGCCCTTACCTAAACATGAAATGGCATCTTTAAGGTAAGCATGTTTTACCTGATCTGCACTTGCATAACTGTCGTCAATGGTACCTTTATACACCAATTCCATCTTGTTGTTAAGTAAAAATGCATGTGGTGTTGTCTGTCCTCCAAAAGCATTAGCAAGCTCACTATCTTTGTCAACAGCATAATAAAAATCATAACCTTTTGCATTGGCATGTTCTTTCATAGCTTCCAACGATTCAACGTCGCCACGCTTTTGGTAATTTGAGTTAACCACAACCATTCCAACTTTATTTTTATCGGCCCAGGCCTTAATTTCGGGATATCTGCCTTCCCATTGCTTCACAAACGGACAGGTATTGCATGAAAACAATACTAAAACTCCATTTTCCTTCTTCACATCATTCAGAGAAATTTCTTTCCCGGAAACATCCTCCATTTTAACCGAAGTTAAAACTGCTTTATCACCTACATCAAGTTTCCCATAACCGCCGGCCATAACGGAAACCGAGATCATCATCATAAATAAAAAAAATACCTGTTTCATAACTCTGAGTTTAATAAAATACAAATTAGTATTATTTAAAACAATTAGTTTTAAAAAAATGTTCAGCATCGAAACTGTAAACATTATTCGTAATTTTCAGTTATTCTGGAAAGATTTTAATATGAAGCTCGATACCATCAGAGAAGAATATAAGTACGCTGCTCTTAATGAAGCAAATATGCCAAAAGACCCGCTAAAAAAATTTGACCAGTGGATGAATGAAGCGCTGGCCGCAAAAGTAAATTATCCTACAGCCATGTCAGTATCTACAATTGGTAATAATGGATTCCCGCAATCGAGGATTGTTTTATTGAAAGACTTTCATGAAAAAGGATTTGTTTTTTTTACGAACTACAACAGCATGAAAGGCAACGCAATAAATACTAATCCTGCAGTTAGTTTACTTTTTTTCTGGCCAGCGTTGGAACGTCAGGTTCGAATTACAGGATTTGCTGAAAAAACCAGCGACGAAATCTCAGATCATTATTTTCAATCGCGTCCTCTGCTAAGTCAGGCGGCCGCAATTCTTTCCGACCAGAGCAAAAAAGTCAGTTCAAGAGAAAAGTTGGAAGAACAATTTAATAAATTGACAAAAAATTTACCGGATAAATATTTCGACCGACCTGAAAACTGGGGCGGGTTTCTTGTGAATCCTGTTAAAATCGAATTCTGGCAAGGTAGAGAAAACAGGTTACATGATCGGATTTTATATGAAAAAGTTGATGGCAAGTGGCAAATTTCTCGTCTTGCGCCATAAATATTTAGTTTCCAAAATCGAGATTGAATTTTTTCTTAAGCACAGCTAAGCTTGGATTCTTTTTTAGCATTTCTGTATATTTCTCCTCATCAGTATAAATAATCCGGCCGCGTGTTTTTTCCGAAATTTTGGTTACCAACGTTATTTTTGAATTTCGCAGTTCTTTGCGAAGCCATGATACTAAATCAGGTTTTATAAGATTTATAGCATCTTCCTGAACCGAGTTCTCAATTTCAAGGTACAGCTGAAAATCTTCTTTTATCTCCGGAACATAGGACAGTGTAGATTGTAAGCTTGGCCTGTCTTCCAGTCTCGACAGGAAAGATTTCCATTTTTGTTCCAGCTCGGCTGAAGTAAATTCTTCAGCTTCATCGTTAGCTGCATACATTTGATGCTGTTCTTTTGCTGAAACCTCATTTTCACTTGTCTTCCCGGCTAATGCATCCTTTATTGAAGGGGTGTTCAGTGATTTAATCGTTCTTTTGGGAATTTGTCGTGGCTCTTTTGTTTGCGAAGGTTCGTGTTTTGGTGGAAGTTTTGGTTTTATGACCTCCGGTTGTTTTTCCGCATTTTCCTTTACTACATCCAAGCCCGTAAATATGGGCTCAAGAATATCCCCGAAATCATTGCCGTCAGCTATTTTTTTTTTAAGGTAAGCTGTGCTATCCTGATTAGTGCAAGTTCCACCAACAGGCGTTTATTCTGACTAAGTTTATATTGAAAATCACATTCGCTGCTAACCTGAAGTGAATCGACTAAAAAACCGGTTTCCGTCGCCTGTGCCTGTGCTTTATAACGTTCTTTTATTTCCCCTCCAACTTCAAGCAACCGAACCGTTTCTGGGTCTTTACAAACCATCAGGTCACGAAAATGGCTACTTAATCCTGTAATGAAATAGTGCCCGTCGAAACCCTTGCTTAAAATCTCATTAAAAGTCAGGAGTACCTGGGTAACATCATTTTTCAGAAATTGATCCACAAGCCTGAAATAATATTCATAATCCAGTACATTCAGGTTGGAAATAATATCCTGATACGAAATATTTTTCCCCGAGAAACTTACAATCTGATCAAAAATGGAAAGCGCATCACGCATTGCACCATCGGCTTTACGAGCAATTACATTCAATCCTTCAGCTTCTACTTTAACGCCTTCATTTTTAGCTACAAACTCCAGGTGTTTTGAAATATCAGCAATGCCAATCCGGCTAAAATCAAATATCTGGCAACGCGACAAAATGGTAGGGATAATTTTATGCTTTTCAGTGGTTGCCAAAATAAAGATCGCATGTTTTGGCGGTTCCTCCAAAGTCTTCAAAAAAGCATTGAAAGCCTGCGGTGATAACATATGAACCTCATCGATAATGTACACGCTGTATTTTCCCATTTGCGGCGGAACCCGAACCTGGTCCGTCAAAACGCGGATATCATCGACAGAGTTGTTGGAAGCAGCATCCAACTCATGGATATTAAAAGAGCGACTGGTATTAAACGCTTTACACGAATCGCAGGTATTACAAGCTTCATTCTCCGCAGTAAGATTGGTACAATTAATTGTTTTGGCAAAAATACGCGCACAGGTAGTTTTTCCCACACCACGAGGACCGCAAAACAAATAGGCATGTGCCAGTTGATTGCTTTTAATGGCATTTTTCAAGGTATTGGTAATGGCTGATTGTGCTACCACCGTTTGAAAAGTATCAGGTCTGTATTTTCTTGCTGAAACAATAAAATTCTCCATAAAAAGGCTTTGCAGCTTGAGTCATCAAAGATAATTAAATCTGCCTCTTTCGGAAGGTTTTTTTATTAACAACAATTGTGTAATTTTATCCCAAAAGCCGGTTATTTTAGGGTAAATTCCTCGATTTATGTTACTTAATAAAATGATCATGCGATTGCTATTATTTGTTTCTGTTTTGATTTTAGGAATTGGTAATTTGAATGCTCAATACAAAACGCTTTACGATTTTACTGCGAACACTATCGACGGAAAACCATTTGACTTTTCTACACTTAAAGGGAAAAAGGTTTTGATCGTAAATACTGCTTCAGAGTGTGCATTGACGCCACAATTTAAGAAATTGCAGGAATTGTATGAAGAATATGGTGGCGACGATTTTGAAATAATTGGTTTTCCTTGTAATGATTTCGGGGGTCAGGAACCGGCTGGCAATGATGTTATTTTTGATTTCTGTACTAAAAGATATGATGTTACTTTTACGATGATGGAAAAAATATCCATTAAAGGTGACGATGCTCATCCGATTTACAAGTGGCTGATCAGCAGCGAAGAAAACGGAACTCTGGACGCCAAAGTTACCTGGAATTTCCAGAAATTTATGATTGACCGAAACGGAGAAGTTGTAGATGCTGTTGCTCCAATTAAAAGCCCTAAAAACAGGCGAATTATTGAATGGCTGCAAGAAGACTGAGCACAGGACTCACTAATAAAATCAAAATTATTTTCTAATAAGACCTACTTTTCTTCTTTATTAAAAAGATTTCCCGGCTGAGTCGATTTAGTAGGTGTTTTACCGTGAATATTTCCTCCTTCCCAGCCGTGCCTTGTATTTTTGTTCCGAAAACGAATAATTCTGGAAGGAGGCTTATCTTTAAAATTCTGTCTAAAGTATTCAACTGAATATAATGGGACGAACACGACGAAAAAAATAATCAACCCGGTTATAATTATTGGTTTTGTATTCGTAGTGGTAAACAAATGAATAAAAATAGCAATGAGTTCAACGGCTATAATTCCAGGACCGGTAATCATCATTACAATCTTTTTTAGTTTTTCCATGGTTTTTATTTTAATGCCTGCTTGTAAGCTTTTAAAGCTCTTTCCCTGGCAAATTTATGATCAACAATAGGTGCCGGATATTTGATTGTTCCATATTCGTGATATCCATTTCAAAATATATTTCAAATCGTGGATCAAACTTTTTCTGCTGAGTTTCCGGATTAAAAATTCTGAAATATGGTGCCGCATCGCATCCGGTACCAGCTGCCCATTGCCAATTCCCGTTGTTGGATGCCAGTTCATAATCCAGTAATTTTTCTGCAAAGTAAGCTTCTCCCCAACGCCAGTCAATCAACAGATGTTTTGTCAGAAAACTTGCCGTTACCATCCTAACCCGGTTGTGCATAAATCCAGTAGAGTTAAGTTCGCGCATTCCGGCATCAACCAAGGGATAACCGGTTTCTCCCTTGCACCATTTTTCAAATTCCGATTCGTTATTTCGCCAGGCTATAAAATCATAAGCCGGTTTGAAAGATTGATTTACAACCCGGGGGAAATGCCATAAAATGTCGATAAAGAAATTTCTCCAAATCAGTTCATTCAGAAATACATCCGAAACTTTTCGGGCCAGTTGGGTAACTTCCCTGATACTTACAGTACCAAACCGCAAATGTACTCCAAGCCGGGACGTTCCCTGAATAGCGGGAAAATCCCTGTTTGTGGAATAATTGTTCAATAATTCCTCTGAAATGTCAGGTTCAGGAACCAAAATATTGCTTTTCGAAAAGCCGATTTCCTTCAATTCCGGAAAATTATAAGGGGAAGCTTTGTATAAACGGTTCAATAGTTTTTCTGACTGAAAAGTCTGAATTTCATTCTCACCTAAAACTGATTTCCATTTTTTACTGTAAGGCGTAAAAACTGTATAAGGGTTGCCGTCGTCTTTTCGTATTTCGTTTTCTTCAAAAATAACATGGTCTTTAAATGTGAAATATTTCACTCCTTTTGACTCTACGAAATCTCTAATCTTCCGGTCCCTTTCACGTGCATATGGTTCATAATCCTTGTTGGTAAAAACTGTATGCACTTCAAAATCAGTTAGTTAGTTTCTGAAATGCCTTTTCCGGTGTATCATGCAAAACCAGCAACGAACCGCCGAAATTTTCTAGTTTCCTTTTTTAATTGTTGAATTTTATCGATAAATAAATGTTACACGGGCATCATCCCGCTTCAATTTATCAAGAATATGCTTGTCGAAAATAAATACCGGTAAAACCGGTAATCCAGAATTAAGGGCATGGAACAACCCGGCATTATCGTTTAGCCGCAAATCGCGGCGGAACCAAAACAGATTTACTTTACTCTTCATGCAACTGAATGATGTGCTGCTGTGGTTGCAGCAATAGAAACAGCCACAGCCTGTGCAGCCTCTATGGCACTTGTTACCGCTTCCGAAACCTGGTTTTCAACCATCATTTTCTTAATTCGCTTTTTTGCTTCTTTTCTTTTTTCGCTGGAAGAAAAAACCCGGCGAATTAATCCTGCAGGTTGAAGCAATGAAATCAGCATAAGTTCTTTTTCCTCTGTTGACCCTTTAAAAACAATCCCGTTAATTTCATCCACCAAATGATAAACTGCCTGTCTGTTAACAATTGCAGGAGATTTCCATCGCCAAAACAAAAAACGCTTGTTATTCATTCGAATCATTCTTTTATCAACCAGATTTTGCTGTACTGCCCACGAATATATTTCAGCGAAAAGTAGAATTTATTGATCCATCGGCCAACTTTCAGATTTCGCTTCTGGCCGCTCATTTTTTCAAGGATGAACTCATGCAACTTATTTTCCGATTTTGTCTTTTAACAATTACAATCCGTTTATTTTCAAAACGAATGTTTCCTGCCAGGTACATTTCCAGGAATAATCCTCCCAGAACTGCGTAGTCCATTGGAGTATATGCTGCTGAAATTATCCCTCCTTTTTTAGGATGTATTCCAAGTAAATACAATTTTTCGGATAAAGGAATTGACTCATTCATTTTTTTTACCTTTGGCTTTTTGTTATTGGTACTCCGATTAACAAACAAGTTACACAAATTTACCCATCATTAAAATTTATACTATTCAGAATGAAAAAAGGTTTTGCAAGCGATAATAATTCAGGGGTTCACCCATCAATTTTAAAAGCGCTGGAAAATGCCAACACAGGTCACGTAGTTGGTTATGGCGATGATCCTTATACACAAAAAGCGATTGAAATATTCAAACAAAAATTTGGTGAAGAAACCGAAGTTTTTTTTGTTTTTAACGGGACCGGCGCCAATGTTTTGGGACTGTCGTCCGTAACGCAGAGTTTTAATTCAATTATTTGTGCAGAAACAGCCCACATTCAGGAAGATGAATGCGGAGCACCGGAAAAATTCACCGGATGCAAATTATTACCGGTGGAACCCGTAAACGGAAAACTAACCCCGGAACTTATCATGCATCACCTCAAAGGATTCGATTTCGAGCATCACTCACAACCGAGAGTAATTTCCATTTCGCAGGTAACAGAAATGGGAACGGTTTATCAACCACATGAAATAATTGCACTGGCCGATTTGGCACATAAAAATAACATGGTACTTCACATGGACGGCGCACGTATTTCCAACGCTGCCATTTCGCTGAACATGGATTTCAGAGAATTCACAAAAGACTGCGGAGTGGATATTCTTTCTTTTGGTGGAACAAAAAACGGGATGATGATGGGAGAAGCTGTTTTGTTTTTTAATCCGGAACTTACTACTTACACCAAATACTTACGGAAACAAAGCATGCAATTGTATTCAAAAATGAGATTTGTTGGGGCACAGTTTATTGCTTATTTTGAAAATGACAGGTGGAAAGAAACTGCTTCACATTCCAACAAAATGGCAAAACTCTTTGGAAGCTGAAGTTGCAAAAATACCCGAAATTAAAATTACCCAACCAGTAGAAGCTAACGGAGTATTTGCTGTCGTTCCCCAAAAAATTATTGATCCTTTACGCGAAAGATTTTTCTTTTACATGTGGAATGACACTACTTCTGAAGTGCGTTGGATGACATCTTTTGACACCACTGAAAAGGAAATTTATGAATTCGTAGACTTTGATAAAAAAACTGTTGAAATAAACCTTTGTGATTCTTCGGGGTAATTCTTTGAGAAATCTTTGTGTAACAACAAATTAACAGAGGCACACAAAGTTTTCACTGTAAGGCACGAAGTACATTAAACATGGGCATTTTCAAATATTATCCAAGTAATCCGAAAAATCTGGATATGGAAATGGAAAAAAAGATTTTTTTTCATAGCCTTATATTTCCGGCGGCGTTTGTTTTTATGTTTTGGGTGGTTGAAATTGCGGAACGGGCACTTGGAATCTCTTTAGTTCGGTTTGGCGTTTACCCGCTCCATGTAAAAGGATTGCCCGGAATTCTATTTTCACCTTTTATTCATTCCGGATTTAACCATCTTATTTCCAACTCAGTTCCTTTTTTTATTTTGATGGCTGCACTGATTTATTTCTACCGCCGGATTTCATATCGCATTTTTATTCAGTTGTATTTACTTGCCGGCATCTGTTTGTGGATTTTTGGCCGTGAAGCCTGGCATATTGGCGCAAGCGGAGTTGTTTATGCAATGGCTGCTTTTCATTTTGTCAGTGGAATTATTAGAAATGATGTACGATTGCTAACGCTTTCAGTGGTGGTTGTATTTTTATACGGAGGGCTGATTTGGGGGTTGTTCCCGATTGATCCTGCCGTTTCGTGGGAAGGGCATTTGTGGGGCGCTATTTCAGGTGTAGTACTGGCCTTTTATTACCGGAAATATATTCTACGCCGCGATAAGTTTGATTGGGAAGTTGAAGAGGAAGAGGAAGTTGACAGTACGGATAAATATTGGGAGTTGCAATTAGAAGATGAAGGAGAAAAAACAGAAAAGGGCAAAGACAATATCGAAGGGAAAGATGAAGAAATACAAAAAAAATGGAACAATATTTCTCATACCGGTGAATTTTAGGGGGTTTGTTTCTTCTACTATTTTGTATTGACTTGAAATCCTTTTAAATTGAACCTAAAAATTACAGATCTTAATTTAACACAACCCTCCTTTTCTTCTATTTTATGAATTAATTAAAAAGGTTTTCAAAAAAATTATAATTTTGCCGCCACAAATAAGTAGTTCATTAAAAAATGATTAGCAGAAGGATTATCAGAACAAAGGTGTTGCAAGTTTTATACGCCTATTATTCCAACGACGAACACTCCATTAACAACACCGAAAAAGAACTTTTTTTCTGCATCCAAAAATCATACGATCTGTATCATTACTTATTGCTCCTGCTAATTGAAATTGCTGATCATGCCGAAAACAAGATCGAAATAAAACGCAATAAGCATCAACCTACTGAAGAAGACCTTAATCCTAATACAAAATTTGTAAGTAACCTTATCATTCACCAGTTACGCGAAAATCGTCAACTGAAAGCTTACCTGGAACAAAAGAAATTATCGTGGGTTAATCATCCTGAATTGATCAAGGAGCTTTATCTTTTTATGATGGAGTCGGAACTTTACGCCTCTTACATGGAAAATAAGGAACGGTCGTATCAGGAAGATCGCAAATTTATCGAAAAACTGTTTAATAAGATTATTCTTGTTTCAGAAGATCTATACCAGGTATTGGAAGAACAGAGCATTTACTGGAACGATGATGTTGAATTTGTGATTTCGATGATCACTAAAACAATAAAACGATTTAATGAAGTTGCCGGATCAGATCAAAGCCTGATGCCTATGTTCAAAGATATGGAGGACAGGGATTTTGCTAAAGATCTGCTTCGGAAATCCGTTGTCAACCACGACGAACTCAGGGAACTTGTTAAAGAGCACTCAAAAAACTGGGACGTTGATCGCATTGCATTTATGGATGTTTTAATTATGCAACTGGCAATTACTGAATTTTTATTTTTCCCTTCAATACCAACAAAAGTATCGATGAATGAGTACATTGAACTTTCCAAATTTTACAGTACGGAAAAAAGCCGGAATTTTATCAACGGCGTTTTAGATAAAACATTGAAGGACCTTAAAAAGAACGGAAAAATTAAAAAGGTCGGTCGAGGACTGATTGGAGAATAGTGAAAAAAGTTGTATTTATATTGCTTATCACCGGGCTTATTTCCTGTCATCATAAAAATGAAAGCGCTGAAAAAAAACCGGTTAACGGACCAACAAAAGTTCATATTGATGAGTTTATTCATGATTTTGGACAGGTAAATTCCGGTGAAATTCTGGTTTACAATTTTGTAGTAACCAATACAGGTAACAACGATTTAGTTATTAAAGATGCAGAAACCGATTGCGGATGTGTAACGGTTCACCTGCCCAAAAGCGATATAAAACCGGGCAAACAAGGTAATATTGAAGTTGAATTCGATAGCTCCGGTTTATTTGGGAAACAACTAAAAACGATTGATTTAGACTGGAATTGCAAAGAACCAAAACAATTGGTTATTTTTGCGACAGTAAAGAACGATGAAATAGAAATTCAATATTAAATTTTAGAAATCATGATGAATATTATTTTAATGATGCAGCCTACTGAAGGGCAAGAGGCAAATCCCCTTATGAGCTTTCTCCCGTTGTTATTAATTGTTGTCGTGTTTTATTTTTTCATGATCCGTCCGCAGATGAAACGGCAGAAAGAAACACGTAAATTTCGCGAAGGATTGAAAAAAGGAGATAAAGTAGTGACTACTGGTGGTATTTATGGTAAAATTTCAGAAGTTAAAGAAAACTTTATTATTCTGGAGATTGCAAAGGAAGTTGAAATTAAAGTGGATAAAAGCGGCGTTATCAAAGATATGTCCGATGCTCAACCACAACGCTAAAATAGTTGTGTTGCACAAAAAAGGGTTGGAAGTAATTTTCCAACCCTTTTTTCATCCGTCTTTTTTACTTTAAACATTAAATCTGAAATGCATAATGTCTCCATCCTTCACCACATATTCTTTCCCTTCAACAGCAATTTTACCTGCCTCGCGGCAGGCATGATCTGAACCATATTTTACATAGTTTTCATATTTAATTACCTCAGCCCGGATAAAGCCACGTTCAAAATCGGTATGTATAATTCCGGCTGCCTGCGGGGCCTTCGTTCCCTCCTTAAAAGTCCAGGCCCGGCTTTCATCAGGACCAGTTGTAAAATAGGTTTTCAACTTCAATAAATGATATGCCGTATGAATTAGTTTATTTACTCCTGGTTCAGTCAATCCCAATTCTTCCAGAAACATTTGTTTTTCTTCGTAGGTTTCCAGTTCAGCAATATCAGCTTCAGTAGCAGCAGCAATTACAAGAAGTTCGGTTTCTTCATCTTTAACCGCCTCTTTTATTTGTTCAACAAACTTATTCCCGTTTTTTGCCGATGCCTCGTCAACATTACAAACATACAATACCGGTTTATTAGTCAGTAAAAAGAAATCCCTGGCAATACGAGCCTCTTCTTCGTACAATTTTAATGTACGCGCCGACTTTCCCTCTTCCAGCGTTTTTTTATACCGAACTGCCAATTCATACATTTTCTTTGCTTTCGGATCGTTTGAATGTTTCGCCTGCTTTTCCAGTTTATCCATTCTGTTCTCGATGGTTTCCAAGTCTTTCAGTTGCAATTCGGCATCAATAACTTCCTTGTCGCGAACCGGATTCACCGAACCATCAACATGGGTAACGTTATCGTTTTCAAAACAGCGCAAAACATGAATAATAGCGTCGGTTTCCCGAATATTTCCCAAAAACTGGTTTCCCAAACCTTCACCTTTGCTGGCACCTTTTACCAAACCTGCAATATCAACAATTTCTACTGTTGTCGGTATTATTTTTTTAGGATTATCAATTTCTGCAAGTTTTATCAAACGTTCGTCGGGAACTGTAATTACTCCAATATTAGGTTCGATAGTACAAAAAGGAAAATTTGCCGATTGTGCTTTGGCGCTGGATAAACAATTAAAAAGCGTTGACTTTCCCACATTTGGAAGTCCAACAATTCCACATTTTAAAGCCATTTTCTGTTCTTAAATTTCAGAGCAAAGTTAATATTTTGAATTCATTTAATGTGGTAGATTTTATTACACACATCAATAAAATTAGTTTAAAAAAAATATAATGAAAGTCTTGTAGAATTTTATGGTAAATAATGGTTCAATGTTTACATTTGTAGAAACGACCGGACCTATGATTCTTAAGAATGTTTCGCTTGATTGCGTAATTTTCGGTTTCAAAAACAACAAACTGAACGTACTTTTATGGCAGGCTGAACCTGAACTTCTTAAAAATTTTCTTTCATCAAAAGAAGAACAGTATCAGATTAGTGAAATTTTTCGAAATAATCCGGCTCTTTCATCTGACAGGTTTTGGGGTTTGATCGGGACTCATCTACCTACTGAGGAAGATTTGGATGGTTAT
The DNA here is from genome assembly GCA_963769925.1 of uncultured Prolixibacteraceae bacterium. Classification (GTDB taxonomy): domain Bacteria; phylum Bacteroidota; class Bacteroidia; order Bacteroidales; family Prolixibacteraceae; genus Draconibacterium. The sequence continues at coordinate 41,342 of CAVYOB010000002.1, forward strand.
GCAAAAAAAATGCTCCAGATTACTACGGGAATTGATGATGTATATCTGAAACAATATCATACGTTTGGAGCCAAAAAACGCGTCCCTCATTATCGTGTTTTAACCGTAGCTTACTATGCGCTGATCAATCCCGATTATCATGATTTGAAACAATCGCCGCTTGCAAAATCGGTGAAATGGTTCGAAATAGACTTGTTGCCAGAAGTTATCTTCGATGTAAGAGAAATTGTTCATAAAGCATTAAAAGAGCTTCGTGAAGAAGTAAAATATCACCCGGTTGGTTTTCATCTGCTCCCGGATAAATTTACCCTAACCGAGCTTCAGACACTTTATGAAGTTATTCTTGACAAAAAGCTGGATACAAGAAATTTCAGGAAGAAAATCCTGAATATGAAGCTACTCGTTGATACAAATGAAAAACAATTGAATGTTGCTCACCGGGCAGCTAAACTATATTCTTTTGACGTGGACATTTATCATCAATTAAAAGAAGAAGGACTAAATTTCAGGATTTGAAGCCGTTATTGAAATAAATCATAAAACCTGTCGGGCAATAAGATTAAACTTTTTACTACATTCAATGTCTTAATGTAAATTTAGATGGATGGATATCAACGACCGTGACCTAATTGCCGGGTTAAAGGACGAATCCACGAGGGAACGTTCTTTTCAGACTCTGGTAAATGTTTATCAGGAGCGGTTGTACTGGCACATTCGAAAAATAGTAATGAGCCATGAAGATGCTGACGATGTGCTTCAGAATACGTTTGTAAAAGTTTGGCGCAGCATTGACAATTTTCGGGAAGAATCAAGTTTATACACCTGGCTTTACCGAATTGCAACTAACGAATCGCTGACGCTGATCCATACAAACAAAAAAAGAAGTTTAATGCCATTGAACGATGCCAACGATTTCTTAATGAACAACTTAATGTCGGATCCTTATTTTGAGGGAAACGAAATTCAGAAAAAACTACAGGAAGCTATTGTACAGTTGCCCGAAAAGCAACGAATTGTTTTTAACATGAAGTATTTCGACGAGATGAAATATGAAGATATGTCACAAGTGCTTGATACGTCGGTGGGAGCGCTGAAAGCCTCGTTTCACCATGCAGTAAAAAAAGTGGAAGCATATTTAAAAAATATAGATTAACAGTTTGAATTTAAACCTTTTTAATATGGTTTAGTCAAACACAAAAAATGGGAAAATGGATGAATTAAAAAACAAATCTCCGCAATTGTCAAAATTGCCGAAAGAGAACCCTTTCCGGGTTCCCGATCATTATTTTGACGAATTTTCGGCTCGATTACAAAACAGGATCGAAGCTGAAAAGATTATTGTTCCCAATCACCCCAACCGATTTATTCAGATTTTAAAGCCGGCTTTAGCTCTGGCAGCAAGTTTTGCATTAATTTTTCTTTTGGTTTACTGGCCGGTTAAATCTTTAAACCCTAACAAGTCGGCCAGCAATCAAAACGGAGACCCTTCCATTTCTGACACAGAATATATGAATGTTGTTGAAGAAATGGATGATTACTCTTTCTTTGCGCTACTCAATGAACCTTCGAGCTCTTCGAAAATGAGCGACGATGACATTGCCAGTTATTTGCAGGCCAACAGCTCGGAATATGAAATTTATGCAGAAACTCAGTACTAAAAATCATGAAACAAAAAATATATTATTTTTTAACATTAATACTTTTCTTTACATCTGTGGCAGTGTTTGCCCAGGATAACTCTCATGACAGCAGAAGAGAGAAATATCGTACAGAAAAGGTTGCATTTTTAACTACGCGTTTGAACTTAACGCCGGCAGAAGCAGAAAAATTCTGGTGTGTGTATAATGAATTAGACAATAAACGCTGGGATATGCAAAAGTCCAGGCGCGACCTGGAAATGAAAGTAAGAGACGCCAAGGAATCACTCTCGGGAAACGAAATTATTAAACTTACCCGGGATTATGCCGCAAGTTTGAAACAGGAAGGAGATTTGAATGTGGAGTACAACGAAAAGTTTTTAAAAATACTTCCGCCACAAAAAGTGTTGGCACTTTATAAAGCCGAAGGTGAGTTCAGGATGCACATGATACAAATGTACCGTAACAGAGACGGGAATGGAGACAGAAACAAAACTGATAACAATAAAGACAAATAAAAAAGGCGGGTTTTAAACCTGCCTTTTTTAATTTAATATAATGTTAAATCCCTTTAAACCAGTCCTGAAATAAATTCCCAACTAAAGGTATTTCTTTTCTCTCCCCGTTTAGCGCTCCTATAAGGCTGATAAGCCAAAATACGAAAGTAATTATCCATCCGAAAATGTTTATTACCGGAATAAACATAATTACAACTGAAAATAAAAACAGCCCTAACAGTTGCCGTAAGTAGAAGCTGGTCAACTCATCCTTTTCCGTAGAATTTAAAACCAGCGCAATTACCCAGCCAATCCAGTAAATATGCGCTACAATTGCTTTTGTCTTTCCATCCATATCGTTTAGCTTTTAATTTTGTCCTTAAAATTAAATAAAAATAATTCAAATTAATTTGTCGGGAATATTTTGAATCATTACAAATTTCTACACTTAGCCCAGATAAATGTATTAATGAAATGAAAGTTTAGGGCAAAGATTTTAATTACAACAAAAATTAATTTTTATAAATCGTAATTAAAGTTTCTTAGATGATGCCCCATACGATCTCGTTTGGTTTTTAAATACTTTTGGTTGTGTTTATTGGGTTTTATCTCCAATGGAATAATTTTAACCGCCTGTAATCCAAAACCTTCCAGCCCTACTCTTTTCACAGGATTATTGGTAAGCAGTTTCATTTTGGTTACTCCAAGATTTCGAAGTATCTGAGCACCGACGCCGTAATCACGTTCATCGGCATTAAATCCAAGATGAATATTTGCGTCAATAGTATCGAGTCCCTCATCCTGTAGTTTGTAAGCTGCAATCTTATTCAGCAATCCAATTCCGCGGCCTTCCTGCATAATATAAACAATCACACCTTTTCCTTCTTTCTCGATCAATTCCATTGCTGCGTGTAACTGATCCCCGCATTCGCACCTTAATGAGCCAAAAATATCACCAGTCATGCACGAGGAATGGACTCTTGCCAAAATCGGCTCGTCGGGTTCCCATTCGCCTTTAATAAGAGCAACATGTTCAACTCCATTGGATTTTTGGCGGAAGGGAATGATACGAAAACTCTCCGAATCTTGTCGGCAGCTTTACTTCTTCTCCCCGTTCAATTAAACTTTCGCTTCGTAAAAGATAAGATATAAGATCCTTAATAGTTATCAGTTTAATGTTAAACTTTTCTGCCAGAACCGACAGTTGAGGCAATCTTGCCATCGAGCCATCGTCATTCATTATTTCAACCAGAACTCCTGATGGATAAAGGCCGGCCAACCGCGCCAAATCAACAGCAGCTTCAGTGTGACCGCTTCGACGAAGTACTCCCCGTTCTTTTGCTTTTAACGGGAAGATATGCCCGGGTCGTCCCAAATCTTCAGGTTTTGTATTTTCATCAACCAGCATCTGAATAGTAACAGCCCTGTCCTTTGCTGAGATACCTGTTGTAACCTCGGGATGAATACCATCTACCGAAACGGTAAACTGTGTTTCGTGAAATGATGTATTCTTCCCAACCATCAACTCAAGCTTCAGTTCTTCACATCTTCTTTCAGGCAGTGCCACACAAATCAAACCACGTCCGTGAATGGTCATAAAGTTGATTATTTCAGGAGTAATCCTCTCTGAAGCAACAATAAAATCCCCTTCATTCTCACGATCTTCATCATCAACTACAATTATCAATTCGCCATTTTTAATGGCTTCAATAGCTTCGGGAATCGTATTTAGCTTTATTTCACTCATGCTTCGATTTTTAAATCAGCCGCAAAATTACACAAATAATTCAAACTAGCCTTGTAAACCAAAACCGGGTTGACAGTGAATTAACAATGCAAAAAATGAGATACGGAACAATTTGATAATTAGGAGCTTGCCCTTTTTGATTTTTCCCAGTTAACAGACTGTTTTCCTTTATAATATCGAAAAATACCGCGAATCGCAGCATAATTAATTGTAATAAAATAATAGGGTACAAAAAGGATTTTTAACCGAATACTTCGATTTTCAAGAAACCACCCGACTGCTGCCAACAAATAACAGAAAACCTGGAGATAGAACAGCGCAGAATAAAAATTGATTGTTTCCCAGCTGTTTTGCTGAATTACCAGGATTAGGTTAACAGGGAAAAATAAAAACAACGAGATCGGTGCAATGGTCCAGCGAAGTACTTTGTGCGAAAAATATTGCCACGAAAGTAACCCGTAACGAAATGGATTTAATAGATCTTTAAGCCTTGATATGGTTTGAATGCCACCGGCCGCTATTCTTATTTTCCGCTTCATTTCTTCCTTAACATTCAATGAAGCGGTTTCTTCGGCATAGGCATTTGGTGTATACGCAATATGATATCCTTTTTTGGCAATCCGAAGCGAAATAATAAAATCATCGAGCAATGTATCTGTTTCCACCTCCTCGAAAAGTTCAGTACGAATGGCAAATAACTCGCCAACTGCACCCACTGCAGAGTTGAGTTCAGCATCCATGTTTTTTATCCACGACTCCATTTTCCAGTACAAACCCTCACCTGCTCCTGCAGCTACATCCGCCTCTTTATTTTTAATTCGTTTTTCTCCTGCAACACATCCGGTGACAGGATTACTGAATTTTGCCACAATTTCGCGAATGGATGCCTTTCCTAAAACTGTATTCGTATCTGAAAAAATAATGACAGGAGCTTTTACGAACTTAATCCCCCTGTTCATAGCATGCATTTTACCTTTGCGTTCCGGCAAATGGTGCACTTCGAGTTCGGGATACTGTCGAAGCAACTCAGGTGTTCCGTCGTCAGAACCATCAGTAATCCACAAATATTGAATCTTCTCCTTTGGATAATCGAGCGAAAAAGAATTTTTCACTTTCTGGTGGACATAATCCTTTTCGTTAAATGCAGTTACAAAAAGACAAACTTTCGGTTCATATTCAGGATCATATTGTCGCGACTTTTCGGGTGAAAATATTTTTTTCAGTTTTAATAATGCATATAATACCAAAGCATAACCTACATAGGTATAAACCAAAATGAAAAGAAGCAACCAAAAAAGAAGGGTCAGTATCATTAAATGTGTTTTTTGTAAAACTCGATCAAAGCACCCGCCGAAGTCAGGTTGTCAAAATGCTCATGAATATATTCTATGGCGTTTTTACTGATCTCATCAAAATACCCGCGGTCTTCAATCAATTTTGAAATAGCTTCGGTAAAACCGGCCGCATCTTCTGCTAAAATAATATTTTTACCCGAAGTAGTTGAGATTCCTTCAGTACCAATTGCAGTTGTTATAATAGGTTTGCCAAGTGCCATACCTTCAATGATTTTTATTCTCATCCCACTACCCGAGAACAACGGTACAATCATAATCGACTTTGAATTGATGAATTCATAAGCATCAGCCACTTCACCTTTAAAAATTACATTGGGCATACCAAGTTTACGCTGAAACCAGACCGGCGCATTTCTTCCGGCAATATAAAAATTGAGTTCGGGGTATTTTATGTGAATATCGTTCCAGCAGTTTTCGAGAAACCAGATCAAACCTTCCTGGTTAGGCGACCAATCCAAAGATCCAATGTGGAACAACGACGGGTGTTCCAGATTTTTAGCATTTGGAATCAATACTGAAGAATCAATGCCAGTTTGTGAAACATGGCTTGGTTTTTTGTTGCCTAACTGATCAAGAATATTTCCATCGCGTTGCGTAATAGGTACAACTAAATCGTAATTATTAAGCTGCTGAATTTCAAAACGCCGGATGCGCTTCGCAAGATTTTTCAGGTATCGTTTTTCAATTCCCCTGGCAAGAATCGAAGACCGTGTCCATATTTCATGCTCAATGTTATGCGACCTGTAAACAATTTTTGCTGATGTATTTTTCCTAATTAGCGGAATGTACGGACAAACGTAAAGCCCTTCCAACTGAATGACATCAAATTCTTTTTCTTTCAGAATTTTTTCTAATTCAACAGCAAATGTTTTGGAAATGAAGCGGACAGCATTGTAAGGTTTTCGGCTGAAAAGCAAATTGAAAAATGCCGAAATAAGAGAAATCCGTGCCGGTACATCCACCAGCCGAAAATCTGCCAGTTCTTTCACAGGTTCAGGTATTTCATCCAAACTAATGTGGTGCTTTAAAGTATTCATAGTGAGAATAGTCACCTGATGGCCAAGAAGTGAAAAACCCCGGGTTAAATTCATACTGGCTATTGCACCGCCATCTTTTGTCGGATAAGGAACTTTATTTGTAACCTGAAGAATTTTCATGCATCAAATTTATTTAATCTTTGAGAAGATTGCATATAATTGAAATCCATTAGGTTAAAAATTCCCTATTTATTCATGTTTCTTCTTTTTCCTGAGAATAAGTTTATTCAGGAACCCGAAATGAGAAAATAATTTTGTATAGGTTTCGGTTGACATAATTGCTGAATCAGTTCCGGCTTTATATGACAACCATATACCGACAGGCAAAAATACAAACGTCGAAAACCACATTCCTGTAAACATTTGCCAAACATCCTCGCGTGCTGATTTTTCACCCGTCATTGAAACTATATAATACGCAACGAAAAGCAGGACTGAAACCACTACCGGCATTCCTAACCCTCCTTTCCTGATGATAGCGCCCAACGGAGCCCCGATAAAAAAGAAAATTAATACAGCGATGGAAAGTGTAAACTTTCGGTTTCTTTCCATCTCATATTTATTGATGAATTTTTTTCTTTGATATAATTGGTCCTCATACAAACTCAGGTTTTGAACATTGCTTCGGGCCCGGTCAAGTGCCATTTGTGAAACTTCGGATTTTACCCATTTATCCTGTCCTCCAAAGAATGTATCAAAATTGATAGTAGTATCAGGCAGTGGAAGGGGATCTCTTTTAAGGGAATCGGTTGTTTCCGTCATATTAAACACCCGATTAGTAAGAACAGGGTTAATATTAATTTGTAACAAATAACCCCTTAATTGATGAAAGTATGTTTCACTAAGCGTGTCTTCCCGCTCTTTTAATTGTTTAATATTCAACATCCTGTCCATATTTCTGTAAACACCTTCATCTCGCTTGTTAAAATCGAAATTATGAACTTGAACGCGAAAAACCTGTTCTTTGAACTGGTCGCGTCTAAAAGGCCTTTTATTTATTTCCCTGCGATCCCTGTTTGTCGATTCTTCCGAATAGTTAACCCCATCATACATCGTTAACACCATGTATTTCTTATCTTCAGTTATTTTCAGGAAACCAGAATCCGCAACAGTTACACTCTCATTCATACGATTCCTTGAATGATCATAAATAAGCAAATCGTACAACATATCGGTTTTGTTGCTTTTACGACCTACTTTAATACTGTATCCGTCTATTTCATTGGTAAAAACGCCGGGTTGCAGCACCAACTCCGGCCGCTGCTGCTTTACACTTGCCAACAAGGTGATAAACTTCAAATTTGTATGAGGCAAAATATAATTGGCAAAATAAAATGCTGTTCCTGTCACAAAAATTGCAATAAATATAAGTGGCCTCATTATCCTAAAAAGCGAAATCCCGGACGATTTCATCGCCACCAATTCGTAATTTTCGCCTAAAGCCCCGAAAGACATGATTGAAGCCAGCAACATAGCCAGTGGGAAAGCGTATGGTAAAAGTCCGAACGATGCATAAAAAAGCATCTCTGCCAGCACATTAAGATCGAGCCCTTTCCCTACAAGGTCGTCCACGTATTTCCATAAAAATTGCATAAGAAGTACGAATACGACAATAAAAAAGGTCATAAAAAATGGCCCCAGAAAAGATTTTATTACGTACCAATGCAAACGCTTCATACCAGTAATTTCTATTAAGAAACGACTACAAAACTAAGTTATTTTGGGAATTCATAACATAAAAAAAAGTTAAGAAACTTAAGTTGATCTAAAATTGAGGTTAAAAGATATCATAAAAGTGAAAAGATTATAATGAACCAAGAACATGTTTTAAATCGGCGATCTGTGTATCCCACAAACCCCGGGTTTCTTCCATCTCATCTTCTTCGGTAAAATCAACGATAATCAATGACACATCGCCGGTAAGTTCATCCTGTGTGATTCTGAATTCAAAAAAACTTTCATCATCTTCTTCTTCCCATGAAAACCGAACCATCCTGTTTTCTTTGTGCAAGCTCATAACAGCTGTTTGTTCTGCCCCTTCCCAAATAAATGTGTACTTCTTTCCTTTAACCCGCACGTCTTCAGCAAACCATTCAGTGAGTCCTGAAGCAGTACTTAAACGATTGTACAAAACCTTTGGGGAACAGTTAATTACGTACTCAAGTTGAATTCTTACCTTATCAGTCATGTGTTTGATTTTTGCCCAATATAATTATTCTGTTTGGAACTTACAACTCTGAAAATTACACATCATTTGATGGCAGGCATTTTTTACCTGAAAAATCCGGCTAAATAAAAATAAATACTATATTTGCACCTCGAAAATTTAAGGTTATGGCGAGGTAGCTCAGCTGGTTAGAGCGCATGATTCATAATCATGAGGTCGGCGGTTCAAGCCCGCCTCTCGCTACTTCAAAAAATAATAAACGTCTGTTATTTAAAATATGACAGGCTTTTTTATTTCTCCCGAGACACATTTAGAACTCAATGTTTATTTCGGCCAAATATGAAACACCAAAACTTGCTCCATTAACTCAAAAAGATAATCATTACCTTACACAATAAAAAAATCATTATTTTATTCGATGTGAGGACTATTTCATGTACGACTTTTGACTAAAATGTGTATAGCAAATAGCTAATTATTAAATTATCTTTGATTTAAAAATAAACCTAAAATGTATAGAAATTATTTAATATTAGTTTGTTTACTAATTATTACATGTACGAGCATTCAGGCACAAGATATTGATTCAAAAATAGACAATATAAAATATGCCATGATGAATGGTAATTTTGAGGATGGGTTAGAACAATGCAAAAATGTTATTGAATTAAATATAAGTGACACTAAGCAACTTTCTTTAGTATATGGATATGCAGGCCTTTCATCTGAGGCTTTAGGAAACAAAGACGATGCGATTCGTTATTATAAGGAAGCTGTAAGACTGGAAGTACCGCAACTTGATATCTACGACAAACTAATTAATCTTTCAAAAAAGGCAAAAAATGATTCAATATACGAATTTGCGTTACTGGAAAAAGCGAAATCATATCCGGAATATAAAGAATCGATTGATGAAAGCCTTGCATTTCTTTATGTGAATACTGAGCAATATGAGAAGTTACTAACTACTACTGACGAATTGTTAAAATTAAATCCAACCAATACTGATTACCTTTATTTTAAAGGAATTGCATATCAAAATTTAAATCAAATTGATAAAGCTAAAGCTTTGTATAATGAAGTGCTAAAATTGAATCCTGATCACCCAGGGGCCAATATGAGTATAGGGATGATTTTATATAGCGATGGGACCCAAATATTTGCATTAAGAAAAAAGGAGTATGAAGCAAAATCAAAACCTTCCAGGTCCGACTATTCTGTTTATAACAAAGGTATTGAAGAAGGAAAAAATTTGTACAGGCAAGCCCTGCCACACTTATTAAAAGCATATAAAAGTGGTTCCTATCCAAGCTTAAAACAAATACTTTTTAACACCTATGCGCGGCTGGAACAAAAAGAAAAAGCAGACGCTTATAAGTAAATATAATCTAAGTATAGAAAACACTCTTATCACCATATTTTAACATCAATATATTTAATCTAAATAGGATAAAGATAATGTATTATAACCTTCCCCTCATTGAAAAAAGATTCCTGTTGAATTCTGTTGATATTATTATCGTGAACAGAAAAAAATGACTGTGAAAATAAGATTGTGAGATTGTGACCTTTTTTGACTGATTTCAGATTCTAAAAGTATTTAGAGGGAACTATTTTCGTATCATATAATTAAGTGTTAAACTTACATTTTATATTTTTCTAACTAAATCGATGAAAATAGTCAATGCTAAAACTATCGGAGGAATAAACCAATATACTTACGGAAGAATTGGACTTGAAGACTTTCTTTTAAAAACAAAACGGTTTCTTCTTTTTGTTAGTCATAAAATATCTTCTTTCTCCACTATAGGCAAACATTTGATCGCAAAGCAATCAGCTTTTGTAAAAATATCTTGCATTTTAACATTAGTAAAGAAATATTTAAATGCAAAATACAATGACACTTCCAGTGCATTAAAGACAATGAATAATAGCACTTTGCAAATTGAATCATTCAAATTCGGGATGCTAAGAACTCACCAGGGAATTCATTATGTATTAAAAAGTAATTTTCATTTTAAAAGGGATATCTATAGTAATATTTACTAAATCAGCAGAGATTATGAAAAAAGAAATTCGGAAACAATTCAGGCTACATCTGCTGATAGAATTAGTTCTATTGGTCGGATTGATAATGATGGTTTCCTGCAAGGATGAATATTTATATGACAACAGCGAACCTGAATGGCTTGGTGCCAGTATTTACGATTACCTGAAGTCGAACGAAAACTACACCTATTTCACCCGGTTAATAGAAGAAGTTGAGGATTATAAAAATGTTCTTGCCAAAACAGGCAGCAAAACGCTTTTTGTTGCCGATGACGCAGCTTTCGAAGAATTCTTTAAAAACAATCCGTGGAATGTGTCGAGCTACGATAACCTGAGCATGACCCAGAAAAAGCTAATCCTTAAATTCTCAATGATCGACAATGCATATCTGATAGAAACCTTGGCGAACTATTATGACGGTACTCTTGAGGAAGGAACGGCTTTGAGGCGTTCTACGTCCATTTCTGTTCTCGATTCAGTTCCTTTCGAATCGGGCGACGTGCTGCCCAAAGGCCGTTTTTGGAATGGACACCGGAACAAGGGGATGCACCTGCTTAAAGATGCAACATCATGGCCAATGGTCCATTTTCTGCCGAGCTCATTGAAGAGCGCTGGTATTAGCGATGCTGACTTTAGCCTGATCACTGGTGTTGAACGAACTACGAACGACGCCCATATCTTTAATATAAGAGTAAAAGAAAGAGATATTACCTGCAAGAATGGATATATTCATGTGTTGGAAAAGGTACTGATCCCCCCAGTGAACGTAGCTGAATATATGAAAACCAATCCAAATTTGAGTATATTCTCCGACTTGATTGATCGTTTTTGTGCTCCCTATTATAATGCTTCACAGACAAATGCGTACAACCAGATTCATCCGGAAAATCCAATCGATTCAATTTATGAGAAAATATATTTTACGGATTATCAGGGTCGAAACCGTTACCCAGATGGAAGCCAGATCGGAAGTGATCTTCTGCTACCTCTCAATCCGGGCATGAACGAATATGTATCATCTGCTGTAGGTAGCAGTTTGCAGTCGGATATGGCAGCAGTTTTTGCTCCCACCAACGAGGCAATGACAGCTTATTTTAACGAAGGAGCTGGGCTAATATTGAAGAACCGTTTTGGAAGTTGGGAGAACACGCCGAATAATATAATTGTGAAATTACTTAACAGACATCTTCGTGAATCCTTTCTTGAAACAGTGCCGGGCCGTTTCGATAAATTAGTAGATGCCAACAACTCACCAATACCCATTGAACCGGGTGATATTGTCGGTTCGTATATAGGATTGAATGGCGTAGTGTACAACACAAACAAAGTTTATCCACCCGATGACTATATTTCAGTTTACGCCCCGGTTCTGTTAAGCGCTGAAACGAGTGTGTTCAACTGGGCAGTAAATGAAAACGAGTTTGATCTTTACCTCAACGCACTGAAAAGCACCTATAGTTTCTTTGTACCTACCGATAAATATTTTAAGAATTATATTGATCCGGTTGCCTATGCGAAAGATAAAAAAGGTGTGATGAAATATTGGTATAATACTGAAACCAATACAGTGAACGCAACCATATATACTTTTGATCCACTGACCGGCGAGGTAGGCGATTCAGTAAATACAATAACCAATTCGGACTTTGTTTCAAAACGGTTACTTGATCTTCTTGACACGCACGTTGTAGTTGGTGATGTGGAATCAGGAGCCAACCACTATTTTACCAAAAACGGTAACATTTTACGAATTGAAGGCACAGGAGCTGACCTGAAAGTGCAGGCGGGATATGATATTAATTCGGGCACTGTGATAAATGTTTTGAACAATGGTGTTTACAGGCAGCAAAACGGCACAACATATTTTATCGACAAACCAATCCAGACACCATTGCAATCAGTGTACAAGATACTTAGTGAAACACCTGAGTTCAGTGAGTTTTTTGCGCTGCTTGATGGATTTTCCGGGACAAGTAGAGAAATATTTGTGAAAAGGACCAATTATTACGGTATCGATTATAGCATCAAGTTTTTCAACACATTTAACTATACAGTTTATGTTCCTACAAATGATGCTATTCAAAAAGCAATTAGTGATGGTATTATTATGGACTGGGATCAAATCAGGGGAATTTCCGATAATACGGAGAAGGATGCTGCAATGGCTAAACTGGAACGTTTTTTACGTTACCACTTTCAGGATAATTCGATATATCTTGATGGTGAAAACTTTTATAAGCTTTATCAAACAGCAACCATCAAACAAAACGATTTGGAAACACAATTCAGAACGTATAAAGATAAATATTACAGACTGGGTATTACCTGTGATGGTAAAAATATAAAACTGGATACTGAAAATTATAGTATCGCTAACGTGATTAAGGATAACGGACTATACAACATTTTAACACGAGATTACATTTTCGGCGGCAATCCGCAGGCTTACAAGGAAATTGACGGTACGGGTGCGGGTACTGATTTTTCAAGTTCGTCCATTGTTACTTCTTCTACAGCGGTTATTCACCAGATTGATAATGTTTTGAGATTTGAATAAAATGACAACAAATATGAAATTTAAAATTGTTGGAACAATTCTGATTTTTTATCTGATCACACCATTCATTTCACCTGGTCAAACACTGGGAACTGAAAAGGTGATACGAGGTACTGTTAAGTCAGCAACTGATGGCGAAACTCTTGTTGGTGCTACTGTAATTGAGGCAGATAGTAAAAAAAGGATTGTTAGTGCTACCATTACTAATATAAACGGACAGTACGTTTTAAAAATCAAGAATCCTGAAAATAATATTGTTTTCAGCTTTATCGGTTATAAAACACAGGGAAGAAAAATCGGTGATGAAAGTGTAATAAACGTTAGCATGGAAGAGGAGCGTCAGGAAATAAATGAAGTTGTCGTGAAAGCAGCAAAGAAAATCTCTGACGGAAACTTTGAAATTCCACAACGAGAAATCTCGACTGCAATGCAAACCATCAGCTCAAAAGCATTTGAAGGTGTGCAGGTAACCTCTATTGATGAAGCAATGCAGGGGCGTATTGCCGGTATGGACATTGTAGCTAACTCGGGAGACCTTGGCTCAGGAGCAACCATGAGGATTCGGGGAACCTCCTCGATCAATTCCAATACACAACCACTTATAGTTATAAACGGTATTCCTTATGAAATGCAGGTAGATCCTTCGTTTGATTTCGCTACAGCAAACCAGGAACAATATGCTAATATGTTAAGCATAAATCCAGATGATATTGAAGAGATTACCGTATTAAAAGATGCCGCTTCAACCGCGGTATGGGGATCGAAAGGGGCCAATGGTGTGCTGGTGATCAAAACAAAAAAAGGAGCCAAGGGACCGACCCGCGTTCAATATTCGTACCGTTTTACAGTCGCAAAACAACCTCGCGGATTAAACATGCTGAACGGCGACGACTACACAATGATGATCAAACAGGCCTACTTCAATCCTCAGCAGGATGAAAACGCGGCAAATGTTCGTGAATTTCTTTACGATCCTACATTCTCGGAATACGAGAATTTTAACAATAACACCGACTGGGTGAAAGAAGTGTCACAGATAGGTTTCAAACACGACAATTATCTAAATATTTCAGGGGGTGGCGATCGGGCAAGATACAGGGTTTCAACCGGATTCCTGACCCAAACGGGTACCGTCATCGGGCAGAAAATGAGTAGAATAACCTCAACGGCACAGCTTGATTATTCTGTATCCGACAGGATTAGATTTATTTCTGAATTACAATTCTTTTATACGGATAACAACAGGAATTATGACAACATTTTAGGGATAGCTTATGCAAAAATGCCCAACGTCAGTGTTTATAAGCAGGATTTAGATGGCAATAAAACGGATGTATATTACAATATTTCACGTTCATCTACACTTCACGGCTCTCAGCGTGATCTGCGTAATCCGGTGGCATTGGCCAAACTGGCTACCAACAACCTGAAAAACTACCGTATCAGGCCTACATTCAGATTGCAATACGACCTGCTGGATCCGGAAATACAAACGCTTAGATATAACCTGGATGTTTCATTTGATGTGAATAACGATAAAGTAAGCAGGTTTCTTCCTGCAGAAGTTTCCAATGCACCCTGGAACGATGGATCTATAAATGCTGCGGATGGATACGATTCGGAGAGTGTAGATGTTTTTGCAGAAAACAGTATTAACTGGCAACCCAAAATCTACAATCCTGATCACTTTCTGCAAGTTCAGGGCTCTTTTCAGCTCACAACAGGAAACCGTGCTTCACAGGGTATGGGAGTTACGAATCTTCCTTCCGGTGGTATTACTGACTACTCAGCTGCCGGATACTCAACAGGTATTTCCTCCAGCAGACTTACTTATCGATCCGATGCCCTTTTGTTCAGGGGGCATTATGTTTATAAAGACCGATATATATTGGGTGTTACTTTCCGAAGGGATGGAAGTACAAAATTCGGTGAAAAATACAAGTATGGAAATTTCCCGGGCATTTCAGCCAAATGGATCATATCTGATGAATCCTTTATGCAAAAAACAAAAAAATGGTTAAGTATGTTGGCCATTCGTCCCAGCTGGGGGATCACCGGAAACCAGCCGAATCAGGAATACCTCCATTTTAGCCGTTACTCACCCTACGGAAGTTACATTGATATGCCCGCAACCCGTCCGACAACACTTCGTTTGGCGGACCTGAGATGGGAAACATCGACATCGTTCAACTATGGCCTTGACCTTGGATTTTTTGATGATCGTTTAGTTTTCGACATCAACTTTTATAATAAACGGACGAAAGATTTATTATTTCCAAACTTAAATGTTCCAAGTTCTTCCGGATTCAGCACTGTATCCTATCAGAATGTGGGAACTATGGATAACAATGGATGGGAATTAAACTTTATTACTAATCGGGCGATAAGTGCAAAAGATTTTTCAATCGATTTTAACTTCAACCTGTCGAACTATGTGAATACTATTGTTAAATTGAGGGATGACATACTTGCCAATTACAATGGTGACTACGACTATACAAACGGCACCTATCTCTCTCGTCTGCAGGAAAATAATTCTTTTGGATCAATTTACGGATTCAAGTATAAAGGTGTTTACCAGTACGACGAATACATTGAAGGTGTGCAGGAAAATGCTCCGGTGGCCCGGGATGAAAACGGGAAAGTGTTTACTGATGAAGAAGGTAGTCCCCTGCCGATGTATTTTGCCTACGGCAGAAGTAACGAATACCGGTTCAGGGGCGGTGACGCCATTTACGAAGACATAAACCACGATGGTAATATCGACGAACTTGACATTGTTTATTTGGGCAACGCGAATCCTAAAGTGAACGGTGGTTTTGGCTCAACCATTCGCTACAAGAATCTCTCACTAACAGCGTTTTTCAATTTCCGCTACGGAAATAAGATCGTTAACATGGCAAGGATGAATGCCGAAAACATGTATTACCTGAACAACCAAAGTATTTCTGTTAACTGGCGATGGAGAAAAGACGGTGATGTAACCGAAATGCCACGTGCACTTTACAACTATGGATACAATTGGCTGGGCAGCGACCGCTATGTTGAAGACGGATCGTTTTTGCGAATGAAATATCTGACTTTTAACTATTCAATCCCAAAATCGAAACTGGAAAAATATAAGCTACAACAGGTAAGCTTTTATCTTACAATTAATAATTTATTTGTTTTAACAAAATATACCGGTGTGGATCCGGAAATTGGTTATGATGGACCTAATGGTTTATTTGGAGTAAGTGTTGACCGTTCTCCTACACCGCGTTCAAAAGATGCAACTTTTGGAGTTTCAGTGACTTTTTAAATGAATGATGATGAAAAAATTATTTTCTATATTATCGATAGCAGGTCTGATATTAGCATCGTCCGGTTGTAAAAAATGGCTCGATGTAAGACCCGAAAGTGAAATTGTACTTGATGACTTCTGGCAGAACGAAAGCCAGGTGGACCAGGTACTGGCAGCATGTTACCGTTCGGTAACGGAGAGAGACGTAATAAGCAGGATGTTGGTTTGGGGTGAACTTAGATCTGATAATGTAACCTACGGTAGAAATATGCCCGCCGACATGTATAAAATGCTCAATGTCGATATTTCAGCAGATAATAGTTACTGTCGCTGGGGTGCATTTTACACCGTAATAAATAATTGCAATAACTTTTTACACTATTCCCCTGGAGTTGTTGATCTTGACGCCAACTTTACAGAATCGAAACTCCATTCAATGGAAGCTGAGGTACTTACTTTGCGCGCGCTAATGTATTTTTACCTTGTACGCACTTTCGGGAAAGTTCCATGGGTGGACCAACCAAGTATCGATGATGCTCAGGATTACCGTATTCCCCAGTCATCAGAAGATTTTATCCTTGACAAATTGGAGAGTGATCTTCAAACCGCTTTAAAATATTCGCGCGAAAATTTTGAAACCACCACTTACACTAAAGGAAGGATCACTACAAATGCAGTCAGAGCTTTACTGGCTGATATTTACCTTTGGAGAGAAAAATACAGCAATTGCGTTGATATGTGCGACCAGATCCTGAATGATCCTAATTCTGATTTGGAACTCGAACTTGGAGAAGATGTAATTCCCAACGTTTTTTACAAAGGTAATTCCAGGGAAAGTATTTTTGAACTGCAGTTTGACGACAACCTGATGTTTAACTGGGTTGTTCATGACTTCTTAGGTGCCTATGGTAATGAAGCGGGCCAGTGGAGTTTCCCCGGTGTGTTGGTTAATGGAAAATTTAGCCCGTTTAACTACAACGCAGGCAGTGGTAAAGAAAGCAAGGAAGATTTGCGTGAAAAAGATTTTCTGCGCCAGGAAACGGGCGGTGATCATTACTATGTTTTCAAATATGCTGGTGCCCAAAGGTTAGAAAATGCCACAACCAAGGTAAGCACTTACTACTACAGAAATATAACGGCCAACTGGATTGTTTACCGTCTTTCGGAAATTTACCTAATGAAAGCTGAAGCACTGATACAACTTGAAACGAACAATGAAGAAGCTATTAATCTGATCAATACTGTATATATGAGATCGAATACGGAAGAAGGCGAACAAGGTTTGATAGCCGATGATTACACTTCAAAACTTAAACTCGATAATTTGATTATGAGAGAACGACAACGCGAACTAATGTTTGAAGGGAAGCGCTGGTTCGATTTGATGCGTTTGGCAAGACGTGTTGACTCACCAGCACCGCTGCTGAGTTACGTTACCAAAAAATTTTCTGGCGGGACCACTCTTCAATCAACGAAAATGTCGGTTATGGATGCTTTATATTTACCTGTGCATACAGATGAATTAAAGGCGAACTCTGCCCTGGAACAAAATGAATTTTATAAGGTTACCGGTCAAGGTTCAGGAAATTAATAAAATATTTGAGCATGAAAATCTTTAAGATGAATTTATCAGTCATTCACAATATGTTAACAAAATTACGCTATAAAGGAAAGGGAATAACATTGTCGGCAATTGTATTCACTTTACTAATATTCATATTGTCTGCCTGTAATAGTGATGATATTGGTAGTAATTTCTACACCTTCACCGGTGAAACGGTAGGTCAATATATTAAAAATCGTCCTGAAACCTACTCCGAATTCACCCATATTCTCGATACAACAGGAGTAATGGGATTACTAAACGCCTATGGTGATTATACCTGTTTTCTTCCTGATAACGAAGCTGTAATCCGGTTTTATAAAAGTAAAGGGAAAAACTCTATTAATGACTTTCCGCTTGATGTTCTTAAGAAAATCGCTTATGATCATATTATCAAGGACTTTGCCTTAACCACCGAAGATTTTGTTGAAGGTTTTTTAAATAAACAAACCATGAGTGGCCGTTATGTGGATATTGGAATTTCTTCGGATGCCTCTGGTCTGGTTTATACGGTAAATACCACTGCAAAAATCACGGAAAAAGATATTGAAGCTCATAATGGTGTTATCCATGCGATCAGTGAGGTGTTGTCTCCTACAGAGAATACATTAGTTGAGGCCATATCCAATGATGAAAAATTTTCACTCTTTTTTGAAGCATTACAGGCAACCGGTCTCGACAAGAATTTGAGCCCGATCAAAGATGAGAGCTATGTTCCTGATCCTGAATGGGTGGCACAGGAAAATGCAGGAGTTATATATAACTATGCAAGAGTTCGAGAACCCCGTGAAAGAAAATATGGTTTCACAGCATTAATGGAGAGCAATGAAACCTATGCCAATAATGGCATTAATAATCTAGATGACCTAAAAGCTTATGCAAAACAAGTTTACGATAAGATGTATCCGGATGATGCATCAATTACCGACGTTACAGACAGGAAGAATAGTCTAAACCGGTTTATCGCTTATCACTTGCTCAACAAAAAGATACCCATGAGACTGTTTGTCGAGAAATACGACAATACCGGAATGAATGTGGGTGAAACCCACTCTATCAAAGTCGGGGCCGGCGGGGAAGCCATAGACATGTTCGAATATCTTGAAACCCTTTGTCCGAACACTTTATTGGAAGTTCGAACATTACGCTTTACAAATGAATACAATGTCTTTAATTTAATTCCCGAAACCGGTAAGGCAATACGCCTGACTGACGATTTCGATAATGATGCTATAAATGGAGTTTACCACGAAATTGATAATATACTGGTCTTTAATGCTGATGTGGAGCGAATGCTTACAACCAAGCGCATGAGAATGGATGTGTCCAGTTTCTTTCCGGAGTTTGTCAATAATAATATACGTGTTGGAAACTCTCATATAGGTGGCGGATTATATTCAGAACAGTGGCATATCCCAAATGGATATGTTGACCGGATTAAGGCCTCTTCAACAACCGAAGTCCATTACTTTAATGCTGATAACCGATTTGATGATTATCAGGGAGACGAGCTATGGCTGACAGGTTTGTATGATTTTGATATAACAACAATAACTATTCCTCCGGGAACTTACGAAGTGCGTTTTGGTTATCAGCCAACTGCCCTGCGCGGTGTGGCACAATTATACTGGGATGGAGTTCCAACGGGTATTCCGCTTGATCTGCGACTATCAGCCACCAATCCTGATATTGGTTATCAGACTCCTGGCAGCGATGCACGAGATCCGTATGGCTACGAAAACGACAAAGCAATGCGCAACCGTGGATATATGAAAGGTCCTGCCAGCTATACTGTCATTACGGAATGGTGGTACCAGGGGCCCAGCGCACGTATGGAAGAACAGGTACTTCGACGAATTTTGGGTATCTACACATTTGATAAATACAGTACGCATACCTTTTCAGTAAGAGCTGTAAAATCGGGTGAATTTATGTTCGACTACCTGGAATTTGTCCCGGTTGAAGTGCTTGAATTTGAGGATATTTATTAAGAATAGAAATGCTGGTTAAAATGAAATACAAACATTTAAAGGGCTTCGTTCCCTTCTTGGCTTTGATAAGTTTATTACTGGCTACGGCCTGTACAAAAGAATGGAACGATCATTACGATCAAAGTTCTTTTGATCTTCCCGACAAAACTGTGACTGAATACATAAAAAGTCAATCGGATCTGAGTACCTTTTACAATATGCTGGAGATAGCTGGTTACGTTGATGTTCTAAACTCTTCACAGTCGTTCACCGTCTGGGCACCAAAAAACGATGCACTTAGTGGTTTTGATATTTCCAACACAGAATTAGTCACTAAAACAGTGAAGAACCATATTGCACGAAGCAGGATCACCACTTCCGGAATTAATAATACATTCATAAAAATGCTGGATAGAAAATATGTAAATTTTGCAAAAGCCCAATCGGGATACACCTTTGGAAATAATATTATCACCATAGCCAACCAGCCGGCTAAAAACGGATTAATACATGTGATCAATGGCTTTGCGCCATATGAGTACAACTTATGGGAATATCTTGGGGAAGCTGATGGTATCGACTCTTTGCGCGACTATATTTATGGCCAGTCGAAAAAGGTCTTTGATCCCGAGAATAGTACCGAAATTGGTGCCGATGAAAACGGACAGGTAATTTACGATAGCGCATTCGTAATTTCGAATCCGGTTTTGGAAAGACTGGGCTCTGTTGATGTGGAAGACAGTATCTATACTGCAATTATGCCTGATAATGATGCCTGGGATGAGGCATATTCAAGAATAAAAGGCTATTTCAATTTCCCGACCGATGCAGGAAGTACAACGCGTCAAAGAGACTTGACCAGCTTTACTGTTATTCAGGACATGCTTTACCGTGGGCGGATTAGCGCACCTGAAAACCTCGATTCGATTACATCAACATACAGGAATGTGTTTTACAATCCTGGTGAACTATTTAAAGGTCTTGAATACAAATCGCTTAGTAATGGCCTGGCTTATATAACGAATCAAATGCCTTTCCAGGATACTGCGTCCTTCTTTAAGAAAATTAAGGTTGAAGCAGAAAATTCAAATGGCAGAACGTTTAACGGTAGTAATATTTTTATTAGATCAAGCTATGGAACAGAATTTACTGCATCCAATAACTATTATATCCTGGTTGACCCTACCTCGAATGAACCGTCTATTGAATTTTCAATACCAAATACACTTTCAGCAAAATACAACATATATTGTGTGTTCGTTCCTGCCAAAATAGTAGATCCAAACAACCACACACCAACAAAGGCAAAGTTTACGCTAACATACATCAGAAGAGCAAGCGGCAGTACTTTCATCAGACGAGTTACACCAGAGAACAATGTAACTGATCCGGAAGGAATGACTAAAATGTTTGTTGATCAGTTCGATTTTGAATATGCTAACATTATTGATGCAGATTACGACAGGATTGCTGTAAAACTGGAAGTTAGCAGTGATGTAACAACGCAGGAAGAACAGTCGGGTGATTTCAGCAGGACTATGCGCATCGATTGTATCATTTTAGAACCCGTTCTGGAATAAGTTCAAAAAATATTATGATGATAAAGAACAGAGATATAAAAATAATGAATACGATGAGGAATCATTTCTTGCGAAAATTCCTGGGTTCTATTCTGATAGCCGGGACTTTGGCAATTTCTACCGCCACGTATGGACAAACTGATACAACAGTAGCAATTGTTTCAACTGTTGCGGATACCTCGACATTTGTCGATCCTTCGGCATACAAAGTGAAGGGTATCGTTCGCGACGCAATGACACGGCAACCGATAGCTGCTGCGCAGGTTCAATCTCAGATCCATAAATCAGCAGCCACTACCGATGAAAATGGAAATTTTGAAATTGAAGTCAATTCTCCCGGAGAAATATTGACCATTGTCGCGTTCGACTATAACCAGAGAGAGATACCGGTGCGGGGAAGAGATTACCTTGAAATCAATCTCTATTCTGAGGTTTACCAGGATTTATTCAAAGAAGTTGAAGGTCCAACTGGTCCAATCCGATCCGCCCATGCGGTTAATTCTGTAAATGGTACACGCGACATTGGATATCCCACTTTTCTTTCAGTTGACGATGCCATCCAGTCAAGAATGAATGGTAATGTTCGTGGTATAAACCGCTCGGGTAGCAGTGGAATGGGTTCTTCTTTGTTCATCAGGGGATTGAACTCTGTAAATATGAATTCGCAACCTCTTTTTATAATCGATGGAATAATCTGGAACAATTATTTCGACATACTTTCGGTTCACGACGGTTTTTACAACAATCCGCTTGATGATATCGATATGAATGATATAGCGAGTGTAACTGTCATCAAAGACGGAACTTCTATTTATGGTTCGAAAGGCAGTAACGGAGTAATTATAGTCAATACTAAACGGGGTGATGGCATGGCCACCAAAATTGTTTTTAATGCTTTCGGTGGCATGACCGAAAAAACATCTTCTTTACCTACAATGGATGGCGATCAATTTCGCATTTACACTTCTGATCTTTTGGGAACGACTGGGTTGCCTGCTGAACAGATTGATGCTTTGGAATTTTTAAACGACGACCCGACTTCAATAACTTATAACAAGTATCATAACCATACGAACTGGGACAACGAAGTTTATCAGGAAGGGATCACACAAAGTTACAATATCAATGTTAACGGAGGCGATGAAAAAGCTCTGTACTATTTTTCGCTTGGTTATACAGGAAATAAAGGTATTGTAAAAACAACCGACCTTCAGCGTCTGAATTCCCGAACCAATGCCGACTTCTTTCTTACAGAAAACATCAAACTTGGGATGAATGTGGGTTATACCAGTATTGATCGCACCTTACTCGATGACGGAATCAACTTCTACACCTCACCAACTTACCTGGCAATGTTAAAAGCACCTTTCCTGAATCCTTATACTTACACTTCCACAGGTACGCTGACAACTGACCCGGAAGACGCTGATATTTTCAATGTAGGCAATCCAACAGCTGTCATTGCAAATGCATTAAATACAAACAAACATTACAGGCTTTCAATTGGTTTTAAACCCGAATTCAAACTTTCGCCTGTATTTACATTAAGTACACAGTTTGACTATGCCATCGACAAATTTAAAGAAACTTACTACAGCCCGATGATAGGTGTGGCTAATCAAGTACTATCCAGCAACGTAACTATAGAAAACGTTTTTAAAAGTCAGGTTATGCGTAACAATGCCATATTTGATGATACACAGTTAACGTTCGGGAAACAGATCAACGAAGTACACAACATAAAAGCAATTGCAGGTTTCCGTTACATTTCCAACTATTTTGAAGGTGATTATGGAATAGGATACAACTCAGGATCTGACCAAAAAAGAAACCTGCTGGACCAGCTCATCAGAAGCACAGGTGGCGTTAACAACCGTATTAAATCAATATCAGATTATCTAACGGTTGATTACAATTTCGACAACCGTTATTTCCTGTCTGCTGCTGTGGCTGCCGACGCTTCATCACGTTTTGGTCGCGAAACTCAGGGAGGGTTCCAGTTGTTCGACCGCAGTTGGGGCATTTTCCCATCAGTCAACGCAGCCTGGCTGATCTCTTCCGAAGCATTTATGGCTAACGTGAAAGCCATCGACTGGCTGAAGCTTCGTGTCGGTTACGGACTCTCAGGAAATGACGACATCGAACCTTATGCATGGACTGCATATTTCGAATCAACACGTTATATGGACAGGGCTAATGGTTTGATCCTGGCGAATATTGGTAATTCTGAAATACAATGGGAAACTACTGCCAAAGCAAGCCTGGGTGTAGATGCAATTCTTTTTAACGACCGTTTGGCAATTACGGCTGATGTTTACAGCAACATAACAAAAGATCTGCTATTCATGAAATCCTTACCTGAAGTGTTGGGTAACGGATATTATTGGGGTAATGGCGGGAAGTTATCAAATAAAGGACTCGAGTTATCAGCCGATATGAAACTTATAAATCTTACTGGTTTCAAATGGGAAGTTGGAGCCAGTGTTGGACATTACAAAAATAAAATCGAATCCTTGCCGGACAACAGCGAATATATCACATCATTGTATGGAGCTGATATCCTGACATCAGTCGGAAATTCAGCAGGAGTTTTTTACGGCTATAAAACTTTAGGCGTTTTTACCAGTGAAGAAGCAGTTAATACTGCAAATCTGAAAGTAATTGACGAAAACGGTATTTCTCATTACTTCAAAGCGGGTGACATATATTTTGACGATTTTAAAAGCGACGGTATTATCGATGAGAACGACCGTCAGGTAATCGGTGATCCGAATCCCGATTTTTTTGGCTCTTTTAACAGTAAATTCAATTTTAAGAATTTTACAGTTGACATGTTTTTTACTTATTCTTATGGAAACGACATTTACAACGCTTTGCGCGCCAATCTAGAATCGGGAAGTTATTTTACAAACCAATCTACAGCAATGCTGAATCGTTGGTTTTACGAAGGCCAGCAAACTACTCAACCTAAGGTGACCTATATGGACCCGATGGGTAATTCCCGTTTCTCAGACCGATGGATCGAAGATGGATCGTACCTTCGTTTTAAAACGTTGTCGCTGGCCTATAATATTCCTCTAAAAATTTCTGCTATAGAAGGTCTTAAAGTGTGGGTATCAGCCAACAACCTGTTTACTCTTTCTAATTATTTGGGACGTGATCCGGAAGTATCGGTAAAAAACGACGTTCTGTATCAGGGAATCGACGCAGGGTTGCTACCGCTTACCAGAAGTTATTTTATTGGAATAAAAATGAATCTGTAATCAGCTAAAGAAAATGTTTGAAAGAAACGGATTTAGAAACCGTATTAAAGAAATAAAGATGAAGAAACTAAATCAAATATTATTCGGATTAATCGTTTTCACAGTGATTGCCACCAGCTGCGATACACTGCTGGATGTCGATTCCGAGCGTATAATCTTGCCCGAAAATCATCAGATTGATTCACCCAATGACTCGATCTATTCCATGATCGGTATTTTTACTAAACTTAGTAAACTGGCTGATCGATATGTTTTGTTCGGTGAACTCAGGGGCGACCTTATGGATGTTACCGAAAATGCAGGACTTGAACTTCGGGAAATTAACGATCTCGATATTTCGGAAAATAACTCATATAACGTAATCGAAGATTACTACGCTGTAATTAACCACTGTAATTACCTCATCAGCAATATCGACACGGCTTTTACTGCAGGTGGAGAAAAATCGCTCTTAAAAGAATATGCAGCCGCCAAAGCGATTCGTGCCTGGACCTACATGCAGATCGCATTGAATTATGGCACTGCCAAATATTACAAGGAGCCTCTTTTAACCGTGCAAGCATCAAAAACTGATTTTCCCGAGTATTCGATTCAAGAGTTGGTTCCTGTTTTAATCAGTGATCTTGAGCCCGTGAAAAATGTGAATTCACCGGGTGGAATTTCACTGGGAGCAGATATGACCAGCGAAAAGCTGTTTTTCCCTATCCCGCTTTTACTGGGAGACCTCTATTTGTGGAATGGTCAATACGAAAATGCAGCCCGGGAATATTATTCTTTAATTGAAGACAAACACTATGTTATCAACGACAGATACAATTCAACATGGACAGTAGATAACGGTGTCTTCGTTTCACGACAATTACAGGATCAGAACTGGCCTGATATATTTGTACTTACAAATAATGAGCAAATTACCTTAATCTCCGGAACCACTCAAACCGGCGATGCAGATATATTGAATAGTCTTTGTGGTTTTACCTATGAAATAGCACCTTCGTCTGTCGCTATTAATAATTGGGACACTCAAACCTATTACTACAGTGAAAACGCAACAAATTCCGGCGATTTAAGGGGAAATATTGGATCTTATTTTGAATCGGGATCCATATATACGGTCACTTTTTCTTACTCAAGTTCAAATGTTACAGGAAATATGATATCGAAATACCCAATCATTTATCGAAATAGCCTGGAAGCCAATTCTAATTTCACAACGAAAGCGGTTATGCTTTACAGAGTTGCAACACTTTACCTCAGGTATGCTGAGGCTGTGAATCGGACTGGTAAACCCAATCTGGCGTTTGCAGTATTGAAATATGGAATGAACGCCGATAATCTGGCATTGGATTCTATTGTGCCACGCCATGAAAAGTATAGCACATACACCGATTCCACCGGTACCTTCATTGATTACGTCGATTTCAATAATATTGTTTTTGATAATAATATTGGCGTACACGCCCGTGGTTGCGGAAATGTTGACAGGGGAACTGATTTTATTATTCCTTCTTTGAATTCTATTCAGGATTCAATGGATTATGTTGAAGATAAAATTATAGAAGAACTGGCTTTGGAAACTGCTTTTGAAGGCAACCGTTTTCAGGACCTGATGCGTGTGGCGATGCGGCGAAACGATCCATCCTACCTTGCTGATAAAGTTGCGGCCAAGCATAAAGGAAACGAACAAACAATTCGAACAAAATTAATGGATGAAAGCAATTGGTATATAAAACATTGATTATTGATAAAATCGGAATATAGGAAACAGTAAAAATAATATTAAAAAAGAAGCACGAGGTATTCGTGCTTCTTTTTTAATATATGAACAATAAAATCTTTAAAACAGCTTTTATTTATGTAAAATCATTCCCGACTTAACCGGTAGTCCTTTTGTTAGAATTCTATAAATAAATACGTTTCCATTTCCACCTAATTCATTATAAGTAAATTCAATTGCATGGCTACCTGAATCTGTAGCAACTGTTTTCCGACAAACGAGCTGACCCAAAATATTTTGAATTACAATATCTACATCCCCATTATTACGCGAATCGACTTCTATTCTGAATTTATCATTAAAAGGGTTGGGATATACAATTGGATTAAAATCATCTGAAGAGTTCATTTCATTATTGGATACAACAAATGAAGGTACGATCTTATCCATTTGCATATCAAGCCAGTCTATTCTGTCGCTAATCCAGTTTTTCAGGTAATTCACCTCGTTTTCATAAGTGCCACCAATATAATTATTTGGCCATACGTAAGAATTCAGGATGTTGAACTTTTCAAAATTTCTCACCTGTGCATCCTTTAATACGTTCTGGCAGGAATCGATAAAATTATTGATCGTATTTTTACTAATAACATGTTCCCTGAGTTTCTCCCACCTGTATTTCAAAACAGTTTCAAAATACGGATCTTCCCTAAACCGATCCCACCAAAAAGGAATCTCGTACCAGTCTCCGGAACCAATACCATCGGAAGCCCATCCAATTGTATTTCCTGCACTAAAAAAGTTGGCATTCCCAAAACATATATTATAATCCCAAAACGGTGTCATCGTAAGTTTGCCCCCTTTGCTATCCTTATCTTTGTGAAAATAAACACTCACGCGGTAGCCATCCAAATCGCGACTTAATTCAGTAATAATAAAATAATCTACAAACGTTTCCACATTAATATAAGCTCTGTAACCTAACTCCGGATCTTTGAAATTACTTCCATGCAAAGCGTATTCAAAATCGGTAATGTATCCCCTGATATAATCACGTTGCTGAATAGTGAGGTCTTCATAATCAGGATCCACATAAGAAAAGGGAACATCCACACTTCCTGTTCTTCCCATAAAAGGCGAGTTCCAACTTCCCTCCTGATCTCTGTCTATGCTGATAATATATCCGCCCGTCAATTGATCGCCCGCATTATCTTCAGGTTTTAATTTAGCTATATCAACACGGTTTTTGTCAATCTTAATTTTCTCGGTAAAAAGGTAAACACCCCTGTATTCTCCATTAATTTCAACTTCCACAAACCGGGTCCGCGGATGCCAACCGTTTCCCATGGCATTGCCTATACTATATGCCAAGGCATTTCTCATCAAAGATTTGTCGGAGTATGGGCCATGAAGAACCCAATCGTTTTCTTCCGGCATTCCCAGTAACGAAACATTATTGTTCGATCCATCAATTAACCTGGTTTCAACGGTGTAACTTTTTTTAGGAAACATCTGTGCCGTATTGCCCCTTATTTCAATGCCGACATATCCATCGTATTCATAATTCGTATCGTCGAAGTTGTTTACGCCATTGGAATTATTGATCACTTGCATTTTGGCCATTATTTTTGGCTCATCCACAATGGTCCTGCCTTCTGTATTAATTTTTATAATAGGCAGTGTTATATTGGAAGAATTATTATTTACCGGTTCCTGAAACCAATCCGGGATTTCGCTGAAAACGATTTCATCTCCCTCAATTTCTGCATTAAGAAAAATCCTGGCCGACAAATCAGATGAACTTAAGCTAACATTTAAAATATGGACAGCAAGAATATTCGTTCCCAGGTGTAAAAGTCCGGGATAGATAAAAAAACGCTCTGGTTGCCCACCTGAATAAAGTTGTGCTTCATGATCCGGGGAAACATTCGCATTAATTCCGGGCTTCCCTTCGGGCAGATTTCCTGATCTTCCAATTTCAACACCGTTTAAGTAAGCTACAAAAGCATCATCATAATCTATATCCAACATCAGGTTCTTAATACTAACTGAACTCGGTATTGTAAATTTCCTACGCAAAAACAAAGATTTCGTCGCAGGTATAACTGTATTGTCATCGTTGTCGCCATATCCAAATCCTCCATTTCCGGTTTCCCAATTCTGATCATTATAATTTAGCGCTGTCCAATCTTCTTTTGGTTCTTCTTTTGGCAACAGATATTTAAATTCATCTGATTCGGTTACAATACTTTCCCAATGCGTTTGACTTCTTAGTTGGGAAAAACATAAAGTCAGGATAATTATGAATAGGATTTTCGGCATTTCACTTCCTTGTTTTATTATTTGCGGCCACTTATTAAGAATTGGATTTAATCCACAGATTATAACAACCCGGCGTAAAGTTAGCCTTTATTTGCTGAAAACGATAAAATAGAAAGGTTCTACAGGTATCAGAAATTAATCAAATACAGTCGTTTATTAATCGCAACAATTTCCAGGATTGGTTTTTTGTAAATCTGGCAGATATTACATTTCTTCATTAAAAAATCAAAACATTACATCAGAAACTGAACTAATCTTCCTTTTTAATGATCTTTTTGATAATCGTTGCATTGGCCGTTACAATTCTGAAAAAATAAACGCCATTGTTAAAGTTGCTGATGTCTATTTTATTTTCACCTGTTTCAAGGTTGAGAACCTTCAGAGCTTGCCCCAATTGATTGTAAATATTAATCATCCCCCGACTTTTACTTTCAATAAACAACTCACGATTTGCAGGATTAGGATATATAACAATCTGATAGTTATTCTTTACTTCATTTACAGCAGATGGTCTTCCAAGCTGGGTCACTGTAATCAGTTTGGCTTCTCCTCCGTTTGATGTAACATAAACCCGGTTTTTTCGGTCATTCGTATTATTATTTTCAGTAAATGCAATTTTCAACCTATCGTTATGCACACCTGAAGCTTCAACACTCATCCATGAATCGTATAGAACTGATGCAGTCCATAAACCATTACTTACTACAAAAATGCTGCTATCGGATCCGGCAGTATGTTCAACCGTGATTTTGTTTTCAGAAACCGATAAAGCCTCTTCAAATGTAATAGTATTCCATCGCTGAAAATCCTGATTTTTGTTTGATTGAAGAGAAAGCCTCGCATCGCTGCTTGTTGGAGCAAAAGATCCCCAAATGGCATCTTTAATTGATGGATAGATTATAATCTTTCCATTTGGTGAAGTTACGGTTCTGAAATTTTGATTTATTGATCCGTTGTAATTTGAAGTAACGCTCAGAGTAGATGCATTATTGGTTCCTCTTGCTTCTACGTAAAAATCAGGATTGGCATAATTTTGAATGGTAAATTCACCTGTTCCGAGAGATGTAAATACCCATTTTTGCGTATTGTATGCCGTATCAAAAGCATATTGAAACAATGATGCACTATCCGCCAACGTATGGGATGAAACGTCCACAACCTTTTTACTGAAAACATTCTCAATGGTATATATGCCCTCATCCACAAAATCCAGGGAAATCGAGGGCCAGCCATCCTCACCCCAAACCAACTTTGCAAGTCCAAGTGTCGGACCTCCCATATTGTTCACATCCGGATTGGGATAATATCCATTGGGATCGTAATAATGAAAGGTAACATAATCAATTCCGTTTTCGCTGTACATTCCAAAATGCCCCGGGCCAAAGTAACGGTCGTCAGTTCCACGCAAATCGTCATGTCTTAACACAATCGTTCCACCACTGGGTTGACCGGTAATGCGCAACGCTTTTCCTGTCTTATCTAAAAACGGCCCTCGTGGATTTGTTGATCTTCCCATCACGATGTAGTACGTACTGGCAATTCCAGCACAGCAAACACCTTTATTGTAAAAAAGGTAATAATAGCCATTGCGATAAATCATAGAAGCACCTTCTCCTTCACCGTAATTATAGCTTTGAGGGCCTGTCCATGAATTGGCAATACTGGTGCCGGGAAGATTCCCTGCATAAGTTTTTGGGTTTCCGGATGTAGAATCAATTTCAGTAACCACAATTCCCTGTTCGTTAAATGAACCGTAAACCATCCAGATTTTACCATCAGGACCTCTCATCACTGAAGGATCAATTGCATTAAGAGCTAAACCAGGCTGATAGGACCATATTCCTAAGAATCCCACATCAATCCACTTATAATCGGGATCGCCAGGATTTAGTGTTTTATTTATTACACATCCAATCGTAGAAGTCATAGTTCCCCATTCAGAACAGGAGTAGTACAGGTAATATTGATTATTCATAAAAATGATATCCGGAGCCCAGAAAGTTCCTTCAAATGCACTAACGTAACTTTTAATCCAGCTCGGATAAACAGTTTTTGTAAAGGGTGTTGGTCCTGCCTGCCATGTAATCAGATCGTTCGAATAAATACTGTAGATACCGTCTCCAGTGCCAAAAATCCAGTAGGTATCATTGCATTTAACAATTTTGGAAGGATCATGAATTCCGGCTGGCCAGGTTTGCCCATATAGAACACATGTTGAAAAGTTTATACAGGTAAAAAATACGATCAGCCTTATCTTTTTTGTTAAAATCATCATTCAAAATTATGAATATTGAAATTATTCTCAATTTCAGCTCTGTTTGTCGTGTTAAATAATTCAATTCAAAAATATGAATTTAGAGCATAATAATATTACATACACAGAGAATCGCGATTTTATTAAAAGAAGGGCCATCTGTCTTTTGACAGATGGCCCTTTTATAAATCAACTAAACTATAAGACTATGAATTATCTTGTCTTAAACACTTTAAAGGCTTTTGTTACACCATCAGATTCAACCCTCATTATGTACATGCCTTCATTTTGTAACGTTACTTTCTCCTGGCTGCTCTCAATTGTTTTTTGAAGAACTAATTTTCCAACCAGGTTGTAAACTGTAATCATACCGCGGCTTCCGGTTGTTTCAACGGTGAAATCTCCTGAAGAATAAGTTGGATACACCTTGATGGAAGCTTCATTAAGATTTCCAATTGATATTCCGGTTGCGAAATCTTTAGCTCTTTGTGCAATGGTTGCTGCATTCATTTCACCTTCATAAATATTCACTTCATCAACAGAACCCTGCCATAACGGATCTCCCGGATAAACGTCTTTACCAATTAAAGCAACAGTATTGCCTACGCTATCCAGCGAGTTTGAACCAGTCAAAGCATCTGTGCCGATCAATACTCCGTCAATGTATAACTTGATTTCTGATTCAGTTACAACAGTTACCCAGTGATGTGTCTTGGTATCTGCTATCTCAGCCCCATTCACACCATTTTCCGTGGCCCATGGATCAGTTGTATTGCGACATGAAATAGATGTCCGGCTATTTTCGTTATCCTGCCTGGTTGGTTGCATAATAATATAATTGATCCCCATCCAGTCAGCATCCGGATTAACGTCACCAAATGAAGCAATCGCTGTATATCTATCTGTTATACCATCAGCCTGTTTAAATACGGCTTCAACAGTGAGACTGCTGTATGAAGGCAAATTAATGTCCGTTGCGGGTAGCGTCACAAATCCGTTTCCTGTGAGGTTTAGCATTCCCTCTGAAACTGTTGCGTCACCTTCCAAGGTACCATCTGCAGTGCCAACCATATCGTCAGCAGTTCCATCTTCAAAAGTGTAAGAATGCATTAAAGTTAATACACTCAAATATTGCTTAGCACGTTCTGCAATGGTCGCAGCATCCATTTCACCTTCCCAGATATTCAGTTCATCAACAGAACCCTGCCATAATGGATCTCCAGGATAAATATCTTTACCAATTAAAGCAACAGTATTGCCTACGTTGGTCAACGAGTTATTCCCAGTCAAAGCATCGGAGCGGATAAAAACACCATCAACGTACAACTTGATTTCTGTGTCAGTGATTACAGTTACCCAGTGATGGGTCAGGGTATCTGCTATCTCAGCTCCATTTACACCATTTTCTGAGGCCCATGGATCGGTTGTGTTCAAACAGGAAATAGATGTACGGCAACTGTCGTTATCCTGTCTGGTTGGTTGCACAATAATATAATTGATTCCCATCCAGTCAGCATCAGGATTAACATCGCCGAATGAAGCAAGCGCTGTATATCGATCAGTTATACCGTCAGCCTGTGTAAATACGCCTTCAATAGTAATACTGCTGTATGAAGGAACATTAATGTCCATTGCAGGTAGAGTCACAAATCCGTCTCCCGAAAGGGTTAGCATACCATCTGCAACTACCGCATCTCCTTCCAAAGTACCATCTGCAGTGCCAACCATATCGTTAGCTGTACCATCATTAAAAGTGTAGGAATGCATTAAAGTTAAACTTCCCCCTCCAAGATATTGTTGAGCACGTTCTGCAATAGTTGCTGCATCCATTACGCCATCATAAATATTAAATTCATCAATGGTGCCCATCCAGGTTGGGTCGGCTGTATATCCTCCTTTGCATAACCAGGCAACCGAATTGCTTAAAGCTGAAATTGAATTAGGATCTGAAACTTCAGCTTCTCCTACCAATGCACCATCTATATACCATTTTATGGAGGTGTTTGTAAGTACACTAACAACAATATGTTTTTCACCCACACTGACAGGACTACCGGTAACACCTTGTTCATTGTTCCAGGGAGCAGTTATATCACCACAGGTAATTGCGGTACGGCTTTCTGTCCAGCGATCCGGCGTGAGGAAATATCCATTTCCGCCAACCCCATTCAATGTGTCACCAAGATAAGCCATCATTGTTGCACCGGTGTTATCCACATCAGCAAAAATGTAACCTTCCAAAGTAATTGCTGAGTATGTATTGATAGCAATATCAGCAGCAGGTAATTCAATATAATCTCCGTTAGCCGCAGCAGTATATGCGCCGTCTGCAATTGTTCCATTTCCCATCAGGGTTCCATCAGCATTTCCAACAACATCCGCAGCTGTACCATCATCAAAAGTATAAGAATGCATCAACGTAAATTCTGATGCAGTACTAAATCCAATGGTGTAAGTTTTGGTTGTACCATTTTCTGCAGTAACCACAACAGAAGCGGTTCCACTTCCGGAGGAAACATCAACAGGACCATCACCTTCAAATGTTGAATTTTCACTATTTTGAACAGCAGAAACATTGACTGTACTAGTACCAGTAGGTACAATCACGGAATAGGTTGTTACAGCCGGATCGAATGCAGGAATCAACTGACCGACATCAACAGACAATGATGCTAAAGTTGCATCAGGAATACCACCCAAGAAATGGATAGCACGCTGTTTAATTGTTTCTGCGTCCATTTGTCCGCTGTAAATATTATACTCATCAGTGGTTCCCAGCCAGGTTGGGTCATTATATGCTCCATATCCCAGCCATGCATTCGAACCTGCAATATCGCGTATTAAATAACTCGCCTTATTTGCTGTTTTTTGAGCCAGCATACCGTCAACATACCAGAAAAGGGTATCGTTAGTAATCACGGTAACGTAATAATGCTCTTCTCCGGTACCAGGTTCAACTGAGGCAGCCTGAACTTCACCATCTCCCAAATTTAACACTGCCCTTGCCTGGTTATTATTACCTGCAAGTGAAACAAAGAAACAATTACTACCGCCAGATGTATTACCAAAATATGAATACATTGTCCAGGCTGGATTAGCACCTGTAATCACATGCGCTTCCATCGTAAACGACGGATAAGTATTTAATGCAATTTTATCTGCCGGCAGAATGATATAATCACCTTCCTTTTCTGCAATAAATGTTTCGTCGGCAAATGTACCTCCATGAACCGTTCCGTCGGCATCTCCAACCTGATCATTTGCCGTTCCGTCATCAAAGGTATATGAGTGCATTAAAGTAAGCTCAGTATCTGAAAGATAATTAATGACATATTGACGAGTATATTGAGCATCTTCAGCGGCGGTAACCGTTATGGTTATCATTCCTTTTCCATCGGAAACATCAACAGTACCTGCACCTGTTACAATTGCTGTAGCATTCCTTGGAATAGCCACAACATCAATTGAAGTCATACCCGAAGGAATAATGGCAAAGTAGCTTTTAATAGCAGGATCAAATACAGGTTTAAACGAAACTCCGTTTATAGCAAGGCTATCCAAATGTATATCATACGGAGATGCCACCTCATCTGGCTTCTTGATGTTAAAGATAGTCAGAGGGTCATTTGCCGCGCTGCGCCTTTTGTCGCTGAACAATGGTGAATCAAGATTACCATTGTTTGGGCCCAACATATTATCGGTTGCGCTGACTTGCTGTCTTGCAACCGAAATGATCCTGAACCTGCCAGGTTCAAATTCATTAAGTATAAAACGGGCGCTATCAAGGCTTACCGCAGGAAGATCAGGGTAAACTTCCAGATCCCAATTATTGGCTGAGGTGCGTGAAAGACACATGTAGCTACCAGCCTTATTCTTGATAAAATACTGGCCGTCAACTCCACTATCTTCAAAATGCCAAATTTGCGAACTATCCTGATAAACAGCATCAGCCAGTATAACCTGGTTAAAGGCTGCACCACTTTCAGCTGCTACAAAACCACTTAGCTCATGTACCAGGTAAAAGTCAGTGTCAGTGGTCACAATTGATGTATAAATATTAACGGTATATTCCATCGTCACAGTGCCGTCTTCAGAAGTAACTGTTATAGTGGTTGATCCCATTCCATCAACAAGAGTAACAGTACCACCACCGACTACCGTTGCATTATCCCAATTCGGAATACCTGTTACATCTACTGTGGTTGTTCCTGCAGGAACAATTGCAACATAATTTGTACTATCCATATTGAAATCGGTGGTAAATGCACCTGCGGTTAGTTCAATATTGGAAAGGGTTGCAGCAGCTTTACCATCAGAGGGCCAAACAGAAAAGATATAAGATTTTTTTGTAACCTGATCAAGTGCTGTTACTTCAACTTCAAAATCAATTCCATCATCTTTATCGAATGTAACAACTCCGTCAGTGATTTCATTTCCTAAACCATCAATTATCAGTACACTCGATCCCGCAATTTCAGGAGTTGCAGTTATGGTGATCGATGACACCCCGTAATCAACATATATGTTATATTCATCATTAGGATCTGTTCCAAATTCAGGTTCCATAGTACCCATACTGGTTGTTAAAGTATCCAGATTGGCGTTTGTAAGGTCAAGTCCCAGGTAATTACCGGCACGCTGTGCAATGGTATTTTGTGAAAGTGTGCCATCATAAATATTAAACTCGTCCAGCCAGCAGTTATAGTTAGGATCAGGCCATCCATCAGGACCTTTAAAAAGCTGAGCAATGTCAGTACCGATTGTACTGATATAATCTGCTCCACCAGTTGATGTCTGAGCAACTGCTATCCCATCAATATAATAGGTGAGTGCATCGGCATTCAGAACTGCAGCAATGTGATGTTTTTTCCCATCGTCCACTTCATATCCGCTTAAAAGAGCGGTAATGGTTGTAGAACCGTTATTTGTTTCAATCCGGGTTTCATTTCCGGACCTTGTTGGCTGAATCCAGAAACAATTTGATCCCTGGGTTGTACTTCCAAAGTACGCAAGCATTGTGAAAGAAGTATTGAGTAAATCACCGGTTTCTACAAATGCTTCCAGCGTAATAGCGCTGTATGATGCGAGATCCAGTGAAACTCCATCGAAGACCACATATCCGTCGGTATTGGTGGTTGCACCGGAAACGACACATTTTCCATCTGCAATGGAAATTGCATCTCCAACCATTGTTCCGTCTAATGATCCCTCCTGATCATGAATTGTAGTCCCCTCATATGTCCCTTCTTCAAAGGTGTAGGAGTGTTTTAACGTTGCTTGTCCAAAACTTAGGGATGAGGAAAGGATACCCCCAAGTGTAAAAATTGTCACTAAAACAAGAAGTAAATTTCTTTTCATAGTCGTTTAATTTAGATTTAATATTATTTTATCATTTATTTTTGATTCGAAAATTAGTACTTATAATAATACTCTGGTGTTTACATTTTCGACTTTCAACGGCAACAAATTCGTCAATTAAAATATAAGCAATAATTCTTAAAGTGTAACTACAACACTTATAAAAAATGAATGATTTACTTCATCTTTTGATTTGAATCTAAAAATTTATTATTAATACGTATTTATTTGTTCGTTCTGCTTTTAAATTTGTTGCATTGTAACCGTAATTATCACATATCTATTCGATTTTGATCAATTTAGCTGGTAACTTGCCTGCTATTTTCAAAACATACATTCCTGTTGGAAGTGAGTTAATATTTAAATTTCGGAAAACCTTCGCTTCCATCAGCTTTTGTCCTGTAATATCCAAAACTTCAACTCGGGTCTGCTTGTCGAAATTGAAATGTATAATGTCTTTTGCAGGATTTGGATAAAAAGTAACCGGACTCATCATCTGAATTTCGTTAGCCGCTGTTCCAATATCAGGTTGATCGGATGCAAGATCCATCACCATCCACCCGTAGTCATCTGCCTTCATTAAAGATTCACCACCAGACATTTCCCGTTGTTTAATCAATTCAAAACTGAAATCTCCGGTAGTTGAATACCTTAAAGTAGATGCAAAATTATCTTCAGCAGACAACAGGCCTGCAAATACAGCTGGCTCAGAATAGGTAGAGTCATATGAAATTTCGAGCGGTGTTTCTGATATTCCGTCTCCTTCATTATTATGTCCAACAGTAATACGTTTTCCATCAATTGTCCCATTCCCTGCTTCAATAGCCAAAAAATTAATTGTTTCAAACAACAACGTTGCTGTAATTACTTCTTCGCTCTTTAAACACATTTCGAAACCTGTTGAGGTTACATTACGCACACCAACAGTTAATGGATATGGATTGGCAGATGAAACAATGGTAGGAAAAACCACCGGAACTTTATCAAAGTTCTGACTGAAATTCACTGCAACCCAGTCGCGGGTTACACTGTCAATAGAGTGTGCCTCTGCTTTTAATCCACCAAAATTGTATGTACCTGCTGGCAATGCCATTGTTGCCATCATATCCGGTTTTGTAACCTGAGGATTACTTAAATATGACCATGGATTAAGATAAAACATGAATGATGTAACAGATACGGTATTGACTCGTTGAGTCATTGGAACAGGATTGTTAAAGCTTGGTATTCCTAAAATCACAAGAGGTTTGGAAGTGTATTTTTTTGAAAAATAAGTAGTACTAATATCCAGGCTGTTTATGTTGAAATTACCAACCTGAATTTCTTTATCTCCAGCTGTTTGATAATAGGAAACGACATTCGATGTAAGAAATTCTCCTTGCGCAGTTTGTAGTTTTAAGCGATAAGATATGTTTCCATAAAGCTCGGGATCAAGGGGATCGAGATAAAACTCTTTTGAAAAATCATCGGTGGAATAAATGCTTTCAAAATCGCCGCCATTTATTTTCTTTTCCAGTATATATTCCCGGGAAAGCTCACCATTGGGATCATTCCAAGCCACTCGAATTGAATTCCTTAATGAAAAATATCGTATTGAAAGTTCGGGATTCTTGTAATTCCAGTGAGGAATTACTTCATAACTTCTGTTAAAAGCTTCAACCGACTTATTATTCGAATAATATTCTCCAGCTTTGGTAAGCTCACCATTTAAAACAATTGCCCTGCGATCTTCAACCCAGTTGTAAATTGAATATCTTTCGATCCATGGAGTTTGATCAAAAAAATCAACAATAGCTTTAATTTTCTGATAAGCATATTCTTCATTGGCCGGTGTCAAAGCTGGTGTATTATCAGGCCACCATTCAGAAGTCCAGTTGGCACCGTAGTTCCATTCCGTAATCCATATCGGTCTGCCTGTTGCATTATGCACCCATGAAAGTGAACTTAAATAACCTGACGGATCTGTACCCCAATAAGCATGTACAGCTACAAAATCAACCCTGTAATTTAATTCATTACATCGTTTAACAAAATCGATAACCCAATTAAAATTGGTCGTTGCCGGGGCACCAAGCCTCAAACCAGACTTCATAAATTCCGGCCATGCTTCAATGGCCTGTTCAACAGTAACATTTGCCTGTTCAGCGTGATCTGGTTCATTATAGCCCAGTAAATGAGAAACCGTTAGATTACTATTTATTTCACTCCAACCGGGGGAAGTATAATGTTGCTTAATTGGTACATATTCAACATCATTTGTAGTATTTCCACCTGCACTCCAGTCATATCTCCAGGTGGGATTTGCTAATACAATATCATTCGCATCCCAGCCTGCCCATCCTTTTTTTGTTACCCATTCATATTTAAAAACCCGGATAAATGAAACTTTATTAATCAATAAGTCGGGCAAGTTAATTTCAATGTCTGCATCATTAGCAATAAATACCCTGCTATATCCTGTTCCATCAGAAGTATTGGCAAAAGTAGCCTGATAACCGCGCTTTAATTTAAAGGATTGGATGGCATTATCAAATGCACCGAGATTGTTATGATAAACTTCAATGGCCAGTTTTATTGAGTCTCCACCAAAATTCTCTCCAGTGTAAACCATCAGGGGTTTAAAATTATATCCAAACGGCATGATAACGGTTCCATGCATATAAATAGCCACCCGCCCGTTAGCCCCATTGCCCAGTGCTTGTCCGTTGATCAATATGCTTGATCGGTATTTAGCAATTACATCTGATGGTTTAATATTATCGAAAAACAGCCAGGCATCTTCATGATTTAAAGAAACGGTGCTGTTGATTAAGGCAGAATCGTTTGATGTAATGTGTAGTTCCAAAGGAGACGAGAGAACCCTATCCTCATTTATTAATCTTTCAATAGTCTCCTTTTTAGTAGCAAAAGAATCTGCTACCAGGGTGGAAAATAATAAAAATAAAAGAGTTTGAGGGATATAAAAACCGATTGTCGAGAAAAAATTATTTATAATTCTATGTACTGATTTATTGAACATCCCAGAAATATTTTATTATTGATTAGATAGAAACAGATTAATGTTGAACCATTATTTTCCTGGTTAGAAATGCACCT
The DNA here is from genome assembly GCA_963769925.1 of uncultured Prolixibacteraceae bacterium. GTDB lineage: Bacteria > Bacteroidota > Bacteroidia > Bacteroidales > Prolixibacteraceae > Draconibacterium. The sequence continues at coordinate 80,834 of CAVYOB010000002.1, forward strand.
CCATTTGTAATCTTAATTATATATATGCCTGCAGGAATACCCGAAACATTTATTTCCCCTTCATCTATGTTTCTTATTTCCTGCTTAAATAACAGCTCCCCGTAAATGTTGCAAAACCTTAATGTAGTCTCATCTGTTTCATTCTGCGTATTAAAAATAAATTTCAGCAGATCATTAGCAGGATTAGGATATACATTAAATCTGATTTCATTTCTTTTAGCAAAATCGCGCAAGCCTGTATTAACATCTGATACCAGCTTGGCAATTTCTTCCGGCGACAATTCATAATTGTATATCCTGAAATCATCAATGTCTCCATTAAAAAGCAAAGTTGGTAACTGACCACGGCCAATATAATTCAAAATTGGTCTAAAATCAATTGGACGTATACTAATATCGGTTGATTCATCTACCAACTCTCCATTTTTATACATATGAGCTCCGGAAGATCCTAAGGTTATTGCAACATGAACCCACTCACCAACCGGTAAAGTCGCAGCATCCAGCCGTTGTTCTGAACCTCCGTTTTTGATTGCGAAACGCATTCGCGGTGTAAGGTACATATATTCATTATCGTTGTTACGGAATTCAAAGATTCGCTTTATACTCGATCTTTCATTACAATAAACCCAGGTTGCAATGGTAATTTCCTGCTGGTTAGCCAATGTTGCAGGTAACTGGATAAATGCATTATCACCATTGAGTGCTATGGCCTGATTATCAACTTTCCCATTAACATACGTTATTTCACCCAATGTTGCTCCATGATTTAAATTAATACTGCTGTCAAGGGTATTTCCGTTAAACAGATAATGTGCTACAAGATCATGTTCTCCGGTAGTATTTGCCTCTGCAACCTCCGAAGGCACAGAGCTGTTCAATGATTGATCAACCGCTTTTATCTTGTAAAAATATTGCCCAACTTCGGTGCAAGTATTATCAACAAAGGCAGTTGTTTTCACATTGCGGGCAATAGTGTTGTACTTGCCACCCTCTGATTCTGCACGAAAAATTGTATAACTTTCAACATCTTCTTCCGAATTGGCAAACCAGTCCAGCCGAACAGACTCAGCATTTGCTATTGCCACAAGATTTACCGGAGCGGATGGGGCATCAAAGTCTACTGTTGTACCAACAGGAATAAAACGCCATTGCTGGTTGGTGCCGCCATCTTTATCCCATTGCTGAATATTGGCTCCATTTGAATTACTGTTATTAGCAACTTCCAAACATTTTGCACTAAACTGGTTGCGAATATAAAACCAGCCATCTTCAGCATATTCAAGATACCATACCTGGTTGAGCGATTGTCTTCCGTCCCACCATGTTCCTTTTTCATACATGATTAGATTGCCTCCGTTATCCAGCGAAGCATTGGTAATATCCAGATGTTTTCCACTTGCAACTCCAGTGATTGTGAAGTAGCTAAAATCGCCACCATTGCGTGGATTTATGGGTTTAACATTCCATTGCTGATATGTAGCACCGTTGGATGCGTTCTGCTGGATATTTGTACCATTTACCGTTGAGCCATTGGCAGCTTCCATTACCTTTCCACTATTTTGGTTTACCATGATATATTTACCTTCGACGACCGGCTGTATATCGTCGCCCCAGGTAATATTGACCACTTTTTCTGCATTGGTTTGTCCATTTTGATAACTTCCAGCAGCCCCACCAGGTAACTCCAAAACGAATTCACGTTGAGGACCGTTTCCACCATAGAACACGTCCCGATCTTTGGATACAAAACGATAAGTGGTTGTGGCTGCCTGCCTTTCAGAACCACCAATAAAAGCTTGTACCTTATCGTTGGGAGCACGATATACCGAGGCCGCCGTCCAGTTTTCTCTGTGCTCTGCATACCCAAGCCTTCTTCCATCGCTGGCTTTTACAAACTCACCGCGTGCCAATTCGGCTGTCCCCCACCATATTCCGGTTTGCAAACCATATTCAACGCCTACCATGGCTTCCATTACATTATGCAACTCATCATTTGTGGCATGCTGCCCATTGGCCCTGACAGTTTCAAATATCAGTGCATAATTATCAAAATTACCAGCAAGTAGATGTGTATTTCCCTCGTCCAGTTTTTCCTTAAGAACATTATACCAAGGATAAAAGAAAACATCAGTATTAAGCGTATTGGGCCCGGAAATACGGATGGTGTCAAAAAAAGGATTCTTTCTCAACTCAACGCAAATATTATAGAAATCATCAACGGTACCTTGTCCCGCTCCGGTATTGTCGGGTTCATTAAACGGTGCAACAGAAACTACATTCAATCCATTATTCTGATGAAGCTTTGCGGTAGCTTCAATAAGTTTTACCCAGTTTGCAGCATTACCATAAAAATATGGATTGACAGACGGGTTATCGTCATTTAGCATAACTGTTATGCTGTCGCTGAGCCATTTTTTGATTATTTGTATTCGCTTATTTGTATTTACAAGTGCATCTCCCTGTAATGCGGTATCTCCAACCAATGTATTAGTTGGCATGAAAGACGATCTTACAATGTTTACTCGTTCTTTTCCCATAAATGATACTCCTCTCCTGACGTTTATCTCATCAAGCCAGGCCAGATCAAGTCCCCAGATGATTGGTTTTGAGATACCCGAATCCAAAACACTATAAAACAATGATCTGTCTGTAAATGGCTGAGCAGACAGGTTGTCGCTGGTGCTGGCAATATTTTCTGTCCGATCACTGGTCTGAGCAGTTAGCCTCTCCGTTCCCAAGGCAACAAAAATTAAGCATATCATTACCAGGTTTTTTATCTTCATAAATATGCGCTTTACAGAATAGTTAGAACAGCAGAATTTTTATATTTAGATTTTCTAATTTTTATTATAACAATTAATCACAAAACTATAAACAGTTTAAAAATTCCATTGTCACGAATAAGTCAATAACCTATATGAAATTCTGCAAATGTTACATATTGTGCTATGTTACAAATATCAACAACAAACAAGCAATTATTTATTATGATTTATGGAAAGTATCAGTTAATTTTATTCAGACATTATTTGTTGAAATCTGAAGAAATCTAAATAAGTTATGAAAATGAAACGAATTTATAGTATTCTTCTTGCTTTACTGATGTTTACTAGTATTGCCAATGCACAGAGTATTCCAGTACATGATCCTGTGATGATAAAGCAAAACGACACGTATTATGTGTTCTGTACAGGTTGGGGAATCAGTGTTTGGTCATCGACTGATATGAGGGAATGGAAACATGAACAATCTGTTTTTTCGGAACCCCCTGAATGGGCAAAAGAAGCTGTTAAAGGGTTCCGGGGCCACATTTGGGCACCCGACATTTCCTTTTTTAACGGAAAGTACTACTTGTATTATTCCGTATCGGCATTCGGGAAAAACACCTCGTGTATCGGGCTGGCCACCAACAAAACGCTTAATCCAAATGATCCTGACTTTAAGTGGGTTGACCATGGAAAAGTTATACAGTCGTTTCCCGGAAAAACGAACTGGAATGCCATTGATCCAAACCTGATTGTGGCTGACGACGGCACACCTTATCTCGTTTTTGGTTCGTTCTGGGATGGGTTGAAATTAGTAAAAATGAATCCTGAAGCTACCGCCCCTGCAGAAGATTTAAATACAATCCCAACAATTGCTTCACGCAAAAAGTCATCGAAATATCCAAACCCGCCGTCGGTTGACGACAACCCTAAAGATGCAGGCGGCAATGCTATTGAAGCACCTTTCATTTTCAAAAAAGGGAAATATTACTATCTTTTTGCATCCATTGATTATTGTTGTAAAGGAGTAAAAAGCACTTATAAAATGATCGTCGGCCGATCAGAAACAATACCCGGCCCCTATCTCGATAAGGATGGAAACCTTATGGCTACCGGAGGAGGCACAATTCTCCTGAAAGGTAACGAAGATTGGCATGGTGTGGGGCATAATGCCGTATGTACTTTTGACGGTACGGATTACCTGATCTTTCATGGTTATGACGCACATGACAACGGAAGATCAAAACTTATCATAAAAAAAATGGATTGGGACAAAGACGGATGGCCAATTGTAGAAAAACTTTAACTATAACAAATTATGAAACAAACAAATAAATTAAACGTATTGCGTCTTCTGGCACTAACAATTATTACCGGTTTTTTTAGCACTGCATATACAACTGCACAAAATGCACGCATCAAAATCGATGTTGACCTTAAGATAGGAGAGATAAACAAAAACATTTACGGAAATTTCGTTGAGCATCTTGGCCGGTGTGTTTACGGAGGTATTTACGATCCGGGTTCTCCACTTTCCGACGATAAAGGGATACGTTTGGATGTACTGAAAGCTGTAAAAGGGTTGAATATTCCTCTGATCCGTTATCCGGGTGGAAACTTTGTGTCGAATTATCACTGGAAAGATGGAGTTGGTCCAAAGAAAGAACGGCCTCCCCGAATGGAACTTGCCTGGTCAAGGCTGGAAACCAACCAGTTTGGAACAGATGAATTTGTGGAATACGCCCGCCGGGTTGGTACCGAACCTTACTTTGCGGTTAACATGGGAACCGGTACCATTGAAGAAGCCCAACAATGGGTTGAATACTGCAATGTTAAGGAAGGCCCGTATTACGCCGAACTACGTAAAAAAAATGGTCATCCTGATCCATACCACATTAAATACTGGAGTCTTGGAAATGAGATGGATGGCTTCTGGCAAATGGGACATCTTAATGCCGAAGATTACAGCAAAAAAGCCCGTGAAGCAGCCAAACTTATGCGCTTAACCGATCCGTCGATTAAGCTGGTAGCAGCCGGTTCATCCAATTTCAGACCTGGCAACGACCCACACGCATGGAATGCGACGATTCTTGCTGAACTAAGAGATGTTATTGATTATATTTCTTTACACATGTACGTAGGAAACCATCAGAATAATTACTACAATTTTGTTTCGTCGCCACTGGTGCTTGAAGAACGTACAAGGATAGTTAAAGGATTAATTGAGCGTGAAATGGAAAAAGCCGATCGTGGCAACCGCGACCCGATTTATATTGCCTGGGACGAGTACAATATTTGGTACCGCTGGCGGCAAACGGAAACCATGTCGGGAGAACGTGCTCTTGAAGAACGCTACAATCTGGAAGATGCCCTGGTTATCGGTGGTTTCCTGAATGCTTTTATTCGCAATGCTGATATTGTGAAAATGGCAAACATGGCACAACTGGTAAATGTAATTGCTCCAATTTTTACAGAAAAGGATAAAATGTTCCTTCAAGCGATTTATTATCCACTGCAACTTTTTGCCAACAACATGTTCGGAAACTCGCTGGATGTTTACGTGGATTGTGATACCTACGACACCGGCGAATTCTACCTGGGACTGGCAGAGCAGGCAACGAATCAGAAAAATGTTCCTTACCTTGATGTTTCGGCTGCTTACAAAGATGGAGAAGTCGTAATTATGGTAATCAATCGGAATAAAGACAAAGCAATCACTACCGATGTGTTTTCACAGCAAGGCTCATTCGATGGCGATTTTGAAGTTTACGAGGTGAATGGACCGGATATTAAAGCTGAGAATGATTTTGAAAAAACAAACGTAAAAACTGTTCAGAAAGAGCCGATAAAAGTGAAAAAGGCTACTTCGTTTACCTACGAATTTCCAGCACATTCTCTGACTATGTTAAAAGGAAAAATATTATAAAAAATCAAGAATACTTTTTCGTAAAGTGGAATAAAAAATACCGGGTATTTCAACTCCCGGTATTTCTATTTATATCGTTGATTAGATAGTTCTGATTACGCACCATTATACGATTTAATAACGTTTTGTCAGAACAATGTTTGTGTTCTTACAATCCGAATTTGCTGACCTTCTTACCAGAAATAAATATAAAATGCTACCGTGATAGCCAGAATAATTCCTGTGTGGATCAAATCCCAATGATTCCAGCTGGCTCTTGAAAGTGCTTTTTGTTCTCCGGTAACCGAAGCAAAAGTGAGTCCCTGGATTTGTGAAGCCTCAGCTTGTTTGGTAAACTGACTGACTACAAAGATTACTAATAAACTCAACACCAGCATTCCCCCGCTAAAGAACAGCCAATTCACTCCGTAAAACAGTTGATAGAACCAGTTATGTACGTTTGTATCCGCTGCCCAAAGTTTTACATCGGTGTATCCATCTGCTCTAGCCAGAGAGGTATACATTACTTTTGAACCAATACGAACGACTCCGATTGCAAATCCGGTGATCATACCCCACATACCGGCTTTGGGGGTTGCTTTTGTCCAAAGAATCCCAAGCAGGAATGCTGCTGCTATTCCAGGTGAAAGTACTGATTGAACATCTTGTAAGTATTCATACAGAACATGACCTACACTACGCATAATCGGGATCCACAAAATACCAAGAACAACAACTACAACTGTTGCAATTCGTCCTACGCTCAACAGTTTCTTTTCGCTTGCATCGGGCTTGTATTTTTTATAAAAGTCGATGGTAAACAACATGGCTGATGAGTTAAAAAGTGAAGCCAAAGAACTCATCAAAGCTGCCAGGATACCGGAAACTACGAGACCTTTTACTCCAGCAGGCAACAGTTTTGATACCAGTGTCGGGAAAGCTGCATCCGAGGAAGTCAATTTGAATACTTCGCCATTAATTACCACACCTTTTTTAGCCAATGCAAAAGCAATCATTCCCGGGATCAAAAACAGGAAAACCGGCGTAAGTTTCAAATATGCTCCAAAAATGGTACCCCTGCGGGATTGGGTTTCATTCTTGCCGGATAATACACGTTGTACTATATACTGGTCGGTACACCAGTACCAGAAACCAATTACTGATGAACCGATTAAAACCCCAAGCCAAGGGAAATTCGCATCCCTGTTACTTCTGATAAGATCGGTCATCGTATCTCCATATTCATTGATTTTTACAGCGCTTGCAACCCGCATCATTTCATCCCAGCCTCCAACGGCCCGTAAACCGAGCACCAGGATTACAATTGATCCCAGGAGCAATATGGGTGTCTGCAAAATAGAAGTATAAAGTACTGATTTCATCCCACCAATGACGGTATATATCGCGGTAATTAATACCAATCCAATGGCCGAAATCCAGAAAAAGTCGATTCCCCAGATGGATTCAATTCCAAAAACTTCCTTAAAAACCAACCCTCCCGCATAAACGGTTACGGCCACTTTTGTAAGCACATAACTTACCAGCGAAATCAACGATAATATGCTTCTCGATTCCTTGTTGTACCGACGTTCCAGAAATTCCGGCATGGTGGTAACCATACTCCTGGAATAAAAAGGGACGAAAACCCAACCAAGAATTAATATCATCCAGCCCTGTATTTCCCAGTGTGCCATTGCCATACCACTCGATGCCCCGGCACCGGCCAGCCCAATAAGGTGTTCTGATCCAATGTTTGAAGCAAAGATCGAAGCTCCGATCGCCAACCAGGTAGCGTCACGGCCTGCCAAAAAGTAGTCGCCCGAGGTTTCTTCCTTTTGCCTAAAAACCCAGACAATGATTCCGATAAGAAGCAATCCAAATGCTGTAATTACAATCCAGTCTAATGTTGCCATAATTTTATTTAATTCAGTTATTAAATTTTCAGTCTGTGAATCGTTATTTTTAAATATCTTTATTTCTGCTCTTAATTTATTTTAATCTGATATTCTGCTGATTGCAACCAATTTGCAGAAAACTTAACTCCGATATTTCCTTCCTGTTCTCCTGCCTTTATATATGCAATCATTCGTCCGTGATAAACACGTTGTTTGTTATCAGTATAATCCGACATATCTTCATTATTACTGGCTTCTAATCCCAGCAGACGCGCGTCACCATGAATCTGACATGTGATTTCATCATCCGAAAGCATCACGGGAATACCTTTTTCATCAACAACCTGAATAACGATTTGGGCCACACCTCCTTTTGCAATTATAGTTTCACCGGAAAGAATTTTAATGGCATAAGGTCGTCCGGAGGTTTGAATATCATATTGACTGACTTTTTTGCCGTTGGCATCCATCCCAACAACTTCCAGTTTTCCATCGTGATATGGAATATCCCAGTAAATGATCCCTGTATTTTCATCGTAAGGTTTCTCCTCCCCAACTACCTCACCGTTAAGCAGTAATTCGGCCTGAGCTGCATTGGTGTAACACACCACTCTAATAGACTGACCTTCCACATAATTCCAAATCGGCCATGCATCCATCGATAATCTGTTTCTTCTTCTTTCAGGAGTTGTATATGTTCCTATATAAGCCATCGGTTTATCTGACCAAAGCGACTGACGGAAATAACCTCTTGGTTTGATAAAACCGCCAAAATCGAGCAATCCTGAATAAAAGCCCCGGGAAGGCCATTGACCCGATTCTCCCAGATAATCGATACCTGTCCAAATGAATTGACCAAAAATGAAGTCGCGTGATGTTACTGCTTTCCAGCCATTAAAGTCGTTTCGGTTTTCACTGCCAAAAATTACACGGTTCGGATATTTTGCATGATCACTGTCATACAAATTTTCAGTATAATTATAACCTGTAATATCCAGTGCAAATGGGTAATCAGTCTGATTAGACATTGCAACACCTGCCAGTCCGGCTGTAGTTGGCCTTGATTGATCGTATTGTTTTACTACCTTGACCAGGCGCTTTGCAATAACTCCCAATTGTTTGGCATCGGGTGCGTCTTTTTTATATCCGCCAAAAATAGGTTGAGTGAAACCGGTTTCCCCGCCACCATCCAAAACAGGATGTGAATACGGATCATTAGGATAATCAACTTCGTTCCCAATACTCCAGGCAAAAATGGATAGATGATTCCGATCGCGTTTAACCTGGTCGCCCAGATCTTTTTCTCCCCACTCTTCAAAAAAATCGTACGAGCCCTGAAAACCTGGTGTACCTACATTCCATCCTTCAATCCATTTACGTTTGGGAAACTCCCATTCATCAAAAGCTTCATCCAAAACCAGTAACCCCAACTCATCGCAGAGTTCGTATAAATCCGGAGACTGCGGATTATGACTTGTACGGATTGCATTTACACCAATTTTTTTCAGTATCTGCAACCTTCTTTTCCAGACTTCGCGTGGAACCGCTGAACCAAGAACTCCCCCATCATGATGCAGGCAAACTCCTTTTACTTTCATCCATTTACCATTTAAAGCAAAACCTTTGTTTGGATCAAAAGTAAAATCTCGAAAGCCGGTAACCGTTGTAGTTTCATCAATCAATTCTTTGTTTCGATAAACCGATGTTTTAAGAGTATATAAACAGGGCGTATTGAGAGACCAAATCTCCGGATCGGTAATTTCCAGTGCAGTTTGAATTTTCCCTTTTTGATTACCATTCACTGTCAATTTATTCATCGATTTGGAAACGACTTTCCCTTCCGGCGAAATCAATTCATTTTTTATAGTTAAAGGAGAAGACATATCGCTTTCGTTATTAACCTCTATCTGAACATTTAAATTGTAACCTTTTTTTTGTTTTTCAGGAAATGCAAAGACTCCCCACTCAGCAATGTGAACAGGATTGGCATAAACCAACCAAACATTGCGATAGATACCTGAGCCAGTGTACCAACGCGAATCAACTGATCTGCTATGATCCACACGAACGGTAATCTCGTTTTCTTCGCCGAAATTAATATAAGGTGTTGCTTCGTACATAAAAGAAATGTAACCGTTTGGTCTTTTGCCGAGTGACTTGCCATTTACAAAAACTTCACTTCGATTATATACCCCTTCAAAATATAAAAACACTTTTTCGCCTTCCTGATCTTTTGGAACAAAAAGATTTTTCCGGTACCAACCGATACCTCCCGGTAAATAGCCGGTTGCACTTGCCAAAGTAGGACTTAGTTGTTGTCTTATACTCCAGTCGTGAGGCAGATCAACGGTTCTCCAGCGTTTGCCTTCCAAATCTTTGAGTTTTTCGTCATTGGTTTTCTGCAGAATGAACTTCCAATTTTCGTCGATCTTTTCGGCTTTCCCAAAGCCCGGTTGTGCCATCAGTGAGTTAACACAAACCATACAAGTTAAAAACAAGAATGCAGCTATTAATTTCATAAAGATTGTTTTTACACTATTTTACAACAGGATCAATTCCTTTTAAAGTGGGTTTAATTTCCAGGATATTTCCATTTGCATCAAATTCCATTTTATCGATACAAACTTCACGGTGAAAGCCACCTGCTCCACGAGGCATATCAACTCCCTTTGGATAGGTAAAACGGTGATAAACCAAATACCATTTATCTTTTCCCGGAATCTGAATTGCTGAGTTATGACCGGTGGCAAAAATATTCGTTTCGGGGTCCCGCTGAATAACAATATTATTTTCAGGAATAGTTAATTTTCCCATTGGCGAATTACTTGTGGCATAGCGGACTTTGTAATTCGGACTTCGGGTATCGTCTTCCGACCACATAAAATAGTAGATGCCATTCCGGTAAATTACATTGGTACCTTCACGGAAAGTATTATTCACATTAAAGGTTTTCAGCGTATTCATTTTAAGTGAAACCATGTCAGCGTTTAGCTCGGCACCGGCCATGTATCCATTACCCCAGTATAGATAGCTTTTGCCAGTTTTAGGATCGGTAAATACATCGGGATCGATTTCCTGTCCTCGTTTAATTCCTTTTGGTTTGAAATCGATCAGCGCTTTTCCGCTATCGGTAAAAGGCCCGGTTGGATTATCGGCGACAGCCACACCAATTTTTTGAGATGCCGTGAAATAAAAGAAATACTTGTATTGTCCCTTAATTTTCTTTTCAACAATACAAGGTGCCCAGGCATTTCGGTTGGCCCAGGTAACATCTTTGTGCAAATCGAGTATCGTTCCTTCGTCTTTCCAATCCACCAGGTTTTTAGAAGAAAATGTTTTGAAATAGTAGCCCGACCAACCATCAAATCCGTCGGTGGTGGGATAAATATAGAAACTGCCTGTTTTTTCGGCATACAAAATATCTGGGTCGGCATAATACCCTTCCAGCACCGGATTATGATCCTCTGATGCACTGACATCGTATACTTTATCACCTTGACCTTCAATTGAAACAGTATAGGCAACTGTGCCTTTTGAAAAATCCTGAGCACCGGTTGGACTGATTGTGAATCCTAGCCAGCATGTAAACTGAGGATCAAATGCGCTTAAATCGACTCCCCGTTTTACCGGCAAATGAATAGTAGATTTTTCTTCATTTAAATCGATATTCAGCTTTTTTAAATCGGGAGAATTAATTTCGATAAAGGGATCATCCGTTCGTCCCCACTTCGAAACCAACCGGTGATATTCCTTCATAGTAATCGGCAAAACGGTACCATGCCGTGGGTGAAAGTTCATGCTAATGTCCTGGTCAATCACTTCGAAATGTTCCAAATCTTTACTTTTGGTGAATTGATACCTGCCTGACCCGTACACATCGTACGTTAGAATCCATTCATCGGAATTGTTCAGTTTGAATACGCCGGAACCCTCGACACGCGAAGTTTCCTTATCAACACGGTCCAAATTTGGATAGGTGTATCCTTCGGTAAGTTTGTCGGAAATAGCCAGTTTTATGCCTGGTGCACCGCTTTCCGACTTGTGAAACAGATAAAACATATTATCCTTTTCGATAATGTCTCCATCGATACACGCATTGTTAGTCGGATTGTACAGCAACTGTTTGGGCGCCGATTCGAGGCCTGTAAAATCTTTATTTGCATAGGCATAATAAATAATGTCGGGATGATTGCCATTTTTCTTCATCGAAAAATAAACCATGTATTTACCAACAGCCTTATCATAAATCGTCTGTGGGGCCCACACCCGGTCAACATCGCCAAATTCTTTGGGAAAAGTTTCGGGAATATTCACCACCGAAGAATTCCAGTTAATCAAATCTGTTGATTTCATTAATATCATTGCGTAGTTGTTCCATCCCATTTCAGGCACATACAAATCGGTAGCTACCATGTAAAAGGTTTTTCCGTCTTCTCCCCGCAAAACATGCGGATCTCGTACGCCACCTGAACTGCTGATAGTTTTCGAATCCAATACAGGTTCGTTGTTATTTAATGCGCGGTAATTGTATCCGTCGAGGCTAACTGCAAAACGAATAGCCTCCTCACCGGGTCCGTTACCTGTAAAATAGGTAAACAGATAAGCTTCCGTATCTGGTGTTATGTTGGTACACAAAAACGGCATAAAGAATATTGCTCCTAAACTTAGAAATCGCACCATAATCAATTTTATTTTCATAAGTCTTGTCAATGTGTTTTACAGTTTTTTTATGTTGTACAATCAACTACCATGCGCCAGTAAATCTGTGCTAAAAATTATTTTAAATTCACCCTGATTTTCTCCCAACCACACTGATCAATCGCATTTCTGATCAATTCGATTTCTGCTTTATAATATGGCCGGGTAAGATCATCCGCTTTTACAAAATCAACTCCCGAACTGGCCATATAAATTAAAAATCGAATTATAGTATTCCTGCGCTCCAGGGCTACCAGCCAAAATGGTGTAATTGTCTTTTATCCAATGGCATTGCATTTCTGTTGAATAGATTTGATCCGCAGTGATTCCATCTGTTCCAGGAATAGGTAATTTTCTTTCAACAGCAATTTTTGGAATCCTATGCATGATATGGATTCCAAATTTCAAACCTATGCCGTGTATGTATTTGGCTAAATCCCTGAACCCATTCCCGTTCTTTGCTAAAGGAAAATGGTTTACTACTGGCAGATAACGACGATATTCATCGATTACATAGCGTGGATCAGTTTGATAATAACCACCGGCATTATCGTTTTCCACGAACCATCGGATATCTACCAATATATATTCCCAGCCAAAATGTTTCATGTGCTCAGCCATAAAAACTGCGTTGGCTTTTAATTCATGTTCCTGAACGGTTGGACCGTAACAATCCCAACTGTTCCAGCCCATTGGCGATGTAAGTGCCCATGTTTTGAATCTGCCTTTTGCAAACCGTTGTGGTTTTTTGGCATTTGAACACGAAAAAACCTGCAGTAAAAGGATCAGCGAAAATATTATTCTCTGTTTAACTTGCATGTTTTTCAGTTTAGAAAGTTTATCCCAATGGCTCATGGTTTAATTAGCTCATTAATTCTTAGAACTTTACAAATTTTTCTGCTCCCAATCCTTCAACCTGAACAATATAAACTCCAGGCTTATAAGCAGAAATATCAACATTTCTGATTTCATCCGCTTTGTTCTCAAATAGAAGTTCTCCTGATGAATTCAATATTCGAATACTATGACTTTTATTATCGTTGTAATGAAATACAATTTGATCAAAAGCTGGATTTGGAAAAATCTTAAAATTGTCAGTTGACGATTTTTTAATCTGCATTAAACCAGTTGTGTTTGAGGCTTCTATTTTGTATACGGTTACAGAATTAGCCGGTATTTTTTGAGTTAGCACCACGGGTTGTGCACTAATACTTTCCGTAACCGGATAAATTTTCCGCGGATTACTTAATGAATTCTCATCTGATTTTGAACCGGATGTTAACACGGTTAGTTCACCATTTACTTCATCAATATTGAGTCCCTTTAGGTCAAAAGTAGCATTAACATCTGATTCAGAAGGATTCACAACCTTCAAGTAAACCAATTGTTTTTTCTCATCCAATGTGGCGGCAGTGTAAAGTAAACGTTCTTCCGGAACTTTGAATGACTGAATGAATTGATTATTCAAATAGCAATACACCATTTCGGGAGTAACCTGAATTTTAATATCATACCAGACATTTGTCTGAATACTTCCGGAAACCTCAGTCATAATGGTTTTTGAACCGCCGACTGCCCTCTCAACAGCATGTCTCGTATTTCCCCAACCGCCCAGGTTCCACCAATAAAAATTGTCGGAATTCTGGTATCCGAATATTATTAGAAAACCTTCTGCACCACTCTTTTTTCTTGCTCGAACAGTGTATGTGTAAGAAGTATCAGAAACACTTGTTGTTACCGACCGGCAATCTGTTTCGTTTGAAGATTGCGTATATATGGCGTCTCTCACACTCCAGTTTCCTTTATAAACTGACCAGCCGGAATTTGTACTGAAATCATCTTCAACAAGAACATCTCCTTTCGAACTAACTACCTTCACATCATCATAATCTGCTATGGTTGACCAAGTTCCTAATCCAACGGCTCCTTTGATGCTGTTTTTACTGATATTTAACGAATCATTTACCTGTAAATTAACAGTCCCAATATTGTTGGCAAACATTTGCTGCACATAGTATGATGGCGTACAATAGACCTCAGACGCATTGAAGTTCATCAAATCCGGATTCCAGTGCCGGTCGTTCACATTTACAAACATTGGAGCATATGAATTTAACTGAACTATGTCGGAGTTTTTCTCCATTCCGCACATGTAAACCGCCTCTCCTACTGCTGCAGCTAAATTTCCCAAACCTATATTTTCGGTCGCAGCATATTCGCCCACGTAAACTTTGGGCCCTGATCTACTGTATATATCATACTTGTTATACTGATTAACAAACCACTGCGGATTCCGGTAATAATGTTCATCCACCAAATCGACCGGATGACTAAAGGGCCAGGTAGGACTATCGGTTCCCCAGGCAGCAACATTACCGATAATAACCATATTAGGGTATTTTGCTTTTATCGCATTGTAAAACTGAATGTATCTGTCACCATAATGATCCCCATAATAGTTTTCGTTTCCCACTTCGAGATATTTTAGGTTAAAAGGATCAGGATGACCAGCAGCAGCCCGCATTGCGCCATATTCTGTATTTACATCTCCGTTGGCATATTCAATGGCATCCAAAGCATCCTGTATATACCAATCGAGGTTAGTGTATGGCTGAAAATCGTCATGCGCCAATCCAATATTTACAACAAACATTGGATCAGCATTAACATCCTCACACAATTGAAGATATTCATAATAACCCAATCCGTCGGTTGTACGATAACCCCACAAATTCCAGTGACCGGGACGGTTTTCGATACCACCCAATGATTTTTTCCATTGAAACCTGTTTGCCAACACATTACCTTCAACAAAACAGCCCCCGGGAAAACGCAGAAATTTGGGACTCATTTCAGCAATCAATTGAGCTAAATCCGGTCTTAAACCGTTTTCGCGATTTTTAAATGTCGGGGGAAATACCGAAACAACATCAAGCCAAACTGTTCCTTTTGAACCAGGTATCATTACAAAAAATCCTGATTTTGAATTTCCATCAGGAACAAGTTCACAAGTAAATTTTTGCCATTCCTGGCCAATTCCTGTTATTGTTGTGCTAGCTAATTCCTGGTAAATTTCATTTTCGAATGAGACTTTCATTTCGCCTTCGAAAGCAGTATCGCATTTGGCAAAAAAGCTAACCTTATAAGTATGTCCATTTTGAAAATTCATTCCCCAAAAGCCCGGATTCGATAAACGTGAAAGTGAATTTTCACTGGGTAAATCTGTGATTTTTAGTTTTAATGCCTTTGTTTGAACCTCATTCAGTAAATTTTCAGACTCTAAAGCAATGGTTGCAACTGCACCATCGAGGTTCGATAAATTCCAGTATTCGGGCGTTACTGCATCCTCAAAAGAACGGTTTCGAATGAGTTCGGCATAAAGTCCGCCATCAGCAGCATGGTTGATATCTTCAAAAAATACCCCGTAATGAGCTGGGCTAATTTCAACTCCCTTTTTATTAATATCTAAAGTAAAGCAGGGCTGTGATGCCAATTGAAAAGTTAAAAGAACCGAAACAGAAAGCAATAATAATTTTACGTAGTTTATGTTTAAGTTATACATTAGTAAAGTTTTATCGATTATTATTTTCTTTGATATTTTATATTCATATAATAATGCTTTAAAAATTCTTTATTATTGGTTTAGTAGTGAGCGTTTCTTAAAAACAAATTTTTCCTTATTCATTGCAACAAAAATACTCCGATTGTATAATTCCTTTCAGAACAAACTCGTCAAACAACAACAGGAAAATCTGCAATCCACTTAAATTGGACTGGTCTTAAAAATCAGATTTTATGAGGTATTATTGAAATATATGTGATTTTTATCCGGCTACAACCTAACCTAGTTTAATTCGTTAAGGAAATTATTTAATTCTTGAACTCAGCTGAATCTTTAACTACAAGCCAAACATGTTTATAAATTCCTGAATCTGTTTTCCATGTGCCATCAGCTTGTTTGGGAATCGCCATGTGAACAGCAATCACATTATTCCCGTTAAAATTCAGATAAGGATTAAGAGTTGCCTGAAAAGAGGAATTTTCTTTGCCAGAATCATGGACTGAGATGCCATTTACAAATATTTCGCAATGATCATAAATACCTTCAAAGTCAATCAATATTACTTTATTTAACCACAAATCTGGTATTTCAAACTGCTTTCTGTACCAACCCGTATCTGCAGTAAATGGATTAGTCTTATTATCAGATGTCGATTTAAATAGTTTCTGGTCTTTGCTCCAGTCATGTGGCAAATCAAGACTGCGCCAATCTTTATCATTAAAATCAATTACAGATGCAAAAGGTGGATTCCCTAATGTAAATTTCCAATTAAGGTCAAAAAGTTGCTTTCGGCTTAGGTCATTATGTTGAACATTACAATTAATGAAAGTACCAATGAATAGTAAAATTGCAATAATTAATAATTTTTCCTTATTAAACATGAAAATTGGTCTATCGAATAATTTCTTTAAAGAATTAAGCTCAAAATATGATAAAGAATATCAATTACTCTCCCAATTACTTTCAAATTCAACTACTTAATATAAAATTAAGTTTGCCTTTTCTGCAGAGAATAAAATCTTTAAGTCAACTTCAGTCGTCCTAATTTTAATTCATGATAAAGCTAATTATATTAATATGCTAAAAGGTTATGCAGACTCGTCATTCTTCGAGCAGAAATTAGTCAAAAAACAAATCTTCGGGCGACACCAAAAATAGCTACGGGATTTTATTTAAATTTACCTTTGACTAAAAGCCGATAAAGACTAAATTTATGAAGATAATCAAATTATTAAATCTAACATTATTTTGTTTTTTAGGACTTTTGATAAATACGTATGCTTTAAAAATTGAAAAGATTGGTATTGAGAAAGGTTTATCAAACAACAATGTAGTTAGTATTACTCAAGACAGAGATGGCTTTTTATGGTTTTGTACCAAAGATGGTTTAGACAGATTTGATGCAAATAGTTTTAAGGTTTTTAAAACATCAGATATAAATTCCAATTCTATATGTAGTAATGTCCTCAATTTTGTTTATGCTGACAAATTTGATGATGTGGTATGGGTTGCTTCGGAAAAAAATGGTGTAGATGCTTACAATTATAAAAAACATTTGTTTACACATTATGAACATGATTATGGTAATCCCGAGATAAATGATTTGGGTGCCAACGGGATTACTTACATTGATAGTGACAAACAGGGAAACTTATGGTTTGCCACTTATGATGGTGGTGTCGATTTTTTTGATAGAAAAACAAAACAATTCACCAATTACAATCAATCCACTGTGGTTGGATTAGGATCGAATTACAATTGGTGTGTTATGTACGATACAGATGAAAAAATATACGTTGGACATGTTAATAAAGGTTTTAGTATCATAAATTCGAAAACAAAAACTGCTGTTAATTTCAAACATGATCCAAACGATCCTGCTTCGCTTTCGGATAATACTGTGACCAGTTTTTTTAAAGATTCATATGATCGTATTTGGATTGGAACAAGAAACGGACTTTCCTTATTTTATCCAGAAACAAACAAGTTTGTAAACTTCAAGAATGACCCTAAAAGAGAGTATTCACTGAGCACTAATTTCATTCAGAAAATGATTGAAACACCAGATCAAAAGTTGTATATCGGTACGGAAGGAGGAGGATTAAACATTTTAGATTTAAATGATTTAGAATATAATCCTGATCCATTAAATGTAAAATTCAATCATATTCTGGCATCAGAAACTCCGGACGGCTTATCTAGCTTATCCGTGCAAACTATCTTTCAGGATTCTTTTGGGAACATCTGGCTTGGAGGCTATGGTGGTGGAATCAATTTTATTTCTCGAAAAGAGCCATTTTTCAATACAATCGATTATTTGCCGCTGATCGATAATACAAACAGCCTCAACACAAAATTCGTTCCGAGTCTATGCGTTGATAAGGAAAATAATATTTGGGTTGCGAACTCTTCCGGCGGAATTTGTATTTATCGAGGCGATAAAAAAATAAGGCAGTTTAGCTCAATTTCTAATGATCCAAAACCTATCAATGTAAGGTGTGTATATAAGGATTTGGATGAAAATATTTGGATAGGATGCGAAGATGGCAGAATTTACAAATACAATTCTGAGTCAAAAAGATATGAGCTCCTTAAAAAATTTGAAAGTTTAAATAATATACCGATTTATAACTTCTTTGAAGATTCAAGACAAAATCTTTGGATAATTACAGATATCGGATTATATATGTACAATATTTCAACCAAACTGACCAATGTTTATACTGCCCAGAATTCTGATCTGATAGATAATAATGTAAGGGCAGTTGCGGAAGATGGAAATGGCAATATTTGGGTTGGTGCACTTGGAGGCAGTCTTGGCGTATATGATAATAGCTTCAATTTGATACATAACTTTGGACAAAGTTATGCTTTCTATTCTGTTAGCAGCATTTATAAAGATTCAAGAGACAGAATGTGGGTAGGGAGCCAGAACGACCTTTTTTTGTTTAAAAATTATTCGACTGAAGCTGTAATACGTATTGGGAAAAATTCCGGATTGGCTGAACCATCAGTCAGAGCAATTATAGAAGGAAAATCTGCTGATGAAATCTGGTTAAGCACAAGCGGAGGAATCAGCCACATCGACCTGAATACAATGCACATAAGCAACTTTGACAGGAGTGATGGGGTTGCACTTGGAGACTATCTTAAAGGGGCAGTTGTAAAAACAGAGGATGGGAAAATATATTTTGGATCACAAAATGGAATAACCTGGTTCAACCAAATCCTTGAACAATTGACAACTGCTTATCCAAAGGCTGTTTTTACCGGTTTTTCGGTAACAAATACCAGAAATTATCTAAACGAATTTTCCGAAATTCCTTTCGAGGATAGAATAGATTTAGAACATAATCAAAATTCATTCCAGGTCAATTTTAATGTACTTGACTATTCACTAGCAAAAAAAGTAGAATTTATCTATCAGTTGAAGGGTCTGGATGATGGTTGGTATCTTGTGAATAACGGAAATGAAGTTACTTTTCGAAATTTAAAACCGGGCAATTATG
Organism: uncultured Prolixibacteraceae bacterium; assembly: GCA_963769925.1. Classification (GTDB taxonomy): domain Bacteria; phylum Bacteroidota; class Bacteroidia; order Bacteroidales; family Prolixibacteraceae; genus Draconibacterium. The sequence continues at coordinate 100,171 of CAVYOB010000002.1, forward strand.
TTTTTAATTTGAAAACAAGAATTCAGAACAACGAATGGCCTGACGATGCCAGTTCATTAATTGTTTCAATTAAACCGCCTTTATGGTTAACATGGTGGATGAAATTGATCTATTTCGCTATCAGTGTAGCTATCATTATACTCATTTTCCGATTCTATACGAATAAATTAAAAATTGAAAACGACTTACTTCTTGAAAAAAAGAGTCGTCAGCAAGAGCATGATTTAAATGAAGAAAAACTCAGGTTCTATACCAATATTACCCATGAGTTAAGAAGTCCGATGACATTGATTTTAGGTCCGCTGGAAGATCTCATTTCTGAAGATTCTTTGAAACCTGAGCAAAAGAAAAAGTTGCATACGGTACAACGTGTCGCAAACCGATTACTTCAATCGGTTAATCAAATTCTTGAATTCAGAAAATCAGAAACCAAAAGCCGTAAATTAAGTGTCATCCAGGACGATCTGGCAAAATACATCTATGGAATTGGCCTGAAATACAAAGATTTAAACCGAAACAAAGAAATTGATTTCCAGATCGCTGTTCCTGACCAAAAGATAGAAATGTTTTTTGACCCGGATGTCATTACTATTATTACAGACAATCTACTTTCCAATGCATTCAAATATACGAAAAAGGGAACAATCAGTCTGGAATTAAAGCACAATCAGGATGAAAATATTGAATACATAGAAATTGTTGTGTCTGATACCGGTTACGGAATAACAGAACAGGATCTGCCGCGAATTTTTGAAAGATACTACCAGGCAAAAAATGCCTCGCATCCGGTTAAAGGAACAGGAATTGGTTTATCTCTTGTTAAAAATATGGTAGAACTACATGAAGCTGAAATAAAAGTTACCAGCCAGCTAAACGAAGGAACTGTATTTACAGTCAGGTTCTTAACCAACAACAGTTATCCTGATGCAATTCATTACAGTCCGGAGGAAATATTGATAGAAGAAACGGAAGAAAATTCGAAAAACACCATTCTGATAGTGGACGATGATCAGGAAATTATTGAATACATTCAGGATTCTTTAAGTGATACTTATAACATACTTTCTGCAGAAAACGGTGAAGCCGCTTATAAAATTGCCTGTGAAGAAATACCGGACATTGTGATCAGCGATGTGATGATGCCTATTTTGGACGGTATTGAGATGTGTAAGCTCATGAAAAAAGATGTAAGGACCAGTCATATACCTATTGTGCTCTTAACGGCAAAAGGATCGCTTCACGATCAAAAAATGGGATATGATGTAGGTGTTGATTCTTATCTGACAAAGCCATTCAGCAGTAATTTATTAAAAAGCCGACTTAAAAATATTTTCGAAGCAAGAAAAAAATACTCACTGGCTAATGCTTCCAAATTTAAACAAAAGCAGGAATTGTTAAATGAATCAATAGGTGAGTTAGACAAAGAATTTCTGAAAAAATTAACCGACGTAATTGAAGAAAATCTTGAAGATGAAGAAATGAATATAACCCAGATTGCAGCTCAACTAAATATGAGTCATTCCACATTATACAGAAAAATAAAAGCACTGACCAACCTAACTGCGAATGAATTCATTAGAAAAGTGCGTATAAACTTTGCCGAACAACTATTACTCACAGGGCAGTATAATATTTCGGAAATTATGTATCGGGTCGGAATTAACAGCAGCAGTTATTTCAGACAGTGTTTTAAAGATGAATTCGGCATGAACCCTAGTGAATATTTACAGAAATTGAAAGAGAGTTAGAAATATATTACGTTTCAGTTTTATAAATTTCAATACACAAACCAGACGAATTTGTGACATTATTGTACCAATATCAGTATTTCATATTTTCACAGAATATTGATATTGCATTCAAAAACTAAAACCGTTATTATAACGAAAAAACTGTTTTTGATAAGCTGGATCATTTTGGATTATGCATTGGTAAATGCTCAAAAGTATCCTGTATTTATATAATTGAATAGGAAAAATGGATAACTGGAGCAAGCTCTGTGTTAAAACAGTCAAAGGTATCGGCTGAGATGACTATTTGTACTGGAACATGGTGTTTGATAAATAGGGGAAGAGAACCTGGGGTTGGACGCAAAACATGATGAATTCGATTGACAAAGAAAACGGAGAAGTTATTTATAATCCTGAATCAGTGCTGTCCACTTAAAATAAGCTGAGAGACAGCTGGTTATTTTGAAGTTATTTAAGAATTTTATTTTTTACAAAAAGACAATGAGAAAAGTTCGAGGTGACATGATAAATAAATTTCAAACTCATTTGAACAGCTTAATTCTTCTGAATTTTTACCATGCATTTTAGGCTCTTTTAAATTCGATTGTGTAAGTTACCGTTTCCAAATCCACCTCTTTATAATATAAATCCTTCATCACAAGTCGATCTTGCGATAGTTCAATTTCAACTGTCAGAGGCGTAGTTTCATCTTTTCCTGCGACAACAAATTCCAGAAAAAGTTGTGTGGACGATTCGTCAATACTCCAGGTACCATTCTCTTTTTGGACTCCGCAACCACTTGGTTTTAAAACTACCTCTCCGTTTACAACAGAAATATCGTAGGTAACACTGGTACTTTCAAGAGTGAATTTGCCACTCGAAGAAAAATTCGCGTCCATGGAAACACAACCCATTTCTTTTTTAAGATCCGTGTTTTTAGTCCCATCCATATTTGCATCAACCGGAATTGAAGTAGTAAAACTGATCGCCTCCCATTTCCCGGTTATCGGGGAATCAATTTTATCTTTTGAACAGCTAATCATTAAGAGAAGCAAACAGTAAATAACTACGCTTTTAATATGTTTTCTCATCCGGTTTATAAAGATCAGATTAATTTGATCATAAAATTAAACATTTCAGTTTAATATGAATTATTATTTATCTCGCTACATGTTGTTAATTCGGTTTTTTATATGTTCAGTGGTTGATAAAATACCGTTTACCTGATTAAAATCCTATTCCTAATATTTCTTAAAATGTACCTTTACCCGTAAACTAAAAATACAGCAAATTATGGCAAAGATCAGTAAAACCGACGCCTTGAATTATCATGAAAAAGGCCGTCCGGGTAAAATTGAAGTAATACCGACTAAACCGCATAATACTCAATACGATTTGTCGCTGGCATACACTCCGGGAGTAGCCCAACCCTGCCTGGAAATTGAAAAAGATGTAAACAATGTTTATAAATACACAGCGAAAGGAAACCTGGTTGCGGTAATCTCAAACGGAACCGCTGTGTTAGGATTGGGGGATATTGGCCCGGAAGCCGGAAAGCCGGTGATGGAAGGCAAAGGCCTGCTTTTTAAAATTTTTGCCGATGTAGATGTTTTTGACATTGAGGTGAATGAAAAAGATCCAAAGAAATTTATTGAAGTAGTAAAAGCAATAGCCCCTACTTTTGGCGGTATCAACCTGGAAGATATTAAAGCACCCGAATGTTTTGAGATAGAAGAAACATTAAAAAAGGAACTCGACATCCCGGTTTTCCACGACGACCAGCACGGAACTGCAATAATCTCAGCAGCAGGATTATTAAATGCACTGGAAATTAATGGAAAAAACATCGAAGATATTAGAGTAGTTGTAAACGGAGCTGGGGCAGCTGCTGTCTCTTGTATAAGATTGTATATCAGTCTGGGAGTTAAACCTGAAAATGTGGTAATGGTCGACAGCCGAGGTGTGTTAAACACCCAACGAACCAACCTGAATTCAATAAAACAGCAGTTTATAACAACAAGGAAGATTTCAACTTTGGAGGAAGCTTTTGTTGATGCCGATGTTTTTCTTGGTCTTTCGGTTGGGAATGTGGTTACAAAAAAGATGATTCGTTCCATGGCTAAAGATCCGATCGTTTTTGCGATGGCCAATCCAACTCCCGAAATTTCGTATGAAGACGCCACATCAGTTCGCGATGATATTATTATGGCAACCGGTCGCAGTGACTATCCCAACCAGATTAACAATGTACTCGGGTTTCCTTTTATTTTCAGGGGAGCGCTTGATGTGAGGGCAACAACCATTAACGAGGAAATGAAGATTGCTGCTGCGAAGTCGCTGGCTAAACTGGCTAAGGAATATGTTCCTGAAATGGTTGCCAAAGCTTACAACCAGCAGAATATTGTTTTTGGTCGCGATTATATCATTCCCAAACCGTTGGATCCGCGGTTAATTACAACTGTTGCCGTTGAAGTAGCAAAAGCAGCCGTTAAATCTGGAGTTGCACGAAAACAGATAAAAAGCTGGGAAGCATATAAACGGGAACTCTCGGCGCGTTTAGGCTTCGACAACCAGTTGGTAATGTCGATCAGAAATAAAGCCCGTCAAAATCCGAAACGTATCGTTTTTGCTGAAGGGAACAACTTTAAGATTCTGAAAGCTGCCCAGTTTGTGATGAATGAAAAAATAGCGATTCCAATCTTATTAGGTAGCGAAGAAAAAATCAAAAGGTTGATTAAGGAAAATCAACTTGATTTAGAAAACGTGACTATCATAGATTTGGTTAAAAATGTATCAGAGGAAAAAAGAAATCATTATGCCAACCTGCTTTATGAAAAAAGAAAACGTAAAGGAATGACTTACGATGAAGCAGTGGAAAAAATGATGAACCGCGATTATTACGGAGCCATGATGGTTGAAACAGGGGAAGCTGACGCATTTATATCAGGTTTCTCCCAAAAATATGCTGATACAATTCGTCCAACCTTGCAGGTAATTGGAGTAAAGGAAAAGTGCAACCACATTGCCGGCATGTACATTATGTTATCAAAAAAAGGTGCTTTGTTCCTGGCAGATACAACAGTTAATATGAACCCTTCAGCCCAAACACTGGCAGATACAACACTTTTAACAGCTGCTGAAGTACGGCGGTTTAACATTGAACCAAAGATTGCAATGCTGTCGTATTCCAATTTTGGAGCCTTCAAAGGAGAAGGGAGCCCGGTGCGTGTAAAAGAAGCAGTTGAATTTTTGCACAAAAATCATCCCGAACTTATTGTAGATGGCGAGATGCAGGCAAATTATGCGTTAAACGGAAAACTGCGCTATAAGCGGTTCCCTTTCAACAAATTAGGTGATAAGGACGCCAATACGTTGATCTTCCCCACCTTAAGTTCCGGAAATATTACGTATAAAGTTTTGCAAAGCATTGGCGCTGCCGAAGCAATCGGACCAATTTTAATGGGAATGAAAAAACCGGTGCATATTTTACAAACCGATAGCTCTGTCCGCGAAATTATTAATATGGTTGCTATTGCTGTAATTGATGCACAATCAGTTTCTGAAGAAATTGAAACCGGGTGTGAATAAAAATTTAAACGGCTTCTGTTTTGTGTTTGGCCGACCACCAGTAAATTTATTACTGTTCTTCATGGTTTAAGAAAAAGAATTGTATAAATCACATTTGAATTTGTATTTTTCGGTTTACTTTTGAACCTGAAACAGGAATCACGGGGATGAAACCCTCCGCCTTTGGCGGGATTGTTTAACTTTCAGATTTCAATTCACTATATTTTTGAAATCTGAGTTTCACAAATAACTTTATGGATAAATTTCCTTCAAAACTGCTTGAAAAGGCAGTGAATGAATTTGCCAAACTCCCTGGAATAGGAAGAAAAAGTGCGTTACGATTGGTTTTGCACTTATTAAGGCAGGATGCGGAAAGTGTAACTAATTTCGGCAGTAGCCTCATCCAGTTACGGAATGAAATAAAACACTGCAAAATTTGTCACAATATTTCCGATACAGAAGTATGCCAGATTTGTTCAAACCCGGTACGAAACAAAAGTGTTATTTGTGTAGTGGAAAACATCCGCGATGTACTTTCTATTGAAAGCACACAGCAATTCAACGGATTATATCACGTTCTCGGAGGGATCATTTCGCCCATGGATGGTATTGGTCCCTCAGAATTAACCATTGATTCACTGGCAGAAAGGGCTGATAATAAAGACACCGTTGAAATAATTCTGGCGCTTTCAACAACGATGGAGGGCGACACCACAAACTTTTATATTTACCGTAAATTAAAAAATAAGCCTGTAAAAATTACAACGCTGGCTCGCGGCGTTTCCATTGGCGACGAGCTGGAATATACCGATGAGATTACTCTTGGGAGATCGCTGATAAACCGTGTTCTCTACGAAAGTTCACTGGGCAAATAAGTTTCTTTTCGAATCAGAAACCAGACGCTTTTTCGTTATCCAACAGGAATATTTACATTTGAGCGGATGATTCATCTTTTTTACATAAATTTCGTTTGAAAAAGACGAATCGCTTTCGTTAAGCTAAACTAAATTTTACTGAATGAAGCTTTCTGTAATTATTGTCAACTACAACGTAAAACATTTTCTGGAGCAGTGTCTTCACTCGGTTTACAAAGCGGCCGGGAATATTGAAACAGAAATATTTGTGGTAGATAATAATTCGGTTGACGGATCGGCACAACTGATTCGGGAAAAATTCAGCGATCTGAAAATCATCGAGAACAAGCAAAATGTTGGTTTTGCAAAAGCCAATAATCAGGCAATCAAAGAAGCTTCCGGCGAGTATATTTTATTATTGAATCCTGATACTGTAGTTGAAGAAGACACGTTTTCCAAAATCATCGATTTTATGGATCAGCATCCGGAAGCTGGCGGCCTCGGCGTAAAAATGATTGATGGAAAAGGCAACTTTTTACCCGAATCGAAACGCGGGTTACCAACACCCTGGGTGGCTTTCTGTAAAATGTTTGGTATCTCAAGACTTTTCCCTAAGTCAAGAAAATTCGGACAGTATCACCTCTCCTACCTCGAAGAAAATGAAATTCATGAAGTGGACGTGCTGGCAGGTGCCTTTATGCTTTTGCGTAAAAAAACACTCGAAAAAACAGGTTTGCTCGACGAAACTTTTTTTATGTACGGAGAAGACATCGATTTATCGTACCGAATAACGCAGGCCGGTTATAAAAATTATTATTTCCCGGAAACAACCATTATTCATTATAAAGGTGAAAGCACTAAAAAAGGCTCGCTGAATTATGTGAAAGTTTTTTACGATGCGATGATCATTTTCTCACGAAAACATTTTTCAGGAGGGAAAGTCGGAATTTTTACTTTTTTAATTCGAATGGCAATTTATTTCAGGGCTTTTATAGCAGTTCTGAAACGACTTTTTGCAAAAATATGGCTGCCACTTTTTGATGCATTACTGATATTTATCGGTTTTCTTTTCATAACTCCATACTGGGAAAACTTACGTTACGAACATGGCTACTACCCATCCGCATTTTTACAGATCGTTGTCCCTGCTTACCTTATATTCTGGCTAGCGGGAATATTATTTTCAGGTGGGTATAAAACACCGGTGAGCCTATATAAAATTGCCCGTGGACTCATCTGGGGCTCGGTCTCAATTTTACTGGTTTATTCGTTGGTAGATGAGAGATATCGTTTCTCCAGAGCTTTGATCGTGTTAGGTTCTGCATGGGCTGTATTTATACTTGTGCTATTTCGTTTGGTACTGCACTGGATGAAAATAAAACAGTTCCGGCTCGATATTAAAAAAACAAAACGAGTTGCTATTGTTGGTCATCCAAATGAAGCTTCGCGCGTAAAACAGATTTTGGAAAATACTCCTGCAAAAATAGAACTGGCCGGATTTATCGGAATCGATGCTAACGACAAGGACAAAAATTATATAGGGCAGCTTAGCCAGTTATCCGAAATTATCCGCATAAATCGTGTTGACGAAATTATTTTTTGTGCCGAAAATATTAGTTCTGCCGAAATCATCAGAGCAATGCTTGAATTAACTCAACTGGATGTGGATTACAAAATTGCACCACCGCAAAGTATCAGTATCATAGGGAGTAATTCTATTCACACTGCCGGCGATTTGTATGTGGTCAATGTTAATGCAATTTCAAAGCCGTCGAACAAAAACAAAAAACGAATTTTCGATTTCATTTTTTCGCTATTACTGCTGATTACATTACCGTTCACAATTTGGTTTTATAAAAGTAAAGCCTCGTTTACCGGAAACATCATCCGGGTAATGGGTGGCAGGAAATCATGGGTAGGATATATGACAAAAGAATCGACTTTTGAACACCTTCCGGTGCTAAAACCCGGAGTTCTCACCCCCGCTGATCTTTTCTCGGAAATTGTACTCGACAATGAAAAGGTGACACAACTAAACATGCTTTATGCCAAAGATTACAGCCTGTTAACCGACACTCAGATTTTGACTAAAGGATGGTTAAACCTCGACAAACATTAACGCTATGAACCAGTTACTTACTTATGGAAAAATCACCCTCCGTCCGCTGGAACCTGAAGATATTGATCTTCTTTATCAGTGGGAGAACAACATGGAAATTTGGTCCGTGAGCAATACAAAAACGCCTTATTCAAAATATATACTTGTGCAGTACATCAAGGAATCAGCAAAAGACATTTACGAAACAAAACAGTTGCGGTTAATCATTCAAAATGAAAAACAGGAGCCGGTTGGCGCTGTCGATCTTTTCGATTTTGAACCTTATCATTTAAGGGCTGGGGTGGGAATTTTAATTCACAATATTCAGGATCAGAATAAAGGTTATGCAACTGATACATTGACTGCACTTTCAAAATATGCACTTGAAATTTTAGGATTAAAGCAACTTTTTGCCAACATATCTGCCGACAATTTAAAAAGCATCTACCTGTTTGAAAAATCAGGTTTTGAAAAAGTGGGTGTCAAAGGAGACTGGCTTAAAACACGTGATGGCTGGAAAGATGAAGTTTTGTATCAAAAAATTTTAACAATTTAGAATGCACCTGATGAGTTCCAACCCTTCAAACAAAAACAGGAATCTCGCTTAAATATTTGTAGCTATTTTTCGCGTAATCAATTTCGCAGGCAAAATGCTGTAAGCCATTTGAAACAATAACTTTTTCCACCCGAAGTACCATATTGTACCGAACCACCTGATCAAAAGTTTCCTGGGTTATTTTTACATCCGGTGATTTGAATTCTGCAATAAGTTGCGGTCGTCCCTTTCGGTTGTAAATAAGCAGATCAAACCGTCGTTGTTTCCCATTTACAATAATTTGTTTTTCAACTGCCATCAACGATGCCGGGTAGTTATTTTCATTTTTCAGGTATTCGACAAAATTCTGGCGTACCCACTCTTCGGGCGTTAAAACAACAAATTTTTTCCGCACTGCATCGAAAATCATCTGTTTTTCATTTTCCTGCTTTATCCTGAATGAGTATTCCGGTAAATTCAGTTTTTGCATTTTATGCTATTAACTTAACACTTGCTTTTGGCTAAAGAAACGTAAAAATGTACATTTGCATCATCGTCGAACCAAAACAAAATTACTTTTGTTCAAAGGTAAAATTTAACGCGATATGAAACGACCATGGAATCAATTTTGCCATTGTTGAAAGCGATTAATTCCATGGAATTTCATACTTTATAAATAATTATTGAACTTTTTGCATGAAAACAAAAAAAGAGATTGTAGATAACTGGTTACCAAGGTACACAGGAAAGAATCTGGAAGATTTTGGAGAATATATTTTACTTACTAACTTTCAGCATTATGTTGAATTGTTTGCCAGCCGGTTTGAAGTACCTATTGACGGAGGAGACAAAAACATGCCTAATGCAACTGCCGACGGCATTACGATTATCAATTTTGGCATGGGAAGCGCAAATGCAGCAACAATAATGGATCTGCTGAGCGCAGTAAATCTTAAAGCTGTACTTTTCCTTGGAAAATGTGGTGGCTTGAAAAAGAAAAACAAACTGGGTGATCTTATCCTGCCCATTGCTGCAATTCGACATGAAGGTACATCGGTTGATTATTTACCTCCTGAAATACCTGCACTTCCGGCATTTAACCTGCAACGTGCAGTATCGCATATACTTAGAAATGAGGAACAAGATTACTGGACAGGAGTTGTTTTTACAACCAACCGAAGAGTTTGGGAATTTGATAACCGGTTTAAAAAGTACCTGACCAAAACCAGGGCTATGGCCATTGATATGGAAACGGCAACTTTATTTACCGTTGGGTTTGCCAACCATATTCCAACGGGAGCCCTCCTTTTAGTTTCTGATCAACCCATGATTTCAAGTGGAGTTAAAACAGCTGAAAGTGATCATAAAGTAACTACCGAATTCGTAGAAAGGCATATTGACACTGGTATTAAAGCATTACTGGAAATTAAAAACAACGGACTTTCCGTTAAACACCTGAGATTTTAATGGACTTCGAAACGATTATTCAAAACCTGAAAAAAAATATTGTTCACCCTATTTATCTGTTGCAGGGCGAGGAACCTTATTATATTGATGAAATTTCGAATTATATAGAAAAGAATTTACTCACCGATGCTGAAAAGGGATTCAATCAAACTGTATTTTACGGGAAAGATTCCTCTGCAGTAACCATTGCCGAAAGTTGTCTGCGTTTTCCAATGATGGCCAGCCGGCAGGTTATTTTAGTAAAAGAAGCCCAATCGCTGCAAAAAATTGATTTGCTTTCATCATATGCCGAAAAACCGCTTGCATCTACCGTTCTGGTATTAAATTTCAAGTATAAGAAACTCGATGCCCGAACCACACTTGCCAAAGCGATTAAAAAAAACGGCGTTGTTTTCACTTCTGCAAGGATGAGGGAATATAAACTCCCCAAATGGATTGATGATTTTCTGGCGCCTAAAAACTACAATATTACTCCGCAAGCTGCACAGATTTTAATTTCTTTTCTGGGAACAGATTTGAGCAAAATCGCAAATGAACTGAATAAACTTTTGGTTGCGGTGAAAGATACAAACCGCATCACACCCGTTGATATCGAAAAAAATATTGGGGTTAGTAAAGACTTTAATGTGCTTGAACTGCAGAATGCGTTGGGCGAAAAAAATGCATTAAAAGCAAACCAGATTATTCAGTATTTTGCTGCAAATCCTACGTTAAATCCAATTCAAAAAACCATAGGATCGTTGTACTATTTTTTTGTCAAGCTGTTTAAATATCATTTTCTGAAAGATAAATCGGAAAGAAATGTTACAGCACAGCTTGGTGTGAATCCTTATTTTGTAAAAGACACCATTGCAGCAGCTAAAAGATACACGCCAACAAAGCTGTACGAGATAATCGGCATTTTGCGTGAATACGATATGAAAAGTAAAGGTTTTGAGATTTCAACAATGGTTAGCACTGCAGATCTTCAAAAAGAAATGATTTATAAAATTTTGCATTAAATGATCACATATATTATCATAGGAATTACAACTTTGGTTTCCTATTTGGGTTTCCGCGATCCAGCACTGGTGGATAAAATGCAGTTCAATGCTGCCCGTATCATCCATCAAAAAGAATATTACCGGTTGTTTTCGCACGCTTTTATTCATGCCAGTTGGTCTCACTTGATTGTTAACATGTTTGTTCTGTTCTTTTTTGGCAGAGACATGGAATATATTTTGGCAAATATTTTGGCAACCATGCAATAGCCTACTTTCTGATACTGTACTTTGGTGGAATCCTTGTTATCAAATACATGGAGCCTTATATCTCAAAAAAACAATTATTATTACAATGCAGTTGGAGCTTCAGGCGCCGTGTCGGCAGATAGTTTTTGCTTTCATATTTTTTAATCCCCTGGAATTGATTTACCTGTTTATTGTTTTACCGATCCCCGGGATTTTGTTTGCACTGGCTTACCTGTTTTATTCCTATCAAATGAGTAAAAAGAAAACCGATAACGTAGCACACGACGCCCACTTTTTAGGAGCAATATTTGGCTTCGTTTTTCCAATTTTACTGAAACCAGACTTGTTTCATCATTTTATCGACCAGTTGTTTTCTTTTCTTTAATTCTTTTATAATAAGTAATCCGAATTATGGAGTACGTCATTGTTAACGGGGAAATAGTAAAAAAAGAAGAAGCTGAACTCACTTCCTTCTTTTGGAAAGACCCGTTACTACTGACCGATAAAGTGTGGTTCGGATTTGGAGGAATTCCTTTGTTCACTGAAAAGATTGAACAACTGCAACAACAACTTCAAGTTCTTGGAGCAAATACTCCGGAGTTGTTTCTTAATCAACGGGAATTTTTCCGAAGGATAAAACGGATGCTGAACAAGAACCGTTTTTACCGGACTGGATTGGTTCATTTCCAGTTACTTATTTCGAATACTGAAACAGATTTTATTTTGTATGCAACTCCGCTTGAACAATCGGAACTGGCATATCATGAGAAGGGTATTTTGATCCGTTTTGCGAACCAACAAAAATATTCAAAAACTCCTTTAGTTTATGCTGATAATCTTAACCGTATCTTCAATCGTTTTGCTACTGCAGGAAATGAAGAAGCGATAGTACAGAATTTTGTTTTTCTGAATGAAAACGGAATGATCAGTAATGCTGGGTTAGCTAACATTTTCATGATCCGAAATAATGTATTGACAACACCTTCTTTAGCAGCCGGATGTACCCCTGATAATTTGCGAAAACCGGTTCTGGAAGCAGCAGGAAATCTGGGCTTTAAATTGGAAGAGCCTGAAGAAATCCTCCCCGAAACTATTTTTAAAATGGACGAAATATTTTTTGCAGGTGAAGTAACCGGAATTCAATGGGTGCTCGGAATTGAAACAAAACGTTTTGTCCATCGTGTTTCAGCCGAAATACACGAAGAAATAAACAAAATTTTAAAAAGTAAAGTGCATTAATTAAAGGTTGGGTTTTCAGGAAAATTTTCCCAAATTTGGTAACGGTTCCCGGCCTTTTTCACAAAATCGGCCCACGTAGCTTTGTCTGTATCCTGAAGGATAATATTTTCATCTACATCAGTAACCAACCAGGAGTTTTCTTTTATTTCACCTTCAAGTTGTCCGGCATCCCATCCTGAATATCCCAGGAAAAAGTGAATATCTTCAGATTTGATTTCTCCCTTCTGGATTTTGTCCTTTAACGTCTTGAAATCTCCTCCCCAATATAAATCTCCCAAAACATGAATACTTCCCGGAAGCTGATCTCCCAACCTGTGAATAAAAAATATAGAATCGGCAGAAACGGGCCCTCCTAAAAATACATTGGCATCAAATTCAGGAAAATCGACAAAAACCTCCTGCAGTGAAAAATCAATTCGTTTATTTAGTATAAATCCCACAGCTCCTTTTTCACTATAAGCAACCAAAAAAACCACCGAACGGCTAAAATAATCGCCGGGCAAAAAAGGTTCTGCAATTAATATTCTTCCTTTTTGTGGAGGAATATTATTCGTCTTGATTTTAAATATGTCGAGGTTTTCTTTCATTCTACAGGCAATATAATAAAATTTCAATTGCTGTCAAATATTGCAGTCACATAGTAAACGGCCGATTATGCAATAATGTTTATTTCTGTTGTAAAAACCTGTTTTCAATGCAAACACATCGATCTGCAAATATATTTCAAGTTTAAAAGGTGTTATTTAAGAAAGGACAGTCCGGCAAATCTATTTCTTCTCAACAATAAAAACATCTTCGTCGGGCTTTGACATGTAAAACTGTTCCCGCGCAAATTTTTCAAGACTTTCGGGACCAGCATTTAAATCTTCCAGTTTTTGTTTATCCTGTTTGATCTGCTCCCTGTAAAATTCTTTCTGTTCGGTAAGTTCTTTTAATCTTCTATTATTTCGGCTATGCGAGACAATGCTATTTTCATCAAGAAAAATAATAACGGCTAAAAAGATTATCGTGGCAACAAGGTATTTGTTGCGCCATATTTTCAAAGCACCGCCTTTTTAGCTTTTTAAAATCTAACTTGATTTTTTTTCATGTTTCAAAATTAATACTAAAACGCATCAAAAAAAATGGAGCTGAAAAAAATCAACTCCATTTTATAAACAAATTATGGTTTAAACTATTTGGTATCGGGTAAAAAGTTCGGATAACTGTAATTTTTTGGCGGAGCAAAAGTTTCCTTAATGGTGCGAATCGATGTCCAGCGCAACAGGTTAAAAATGGACCCGGCTTTATCATCAGTTCCTGAACCACGTGCACCACCAAAAGGTTGCTGACCAACAACGGCACCCGTCGGTTTATCGTTGATATAGAAATTACCGGCGCAGTTTTCCAGCCGTTTGGTAATCTTTTCAATATTGTAACGGTTTTGCGACATTACCGATCCGGTTAAGGCATAAATCGAAGTGCTGTCAAGTATATCGAGCGTTTCATCCATTTTATTATCTTCATAAACATAAACGGTTAATACCGGGCCAAACAGTTCTTCCTCCATCGTAACATATTTTGGAGTTTTTGCCTGGATTACTGTCGGCTCAATAAAATAACCTACTGATTTATCGCATTTGCCGCCAAAAATCACATCAGCATCTTTATCTTCCCTGGCTCTGTCGATAAAACCTTTTAGCTTATCAAATGCTGATTCGTCGATAACAGCATTAACGAAATTGGTAAAGTCTTCAGGCGGACCCATTTTCACTGTGGCCAACTCTTTTCCAAATTGTTCTTTAACCTTCGGCCAGATACTTTTTGGAACGTAAACCCGTGAAGCAGCTGAACATTTTTGTCCCTGGTATTCAAAAGCACCACGCACCATGGCAATAACAAGCGCCTGGATATCAACCGTATTGTCGGAAAAAATAAAATCTTTGCCACCTGTTTCACCCACAATACGTGGGTAAGATTTGTATTTGTAAATATTATCTCCGATGGTTTTCCAGATTCCCTGGAACACACCGGTTGACCCTGTAAAATGAATCCCTGCAAAATCGGGATGTGTTAAAACCGCATTGGCTGCCACCGGGCCCTGGAGCATAAACCAGGTTAATTACACCATCGGGCAAACCGGCTTCCTTGAAAATATCCATAATAACACCTGCTGCATAAACCGCTGTTTTCGATGGTTTCCAAACCACTACATTCCCCATTAAAGCAGGAGCAGCAGGTAAATTACCGGCAATAGAAGTAAAATTGAAAGGAGTTAAAGCAAAAACAAAACCTTCCAGCGGACGGAATTCATTATAATTCCACATTCCCTTGGCCGATTCAGGCTGAAGTTTATAAATATCAGTCATTACCTGTACTCCAAACCGGAAAAAATCGGCCAGCTCACATGCAGCATCAATCTCGGCCTGAAAAGCATTTTTTGACTGCCCAAGCATGGTTGCTGCATTTATTTTTGCCCGATATGGCCCTGAAAGCAAGTCGGCTGCTTTCAAAAATACAGACGCCCGGTGCTGCCACGAAAGATTTGCCCATTCGGTTTTTGCATCTAGCGCAGCATCGATAGCCATTTCCACATGACTGGCATCTCCCTGATTATAATACCCCAGTGTATGATTGATTTCATGTGGCGGAAACATTCTCATCTTACGATCGGTGTAAACCTCTTTTCCACCAATAATCATCGGAAGTTCTACCTCCATTGATCTTAATTCCTGAATTTTAGCTTGAAGTTCTTTTCTCTCAGGATTTCCGGGAGCATAACTCAAAATAGGTTCGTTTTTTGCTACCGGTACATTAAAAATTCCTTTTGGCATACGATATATTTTAAAATTCTATTTTATTCCCACGCAAAAATACACATAACCTGCAAGTAAATTCATAACAAATATCAGTGCTTTAATAATTTAATTAAAGATAAATCGTTCATTATCAGTACGCTGATTTTTATATTCTTGAAAACAAAACAAATGTCAGTTTTTTTAAATTCGTTCAGGCAACATTTTTTTGAGGCCAATTTTGAACATAATAGATTGAAATTTTATCAATATTGATAACTTTACGTGATTGTTTAAATGGTTACAAAAAATATTAACCGATAAGCTCTGGATTAATCAATCAATCCGCGAGAAAAATATGCTTTTCCAGTTGCTGTTAATATGGGCAATTCTTGGATTAGCGTCTGGATTATTTTTGTTATTCAATTTTATTTTTAACCCGGGCGATTTCTGTGTCATTTGCAATATTGTATTAATTGTAATGACAGCAGTGGCATTTGTATGTACAATCAATGGAAAAATCAGATGTTCAACCAATTTGGTTTTTGGCATTCCGCTGGTCTTGTACTCTTATTTCATTTCAGATTTTAACCGGCACCTACCGTACATCGATACAATTTATACTACAACAGCATGGTTACTTGCCGGCGTGATGATTCTAATTTTTTATTCTGAAACCAGTGGAAAAATATGGTTTTATTTTCTCATTGCCCTGGCAACAATCGGGATTCAGTTACTTAAAGCCAATCATTTATGGGATTCGCTTTATTATTTTGATCCGGTAATCATGAATCCCCTGTTTGCATTTTCATTGATTTCCCTGTCATTGTATTTGCTTCGCAGAAATTACCTTAAAATCATTAAAAGCCAGGAAGAGCAAATTTCTGCAAACGCTCAGGGAATAAATAAAATAATGCAGGAATCCACATTTAGTATTGCACAGTTACGTGCAGAACGTGATGAAGCCGGAAACCTGATTCAACTTTACGTTGACAGAGTGAATAATACATTTGAATCTGTTTTTAAGATTAACCTTTACGAAGTGCAGGATCAGAAAGCAGATTATATTTTTGATCTGATCTTTAAACATAAATTCGATCTGAATAAAATCATTCTTACAAAAACAAAAAAGACAAGGGAGTTTCATGCTGTAAACATGGAACGTTGGTTTAACATTCATGTTTTACAGCCCGATTATCATCGTTTCTTTATTCTTTTCGAAGATATTACCAAAGCAAAACAAAAGCTGGCCGAACTGGAGGAAAATAAACGCCGCTATAAAGTCTTGCTCGAAGCTATTCCCGACATTTTCTTTGTGATTGACAAGGACGGAACTTATGAAGATTTTGTGATCAAAGAAAGTGATCTGTTTAAGATTGAAGATGCGAATATAATTGGAAGTTCAATTTATGACGTTGGGTTCCCCGAAAACATGGCCGAAAAGATTTACAGTTGTATTCAGGATTCAATAAAAAACAATTCAATCGAAACCATTGAATACCAGATGAATACCCCAAACGGAACTTTCCTTTTTGAGATGCGGCTTGCCCGGCTGAACAGCCACTCGGTGATTTCAATTGCCCGTGATATTACCAAGCGGAAAACAGCTGAATTCAACCTTGAAAAAGCATTGGTGAAAGCCGAAGAATCGGACCGTTTGAAATCGGCATTCCTGGCTAACCTTTCGCATGAAATTCGCACCCCAATGAATGTGATCACCAATTTTACTCGCATACTGGCCGAGACAGAACTTGCCCCGCAAGAAAAGCTGGAATTTACCGATGCTATTTCGCAAAACGGGAAGCAATTACTTAATATGATCGACAATACCATTCATTTGTCTAAAATTGAAACACAAACGGTGGTTGTTGAACACAAATTTTGTAGCATAAATGCCGTTTTGCGTGACGTTTATAATAAATACCTGATTCTAATTCCCGACTCCAGGCCAATACGGCTTAGCTTAAAAATAAGTGTCCCCAATAAAGAATTCGGGTTTGAGACCGATCAGCTTATCCTGAAAGAAATTATCTCCCTGTTGGTTGACAATGCCGTAAAATATACCGAAAAGGGCGAGATTACCCTTGAATATGAAATGATTAGGAATGAGTGGGTACAGTTCTCTGTTACAGATAGTGGAATAGGCATTCCTGAGGAAGAGTTTGTCAATATTTTTGACCGTTTTTACCGAATCAACAATTCTATCAATGAAACAACATCAGGTTCCGGTCTTGGGCTCCCAATCGTTCAACATTATGTTGCTTTAATTGGCGGCGAGCTTGAATTTGAATCGAAAGTAGGCGTTGGCTCGAAATTTTGGTTTGCCTTGCCTTTCTCTCATGGCAAAGGATTTCTTTCGGTAGTAAAATAATTTTTAAATTAGTTCCTGTCCCTCAACGAGTTTAAAATAGTATAGCCTACCAACCTGTCGTAACGGCCGGCAATATCTTTATAATAAACAAAAATCTGGTAATCGTTTTCTGTTTCCCAAAAACTACCTTCCAAATTGGGAAGATCAGCAACCATCGACCCTTTAGGGACATAAGCATACTGGTAGTTATAATACCCTTGTTTAAGAAGTAGTGTTAATTCGTAAGCGCTGGTATCGAAATTCCAGGTCATTTCATCGCCCTTGTTTGCATTCCAGCCGGTTAATGCACCAAAAACATTAACTGTTCCACCAAGTAATGGAGCTTCAAGTGGCAAGGTAAAATGTATAAAAGTATAATCGCATTCATTATCAAAATCATGGACCTGCTGATCCTGGCTCTCAATAGTATATTTGCCATTCATATCGCGGTATTGGAAATAATCCTTATTCGCCCTCACTTCATCAATTTTTAAGGTTTTATGATAATAAGGATCAACAAAATTGGTTGACATAACATTTTCACCGCTGTACCTGTTCGTGCGATTATCGAAATAACGAAATTCATTTCCACCAGGAAAAACATTTTCCTTATTATAATCAAAAATCAATTGCCTGTCCTTAATATATTGTGGCTTCAGGTTTTTTACAGCATTATCCCATCGGTTATTTTGCATAATCACCGCACTCACATCCTCTATAGGATTCTGAATAGCTAATCGGTTATTGAGTACAACAAAATCAACTTCCTGATTCGATCCCTGGAATGCATCAAATGTGGCCCGATGCACTCTTCCGTTAATTTCTGTCATATTCTCGTAAACATAAAACCGCTGTGTAATAACTACTTTCTCTTTATCATTATCTTCGTAAACCACTAATACATAATTTCCCGAAATATTAAATTGAATGTTCTCATTAGGGAGAAGCAATCTGTAATTAGTATAATTAAAAGTTGTGTTAAACGAAAGCTTGTAATCGTTTAATGGATTATCCGGGTAGCCATTGATATAATCGGCTTGAGTCAGATAACTTTCATTCCAGTTGGCATCGCAATGAATAATGGTATAATAATAATTTTTAGGATCAGGAGAAAGATCATCAAATTTAAAAATCAGTTGTGCATCTTCACCTAATTGCAGAACCGGGTTCGTTAATTCAAATCCGTCACGATACATCATAACAGTTTTAATATTCCCATTGTAAACCGCATTCTCATAATAATATTTATCTTTTTGTGCTGCGCTGTATAAATGAGTAATCAGAAGAATAACGATCACTAAAATTAGTCTTTTCATTATATTTAGTTTTAACTTTTTCTTGCCTGTTATGTGTAACAATTCTATATAAACGTCAAAAATGAGAATTTAATCTGAAAATTATAATTTTTATAGCATATTTGCCCCCTGTTCTCAGGATAATAGACAAAAATACCTTTTGAAATACATGAAGTTATGTTCATATTTTGAAATGTTTAAGTTTGCTTCGTAATAATTGCTAAAAGGCAATTAATTATTACTTTTGCCACACAGTAAAAAATAACACTATTTGAGTTAATATGTCAGAAACGATTAAGTTAAGGAAAGGGCTGAATATTAAGCTTAAAGGAGGTGCAAATACCGAACTTGAAAAACTTCCGATTCCGTCAACGGTTGCACTCAAACCTACCGATTTCCCTGGACTTACTCCAAAACTTAAAGTTAAAGTTGATTCACAGGTTAAAGCCGGTGATGCTTTGTTTTACGACAAGTATCATCCTGATATCCTTTTCACAACGCCAATAGGTGGAAAAGTGATATCGGTAAACCGTGGTGAACGCCGCAGGATTTTGGAAGTGGTTATCGAAACCGATGAAAAGGCTGGTTCAGTCGATTTCAAAAAAGCAGATCCGAATTCACTTTCAGGTGATCAGATAAAAGGAGCGCTGTTGGCGAGTGGGTTATGGCCCTTCATAAAAAAACGTCCATACGGAATTGTTGCCTCTCCTGACGAGAAACCTATTTCCATATATATTTCTACGTTTGATACAGCTCCGCTTGCTCCTGATTACAATTTTGTTATGAAGGATCAGTTAGCAACTTTCCAGACCGGGATCGACGCGCTGTCAAAATTGACAGAAGGGAAAGTGAATTTGGGAGTCAATTCTAATTCTGTTTTCAAATCGGTAAAAAATGTGGTTCTAAATACTTTTGCAGGACCGCATCCTGCAGGAAATGTTGGAATCCAAATCCATAATACCCGCCCAATTAATAAAGGCGAGGTAATCTGGACAGTTAATGTTCAGGACGTATTATTTATTGGCCGGCTGTTTGAAACAGGAAAGGTTGATTTTAGCAGAGTGGTTGCATTAACCGGTTCAGAAGTGGAAAATCCAAAATATTATCAAACGGTTTTGGGTGCACCTGTTTCACTGATTGTTGACAAAAAACTGAAAAAAGCAGATAACAAACAGCGTATTATTAGCGGAAACGTGCTGACCGGGACCAAAGTAAAACCACAAATGTTTCTTGGCTTTTATGACTCGCATGTTACGGTTATTCCAGAAGGCGATGAGTACGAATTTCTGGGATGGGCGAATATAGGTGCAAATAAATTCAGTGCATCAAAAACTTTCCTTTCCAGCCTGTTTCCTAAAAAGGAATATGTAATGGACGCCAACATGCACGGTGGTGACAGAGCATTTGTTTTATCAGGTCAATACGAAAAACTGGTTCCGATGGACTTGCTACCGGTTCATCTTTTGAAGGCTATCCTTGTGAACGATATTGATAAAATGGAACGTTTGGGAATTTACGAGGTAATTGAAGAGGACCTTGCGCTTTGTGAATACGCATGCACTTCAAAGATTAGGGTTCAGGATATTCTCCGAACCGGGATCAATACAATGATAAAAGAATTGGGGTAATAAATTACTGAAAACATAAATCAGTTTTAAGATGAAACGGTTTTTCTAAAAGAGTTCCATCTTATACCATAAAGAAAGAGACAATTTTAATAAGATGAAACGAGCATTATAATCTGAAATTTTTAAATAGAAAGAAGATTAAAATTAATGCGAGTTACATGAGTTGCCTTAATAAATTAACAATTTTAAACGAATGAAATTTATTAAAAACTTTTTTGAAAGAACAGAACCGCTGGTTCAGAAAGGGGCAAAATATCATTGGCTCCGTTCAGTTCACGACGGATTCTTTACTTTTTTATATGTTTCAAAGACCACGTCGAAGTCAGGCACACATATTCACGATTACATCGATTTGAAACGTACCATGTCGGTGGTAGTTGTAGCATTAATTCCGGCCCTTTTGTTTGGGATGTACAATACCGGACTGCAACATTTCAAAGCAATTGGCGAAGCTGCTTCAACAGGATTTTTCCAGATGTTTTTCTTTGGTTTTCTGAAAGTACTGCCTATTGTTATAGTTTCGTATGTTGTTGGGCTGGGTATTGAGTTTGTTTTTGCACAGATACGCGGACATGAAATAAACGAAGGATTTCTGGTTTCCGGGATGCTTATACCATTGGTAATGCCAGTTGAAACTCCGCTTTGGATGATCGCAGTTGCTACTGCATTTGCTGTAATTCTAGGCAAGGAAGTATTTGGTGGTACGGGGATGAATATCTGGAACCCGGCATTGGTAGCCCGTGCGTTCCTGTTCTTTGCTTACCCGGCGCAGATGTCGGGAGTAAAAGTCTGGGTTGCACTAAATGGTGCCGACAAAGTTGTTGATGGTTTTACAGGTGCTACGCCAATGGCTGATGCCGCTGCAGGACACATCACGTTCAAAGCTGCTGATGCTTTTTTTGGATTTATTCCCGGGTCAATTGGCGAAACTTCAACGCTAGCTATTTTAATCGGTGCTTTTATTTTAATTATAACCGGAATAGGAAGCTGGAAAATAATGACTTCAACTGTGCTTGGCGGAGTGTTTATGGGACTTATACTGAACTTTTTTGCTAAAAGTCCGGGCCTGTCACCAGAAACAGCTGTCTACTTTGGAATACCTTTCTGGCAACATTTAATTCTTGGCGGATTTGCATTTGGTGCCGTTTTTATGGCAACCGATCCGGTATCGGCCGCACAAACTGACAGGGGAAAATGGATCTATGGTTTCTTAATCGGTGTTATTGCCATTCTGATCAGGGTTATAAACCCGGCTTACCCGGAAGGTATGATGTTGTCGATATTACTGATGAACACATTTGCTCCGCTTATCGACCATTACGTTATTCAGGGCCACATTAAACGCAGGTTAAAAAGAGCTAAAATTTCGGCTTAACGGAAAAATTACAGATCATGAACAGAAACGGTAATACATATACAGTTTTATACGCAGCAATAATGGTTGTTTTTGTAGCTGCAGTACTTGCGTTTGCTGCAATGTCGTTAAAGCCAAGACAGGTCAGAAACGTTGAGATAGAGAGAAAACAGAGTATTCTTTCCGCAGTTAACATTGAAAGTACAACTATCAATGCTGAAAAATTATTTGCTGAGAATATTGTAAAGCAATATGTAGTAAATGTAAAAGGTGATCAGGTTGGAGATGATGCATTTGATATTGACTTAAAAAAAGAATTTATGAAACCGGAAGATCAAATACAATTACCGGTTTTTGAATGTAAAACTGACAACGGAATTAAATATGTTTTTGAGTTGCGGGGTACGGGTCTTTGGGGTCCAATTTGGGGTTTTATTGCCCTTGATTCAGATTTGAATACGATCTACGGTGCTCATTTTGGGGATCAGGGAGAAACTCCGGGTTTGGGAGCTGAAATTGCTACTCCAAAATTTGAAAAACAGTTTATCGGTAAAACCATCTTCGATAAAGACGGAAAGTTTATGAAATTAGGTAATGAATATCTCCCAATTCTTGTGGCCAAGGTTGGACAGGTTGCTCCGGAAGAACACAGGGTTGATGGCGTTTCAGGAGGTACTATTACCAGTAAAGGCCTTCAGAAAATGTTAAGAGTTGATTTTACCAGGTATGAGCAATTCATTAAAAAAGAAAAAAATCTTAAACAATGAGTGATCCATTATTTTCAAAGAAAAATTTAAAACTGCTGACCGACCCGTTAAACAACAATAACCCGATTACAGTTCAGGTTTTGGGTATTTGTTCGGCACTGGCAGTTACGGCACAACTAAAACCAGCTGTGGTTATGGCCATTTCGGTTACCGTTGTTGTAGCCCTTGGGAATGTGATTATTTCTCTATTACGTAATACAATTCCGAACCGAATCAGAATTATTGTACAGTTAGTTGTTATTGCAGCGTTGGTAATTTTAGTAGACCAGGTGCTGAAAGCATTTGTTTATGATGTAAGTAAACAGCTTTCAGTTTTTGTTGGATTAATCATTACCAACTGTATCCTGATGGGACGTTTAGAAGCATTTGCACTTGGAAACCGCCCGTGGCAATCATTCCTCGATGGAATAGG
The DNA here is from genome assembly GCA_963769925.1 of uncultured Prolixibacteraceae bacterium. Lineage (GTDB taxonomy): Bacteria > Bacteroidota > Bacteroidia > Bacteroidales > Prolixibacteraceae > Draconibacterium. The sequence continues at coordinate 123,470 of CAVYOB010000002.1, forward strand.
CAACGGCGCAGGTTATGCAGCTATACTTGTAATTGTTGCTTTTTTCCGTGAATTATTGGGATCAGGCACATTATTCGGGTTCCGAATCATTCCTGAAAGTTTATACATCAATAATGGTGGATTTTATTCCAATAACGGGATGATGATTTTACCACCGATGGCATTGGTAACTGTTGGAATAATTATCTGGGTACAGCGAAGCAAAAACCGTAAATTAATTGAGAATTAACAAGCCCAAAAAAGAATATTATGGAACATTATTTTAATATATTCATCAAATCGATTTTTATCGAGAACATGGTATTTGCCTACTTCCTGGGCATGTGTTCATATCTTGCTGTGTCGAAAAAAGTAAGTACTGCAGCTGGTCTTGGTGTTGCCGTAATTTTTGTCCTTGGTATTACACTGCCGGTAAACTACCTACTTGAAACCAAAGTATTGAGAGAAGGGGCATTAACATGGCTAAGTCCTTCATTTGCAAACGTTGATTTGAGTTTTCTTTCATTTATCATGTTCATTGCTGTAATTGCTTCTATGGTTCAACTTGTGGAAATGGTAGTTGAAAAGTTTGCTCCGGTTTTATATAACCAATTGGGTATTTTCCTTCCATTGATCGCAGTGAACTGTGCAATTCTTGGAGGTTCACTTTTCATGCAACAAAAAGATTTTGCCAATATTGGTGAAGCATCAGTTTATGGTTTAGGTTCGGGAGTTGGTTGGTTTCTGGCTATTATTGGTATTGCTGCAATACGTGAAAAAATTGAATATTCAAATATCCCCGCACCATTACGCGGTCTTGGAATTACCTTTATTGTAACCGGATTGATGGGAATGGCATTTATGGGCTTCATGGGAATAAAATTGTAAAATACAAAATAAGTAACCGATGATATTGTTGTCAGCACAAACTACTGTTATTCTTACCAGCGTGGTGGTATTCCTGGGTGTTACCATTTTACTTGTTGCTATTTTATTGTATGCCAAGAAAAAACTGACACCTTCAGGATCAGTTAAAATTGATATTAACGATGGTTATTTGGAATTGGAAACCGAGCCAGGCAATACGCTTTTAAGTACGCTTGGAAACAACAAGGTTTTACTTCCTTCGGCTTGTGGGGGTGGCGGGACATGTGGTATGTGCCGTTGTCAGGTACTTGAAGGAGGTGGTTCAATCCTGCCTACTGAAACTGGTTTTTTCACCCGTAAAGAACAAAATGAAAACTGGAGGCTTGGTTGCCAGGTAAAGGTTAAGGAAGACATGAAAATTCACATGCACCAGGAGATTCTTGGTGTTAAAAAATGGGAATGTGAAGTGGTTTCCAACAAAAACGTAGCAACATTTATCAAGGAATTTGTTGTTAAACTACCGGAAGGTGAAAATCTCGATTTCAAATCGGGTGGTTACATTCAGATTGACGTTCCAAAAATTGATGTTGATTTTAAAGACATGGATATTGATGAAAAATTCCGTGATGAGTGGGAAAAGTTCGGCATGTTCGATCTTAAAATGAAAAATCCGGAACCTACATTCCGTGCTTATTCCATGGCAAATCATCCGGCAGAAGGAAATATTGTAATGCTAAATATCCGTATTGCTACCCCGCCTTGGGACAGAGCTAACAACGGCTTCAAAAAAGTAAATCCGGGTATTTGCTCATCATATATATTTAATCTGAAGCCAGGTGACAAAGTGATGGTTTCAGGACCTTACGGCGAATTCTTCCTCAAAGACAATGATAACGAAATGATGTTTATCGGTGGTGGTGCAGGAATGGCGCCTATGCGTTCGCACCTGTTCCATTTGTTCCATACGGTAAAAGAGAAAAAGAAAAAAGTTACTTTCTGGTACGGGGCCCGTTCGTGGAAAGAAGTTTTCTACTACGATCAGTTCCGTGACATTGAAAAGAACTACCCGAATTTTACGTTCCATCTGGCTCTTTCTGAACCTCTTCCTGAAGATAAATGGGATGGACCGGTTGGTTTTATTCATCAGGTGATTTTTGACAACTACCTGAGCAAACATGAGGAACCTGAAGAAATCGATTATTATCTCTGTGGTCCGCCAATGATGAACGATGCTGTTCAGAAAATGCTCTATAATTTGGGTGTTCCTGATGAAAACGTTCTTTACGATGACTTTGGAAGCTAATCCAAAAAAAACTTTACGTATTTAACGATATATATAGAAAACCATCTTTCTACCGAAGGATGGTTTTTTAATGGATAAAACGCAACTGGTAATTAAAAGCTTTCAATTTTTATTTGTATTTTTCGCAGCCAAAAAAAGTTAGATATTTAACAATCATTTTTTGAAACTAACCGTTCTATCTAATAAACAGATTAATTTATTCAAATGAAAAAAATATTATCAGCCATACTTCTAATATCACTGATTGGATTTTCAGCATGTGATAAAAATAATGACAATCCGGAACCGGAAATTCCGGAAATCCCAAGTGTTGTAGTTAATGAATTGTTACCAAAGAATTCTTCACATGGGGTTGACCAGGATGGAGAATACGACGATTGGATTGAATTGTATAATCCGGCAGACGTTGATCAGGACATTTCAGGATTTTACCTTTCCGACAGTAAAAAACAACCTGACAAATGGAAATTCCCTGAAGGAACTATCATTGGCAAAATGGGATACCTGATCGTTTGGTGCGATGAAGACACTACACAAGCCGGGTTACATACCAATTATAAACTTTCGGCAGACGGAGAAAATGTTGTTTTTGCCGATACACTCTTGCAAGTGATCAATATCGTGGAATATCCTGCTACAGTGCTTGAACAATCGTGGGCACGCAAACCAAATGGCACCGGCGATTTTGAATGGTCCGTTCCTACTTTTGACGGTCCGAATGATTAGTTGTGAGTTCTGAACTCAGGAATAAACCTGATTTTCAATTTTTTAGTGATTTATCGATGAACATAAATACCCGATCCACATTTTCCTTTGTATGAAAGGCTTTATCACCGTGGTCGGTTTCAGGGAATAATTCAAGATGCACATTTTGATACCCCAATACTTTTCCCAGTTTTTTTGCAAATAAAACAGAACATTGATAAGGTACTGTGCGATCTTCCAATCCGTGTTGAATTAGAAATGGCGGATCATCAGTTGAAATGTAAGTTTCAGGATTTACCTCGTCTATAAGTGATTGGGGAACTTCGGTAATTGTCTCTCCTAAAAGTTTTGAAACTTCAGAATCAGGAGATTCATGATGCCAGGGATCTTTAAGGTTGTTTTCACTTAATTGTTCATCCATTTTCAGAAAATTGGTTGGTAAAAACCAACTGATCACAGCCTGCACCCTGCTGGATTGGTCAGGATTTCCCAAACTCAGGTCTTCAAGCTTTTTTACACCACCAGAGATACCTAATAGTGATACAAGTTGCCCGCCTGCAGAATCAGATTCACTTGAATTTTATTTCATTGAGCGTTTAAACATTGGCTGTTTTAAAATATTATCTATTTGAAGCTTTTGCTGTGGCCAGATTGTTTGCAATCCATTCCGTATATCCTAATGAAATAGTAAATAATGTACAAAAAATAATAAATACAATCAACTCTTTTATTTTAAAGGGTTTTTGATATGCATTATTTTTTGATCAATAAAGTGAGGGAAATTTGGATTAACGTAATTTAAATTAAATCACAAAACCTATAAACTTAAATTGACTTATTGGAACTTTTGAGTTCAGAATGATATCACACTTTGACTTGATAAAATGATCTCCTGTTTGTCTGCACAAGTTATTTCAACAGAGTTTATAAACACACTGCCCGCATTTAAATACGGGCAGGTGCGATTAAGAATATTTAGTGCAGTCGTTTTTCCTTAAACAATCTCTTTCTTCAAAATTTATAAATGTTGTGATCTGTTGAAATAATTAATTACAAACAGTACTACAGATCACATTCCGTAAGGAGGACTGGCAATATTGTCAACACTCCAGATCTTACCTGTGAGCGTAACAATAAATGCAGTGTTTCCTATAATCTCCAGCGAAGTAGGTCTGTCAAGTCCATCTGTGACTGTAGTAAATGTACCGTCTTTATTTACTCTCACGAGCGAACCGGTTTCCGGATTGGCAGGTTTACCAGCTTCTTCAGGAGTACCTTCCCATATTCCCTGCGAGAGAGCAAACATTGTTCTTCCACGGCCAAATTCCACATCAACAAGCAACGGGGCACCCAAGCCACAACATTGACCATAGGTGAATTCGGACTGAATGATACCACCTTGCCATTTTCAGGAAGATGAGGAGTTGGTCCGGCTTCGGCCATAAACACCGTATTTCCCGATACCGCAAGCCCGGTTGGAACGATATTATTGAACGTCTTAAATACTGAAATATCACCATCAAGTGTTACATGAAGCACTCGATTCAGGTGGCCATCCGTTACCAGGAATCCCCCATGATAGGTTTGGATAGAATACTGAACACCTGTGCTTACAAAGAAGGGAAATCCTGTTGGTGGATTTGTGATATTATAAGCTCCAATGTCTGCAACAATAGTAAAACTGTTTGGGCCATCCACACGATAAATCCCGTTAACAGCACCGGTAGGAAACAAATTGGGATCATCGACAAGAGTTACAAGTGCATATGCCGTCTCGTCAATAAAAGTGACATCATAAACACCACCAATACCGATAAGTGAGGGTGGAAATCCACTGGCAAAAGTAGTAACTTCACCGGTCTCAGGATCTATACGTTAAATTTTGCCTGCCAGTCCTTCCGTTACATAAAGTGCGCCATCAGGACCAACAGTACTACCGCTGGCACCTTGCAATCCCGACGCCAACATTTGGGCAGGTCCAGGCATCATAATTGATTTACTTTTTTCGATTGGCAGAGTTTTAAACTCCGAACTTTCGGTGCTATCTTTTTCGCAGCTGGATAAAAAACTTAAAATGGCGACTGATACTACGATTAAAGAAAGTCTGTTAAAAATACTATGTGTAATTACTTTTTTCATATAAACCTCCTGTGTTTTTTAATGTTATAAAATCTATTTTGAAGTATCCTGATTAAATAATTTCGTTATCGGGTAATATTGGGAAAACTGACATTGAATGTTATTTTACTCATCTGTCTAATTTATCTTCACTTTAACAATGAAATTACATCACAACTTATTACAGTAATTTATATTATGGAGGTCGATAAAGTCTATGAATTCCTGCTATCTTCTTATTTTTCTTGCATGTAACCATTTTGAGATTGTATAGGGTGAAAACTATAAGATGTAAATTATTAACTATCCTTTTTTATGATTTTAACACTGTCAGAAATAGTAAACAAGGTATTAAATGCGCGATGCTTCATGGAATTAATATTTAAATGATAACCATAAAGTTACTGCATATATTTCCTCTTAGATAATACAAAAAGTTCAAACAATAAGACAAATAGGTCTTTTTATTTTATGTCATTTGATATAACAAGTAAAATCACAATAGCTTGATAACTGAGATTCAAAAGCTCAGATTATTACTCTTCGTTGAACTATAAGTCAAAGTAAATCAATTGAAAAAAGATGAATTTTTTTTCATTGTTTTGGTACAATTAAAAGAACTTTTGCTGGTTTGTCACCCGAGTTAATTACAGCATGTGTTTCAGCTTCGCTCCAAAATGCAACTCCTGCAGGCAGGGTAGCCTCTTTGACTTTACCATCTTTCGTTGTAACCCTGGCTTTCATATCGGCAAGAACAACCGTTAGATGAGCTTTATGAGAGTGTTTTCCCAATCCACAAACGTCTTTTCCCGGATTACTGTCG
>CAVYOB010000003.1:0-46025 GCA_963769925.1 uncultured Prolixibacteraceae bacterium
CTCGAACCCCCAACCTTCTGGTCCGTAGCCAGATGCTCTATCCATTAAGCTACAGGTCCATTAACTGCTTCGTAAAAGCGGTGCAAATATAATATTTTTAGGGAAACACGACAATAATATATACAACTTTAAATGTACTTTTTCATTTTATCTTCAATAGCCACTTCATTTACTAAAATTAACCTGAATTTTTAGGTTAGTAATCATGTTTTTAGTACCGGCTTTTCTGCATGATTCATGAATTTTTTCCAATAATGATGTAAATTCTTCAAAGGTACATTCAACAACAGTTTCAAAAGGACAAACCTGGTATTTTAAACCAGAGTTCTGGAACTGTTATTGCTTCATCAACCAGTTCATATTTTATTTTTCCTTCTGCTTCAGGTAAAACCTGAATAGCAACATTAATTTTATTTTGTTTCCAATCCATCATTTAATCCATTTTTATTTTGATGAAGCAACTGTATAATTTCGCTTCTCGACAATGCCTTAACATTGGTAATAACCATATCCTCATCAAGGAAATTTCCATATTGGTTACATTCATCTATAATATCCCGAAATATTTTTTTAATATCTACCTGCAAAGGTAGCATGACCATAGCAGAAGAAAAGCCTTCCATAAAATCCATTGATTCAAATTCACCCTCATTTGATTTCAAGTTGTAAATAAGTTCATTACGAAGTAATTTTTGCTGACTTGGCTGAAGCATTTTGTCTTCAGCTCGGCTAATAAAAACCACATAATAGCGAAGCTTTTGTCCTTTACCCCTAATCCGGTTGAGATAAACACCTGTTGTTCATCCAGCAGCGAAGTTTGCAGTAACATCCGGCTTTCCTGCATAGCCAGAATCGCCCATTGACGTATCTCCCCTTTTGCTTCTTTTACAAATCGCTCAATAGTGCGAAATGCCTTTACTTCATCTAACATGGCTAACGAGGACAAAATTTCTTTTTTACGATCTTCATTAACATCCGTCTTAAAAAGCTCTTCCCGATTTTCAAAACACGCTTCAGCCTGTTGTTGATTGCGATATTTCTCGGCATATTCAAAGTATTTCATTTGAAGTTCAATCTCTATTTGTTCCTCCAAAATGCTGAAATTTTCGGGAAGCTCTTCCAGTGCTTTTCGTATGTTATGATAAAATTTTCCCTCTTCCATTTCGTCTCTTTCGCTAAACAAAAATAGTCACTTGCTGTAATATGTAAAGAAGATTTGCATTTTATTTCAATTCCCTGGAAATGATGATATATTTGTACGCTTATTTTGAATGATTTTAAATACAGGAAGATCTGCGCCAGGTGAAATTAAGTGAGGTTAAATATAAAGAAACGGTTGTAATCACCAAGGTATTGGGTCACGGCTCTTTTCGGAAAAGAATCTCTGAAATGGGATTCATCAAAGGAAAAGAAGTCAGGGTTATCAAAAATGCACCGTTTAAGGGACCTTTTGAATTCAAAATACTTAACTACAATGTTTCGCTTCGAAAATCGGAAGCCGATTTGATTGAAGTAATTCCTTTGAATGAATTTAAAGGTTCTGAAAACGGAACCTATGAAGGGGTAATTGACAGAAATATCGCCCCAATTGATCATTCTGAGCGTACACACATCATAAATATTGCACTGGTAGGAAATCCCAACAGCGGAAAGACCACACTATTTAATTTTATTTCGGGCTCAAAGGAAAAAGTTGGAAACTACTCCGGCGTAACTGTTGAAATAAAAAAGGCAACTTTCAAAACTAAAGGTTATACTTTTAACTTTTATGACCTGCCGGGAACCTACAGTTTAACGGCTTATTCAAAAGAAGAAATATTTGTTCGCAGGTTTATTTATGAGCAAACCCCGGATATTGTTATAAACGTGCTGGATGCCACCAACCTCGAACGAAACCTTTTTCTTACCACGCAACTCATCGACATGGATTTACGCATCGTAGCCGCTCTCAACATGTATGATGAACTGGAGCGAAAAAAACTAGCTTTTGATAAAGATGCACTTGCAAAATTACTGGGAATTCCGTTTGTACCTACCATTAGTTCGAGAGGAATTGGATTGGAGAACCTGATGGATAAAGTCATCGAGGTGTTTGAAGGACGTGATACTGTTTCAAGGCATATTCATATTAACTATGGAAGGGACCTCGAAGAAGCAATCAACGCCGTAAGAAAAAAGATTAACGAGAACAAACCAATTACCGATAAAATATCTTCAAGGTTTCTTGCGATAAAATTGCTGGAAAAAGATGAACAAGTAGTTAAACTATTATCAAATTATTCAAACTTTAGCGAAATTGAAGATATTACAGAAAAGGAGATTCGCAAAATTGAGACTCTTGAGAATGAAGAGAGTGAAACAATAATTACTGATGCCAAATACGGTTTTATAACCGGAGCATTAAAAGAAACCTTTCATAATCCAAAACTGGCACAGAAAACCCGTTCCGAAAAAATTGATGGCCTGTTAACCAACCGTTATCTCGGGTTCCCTGTTTTTACCGCTATTTTATTCCTGATGTTTTATGTTACTTTTAAACTGGGTGCTTATCCGATGAATTGGATTGACCATGGAGTAACTGCCACAGGTAATTTAGTAGCCAGGATAATGCCTGAAGGGATGCTGAAAGATCTTTTTATCAACGGCATAATTAGTGGTGTTGGAAGTGTTCTGGTCTTTCTTCCCAATATCCTGATCCTGTTCTTGTTTATTTCCATTTTGGAAGGAACTGGGTACATGGCAAGAGCTGCATTTATTATGGATAAAATAATGCACCGGTTCGGATTGCATGGACGTTCTTTTATTCCAATGATTATGGGATTTGGATGCAATGTACCTGCTATTTTAGCTACACGTTCCATGCGTAATCGTGGCGATCGTATTCTGACAATGCTGATCATTCCGTTTATGTCGTGTAGCGCAAGGCTACCGGTTTATGTGTTGATTATTTCGGCCTTCTTTAAAGCATATCAGCCGCTGTATTTGATCGGAATTTATTTCACAGGAATTATTATTGCTTTTTTCACTGCTCAAATTCTGAACAAAACGGTATTTCGTAACAAGGAAACGCCATTTGTAATGGAATTACCCACGTATCGCTTGCCTACCCTGCGCAATGTGATTTATCATATGTGGGATAAAACGCAGCACTACCTGCGGAAAATTGGCACTATAATATTAATTGGTGTTGTAATCGTTTGGGCAATGGAATATTTCCCGCGTGAAACTAAAAATACTTCCGGTTTAAAAGAACAGCTTGAATCGGTTCAAAACAATACTTCTATTTCTGAAACAGAAAAAACGGAACAGTTGGCTAATATTAATTCAGCCATGGAGTCAGACCGACTTGTAAATTCATACCTAGGCCAGTTTGGGCAAATCATTGAACCAGTAATGCGCCCGCTGGGCTTCGACTGGAAAATGAGTATTGCCCTGATTGCGGGTCTCCCCGCCAAAGAAATAGTAATTAGTACCATGGGAGTATTATATCAGACAGGAAATGATGACACAACAGTTAATCTTCAAAAGAAACTACAAAATGAGAAATTTGATTCCGGGAAACAAACAGGCGAAAAAGTCTTTACTTCTGCAACAGCTCTGGCATTTCTGATTTTCATTCTTATTTATTTTCCTTGTATCGGCGTTGTAGCTGCTATAAAAAACGAATCGGGTTCATGGAAATGGGCCGCATTTGTTGTTATTTATACTACTGTTTTGGCCTGGGTTGCCGCATTTTTAGTTCAAACACTTGGAAATTTGATCTTGTAAAATGGTTCAGGAAATAATTACATATATGATCATAGGAGTTGCTGTTACAATTGCTTTTTACAAATTTAGAAAGAAGTTCAGCGGGAAGAAAAAGGGTTCAAAAGTAGGGGCAAAGTCGGGAGCAAATTCAGCTCAACACAAATGTGATGATTGTTCTGCCGAATGTATGTTGCGTGATTCGGCTAATTCGCTTTCACCTGAAAATGCCGGTTTTTGCATTAAAAATGAAATGAATAAAGTCTAAAGATTTTTCAGATTTCGGATGGTTTCTTCCGGGTTGTTGGAATTGAATACAAAACTTCCGGCTACAAGTACATTCGCACCATTGTCAAATAACTCTTTTCCTGTCTCGTAATTCACTCCCCCGTCAACTTCAATTTTACAATCCGGATTATATTTTTCAATTAATGCTTTTAACTGGCGTACTTTTTTATAGGTATTCTTTATAAAAGACTGGCCTCCAAAACCCGGATTAACCGACATCAGCAATACCATATCAAGTTCACCAATGATGTCTTCCAACATTGACACTGGTGTATGTGGGTTTAAACAAACACTTGCTTTAACGCCATGACTTTTTATGTGTTGCACCGTTCGATGTAAATGGGTACAAGCCTCATAGTGAACAGTTATTATTGATGCACCAGCTTCAACAAATGGAATAATCAAAACATCCGGATTTACAATCATCAGATGCACATCCAACGGCTTTTGAGCAATTTTGGAAACATGTTTAATTACCGGAATTCCGAAGGAAATATTCGGGACAAAAACACCATCCATAACATCACAATGAATATAACCTGCTTCACTGCGGTTGATCATCTCAATTTCCTGTCCTAAATGATTAAAATCGGCTGCCAGTATGGAAGGTGCAATAATTCTGTCCATAGATTTTTATTTGCCAAGATACGATTTTAGCAACCTGTTCCGATATTGATTTTTTAATTTTTTAATGGCCTTTTCTTTGATTTGTCTTACTCTTTCTCTTGTCAAACCAAATTCATCACCAATTTCTTCAAGCGTATGTGGCGGATAACCATTCAAACCAAAATAGAACCGGAGAATTTCTGCTTCGCGTTCACCAAGCGTAGAAAGAGAACGTTCAATTTCCTTCCTTAAAGAATCATCCATAAGAGCTTCTTCAGGATTTGGTGAATCTTCGTCCAGCATTACATCATAAAGATTATTTGCTTCTTCATCCCTTAAAGGTGCATCCATAGAAACATGAACATTTGAGAAATTCAAAGAATCCTCGATGATATCCGGTTTCGATTCCATCAAATGAGCCACTTCCTCAATTGTAGGTTCACGCTGGAATTCCTGCTCCAGTTTATTAAAAGCCTTATTGATTTTATTTATTGAACCAATTTTATTCAACGGTAAACGAACAATTCGAGCCTGCTCTGCCAGTGCCTGCAAAATGGATTGCCGAATCCACCAAACTGCATAAGAAATAAATTTAAATCCACGTGTTTCGTCAAACCGTTCAGCGGCCTTTATTAAGCCCAGATTACCTTCATTAATCAGGTCCGGTAAACTGAGTCCCTGGTTCTGATACTGCTTCGAAACAGATACAACAAACCGAAGATTTGCTTTAACGAGGGTTTCTAAAGCTTTCCGGTCCCCTTTTTTAATGCGTTTGGCTAATTCAACTTCCTTTTCGGCAGAGAGCAACTCTACTTTGCCAATTTCATGCAAGTACTTATCCAGCGAAAGTGTGTCGCGGTTAGTTACTTGCTTGGTAATTTTTAGTTGTCTCATGAGTTGATTTTGTTAACAAAATACTGAAAAACAAGGGTTTGAAATTACTAATTTGTTTTTACATAAAAAAAGATTAATTCTGATAATTTTCACGGGTTTACGTATTTTTCTCGAAATTGTTTCCCTTGATAATTCTTTAAATATTATCGATTTTTGCCTCTTTTTTTTCCGGTATTCACCAAAAATTCCCTGAATTCTTCATAATCGGAATTAAACCCAATGCTCATTTTCTTTCCTCTCATAAATTCCTTTAATTTTTTTGGTAATTCAACTTTTCTCTTTTCCTATAATTCCTTCCATAGTCTCCATAAATTTTGCAGGATGTGCTGTTTCCAAAAACACTCCAATTTCATCTTTGTTTATGGTTTCGAAGAGCGATTCAAAACCGCAAGCGCCGTGAGGGTCACACAAATAGCCGGTAGTATCATAAACCTTTCTGACTATTTCTCTTATTTTCTCATTAGAATACCAGGCACCTTTTATGGTTTCTGAAATCTTTTCATGCGAATGGTCAAATAAATCCAGAATTCGTACAAAATTACTTGGGGCACCAACATCCATGGCATTGGCTATGGTTTCTACCGAGGGACGCGATTCATAGTTGCCTGTTTTCAGGTAATCAAAAACTATATTATTGGCATTGTTAGCGGCAATAAAATATTTTATCGGCAATCCCATTTTGTGGGCTACCAAACCGGCTGTAATATTACCCAAATTTCCACTTGGGACAGAAACTACTAATTCCTTTTGGTTAAGCACACCCGTTTCTTTCAGTCGCGCATAAGCATTGAAATAGTAAAACGCCTGTGGTAAAAACCGAGCTACATTAATCGAATTCGCGGAAGTCAATCTCAGCTTTTCATTTAACTCCTGGTCAAGAAATGCCAGTTTTACCAATCGCTGGCAATCATCAAAAGTACCATCGATTTCAACTGCTGTAATATTCTTTCCAAGCGTAGTAAACTGAGATTCCTGAATAGAACTTACTTTTCCTTTTGGATACAAGACATAAACGTGAATTCCGTCAACACCTAAAAATCCATTAGCTACCGCACTTCCGGTATCTCCCGAAGTAGCTACAAGAATATTCACCTTTTCCTCGGATTTATCTAAAAAGTAGTTTAAAAGCCGCGCCATAAAACGAGCACCTACATCTTTAAAAGCCAATGTTGGCCCATGAAATAATTCAAGAGAATATATCGATTCGGTGACTTTTACAACTGGACAATCAAACTGAAGCGTGTCGAAAACAATTTCTTTTAACGTTTTCTCAGGAACGTCTTCTCCAAAAAATTTAAGCGCTACTTCTAAAGCAATCTCCTGAAAACTTAACCGATGAATATTTTCAAAAAAAGTTGAAGGAAATTTTTCAATCCGTTCCGGCATAAATAACCCGTTGTCAGATGCCAACCCTTGAATAACTGCTTCTTTTAGGGAAACTTCAGGAATACTTCGGTTTGTACTATAATAATTCATCGCGGGTTACTGTTATTTTAATGGTTGGTTATAACGGGCTCCAAAGATATAAAGTGTTCCGTTTTTTCAAATAGCACATGATAAAAAATATGACTTATGTCACAATATTTAACACACATTAGAACTTTATATCTTTTTAGACTTTATTTCTGAAGAAATATTTTTATAAACTGATCCCCCTTCAATAATCCATAAATTCCTTTTTCCACGCTGAATTCGTCATACACGTCAACCTTGTCCGATAAATTTCCAGGCCTGTAGATGGTAAATGGGATTGGTTCTCTTGTATGTGTTTTAAGCGCACATGGTGTTGGATGGTCGGGTAAAATAGCAATTGAAACCGGTTCATCCATTTTTGCCGTTTCTTCCAAAATGTATTTTACAACCCGCTCATCCAGATATTCAATCGTTTTTATTTTCAGTTCAACATCGCCTTCATGCCCTGCTTCATCACTCGCTTCAATATGAAGATACACCAGATCATTATTCTTTAGGGCATCAATAGCAGCTTTGGCTTTTCCTTCGTAATTGGTATTATACAAACCGGTAGCTCCCTCCACATGAATAACTTCCATCCCCGCATAAACGCCAATTCCATGGATCAAATCAACAGCAGAAATCACTGCAGAATGTCCAATTCCAAACATTTCAGACAATGTTGTCATCGCTGGCTTATATCCCGGAGACCACGGCCAAATGCTGTTAGCCGGATCTTTCCCATTGGCTATCCTCTTTTGATTTACCGGATGATCCCCTAATATTTTTTGCGATTCCAGAATCAGTGAATTGAGTAAATCAGCTGTCTTTTGAGCATCTTCAGTTTTTGCTTTTATCATAACTTCGGCAAAAGGTGTTCCGGGAACATCGTGAGGTGGTGTACAATCAAGGTGTTTTATTCCATTTTTTACCACCAACAAATGTCGGTAAGAAACTCCCGGATAAAACCGTATCAATTCAGTGCCTAATCGTTCATTCAGAAAATGGATTAATTCAGCTGCTTCTTCCGATAAAATATGACCTGCAGAATGATTTTTAATTCTTTCATTTTCAATAGTAAGCAGGTTACATCGCAAAGCCAGATCTCCCGGCATCAATTCAACGCCCATGCTGGCTGCCTCCAAAACGCCACGTCCTTCAAAAACCTTTTCCACATCGTAACCCAGCACGGCAAGGTTGGCTATTTCACTTCCGGGATGCATTGATTTTGGCACCGTAATTAGTTGTCCCGATTGACCATTTTTAGCCAGCCAGTCGATATGTGGTTTACGGGCCATTTGTAGTGGTGTCTTCCCTCCATAATTCTCCAATGGCTCATCTGCCATTCCATCACCCAATATGATTAAATACTTCATTCTTTGTCCTTTTTTCGGTTAAATCGCCAGGTAGCCTAAATATTTGAAACTTTTATCAAATCGGCAAAAACGCCCGCTGCAGTTACTGATGCACCGGCACCATAACCTTTAATAAGCATTGGAAATTCATGATATCGTTCCGTAGTGTATATCACAAGGTTATTGCTGCCTTCCAGATCATAAAACGCATGTGTGATGCCCACTTCCTGAAGACCAGCTTCGGCAATCCCGTTTTCAAACCTTGCTACAAAACGCCACTTTTTATTTTCCACTGCCAGTTTCTTTCTTTTTTCTTCAAATTCTTCATCCAATTGTGGAACCTTTTCCCAGAATTCTTCAAGCGTACCTTCGAAGAAATCATCGGGAATAAATCGTTGAATACGAATATCCTCCATTTCAATTTTATATCCGGATTCCCGGGCCAGTATCAAAATTTTTCTTGCCACATCTACCCCACTTAAATCAACCCTCGGATCCGGTTCAGAAAAGCCGGCTTCTTTTGCCGATCGTATTGTTTTGCTAAATGTGTTCTTTTCAGAAATATTATTAAAAATATAATTCAACGTTCCCGAAAGTACGGCTTCTATTTTCAGTATTTTATCGCCGGAATTAACCAGATCATTCAATGTATTTATAATTGGCAAACCGGCCCCAACATTGGTTTCGAATAAGAATTTTATTCCTTTTTGCTTTGCCAGCTTTTTTAATTCGGAATAATTACTGTACGCTGAAGACGCAGCAACTTTATTAGCAGCTACAATCGCCACATTCGATTGTAACAGTTCCTTATAAACTGACGCTACTTTTTCTGATGCAGTACAATCAACAAACACTGAATTGTAAATATTCATATTTTTGATTTCTTCCACAAAACCCTCCAACGATGAAATACTTCCCGACTTATCCATCTCCTCACGGAAAGTTGTAATATTAATTCCATCGCGTTGGAACAGCATCTTTTTTGAATTGGCCACACCCGTTAATTTCATTTTCAGATGCTTTTCCCGTAACAATTCTTCCTGTTGCTGGCTAATCTGCTGAAGCAGGTTTCCACCAACCGTTCCAATGCCCATTAAAAAAACATTTAATTCTATATTTTCAGAAAGGAAAAATGATTCGTGAACAACGTTGAGGGTTTTACGTAGTTCCTCATTTCTTACCACCCAGGAAATGTTCAACTCCGAAGCTCCCTGGGCAATGGCGATAACATTTACCCCGCTTCGCCCAATGGTAGAAAACAGCTTTCCGGCAATCCCGGTTGTATGCTTCATGTGTTCACCAACAATTGCCACAATCGACAGATCGCTTTCCATTTCTATTTTACTAATCTGTCCGTTGTTTATCTCTTTCTCAAATTCATTGTGAATAGCACTTTCAGCCTTCTCAACTACTTGTTCTTCAATAGCCACACTAATGGAATTTTCCGAAGAAGCCTGAGAAATCAGGATTACGTTTATGTTAACATGCGCCAGTGCTGTAAATAAACGCATTGAAATACCTGTAACTCCTACCATTCCAATACCCTGAAGCGTAACCAGCGTTATCCCGGAGATTGAAGATATCCCCTTTATCGGGCGTTCAATTCCATTTTCTACTGACTTCGAGATTCGAGTTCCCGGATTTTCTGGATCAAATGTATTTTTAATAAGAACAGGAATTCCTTTTTGATAAACCGGTAAAATAGTTGGCGGATAAATCACTTTAGCCCCAAAATGCGACAATTCCATCGCCTCAGAATAAGTCAATTCCGGAATACTGTATGCTTTGCTTATCACCCGCGGATCAGCCGTCATAAAACCATTTACATCGGTCCATATTTCCAGAATTTCCACGTCGAGGGCAGCAGCTACAATCGCCGCTGTATAATCCGATCCGCCTCGTCCAAGCGTAGTAAATTCTCCTTTCCCGTTTTTTGAAATAAACCCAGGCAAAACAGCAATTCCGCTGAAACCATTAAAAGCTTCTTTTAAACTGGCATTTGTAATGGGAAAATCAACTAAAGCCTTACCAAAATTGCTATCAGTGCGAATGAGTTCAGAAGAATCGAAACGTCGTGCTCCCAGAAACTGTGCTACAATATGCGAAGAGATCCGTTCTCCAATACCGGCAATCCTGTCAAGTGTTTTTGTGGTTAATTCGCCTACAAGCGTAATGCCTGTCAGTATTTGTTCCAATTCATCCAACAGTTCTCTAACAATGGGGATTATTGAACCGGAACCATTAAAAAGTTCATGGATTATTTCTTCATGTTGTTTTTTAATTTGAGCAAGATCAGTATGAAAGTCGCCACTTCCGGAAGAAGCATTACGGGCGGCCGAAAGTATTTTATCGGTAATGCCGCCCAATGCAGATACGACCACAATAACATCGCCTTTTTGCTGAAGAACGATACTTTTTACTTTTTTGATATTCTCAGCCGACCCGACTGAAGTTCCGCCAAATTTTAGCACTTTCATAATTCCATGTTTTATGTACGGTTATAAAAAAACTGGATGAATCGACAGATGCGGTTCACCCAGTACATGCTGTCAGTGTTAATTTTTTTACGTTGTTGTTTTCTTTCCGGTAAGAGTTTCCATAATTTTCGTTTCAAGTTCCTGTTCCAGTTCCGGATTATCTGCGATCAGTTTGCGCACAGATTCACGTCCCTGCCCCAGTTTTGTTTCACCATAACTAAACCATGAACCGCTTTTTTTAATGATATTGAACTGAACTCCCAGATCAATAATTTCTCCGGATTTTGAGATCCCTTCTCCGTAAATAATATCAAATTCTGCTTTTCGGAATGGCGGTGCCACTTTATTTTTCACCACTTTAACCCGAACATTATTCCCCTGAACCTCATCACCATCTTTAATCTGTCCGATGCGGCGAATATCTAAACGCACAGAAGCATAAAATTTCAAGGCATTTCCACCGGTTGTTGTTTCCGGGTTACCAAACATTACTCCGATTTTCTCGCGTAACTGGTTTATAAAAATACAACAGGTTTTTGTTTTACTGATATTCCCGGTCAGTTTTCGTAAAGCCTGCGACATCAAACGAGCCTGTAAACCCATTCTCGAATCCCCCATTTCGCCTTCCAGTTCAGCTTTTGGAGTTAATGCAGCTACAGAGTCGATGACAATAATATCAATTGCCCCGGAACGAACAAGGTTATCCACTATTTCGAGTGCCTGTTCTCCATTATCAGGCTGAGAAATTAAAAGTTCATCAATGTTTACACCAAGACTTCTGGCATAATACGGATCAAAAGCATGTTCAGCGTCAACAATGGCAGCAATTCCTCCTGCTTTTTGTGCCTCAGCAATGGCATGAATAGCCAGTGTGGTTTTCCCTGATGACTCCGGGCCATAAATTTCAATAACCCTGCCTTTAGGAAAACCTCCAACTCCCAACGCATAATCAAGGCCAATAGAACCTGATGAAATAGCCGGCACGTTGTCAACCGGACGATCACCCATACGCATTATGGAACCTTTCCCGTAACTCTTTTCAATTTTATCCATTGTTAGCTGAAGCGCTTTCAGCTTTTCCTTGTTCATTTCCAGTTTTTCTTCTTTTGTCATGGTTAGTTCAACTTAAATATTTAATGATTCTATTATCTGAGTAGTGTGATTTTTTGTATCTACTTTATCGTAAACGGTTGTAATAATTCCACTTTCATCAATTACAAATGTGGTACGTAAAACCCCCATGTACTTTCTTCCATACATGTTTTTTTCGCCCCAAACACCATATGTTTGAAGAATATTTTTCTCCGTATCGGCAATCAGGTTAAATTTTAACCCGTACTTTTTTATAAAGTTGGTATGCGATTTTTCACTGTCAGGACTCACACCTACAACATCGTAACCTTTTTCCAGCCACATTTCGTAATTATCGCTCAGATTACAAGCTTCCGCAGTACATCCCGGGCGTATTATCTTTAGGATAAAAATACAGGATCAACTTCTTTCCTTTAAAATCTTCCAAACTGATTTTCTTCCCTTCCTGGTTGATTCCTTCAAAATGCGGAGCTTTATCTCCAGCTTTTAATTTTGACATTTTACAAATGATTTTTGTTGCACAAATATAAGTTTTTAATGACAAATCTCAGCTTAATCCATGTTCTTAATTATCACCCGAAAACCCCTTTAGGATTTAATAAAGGGCTAATTTTTTGTATTTTTACAGGAATTAATAAAGAACATAAAATTGAAAATGCGTTTGATGTCAAACATATTGCTTTTAACAACCGTTGCTATTCTTTTGTTTGTTCCGACAAGGTCAAAATCGGAAAACTTTCAGGAGAACGAATTAACAAAGGCAATACAATTATTTGACAAAAAACAGTTTGAAGAGGCCGAATCACTTTTTGGGAAAGTATTAAAAGTGCGGCCCGATGATTTTATGGTCAATTATTTTTACGGCGCCTGCCGAACTGAAAACGGTCATTATTCCGATCGGGATCTCGCATACCTTGAAAAAGCCAGTAAAGAAGTGTCTCCTCTCGATATCGACTATTATTTTGGTGTGCAATATCAGGCAAAAGAAGAATGGGAGAAAGCGCTTTTGTATTATGGGATTTTTGGCAAAACTGCGGATGAAAACGAACAAAAAAGGGTTAATCTGGCTGAAAAGATTGAGCAATGTAAAAACCAAATCAATCCCTTCACACGCGAACAAGATTTGTCTGTTGAGAATGTTGTTAAAAATGAACCCAGACAGTGTAATTATTGCAACTGAAGATTCAGTTATTGCAACTACTACACCGGCAGACATTGAACGAACTCAGTAACAATAAAGACAGATTCAATCGGAATAATCGCGGAACCAAATATAAGTATGAAGCAGCTCAGGAAAAAGAAACTGAAAACGTAGATTCCACAGATGTTGCTACTGTTAAAATGATTCCAAAGCCGGAAAAGCCAGTTGATTTATCGATCGATTTTAGCATTAACAGCGAAATAACTTACAATAAACTATCGAATTTCAGAACACAGGAAGGAAAGCTTTTGTATAAACAGGGAAACAGTAAACAAAAAGAACTAGATACAGTGTTGGAAACTGCAAAAAATCTACGTAGTAAATATGTTTCAGCGACTTCCCGAAGTGTAAAAGATTCTTTGGGTCAGAAAATTCTGGGTCTTGAAAACCGTTCGTTCGAGCTGAAAAATGAAATCAACCAACTTTATGCTGAATCGAAACTGGCAGAAAATGAATACTGGGATAAAGCTACTGAAGACGAAAAAGCAAATTTTCTGGTCATGTTAAACGCACAACAAGAAAAACAGGAAATAGAACAGCCTTTAAATGAAGAAGACACTTCCGATATGGAAATTCCTGAAATATTAGTTGATAATAAAACTCCTGCCGCGACTTCCAAAGAAACGGACAACAAAGATCTTACCTATAAGATACAGATTGGTGCATACAGTCACGGATTACCGGTTTCCATAAAAAAACTGTTTGAAAAACTTGCATTGATACGTAAAATTGACAACTATACCGACGACAGAGGTGTTGTGGTTTATACCACCGGGAACCTTCAAAGATTTGACGATGCGATGGTAATGCTGAAACAAGTGCAACAGGAAGGTGTAGAAGATGCAATAATCGCAGCGTATTATAAAGGAAAAAGAATACCTTTGACAGAGGCAAAAGCATTAGAGGGAATAAAATGACATCGAAAGAAACAAAAAGGCGACCAAAGGGAAATTTTGATGAAGATATTTCCAACGATAGGTTTTTGATTCTTCACAACGATGATATACACTCATTTGATTATGTGACCCGTGCCCTGATTGAGATATGCGAGCATTCTTTTGAACAGGCCACTCAATGTACATTTATTACTCATTACAAAGGGAAATGCGATATTAAAAAAGGCAAGCTGCAAAACCTGAAACCTCTTAAAGATGCTTTAACTGAGCGGGAACTTAGCGTAACAATCGACTAATATGAATTTACTGGCCATTATACTTTTAATTGTACTGGGACTACTCTTGCTGCTTATTGAGTTTGCTGTAATACCCGGAATTACAATTGCCGGAATCGGAGGTTTTTTACTCTTGATTGGCAGTGTTTACATCGCTTTTAAATCTTACGGCACTGTGGCGGGATTTATTACACTGGCAGTAGTTTTAATTGCCGCTCCAATGATGATCTTCTATTTCTTCAAATCAAGGTCAGGCAAAAAAATGATTCTTGAGTCGCAAATTGAAGGGAAGGTTGAAACTATCAATGCAAAAAAAATTAAAGTCGGCGATATTGGGAAAGCAATTGGCAGGCTGGCACCTACCGGAAAAGTAAAAGTTAATGGCGAAGTAGTTGAAGCACAGTCAACCGGCTCTTTTGTTGACCAACAAACCGAGGTCACTATAGTTAAAGTTTTATCGAACAAAATAATTGTTGAACCACTAAAAAAAGAATAATATGTTTGAACAAATCGGAGCATTGGGATTAATTATCGGGGTTATTGTTTTACTATTTATCATCCTGTATTTTGTACCTATTGGACTATGGTTTTCGGCCCTGGTTTCAGGAGTTCGGATTTCACTTTTACAACTGTTTCTGATGCGTTTCAGAAAAGTTCCTCCGGGAGTTATTGTACGTGCATTAATTGAAGGAACCAAAGCCGGAGTACCTCTAAACAGAGATGCTTTAGAAGCGCATTATCTTGCAGGGGGACATGTTGCAAGAGTTGTTCATGCACTGGTTTCTGCCAATAAAGCAAATATTGATTTGACCTTTAAAATGGCGACTGCAATAGATCTGGCCGGCCGCGATGTTTTTGAAGCAGTTCAAATGTCAGTGAATCCAAAAGTAATTAATACACCTCCGGTAACAGCTGTTTCAAAAGACGGAATACAGCTGATTGCCAAAGCGCGTGTAACAGTCAGGGCAAATATCAAACAACTGGTTGGCGGCGCAGGCGAAGAAACAGTTTTGGCTCGTGTCGGAGAAGGAATCGTATCATCCATCGGCTCATCTCATTCGCATAAATCTGTACTTGAAAATCCGGATTTTATTTCCCGTGTTGTTTTGGAAAAAGGACTGGATGCCGGAACAGCTTTTGAAATTCTTTCCATCGATATTGCAGATATTGACATAGGTAAAAACATTGGTGCAGGGTTACAGATCGACCAGGCCGAAGCGGATAAAAATATTGCCCAGGCTAAAGCTGAGGAACGCCGCGCTATGGCTATTGCTCTTGAACAGGAGATGAAAGCGAAAGCACAGGAAATGAGAGCAAAAGTTATTGAAGCTGAAGCAAAGGTACCGCTTGCAATTGCCGGGGCATTTAAAGATGGAAACCTCGGCATTATGGATTACATGAAATACAAAAATATTATGGCCGACACTTCTATGCGCGACTCTATCGCAGGGGATCAAGATAAAGAATCAAGTATGTAAAAAATATTTGGACAAAGGAAAGCCGGTGAATTTACTTTACCGGCTTTTTCATTATTTCCTAAATTATTTAGAACTTTTCCAGGGTTTAACGTTAAGTTAACTTATACCCTAAAACACTCTTTTTAACATTTTATTAATCGTTCTTCAATCCAAATCCCTTACTTTTGAAAAAGGTTTTAGTTATAGTTTTAGTTTAGGTTTGATTAGTTTTATTGGTTTAGTTAGTGAAAAGGATAAGTGTTGACTTATCCTTTTTCTTTTTCTGTTCACAAAAACTTTTACTCCAGGAAAAAAGCTCCAATAGGAGAAGCTCCGACTGCATAATCTTTTATAAAATTACCGTCTTCAGAATAAATTTTCATACTTCCGGCCCCCGTTGCTGTTGGAGCAGAAAACACGTACAGTTGGCTATTCTTGTCGTTAAATGCCAGTCCTGAAATTCCGCTAACTCCGCTAATTAACGGTTCGGCATCAAATGTACCACTGGCTACATCAAACGCTGAAACTGCTCCAGTGAGGTTCCATTCTGCGTCATAAGATGATGTAACCAGATAAATTTTTGAGAAATCGGCATTGGACTGAATGATCGATCCGTAAGCAGTGCTTACATTTTCAAGCGGAAAGGTTTCCGAAAGTTTTTCATTCGTAGTGTTGATATATCCAATTCCCGTTTCAATAGAAAAATCAGCGTAAGTGCTAACCAGGGTCACGTATAAATTTTCATTATCATCCTTCAGAAAATATGAAGTAACAGCAGGCGTTTCAATGTAGGTTACTTTATCGTTATTCAATCGGATCACAGCCACGCTATCTCTGTAATTTAGTGCAGCAAAAAGCTTCCCTTTGGCAATTTCCAAACCTTCAGGACCACCGGGAACGCTTATTGTTTTCTCCACCGTGTAGGTTTCCAGGTTAAATACTGCAATATAACTGTCCGGCATCGATGTCCAGTCCGGATTAGCACCCAAACAGGAAATATACAGGTAATTGCCATCCCCAACACAAAACCTCGGATTGTATAACTGATCCGTGACTCCATTTCTCGTTTGTTTTAACATCTTATCAACTACAATCAACTGATCGGGCGAGTTTCCAATAAAGTAAACACTATCGTTAAAAGTGATCGCATCTTGAATGTTTGAAAGCAATTCCTGTCCGTTATTTTGCTGCTGATAATAAAAATTTGTCATCTTATCCGAAACATAATCGTATTTCGAAATACTTGCTCCCCCACTATTGTAGTTACCAAAATTTACGATGTAACATCCTTCGGTCGACTCAACCGGGGTTTCAATCTCCTCATCTTCCACTTTACAACTAAAAAAA
The DNA here is from genome assembly GCA_963769925.1 of uncultured Prolixibacteraceae bacterium. Taxonomy (GTDB): domain Bacteria; phylum Bacteroidota; class Bacteroidia; order Bacteroidales; family Prolixibacteraceae; genus Draconibacterium. The sequence goes on from CAVYOB010000003.1 coordinate 17,085, forward strand.
AGTACTGTGATCAGGATCAATGGAATAAAAATTAACTTTTTCATCATCATAATTTTTTGGAATAATTTATTGAATTGTTTTGAATTCATAGGTTAAACTCAACCGGAAATATCTTCCCGGCATGGCAAAATATCGTTCATTCTGATAATCAACAGCAAAAATATTGTTGATCGAAAAAGTAATATCAAAGTTTTGTTTTCCAATTTCAAGAAGATAGCCAACACCGCCATTTGTAATAAAATATGCTGGTAACGTATTTCCAAAATCATCTGTAAATCTTTTTCCAGTCATTTGTCCATCGGTAAAAATGCGCCAATATTCGTTACTAATACTAAACCATGTATTGCCCATATGCAACGGGATATAATTCATTTGTCTGCCTGTGATTCCATTTTCATCTTCGGTTTTTACAGCTTTCACAGGATTAATCGTGTAATTAATAGCAAAATCGCCGGTAAAATTACCAATAGGAAATCCTGATTTTAACTGAATCTCAATCCCTTTACTCACAACCTCCATCACATTTTGTGCACGCCAATCGCCAAAGTTTCGCCATTCAATCCAATTCTTAATCTTCATGTAAAATGCATTCAATCCAATTTCTGTGTTGAATTTATTTTTGTTGCGGGAAAAACGGATTCCCGTTTCAAGATTATTGCCGTTTTCCGGTTTTAAATCCGGATTTCCCTGCGTTCCCCAATAGCGATCATTAAAAGTAGGAACACGATAGCTTTTTGCCACTGCAGAACTGAATTTCACAAATGAGAAATCACCGCTTCGCAAAACATATTCACCACCAACAGACGGAGTGAATGGAACTTTAAATCCGGTTACCAGCGATTGTCGCAAATTGAGTGTAAATTTGAGCTTCTGTTTAATCCGGTAATATCCTGACATAAACATATCAAATTGCTGCTCAAAATTTATGACAGCATCTGAATAAGCATATACATTGGGGTCTATGTATTGATATTTTGTTCCGGCTTTCCAGCCCAAACCTGATGCGAGGTCGGAAGAAAATTCAAACTCCCCTATCAGCCTGTCAGTTCCAATGTGCTGTGTTTCCGTGATGATTATAAGTTTCGAAATCATGCACATAACCTGCCCCAGCCTTAAAGTTCAAAGTTCTTTTCATTATTACTATACTCCGTCCAGATTCTCAGACTGTTATCATTAATTTCATCCGTACCCTTATAATTCAAATTCGTTGCCATATTTGGCTGAACCTGATACCAGTTATTTTGCAGCCAAACGGAAGATTTCAGATAACTTTTCTTCGAAAAACGATAGTTAAGTTCCTGTATAAAACCATAGTTTTTAATTGCTGCGCCATGTTGTACATCTTTTATAGGTTCAGGGTTTTCAACATTTCCCGTGTTCGTATTTTTAAAAGGAAAATCATTTTCTTTCCGGTAACCATAAAATCTTGTCACGGATTCCCATCGGCCGTTTCCCGTGAATACTTTTGCTCCCAGTAAATATTCACCAAACGAACCAACAGTGGTTTTTGCCTGTATTTTCCAGCCGTCAGTCCAGTTATCCGATAATCCCAGGTAAAGCGCTCCGCCAATAGCACCCGAACCATTTACAGCTGACGAACTCCCGTATTGAAGTGTGATTTCATCAAATAAAAACGATGGAATATTAGCCAGATTTGAATGACCAAGCGTAAGCGAATTAACGTTGATTCCACCAAAATTTATCGATGTGTGATCGGGTGAAGTTCCGCGGAAATGAATCGTTGATAATCCACCTGCATCAGTCTTTATGTATATTGGTGTTAAACGGCTCAATACCTGGTCTATTCCACCCTCTTGAACCAGTCTTAATTGCGCAGGAGACAAAGTTTCAAATTTAACCCCCGACTGGTACTTTTGCAGATTACCGTAAGTTACTACCTCCTGAACCAAAACCGTATCAAGCAGTGTAAATGGTTTCTGCGCGGTTAAACCAGACGTCAGAATAAATCCTGTTAAAACAACTAATACAAACCTCCTCATTATATTTCTTTAAGGAGCCTTGGATAAACCGGTGAAAAATATGGATCATATTTCTCAAGCTTTTACCCGAAGCTTAAATACATAAAAATGAATTTATGGCAGGTCTTCTGGCTTGTCCCTGTTACTGAAACCTTCCCTTTCAATTCTTGAAAAGTGGTATGTGCATTTCAGCAACAATAATTGTTTTTAGCAATCAGGACTTACAGCTGCGGGTACAGCCCCCGATTTTCACAGGGTTCCCTTTTCATCAGGTTCACCGAAAATGAACACTGAAACCAAAATTCAAAACAAATATAGTTTGATTATTCAAACAAATCTCCAATTGTTAATTCAAAACCGTTTTTGTTGAAAAGAATATGGAAGTTGGATTAAGAAGTCAGGCGATGCGGTTTTAACCGCAGTATATTGATTATAATTTGGAAATTGCGAGACCCGGATGAAATGTAACTTCCTCAAAAAAAGAATGGCATTTCTATAAAAAATATCACGCTGCTACGCGAAACTGAAGAGCAACGCCCTCTGATCATCAACATCGGGTAACACCCGATGAATAAAACAAACAAAACAACAGCCCCAAAGGGGCGACAGCAAAATATCAGATACGGATTAGGATTTTTGCTTCCGGCCTTTCAGGCCTGATTTGCTCTTTCATCATTCAGCATTGGGCGTTGCCCAACATTGGATGCTTTCGCCCCTTTGGGGCTAATTTAAAAACTTGTTCATTCGTTATTCAACATTGGGCGTTGCTTTCGCCCCTTTGGGGCTATTTTTAAAATTTGCTTATTCATCAATCATTATCAGGTTTTCTCTATGCTGATTGTATTCGCTCCTTTGGGACTTTCAATAAAAGATAGAGTCCCTGCAAATTGCATTTCCCGAAACCATTTTCTAAATTTAAGCGGCCAAAACAAATGAAATGAACCACGCCACACGATTTGCATTGTTTTTCACGCTTCTTTTTTTCTTTACAGAAATACTGCAGGGAGTTGCACAGAAAATTCCTGAATATGAATAACTTGCAATAATGGACCCTTATTCAGACTCCAAATATACATATTGTTGAAGGAAGAAATAAATATGATTATTACGGCTCAGGAGACGTCAACAACGATGAGAAAATAAATGAAGAAGACGTACAAATAATCAGAAACAAACAGGTGACACCCGAAATGGCCGACAGAGCAGACGTCAATGGAAATGGAATTATAAACGAGGAGCTGACAAAGAAATTCTCAAAAATTATATTAACAAGGTGACAAATTATCTTCCTGGACATTGGGATGAGTTGAATTTAGAGCCAATCGACGAGATTTGAAAATTAATTGGTTGAATAAAATGCTTGAGATTGATAAAACTGATGAAAATAAGTATATTTAAATTATTATGATTGTGATCAGTTTACAAGACAAATACAAATTAATTTTATGGGAGTTGAAAATTTTGAAAACTATCCAGAAAAAGAATTTTATGAAGATCATGGAGCAAAAAATGCTAGATTTAATATTCCTGTGTATTTCTAACTACAAAATCTAAACTTGAGGAGTATGGAAATCATGCTTCTTGTATTGTTCTTGTTGGTCAAAATGATGATGTAAAAGATAATATATTTGAAGAAGGAATGAATAGAGGAGATTGGTATAAATTTGAACCCCAAAAAGATCAGAATGGAAGAATTTGGAGAAGGATATAAATTTGATGAAAACGGACCTGCAAATATTTCTGGATTTTACTATACTTAAAGATGATAATGTTTATACTGCAACGAGACTGCTAATGGAATTTGAACTTCACGACGGCGTTGCAAAGTTAACAGAAAAGTCCGTCAATACAAATTTAATTAAAGAAAATCCGTGGACGATTAAAAACAAATTACGTCACGCGACCGGACGTCGTCGAGGCAGACGTCAACGAAACGCCAGATGTTTCTTATTTGTGGGAAACTGACAGCGAGTATTACGGGGACAGAGTGAAGGAAGGACAGAGAAATACAGATAAAGTTCAAGTTAATCCTAACTATATCAATTATGAATATGATTACAATGAAAAAGACAGCTTGGACGATGAAAATCGGAAGACATAATCATGACAAAGGATGTTAGAAACTTCAAAGTTCAAGTAAGGGACAAAGTCGCTCCTGTTTTTGTTGACGCTGACCTCTCGGGCGAACTTCAAAGTCAAACGGTAGGTTATTGGGCGAATGGAGACAACGTCGACGACGAGCGTTTTGACGTGCCAAGAGTCAGCGATAATTCAGAACTTCCGGTTGAGCTTGAATGGACGAAAACCCTAGTTAACGATAACGGACAAACTCAAGAATGGCGATTTGACTACACGGCAACAGACGCCTCAATTAACGAAAACAAAAGTTACGCTTACAAAAAAGTTTTTGTCGACTTGACGACGGGAACGAATGACGTCAAAGGACTTGAAAAGAATATCTTGGGAAATAATTATCCTGACCCAGTTAAAGAGTACACGACTATCCCATACAACTTGAAAAGAGAAGGAAATGTTGACTTGATTATTTACGACGCGACGGGACGACAGATTTCGAGCAAGAAAGTTTACGGAAACGCGGGAGAGAACGAGGAAAGACTTGAGACGTCCGGACTTGCACCTGGAATGTACATAATAAAGGCAATTACAGACGATGGACGTTACGGCGAAGAAAAATTTGTGAAATAAAAGGGCAACGCCCTTAAAGCACTAACATCTGGCAATGAATAGGGCAACGCCCTTTGAGCAATAGCATCGGGCAACGTCCGATGGATGAAACAAGGGCAATGCCCTTTGAGCACCAACATCGGGCAACGTCCGATGATACAAAAAGAAATAAACAAAAGCCCCAAAGGGGCGTAAGCAAAAATACCGAACATGCCACAATCATTATCCAAAGTTTATGTACACATTACTTTTAGTACAAAAAACCGCCAAAATTTAATCGACGACAATATTAAAAACGCCTTATTCGAATACCTTGGCGGTATATGTAAAGGATTAGAATGTTATCCGGTAAAAGTGGGCGGATATAAAAACCATGTACATATTTTGTGTTTATTGTCGCGTAAAATTGCACAGATGAAACTACTGGAAGAATTGAAAAAACAATCATCGAAATGGATTAAAACCAAGGGAGAACAATTTTCCCGGTTCTACTGGCAGGACGGCTACGGAATTTTCTCTGTCAATCCTTCTCAAACCAATGTTGTTAAAACCTATATTGAAAACCAGGAAGAACACCACAAAAAAACAACATTTGAGGATGAATTGAGGGTATTTCTAAAAAAATACAATATGGATTACGATGAACGGTATTTGTGGGATTAGAGCTATTGCTTTCGGCCTTTCAGACCTGATTTATTCATTCGTTATTCAACATTGGGCGTTGCCCAATTCTCCTTGATATCGCCCCGTTGGGGCTTTTAAAAGATGAAATTTCCTGATTATGATTGTTTCAAGGTTTTTTCAGAAACAAGAAAAACAACCGGTTTTCCTGAAACGGGATTGGTTCGGGTTATAACAACCGTATCGTAAACTGCCTCAATGTCTGCATAATTTAAAACTTCATGTGGAGTTCCTTTTTTACGAACTGAGCCATTTTGCATCATTACCAACGAATCGCAATATTCACCAGCAAGGTTTAAATCGTGGATAATCATTAAAACGGTTAGTCCCAGACTTTCGCTCAACCGCCGGATAAGATTAAGAATCTGCACCTGGTGCTTAATATCGAGATGTGAAGTCGGTTCATCGAGCAGTAGCAATTCCGGTTCCTGTGTTAATGCGCGGGCAATACCTGCAAGTTGTTGTTCACCACCGCTTAAAGCATTCATATTCTTTTCACGTAAATTAGCAACCCCGGTAAGTTCGATATATTTATTAGCAATTTCAATATCTTCCTTTGTTTCAAAAAACTGAAAATTCTTTCGATAAGGTAAACGGCCCATCAAAATATATTCCTCCACTGTCATGTTACCGGCATCGATGTGTTGAGTTACGATAGCAATATTTTGCGCTTTCTCTCTCAAGCTTAAACTCTGAATGTGTTTCCCGTTCAATATTATGTCACCGTAAAGTGCTGGAAGTTCTCCTGAAATTCCCCGAAAAAGCGTTGTTTTTCCGGATCCGTTTGGGCCAATAATCCCTGTAAAGCTACCCCGTTCCAAATCAAAACTGATGTCGTTCAGAACAAAGTGGCCAGGATAACCACACGAAAATTTATTAATGGAAAAAAATACTTTCATTAATTTCAGATATTAGACTTAAGAATTGAGTACTGGGATTTAGCTCCGCACAATTTTCAATTGTATTCATATAGCTGATTAAAAGACTGCTATTGATATTTCAAATCAAACTTATTCATTTTCATTTTGAACTTTTTAATCTCGATACTTAATACTAAAGACTATATACTAATATTCAATTCATTTTGAATTTCGATTTTGACCTGCTTAACACTCCAATGAAAACCAAACCTCCGGCAAAACCAGTTATTACTCCAATTGGCAACTCGTTTGGAGAAATAATAGTTCGTGCCACGGTATCGCAAAGAATTAGGAAAATGGCACCTCCAAGAAAAGATCCGGCTAAAAGTACACGGTAATCATTCCCGATAATTAATCGTACGAGGTGCGGAATTACCAGCCCAACAAATCCTATGACACCCGCCACTGAAACTGCAAAACCTGTCAATACCGATGCTACAACGAACAGCAATTTAACCGTAAGGTTTGTATTTATTCCAAGATGTTTGGCTTTTGCCTCTCCAAGTCGTAATGCGTTTAATGGCTGGGCAAAAAAGTAGGTTAGCAACAATCCTGTTATTGAAGACCAAAACGCGATTTTAATCAGCAATTCATTTGACTCATCAAGTGATCCCATCACCCAGAAAATAATATTTTGCAGGTTATCGGTTGTAGTAATTGAAAGAAGAAACATCATTGCAGAAGAAGAAACGAAACTCACCATTACACCAATAAGCAACATACTGTTTATGCTCAACCCCTCTTTCTTTACACTTAAAAAATAAACTACAAAAAGTGTAATAATTGCCCCGCCGAAACCAAACAGAGGCAAAATAAAAGAACCTGAAACCTGTATTCCAAAAACAATGGCAATGGCAACTCCAAGCGCTGCGCCGCCTGAAATACCCAGTGTATATGGCTCAACAAGCGGATTTCGATAAATTCCCTGCAAAATGGCACCCGACAAACTTAAAGCGCCTCCAACAGAAATGGAAAGAATTAACCGCGGAATTCGAATTTTTGCAAGCACGGTATATTCAATGCTTTCTTTATTTGCAAAAATTTCAGATAAATGAGTCCATGATATTTTTACTTCACCCGATGAAAGAGAAATAATAACCGCTATTATCAGCAAAACTAATAATGCCGCCAGAAAAAGAATCCATTTTATGTACTTCGCCTTCATTTAATATTTGGTGATAAAATGAACAACATCTGCAAAAGCTTTTTCAAAATTGTCCGGTGTCGGACTGCACGATGTTTTCGAGTCAATTAGAAATATTTTATGGTTTTCTACTGCTTTCAATCCCGAATAACTGCTCCAAACCTCCTTCTCCTGAGTCCCAAAACCGCCCATTGTGGCAATAATTATAATATCCGGATTTTTCGCAATTACACTTTCACGGGTCATTGTTCCTTTTGTCATTCCGTTGGCAATATTTTCACCATTGCAAAATAAAATAAAGTCGTTCATATATGTGTGTGGAAGTACAGTAAAAATAGGATCAGCTCCAATTTGAAAGAAAATTTTTCTTGCAGGAACATTGCTACAAATTTGCCTAAGACTATCAACCTGACGTTTTGTTTTGGATAATATTTTTGCAGCACTCTTTTCCACTCCCAACAATTGCCCGATTTGTTTTGTCTGTTCACATATTTCATCAAAATTTTTAGGCGTTGGAATCACTTTCACCCTGATTCCAAGCTTCTTCAATGTAGCAATATCCTGTTGTTTGGTCATCTGCATTGTTAAAACAAGGTCAGGTTTTAAAAGTAAAATCTTTTCCACGTTAATGTCGATAGTTGAACCAACCTGTTCTACCCCGTCGGCAATTGCCTGTGTGCAATAACTGGTGCAACCGACCAGTTTATCTTTTGCACCCACCAGATAAATATTTTCAGTTATTGATGGCGCCAGTGAAATTACACGGCTTACTTCCTGTGAAAAAGTTGAATAACTGATCAACAATAAAAAACTAAATATCAAAAAGAGACGTCTTGCCAAAAGCTTTGGGTTCGAAAGGACCAATTTGCCGGAATTGTCATTTCGAAGGAGGCACGACTGAGAAATCTCTTTTACAATAGCAACAGATTTCTCCTCCTGCGTCGTCGAAATGACAGGAAACAAAAAAGTCTGAACCAACCTTTTATAAAAAAACATTCCAATCAATTATTAAACAGGAAAAGTACAGAATCATTTGATTGATTCCCGAAACTTATTTCCCGAATTTCGTTCATCAAAATTTTATGGCAGGTTTTCTGGCTCACCTCTTTAACTGCTGCCTTCCCAATCCCGGATTTCTGAGACAGTGGCTGAAGTTGCAGTTAAAACAATTGAAGTTTACAGCTGCGGGTACAGCTCCGGATTCACACCGAATTCCCTTTTAAGATTTTTCCTGATGGAAATCTTCACCACGTGAGACAAAGGTAGAAAAAGTTTTTAGTCCTGAATTAAAAAATACAATGATGGATTCCGCTTACCTCCTGTTTCGACTTCGCTCTATTACAAGCTTCAGTCTCCACTGTCTTCCTTCACAAGGGGAACAAATGAGTCTCTGGTAATCGGGAAGAATAGGGGTTATTAAAAATCTTACAATATAATTGAATTTATTACTGGAAAATTTCTCCAGTGTACTCCACATCAACCAGAAACAACCCCTGAGCCGGAGCAGAAGTGCCTGCTGCGCTTCTATCCTTTTTCTCGATAACTTTTTTGAAATCCGCGGGGGAAAGTTTTCCTTTGCCAACTTCAAGCAGTGTTCCCACAATGGCACGCACCATGTTTCGCAGAAAACGGTCGGCTTTAATGGTAAATATTAACCGTGCCCCGTTTTGTTCCCATTCAGCCTGCAGAATTTTACAATTATTAGTTTTTACATCGGAATGCAACCGTGCAAAACTGGTAAAGTCGTTGTATTCAAACAAAATCTGTGCAGCCTCATTCATTTTTTCAACATCGAGCAAGCGGATAAATTCATAACTGGTCTGCGTTCCAAACGGATCTTTTAGGGTTGAAATAAAATATTTGTAGGTTCTTGAAACAGCACTATATCGTGCGTGTGCATCGGGTTTAACCGGAAATATCTGCTGAATGGCAATGTCGTCAGGCAAAAAACGGTTCAATCTGTAAATCAACCTTCCCTGGTGTAAATGGTTGTTTTCAGCATCAAAGTGCAGCATAAAAAAACGTGCATGAACACCGGTGTCAGTTCGCCCTGCACCAACAACGGAAACAGATTCACCAAGAATAGTGGAAAGTGCATTTTCAATTACTCCCTGCACCGAAACAGCATTAGGCTGCACTTGCCAACCGTGGTAGTTGGTTCCGTTGTAACTTAGTTGTAAAAAGTAACGCTGCATTATAGATTCATTTTTAAAAACAAAATAACTATTTTTATCGCTACAATCATAAACATATGACCGGACCATTATTAAACGCTTTAGTTTTTCTTATCGAACCATAAAAATCTGAACTATGCAAAAAGTAATTTTGATTCTTGCAATTATCCTTTTTAGTATCACTTCCTGCGATTTACTTCAATCCGGGAATAGATTAAAAATAGAAGTTATTGATGCCAATACCTGGTCACCGGAGGATCCGGTAGGAGTTGGAACAGAAGGTGCTAGTGTTATGTTGCTTGATATTGACAATCCTGATAAAAATAATCCCCTGCATGAAACAGTAACCAACAGTTCCGGGTTTGCTGAATTTGAAGAAATACCTGATGGTGATTATTATGTTTATATTGAAAAGGGGTCGTTAAGTAACCTTGTTCAACAGGAGATAAAAGATGGAACAATCGTTGGATTTCTAATTTCAGGAATGTTTCAATCACAGGCAGAAGTAGAAACAAGCATACAACCGGGCGCATCGGTTGGGGCACCAAAGTTGTTGGATTATAACGGAGATCTTAACTATGATGTAAACGACAAGGAACCAGGAAAAAGAATATCACTTTCTCATTATGAAGAGTTTACTTGTCTAATTGCTGAAAAAATATTATTTGATAATTAAGCCTGAATTGTTTTCCTGTATTAATTTTCATCAATTATAAACTTTGTTTTAACCTGCGAACAGTAGCTTAATAACATAAAATAAATTTATCATTAAGTATTAAACATATAATTATTATATTCGGCACAAAGAACCAAATTTCGAATTATGAACCGCTTTAAATTATTGGTATTATTAGTTTTTTCCACGTTTTCTCTTACGGCTCAAAATACCATGTATTTTATGGAACGTATGCCGCAAAGTATAAATTATAATCCGGCAATAATGCCAAAAATGGATTTTTTCCTTGGGCTGCCCGGGATAAGTGGCATTTCTTTCCAGGCATATAATACAGGCTTTAATTACAACGAGTTAAACTATTTTATGGATCATGTTTGGGACGCAAGTTATAATCCTGATGATTTTGTAAGATCCATTGGAAGTCATAACAATTTTTCCTCCGAGGCTACGGTAAATCTCTTTTCTATTGGTTTCAAAATGAAAGAAAGCGGTTTTCTCTCTTTCTCATTGCAGGCAAACAGTTATCTCTTAAACACTGCCGCATCGGATATTGCATATCTCCTGACTGATCTGAATGATATTAACGACGATGATTTCCCAATAGTTGTTGATGATATTTCTATTTTAACCAATGCTTACCTGAATTTTGGCGTAACTTATTCAAGAAAAATCGATGAACATCTTACAGTCGGGATAACACCAAAAATAAATTTTAACCAGGCCGGGTTAAGGACTTCCGATATTAGTTATAAAATTGATATGACCAGAACGGAATATGGAGGCAAGGAATATGAGCATACATTAAACGGACAAGTTGATCTGGGCCTGTTTACAGAAATAAATCCGGATGCCGTTGACGGCAATGAATTTGACCTTGAAGCTGCAATTTTGCCTGACAACTGGCAAGAAGATATCAGGTTAAGAAATATCTTAAAAAACAAAAGCTTGTCGCTCGATATCGGAGCAACCTATGAAATAGAAAAATGGATGTTTTCTGCAAGTATTTTGAACATTGGCAGATCGTCATGGAAGACAAATGGTTATAGATTAACCGGAAAGGGAAGTTCAGCCCTGATCAGTGAAAATGAGAAAATAAAAATAGGGATACCGGCAAAAATATATGTTGGCGCAGCAAGACAGTTCTCGCCAAAATGGAATTATGCACTATTATTGACCGATAACTTTTACAACACCGGATCAGAAGCCGCTGCAACTATATCTCTTAACGGATTTGTTGGAAGTGCCCTTTCAACTTCTGTCAGCTACACTGCCGGATATCGTTATGATAATTTTGGAATAGGATTACGATTAAGATTTCTTCCGGGGGTAGATTTGTACATGGTTACCGACAATATCATTCAGGCATTTAATTATAAAAATGCTTATCGGGCTACTATGGCTTTTGGAATTAATATAGCTGCAGGCGTGATGCAGAAAAAAGACATACAACTTCCTGAAGATGAAGATGTGTTTTAATCTTCAACAGCGATTTTCCACATTATATTGAAATTGCTGAAATTTTGACAGAATTCTAATTTTCTGTCTTTCAATATTTTTTAATTTCATCTACCGCACAAACTGACAACCAGACACTTAACCACTTAATATTTGTCAGAATTTACGCTTTGGTATCCTGTTTGTATTTAACATCACAGAATTTTTAATTCATTGATTGTTAAACTTAAAGAATAGGAGGATTTAATCATGTTAGCAAAAAGATCAGAAAATTATTTTCCGTCCATTTTTGACCGTTTCTTCAACAATGATCTGATGGACTGGACTTCAAGCAATTTTTCAAGCACTAACACATCAATGCCGGCTGTTAATGTAAAAGAAGACGACAATGAGTTTATGATCGATGTAGCTGCTCCGGGAATGAGCAAAAAGGATTTTAAAATTAATTTTCAAAACAATGTGTTGACCATTTCTTCTGAAAAAGAGGAAGAAAATGAAAACAAAAATGAAAATTATACCCGAAAAGAGTTTTCATATCAATCATTCCAGCGTTCGTTTACAGTTGCTGAAAATGCAATCGACAGTGATAAAATCAGTGCCAAATACAACGATGGTATTTTGCACATCACGCTTCCAAAACGGGAAGAAGTAAAACCAAAACCGTTGCGTGAAATTAAGATATCATAATTAAGTTAACAGGCAGAAAAAATTTCTGCCTGTTTTTTTATTGTTAAACCTTACCAATTAAACCCTTTGCTTAATATATTTTAACAATAAGTATGGCTTTATATCTTTGCAAACTTATATTTTCGTGCAGTCGAAAAAAAAGGGTTTTACAACCGGCATAAATACAATGTCAAATTTTTAGTTTAACAGAATATAATAGATATGGATCAGGCAGTTGATATCAAGGAATTAAACGAGAGAATTCAAAAAGAAAGTTCATTCGTCGATATGGTTACCATAGAGATGAACAAAGTGATTATTGGTCAGAAACATCTGGTTGAGAGTTTGCTAATAGGGTTGTTGTCTAACGGTCATATTTTATTAGAAGGAGTTCCGGGGCTGGCTAAAACTTTAGCGATTAAGTCGCTGGCGAATACGATTAATGCAAAGTTCTCGCGTATTCAGTTTACACCCGACCTGCTCCCTGCCGACTTGTTGGGAACCATGATATACAGCCAGAAGAAAGAAGAATTCAGTATTAAGAAGGGACCGATTTTTGCCAATTTTATTCTGGCTGATGAAATTAACCGTGCACCTGCAAAAGTGCAGTCGGCACTACTCGAAGCTATGCAGGAGAGGCAAATTACCATTGGTGATAATACCTTTAAGTTAGATGAACCGTTTCTTGTTATGGCAACTCAGAACCCAATTGAACAGGAAGGTACTTATCCGCTTCCTGAAGCCCAGGTTGACCGTTTCATGCTGAAAGTAGTGATCAATTATCCGACAAAAGAGGAGGAAAAAAGAATTATCGGGGAAAACCTGTTAAAAGTATTTCCGGAAACATCAACGATTTTAAAACCGGAAGATATCATAAAAGCCCGTGATGTAGTGAAAGATGTTTACATGGATGAAAAAATTCAGAATTACATTGTCGATATTGTTTTTGCAACACGTGAACCTGCAGAATATAAACTGGAGAAATACCAGGATATGATTTCATATGGCGCTTCGCCAAGGGCTGGAATCAGCCTGGCACAGGCATCAAAAGCCTTTGCATTTATCAAACGGCGCGGTTATGTTATTCCGGAAGATGTTCGTGCAGTTTGTCCCGACGTTCTCCGTCACCGTATTGGGTTGAGTTACGAAGCAGAAGCAAACAATATTACCTCTGAAGAAATTATCACTGACATTTTGAACACGGTTGAAGTACCTTAGAGATGCAGAGTGAAGGATTGAATGCGTGAATGATTGAGTTCAAACTACAAATTAAAACTTTGAACTTTGAACTTTGAACTTTAAACTCTTTCATGGAAACGACTGATTTATTAAAAAAAGTACGACAGATCGAAATAAAGACACGGGGACTATCGCGAAACATTTTCGCCGGTGAGTACCACAGTGCTTTTAAAGGTCGCGGTATGGCTTTTTCCGAAGTTCGCGAATATCAGTTTGGCGACGATATCCGTAGCATCGACTGGAATGTGACAGCCCGCTACAGTCATCCTTACGTAAAAATATTTGAAGAGGAACGTGAACTCACCGTAATGCTGCTGATTGATGTTAGTGGATCAAGAGAGTTCGGAACGCAGGAGAAACTGAAAAAGAATATTATTACTGAAATCTCAGCGGTACTTTCATTTTCTGCCATTCAGAATAACGACAAAATCGGGGTGATTTTCTTTTCCGATAAAATTGAAAAATTCATTCCTCCCAAAAAAGGGAAAAAGCCACATTTTAAGAATTATACGCGAACTTATTGATTTTGAGCCGGAAGACCGCGGAACAAATATTACAGAAACGCTTCGGTATTTAACCAATGCTATCAAAAAAAGATGTACTGCATTTGTAATCTCCGATTTTATGGATAACAGCAACGAGTTGGAAATGGCACTTTCCATTGCCAACAATAAACACGATATAGTTGCATTGAAAATTTATGATGAAAGAGAAACTGAACTCCCTCCCATGGGATTGCTCAAATTAAAAGATGCGGAAACAGGAAATTATGTTGTCGTTGACAGTGCTTCAGGAAAAACCCGGGAAATGTATCGTCGCTGGTGGCTGGATCATACAGCAAAACTCGATTCGCTGTTTAAAAGATGCGGCGTTGATTATGTATCTATTAATACTGGAGAAGATTATGTAAAATCGTTGATGGCTTTGTTTAAAAAACGTGCTGTTTAATATGAAACGAATGAGATCAGGCAATAAAATATATTCAGTTCTAAATTCATATTTCGGTGTAATATTTTTACTAATATTTACTGCTTTCCTGTCATCGGTGTCTACCAATGCGCAACAAATAAAAGCCATCGCCCGGCTCGATTCTACCAAAATTTTAATTGGTGACCAGATTAAATTGTTTTTGGAAATTGATCACCCTAAAGATGTTAAAGTAAATTTTCCTAATGTTCCTGATACCATTCAGGGGAAAATAGAAGTCCTGAACCGCACTCCTATTGACACATTTCAAACGGATAATGAAAAATATTTAAAACAGATACAGGCTTATACTATAACTTGTTTTGACAGTGGCAGTTACCGGATACCACCCTACTGGTTTAAAATCGATTACGATGGAAGGATAGATTCAGTACCATCAAATGGGGTAACTCTGAACGTTTACACGATGAAAATCGATACTACACGGGGGCCGACAGATATTATGATGCCATACGATGCGCCGCTCACCCTAAAGGAAGTTACACCATATATTCTCGGTGTGATGCTTATCGGAGCGATCATCTTTCTGATATTGTATTCCATAAAAAGGAAAAAGAACAATCAACCATTGTTCTCGCTTCCAACAAAACCAAAGGAACCGGCACATATTGTTGCATTACGTGAGCTTGATCGGATAAAAGATGAAAAACTTTGGCAAAAAGATAAGATCAAGGAATTTTACAGTGAAGTAACAGAAACACTAAGAAAATATATTGAAGATCGGTTTGAAATTCAGGCAATGGAACAAACCTCCGAGGAAACTCTTAACAGTTTCAAATACCGTAAAGATTTGCTGAATGATAAACTGTTTGGCAATCTTAGCCGGATTCTGACAATGGCTGACCTGGTGAAATTTGCAAAATATAAACCGCTTCCCGATGATAATAATCTGACGCTGGTTGATGCCTACTTTTTTGTGAATGGTACTAAAATTGAGGAAATTAAAAAGCCAACGGAACCTGAAGAAGATAAGAACGGTGAAGAAATAGTGATAAAATAAGAGAAGATGTTGGAAGGAATAACATTTAAAAATCCGGAGTATTTTTACCTGCTGTTGGTCATTTTGCCCATGGTGGCCTGGTATATTTTCAGGCAAAAGCGAAACACCGCAAGCATCCAGGTTTCTTCAACTGCTCCGGTAATAAAAGCTCCGAGAACCATTCGGCACTACCTGCGCCATTTGGTTTTTGTTACCATGATAATTGCACTTGCATTTTTTGTGACAGTGCTTGCCCGGCCGCAGTCATCGCGTAGTTGGGAGAATGTCACTACTGAAGGAATAGATATTGTTATTGCACTCGATATTTCAAGTAGTATGCTGGCACGCGATTTTACCCCCGACCGCCTGGAAGCTGCTAAAGATGTAGCCATGAAATTTATTTCGGGCCGTGAATATGACCGGATCGGACTTGTGGTTTTCTCAGGTGAAGCATTTACCCAGTGTCCGCTAACAACCGACCGTGCTGTTTTGCTTAATCTTTTCAAAGATATTCATAGCGGGATGATTGAAGACGGAACAGCCATTGGGAATGGACTTGCAACAGCAGTGGCAAGATTAAAAGACAGTAAAGCGGTAAGTCGGATAGTTATCCTTCTTACTGACGGTGAAAATAATAGTGGTGAAGTTGCTCCTGTAACTGCCGCCGAGATTGCAAAGACATTTGGAATCAGAGTTTATACGATTGGCGTTGGAAGTATTGGAACTGCCCCCTACCCTGTACAAACACAGTTTGGAGTGCAATTACGTGATATGGAAGTAAAAATCGATGAAAAAACATTAAAGGAAATTTCCTCGATCACAGACGGACAGTACTTCAGGGCAACCAATAATACGAGTCTTGAAGAGATTTACAAGGAAATTGACAAATTGGAAAAGTCAAAAATAGAAGTACGCGAATTCAGTCGCAGAACAGAAGAGTTTCTTCCATTTGCGGCACTGGGAATGTTGTTTTTGATTGTGAGTTTGCTTTTACGAACAACTTTGTTCAGAAGTATTCCTTAATAGTTGGAAAGTATGGATATGTTCAGATTTGGAAATAGCGAATATTTGTGGGGACTGCTCATCATTCCTTTACTTACCCTGTTTTTTGTATGGTCGAGGCTGGCGCGAAAGAAGGCGCTGAAACGTTACGGTAACCCTGAAATACTAAAACAATTGATGCCGTACGTTTCTGCAGGCAGGCCAAATTTTAAATTCATCTTGCTGATGCTGGCACTGGCATTTTTTGTTGTTGGTATGGCACGGCCGCAGTTTGGATCAAAATTAAAAAAAGTGAAACGTGAAGGAGTGGAACTGATTATTGCTCTCGATGTATCAAACAGTATGATGGCCGAGGATATTCAGCCTAACCGGCTGGAACGTGCCAAGCGTGCTATTTCACGACTGCTCGATCGGCTAAAGGATGACAAAATAGGATTGATCGTTTTTGCGGGTGACGCTTATACCCAGCTTCCTATAACTACTGATTACAATTCGGCAAAATTGTTTCTGAACTCTATCAACACACAGATTGTTCCAAAGCAGGGAACAGCAATCGGCTCAGCTATCGATCTGGCAATGAAGTCTTTTTCACCTAGCGGCGAAGCCAATAAAGCGATTATTGTTATTACCGACGGTGAAAACCATGAAGATGACCCGGTAGCTGCAGCACAAAGAGCAAATGAAAAAGATATTGTTGTTCATACTATTGGCATGGGGTTACCGCAGGGGTCGCCTATCCCAATAATTAAAAACGGACAAAAGGATTATTTAAAGGATCGTGACGGAAATGTAGTTATTACCAAACTCGATGAACAGACACTGGAAAAGGTTGCATCTGCAGGGAAAGGCATTTATATTCGTGCAAATAATACCCAGATCGGGCTGAATGCATTGTTCGATGAAATTAATAAAATGCAAAAGGAAGAGTTGGAATCGAGGGTATATTCTGAATACGACGACCAGTTTCAGTATTTGTTCGCTGCAGGAATATTCCTGTTATTGCTTGAGTTTGTGATTTTGGAACGTAAAAACAGGTATTTGAAAAACATTAAACTGTTTCGTTAAAGTTAGAAGTGATGAAAAAATTAATATTAGTTACGATAGGATTAACATTTTCAGTTCTTGTTTTCGGACAAAACGAACGAAAATATATTCGAAATGGGAACAAACTTTTTATGGAAGCTGTAAAAGACACTACAAAAATAGATTCAGTGAAATTCAGCAATGCAGAAACAGAATACCGCAAAGCACTGAATAAGAGACCTACCGATTTAAAATGGAATTATAATCTTGCCGATGCGCTCTATAAACAAAAGCATTTCGATGAAGCTGCAAGTAAATTCAATGAGTTGGGCGAGAAAATGGAAAACCCGGTGGAAAAAGCAAGAGCATACCACAATTTGGGAAACAGCGACTTAATGCAGAAAAAGATCGATGAAAGTATCGAATCTTACAAAAAGGCATTGCGTGAGAATCCATCAGATCTGAATACTAAATACAACCTTGCGTATGCACAGATGCTAAAGAAAAAACAGCAACAACAGCAGAAGCAAAATAAGAAACAGAACAAAAATAAAGATCAAAACAAAAAAGACCAGAACAAGAATAAACAGGATCAGAAAAAAGATCAGCAAAATAAGGATCAACAACAAAAGCAAGATCAGCAAAAACAACAGCAACAGCAGCAACCAAACAAAATTTCAAAGGAAAATGCTGAACAGTTGTTACAGGCTTTACAAAACGATGAGAAAAAAATACAGGAAAAAGTAAAAAAAGAAAAAGCAGCATTAGCAAAGAAAACAACGGTAGAAAAAGAATGGTAGCAAAATACCGGTAAAATGCATAGTGATTTTGCCGGCAATAAAACAAAAAGTAATTTTGCACGATTTGAAACAATGATCAGACAACTTGTAACATATATTTTACTTCTGTTTACGGCTGCAACTTTACATGCCCAGCAAACGCGGTTTGTTATGTCTGCTCCGAATGCCGTGGAAACCGGCAGGCAATTCAGATTAAGTTTTTCGATTAACGAATCCGGGGATAACCTCAAACTTCCACCGGGATTAAGTAATAATTTTGATATTTTAATGGGACCAAGTACCGGACAATCCACAAGTATTAGCACCATTAACGGAAAAACAACAA
The DNA here is from genome assembly GCA_963769925.1 of uncultured Prolixibacteraceae bacterium. Taxonomy (GTDB): domain Bacteria; phylum Bacteroidota; class Bacteroidia; order Bacteroidales; family Prolixibacteraceae; genus Draconibacterium. Next base: position 35,820 of record CAVYOB010000003.1, read on the forward strand.
CAGAAACCAGTTATTCATACACTTATATTTTAAGGGCAAAAAAAGAAGGAAAATTTGAGATCAGGCCTGCTTCTATTGAAGTAAATGGTAAAATTTTAGAGTCAAATTCCTTAACTATACAGGTAGTAAAAGCACAGTCTCAACCAACACGGCCGCAAGGTAACAGCTCTTCCGGCGGGACACAAAATGTAGATTTAGGAGGCGACAATTTATTTGTGCGTGTTGACTTAAGTAAAAACCATGTTTACCGGGGAGAAGAGATTATTGCAACTGTAAAATTGTATGCGAACCCGAATGTTCCGATAGCCCGGTTTGATGAAGTAAATCTGCCCACCTACGAAGGATTCTTCACCCAGGATATTGATATTCCGCAACAGATTAACTTTACACGTGAAGTTTATAATGGAAAGATTTACCAGGTTGGAGTGTTGAAGAAAACCATCTTGTTTCCACAACAAAACGGAAAAATTACAATTAAGCCTTTTAGCATGTCATTGCTGGTACAACAACAGGTAAAGGCACGCAGCTTCTTCGACGATTTCTTTAACAATTTCCGTACAGTAAGGGCAAGTATAATCAGTAAACCGGAGACTGTAACTGTAAAGGATCTGCCTCCTGCCCCGGCAAGTTTTATGGGTGGTGTGGGTAAATTCAGTGTTTCTTCCAGCATTAGCAGCCAAGATGTTACCACTAACGATGCAGTTACGCTGAAATTGACCATTACCGGAAGTGGAAATATCCGGCTGATCAAAAATCCGGAAATTAAATTACCCTCTGATTTTGAAGTTTATGATCCTAAATCAAATGAAAACGTAAAAGCCACAGCCAGCGGAATGTCAGGGACAAAAACCATCGAGTATCTGTTTCAACCTCGTTTTGAGGGTGATTATACAATCCCGGCTATTTCGTTTTCTTATTTCAATCCTTCCACGGGTTCTTATGAAACAAAAACAACTTCTTCTTATCAGTTACATGTAAAAAAAGGTGCCGCCGAACAATCGGCTACTGTGGTAAGTTCGTTGCGTAAAGAAGATGTACAACTGCTCGGAAAGGACATCCGTTTTATTAAACAGGGAAATATATTGCTGAATGTTAAAGGATACACGTTTTTTGGAACTCTTGGATTCTACCTGATTTATGCTATTAGCGCTGTACTGTTCCTGGCGTTGTTTTTAATTTACCGGAAGAAAGTTAAAGAAAATGCCAATATTGCGCTGATGCGAAACAAAAAAGCCAACAGTATAGCAAAAAAACGGCTGAAAGCTGCTGCTGGTTTTATGAAACAAAACAACAACGAGGCATTCCATGAATCGATCCTAAAAGCATTCTGGGGTTATCTGAGCGATAAACTGGGAATTGCGGTTGCCGACCTGAATCGTGATTCGGCAGTAAAAGGGCTACAGGGGAAAAATGTGGAACAGGGTGTGATTGATGATTTTGTAGAAGTGGTTGATCAATGCGAATTTGCCCGGTACGCCCCTTCCGGCGGATCGGAAGCAAGACAGGAATTGTATAAAAAAGCTGAATCAACCATGGGCAGGATGGAAAAACAAATTAAAAGGTAGTGAAGATGAAACGATATATATTGCTTTTACTGGTGTTTCTTCCGGGGCTTTTATTCGCCCAGGATAAAGATTCACAGGAATGGCAAAAGGCAAATGCTTATTATACAACAGGAGAATATCAGAAAGCTATTCCATTGTACGAGCAAATTCTGGCTGGCGGTCACGAGTCGGCAAAGCTATATTTTAACCTTGGAAATGCTTATTACAAGGCTGGCGACGTAAACAAAGCCATTCTGAATTACGAACGTGCAAAATTACTTGCGCCACAAGACAAAGACATTGATTTTAACCTTCAGATAGCAAACCAGTTTGTAGTTACCAGTATCAATGCATTGCCAAAACCCTTCTTTGTGCGATGGCGAGCGTCGATCATCAACAAGTACCCTGCCGATAAATGGGCATATATAAGTGTAGGCGCATTTTTAGTCTTTCTCGTTTTGCTTGGACTGTATCTCTTCAGCCGGGTCATTTCGTTGCGCAGAATTTCTTTCTGGCTGGGAATTTTAGCTGTTGTTTTTTCAGGATTTTCATTTTCGTTTGCAGCACAACAGAAAAAGAAACTCGTGGATAGAAACCATGCAATCGTTTTCTGCCCCAGAGTGACGGTAAAAAGTTCGCCGTCAGAAACCGGAACAGACCTTTTCCTTATTTATGAAGGACTAAAAGTGGAAGTAACAGACAGCCTGAACAACTGGAAAGAGATTAAACTGGCGGATGGAAATGAGGGCTGGTTACCCGATTCCTGTATCGTTAAAATTTAGGTTACAATTCCTTTAAAACAGGATTTAATTCGCTCTTCTTCTTAATATAATTTCAGCACTATTCTGAGTATTACAGTTTAGATCAAAACTAACATCCTCAAATACAACACAGTCCAAATATTCATCATCGCAGTTTGAGCATACATTGCATAAAACATTTTTCAATACCTCTGTATAAGTAATTGACGAAATCGTATCAGCAGTTTTTAAAAGCGTATTTTTAATAATGAAGTTATAAGGTCTGATGTCATTAATATTAGAATAACTTTCTGCTGAAAATCTGAAAATTTTGTTATAATCTTCGCTGGTAAAGATATCTTGAAAGTTCATTTTCATACTGTCCATCAATTCATAATTTTCAGTTGTTCTGACCAGGTAAAAGTAATCTATTTCCTTCGTGGCAAAACTTCCTTCAGCAGCATTATTTACATTTGCATATATTGAAATAGTAAATGGAATACACGGGCATGGTTCATTGGTACAATTGCATTTATCCTTACACGCATTCATTATGAAAACAGCAAAGAAAAGGAGTATCGCACTGCCACCCAGTATTTTGTAAAATACAGCTTTTCGTTTTAATATCTTGAACATAATTTTAGTTTTTAAATTTTAGTTTTCAATCATCAACTCACCAAAGACGCTGAAAAGATAAAACTTTATTTTGTGTTTATATTACCTTACTATAAAATTACACCCCATTCAGCTACAAAATAACCTTCTCTTTTAAAATTGCTGATTACAGGTTCAGTCAATTTACCGGAAAATTCATCGTGCCCTTCAATAAGATAAAAAAGCCGTAATAAATGATCAGGTTCCCTGGAAAAATTTAATTGAATTACTTCCTCAATTATTTTCTTTGTTTGCGGGTAAACCGAATAAAACTTATAATCTTTTAGCCTTGGAATCCAGTATTCAATAAAATCATCCGTTTCCTGTCCTTTAAAACCGTAATCCGACATATTTTTTCTGAAGAAAGATTCCAGTTCCGATTCTTCCACTACCCATCCTGCCGCCTTTTGCCAAATATCAGGCTGTTTACTTTCATAAAATAGATAATTGTACTTACTATCTATCAGGCCATCAGCGTTCACATTAATCTTCCATCCGGTGCCATATTCTGGAATTGAACGAACAATATCACCTCCCATTGGGAAAGAAATATTTATATCAAGGGGCATACTTTCAACTGGTGAAATGTAAATATTTGGTTTATATACCTGACGATTTTTCCTTTTTTCGTCATCTGGTTTACATCCATGAAACGGAATAATTATCAGAATGTAAATAAAAATTAACAGCAACCCGGGGAAAAATTTATGCGTTTTCATTTTGTTTGGTTTTACAGGCAATTGATTATACTTTTTGCAAATTTATTTATCTAATCAAAATAATAACCCATTATTTAAATTAAACTGTTGTTTAACCTCTATAATTCTCATAATTCCTCAACTTAACCCGGTTTTATTTTGGGAACCGCATTTATCCAGCTAACTTTATAAGAAATAAAAAATTTATGGAAAACGACATCAAACTGGCCGTTTTGATTGACGGCGATAATATACCTTCTGCTTATGTAAAAGAAATGATGGAAGAGATAGCCAAATACGGCAACCCGACCATTAAACGTATTTATGGTGACTGGACAAGACCAAGCCTCTCAAAGTGGAAAAACCTGTTACTGGAAAATGCGATTAATCCTATTCAGCAATACGGTTATACAACTGGGAAAAATGCCACCGACTCTGCGATGATTATCGATGCTATGGACATTTTGTACAGTGAAAAAGTTAATGGTTTTTGCCTGGTTTCGAGTGACAGCGATTTTACCCGACTGGCCACACGATTGCGCGAGGCCGGCATGAAAGTAATTGGCATGGGCGAAAAGAAAACACCGGAACCTTTCATCGTCGCATGTGACAAATTTATTTACATAGAGATTCTGAAAAGCAACGAAAAAGAGGGCGAGACCAATGTTACCCCGAATAAATCGACAAAGAAAAATGAATATGACAAGATCACTCCTAAAGTTGTCCGTCTGATTTCATCTACCATTTCCGACCTGGCCGATGAAGATGGCTGGGCATTCCTTGGCGATGTGGGCAGCCTGCTCCAGAAAAAACAGCCCAATTTCGACTCCAGAAATTATGGATTTGAAAAATTGACGCCGCTAATCAATTCCATTGGGAAATTTGAGATCGATCAACGCGACAGCTATAAGGGAAAATTTAAGCTTATTTATGTCAGAAACAGGAAAAAGTAGAAATTAATTATCCAATTTATTTAAATTAGCCTTACAAACATATTCAAAACTCATGTATAAGTTGAAAACACTTCTGGGAATCTCAGCTTTGTTACTGGGAATTTCCACGATTGGATTTGGAAAAAAAAGTGAAAAAGAATCAGCAGCCGTAATCGACACTTCTGTTTACAGTAATCTAAAATACAGAGATATAGGCCCGTTTCGTGGAGGTCGTTCGGCAGCTGTTTGCGGAGTTCCCGGAGATCCTGAGCTTTATTATATGGGAGCTACCGGAGGTGGTGTTTGGAAAACTGAGGATGCCGGTGAAACATGGAAAAACATCACCGACGGTTATTTTGGCGGTTCAATTGGAGCGGTAACTGTTGCTCCATCAGATAATAATATTATTTATGTTGGCGGTGGCGAAGTTACTGTCAGGGGAAATGTTTCGCATGGTTATGGCATCTGGAAATCGATGGATGCCGGAGAAACATGGGAATACAAAGGATTAAAGGAAGGACAGTTCATTCCGAGAATTCGTGTTAACCCTAAAAATCCTGATCTGGTTTATGCAGCAGTTTTGGGGCATGTTTTTGGCCCCAATAAAGAAAGAGGTGTATACCGTTCGAAAGATGGTGGCGAAACATGGGAAAACGTACTTTTTGTGAGTGAAGATGCCGGGGCAGTTGACCTGATCCTCGATCCGTTCAACCCGTTGGTGATTTATGCTTCAACATGGAAAGTTAGAAGAACGCCCTACAGTCTGGAAAGTGGTGGTAAGGGTTCAGCGTTATGGAAAAGTACCGATGGTGGTGATACCTGGCAAAATATCAGTGAAAATAAAGGTCTGCCAAAAGGAACACTTGGAATCATCGGGGTAACGGCTTCTCCGGTAAAACGTAACCGGTTATGGGCAATTGTAGAAGCCAAAGACGGTGGCGTTTTCCGTTCTGACGATGCCGGAAAAACATGGACAAAAACAAACGACGACCGCAATTTGCGCCAGCGTGCCTGGTATTACTCAAGAATTTATGCCGACTCTCAAAACGAAGATGCAGTTTACGTTCTGAATGTAAGATTCTGGAAATCGAAAGACGGAGGAAAAACGTTTGAATCGATTAGAACTCCTCACAGCGATCATCACGATTTTTGGATCAACCCCAATGATAACAAGGAAATGATTGTTGCTGATGACGGCGGGGGGCAAATTAGTTTGGATGGAGGACATAACTGGTCAACCATGGACAATCAGCCCACCGGACAATTTTACAGGCTTTCAACCGACAACGCTTTTCCTTACCGGATATATGGTGCGCAACAAGACAATTCTACCGTTCGGATCCAACACCGGAGTTTATCTGGCGGGATAACTGCAGACGACTGGGAACCTACGGCAGGAGGAGAAAGTGGATTTGTTGTCCCCGATCCTAATAATCCGGATATTGTTTACGGAGGTTCCTACGATGGACTTCTTGTTCGCCAAAATCATAAAACAGGTGAGTCGAGAATGATTGATGTTTGGCCCGATAATCCGATGGGATGGGCAGCAAAAGACATCAAATTTCGTTTTCAGTGGAACTATCCAATCTTCTTTTCTGTTCATGAAAACAACACGCTGTACTGTGCAGCAAATGTGCTTTTTAAAACTACCAACGAAGGACAAAGCTGGCAACAAATCAGCCCCGATTTAACGCGGAATGACACTACAAAAATGGAATCATCGGGAGGACCGATCACTAAAGACAACACAAGCGTTGAATACTATGGAACCATTTTCGCGGCCTGTGAATCTGCACTGGAACCTGATGTTATATGGGCCGGCAGTGACGATGGATTGATTCATATAACCCGCGATGGCGGAAAAACGTGGGAAAATGTTACGCCTCCCGCTTCAATGATGCCGGAATGGACAATGATCAACAGCATGGAACCTCACCCGTTTGAAAAAGGCGGACTTTACGTTGCAGCTACTTCATACAAAAGTGACGATTTCAAGCCGTATTTGTATGAAACTGCCGATTACGGAAAAACGTGGACTAAAATTACCAATGGTATTGTAAAAGATCATTTCACGCGTGTAATACGTGCCGATAAAAGCCGGCCTGGTTTACTTTATGCCGGAACTGAAAGCGGGATGTATATATCGTTTGATGACGGCAAACTCTGGCAACCCTTTCAGCTAAATTTACCTGTGGTTCCAATAACTGACCTTACCATTAAAAACAATGATCTGATTGTTGCAACCCAGGGACGCGGAATCTGGATTCTGGATGATTTAACAACATTACAGCAACTTTCAAAAGAAAGTATCCAAAAACCACTTGTTCTTTTTGATCAGCGTAATTCATACCGAATTATTGCCGGAAGAGGCGGCGGTAAAAGTGGAGAAAATCCTCCTTCAGGTGCAGTGATCGATTTCTGGCTAAAAGACAAGAATGATTCAACATCTGTTCAATTGGATATTCTGGATAAGAATAAAAATCTGATTTTCACTTTTAAAAATAATGCTTCGGGCAAAGAATTAAAAGATAACCTGGCACTCGGAAAAATTGAAGTTAAAAAGGGCCTGAATCGGGTTGCATGGAACCTGCGTTATCCGGGTGCAAAAGGATTCCCCGGGCTGATTATGTGGGGTGGAAGTTTAAGCGGACCAATGGCGATGCCCGGAAATTATTTCGCAAAACTCACTGTTGACAGTGTCTCAGAAGAAAAGCCTTTTACCGTTCTTGCCAATCCAAAATTCAGCGAAACTCAGGAGGATTACCAAAAACAATTTGATTTTTTGGTCGAAGTTCGTGACAAATTAACTGAAACCAGCGAATGTATTCTGGACATCCGGAAGCTTCGGAATCAACTTTCGGAACTAACGGAGAAACTTGATACATCTAAAAATGCAGAGATCGTCAAATTCACAGAAGATATAAACAAGAAAATTGATACTATTGAAAAAGCATTGTATCAGACGAAAAACAAAAGTCTCGCAGGATCCGTTGAACTACCCGATCAGGTTGAACAATAAGTTAGCCGCTGTTGGCAGTGTTGTGGCTTACAGTGATGCCAGGCCAACCGATCAGTCGATTGCTGTAAAAAATGAATTAACAGCTGCTATCGACAAAGAACTGAATGCGTTCAAAAAAATAAAAAATGAGGATATTCCAAAACTGAATGAGATGATCTGGAACGCAAAAGTTCCGGCTATTCAGATTAAGAATTAAATGTAAAGATGTAGTCTTGAAATAATTTTTTTCGTTATCCCGAACATGTTTCAGAATCAATAACATTCTATATATTTCAGATTCTGAAATAAATTCAGAATGACGGTTTTTCAACTTTTGGACAACCTCTTTTAAAAAACCAAAATGATTTACAGTATTGCTTTTGTAATTTTAAGCATTCCTGTTTTATTGATTTCATGGAAATCGCTGAGAACAAAAGGAAGCCATGGGTTTTACCGTTTTTTTAGTTGGGAAGCCATTCTTGTCTTGCTTATCTTTAATATTGAATACTGGCTTACTGACCCGCTTTCATGGCACCAAGTCATTTCCTGGATTTTACTGTTCACTTCAATCTGGTTTGTTTTGGCCGGATTAACTACACTGAAAAAGCAAGGGAAACATCAGAATATCCGATCAGAGGAAAATTTGTTTGAATTCGAAAAAACATCTGAATTGGTTACGTCTGGTATATACAAATACATCAGGCATCCATTGTATTCTTCCCTGGTTTTGCTGACTTGGGGAACATTTTTTAAACATCCCGACTGGATAATGTTGCACGTCGCCATTTTTGCAAGTGTATTTTTGTTCTTCACTGCCCGTGCCGATGAAAAAGAGTGTATTCATTATTTTGGGGGAAAATATCTCCAATACATGAAAAAAACCAAATTGTTCATTCCTTTTTTACTCTAAAATGTTTTAATAAGCTAAAAGCCGTTTTCTAAATAAGACATGATTATCTCTAATTTCTTTTCATATCAAGCCTCCTATAAAATCTACGAACTAAAACACTCAAAAAATCTTACCCTTAATATTTTACATTGTCTTATTTAATTTTCAAGCTTAAGTTCATATATGCCTGATTTTGAATAATTTTCTAATGTGAAAAAATCTTAAAAAACAACTCATGCTGTAAACATAAATTAAATTACGCAGGTTATATCAACATTTATTTACATTTAAAAAAGGAGGTTAAAATGAAAAAGAGAAGTACACTAACTGTTGTGGCTTTCATTCTTTTTTTATCCTTTTTTGTGTCCTGTAGCAAAGATGACGGTGTAGTAGATCAACCTGCACTAAAAAGTGCCTCATCACATGGAAAAGTTCCTACAGATAAAAAAGGAAATGTAAATGTCACTGTTGACACATTAGTTTCAAACATTGTGTATCCCCGAGGACTTAAGTTTGGCCCCGACGGAAACCTTTATGTTGCAACTGCTGGTCTCGGTGGAAATACCACAACTAACTGCGTCCAGGTCATTCCACCTGTTGGCCCTTACATGGGTGGAAATACCTCATCAATTGTAAAAATCTCTCCAAATGGAGATGTCTCAACTGTTGCGAGTGAATTACCTTCCGACATCAATACGTTTGGCTTTACCATGGGTGTTGCTGATGTTGCATTTATTGGAAACCAACTTTATGCATTACTGGTTGCAGGATGTTCACACGGGAATCCTTATAATCCAACTTCAGTGATTAAAGTAAATGATGATGGAACGTGGTCTGTTGTAGCCGATATAAGTGATTATTTGGCAAACAACCCTGTTGCAGCACCCGAAGAAGACGATTTTGAACCGGATGGTTCGCCTTACAGCCTTATTAATGTGAGAGGCAACCTTGTATGCTATTGAGCCAAATCATGGTGAATTGATGAAAATTACCACAAGCGGAGACATTTCCCGTGTTGTTGATTTCTCAGCACATTATGGTCATATTGTACCAACAGCGATGTCATTCCATGGTAATTTTTATGTTGGAAATTTAAATACTTTCCCTTTGATTGGCGGAAGTTCAAACATTTACAAGGTTACGCCTGGTGGTGCGCCAATGGTTTGGGCAAAAGGGTTCACAGGCGTTTTAGGTGTCGCATTTGATGCTCAAAACAGAATGTATGTTTTGGAAACCTCCGGAGATTTTGGAGGTGGACCGCTACCTGCAGCTCCCGGAACAGGGAGGGTTATTCGTGTAAATAATGATGATTCAAGAGACGTAATTGTCGATAATTTAACTTTTCCAACAGGAATGACTTTCGGGCCGGATGGTGCACTGTATATTTCAAATATGGGCTTCAACTTTGGACCTCCTACCGGACAAATACTTAAGGTTACATTCAACTAATTGAATGGGAATAAAAAGGCTGATTCAAATGAATTGGCCTTTTGTTTTGCAAATCCTGATTGCAAGTCTTTACTGCTAATCTTTTGACCATCAAAGGATCTTTAAAACAAAATATAGCAGTAATAAATTAATAAAGAAGATGTTCAGTTAACAGTCCCAGTCGCAACTTCTGTAGGTAGGAAAAGTCCTGAAGCTTGTAACTCACAGCTAATAAAATAACTCCACAACTTTCTCTTTGGTAATCGCTTTAAACGGATTATTTGTATTAATAAATTTATTGGCCAGTGAACTCTTGCGTTCCT
>CAVYOB010000004.1:0-5297 GCA_963769925.1 uncultured Prolixibacteraceae bacterium
CAACTTTTCCAGTTCTTTCAATTTCATATCGAAATCAAAGTCGCTGATTGTAGGTTGGTTCAACACGTAATAACGGTAATTATGTTCTTCCAGTTCTTTGCGAAGTAATGTGATTTTAGGCAGTGCTTTTTCCGGTTTCATTTAAATAAAGTGTTTATTTTGAAACAAAACAATCCGTTAAATGGTTAAAAATACAGAAGATTTTGTTTTAGTTTCAACTTTTGTAAACTGAAATATTTTTTAGTTTTTAACAAAATAAAATATCATGGCATATACATTGGAAATTGGCTCAAAAGCTATCGATTTTAATCTCCCTGCAACCGATGGGAATACTTATTCATTAGATAGTTTCAAAGATTCAAAATACCTCGTTATATTTTTTACATGCAATCATTGCCCTTATGTAATTGGCAGCGATGAAGTAACAAGAATGACGGCAGATCGGTTTAAATCAAATGGTGTGACGTTTGTAGCGATTAACGCAAATAGTAAAAATACCTATGAGACGGATGATTTTCCTCATATGGTTGAACGAATGAAAGAAAATGACTTTCCATGGAAATACTTGTACGACGAATCACAGAATGTTGCGTTTGCTTATGGAGCTTTGCGCACACCACATTTTTATGTTTTTGATGAGAACCGGAAGCTGGTATATACTGGCAGGGGAGCGGATAATCCACGCGACGTTTCAAAAATGACGGTTAACGATTTGGAAAATGCCCTGGAAGAACTTACTTCTGGAAAACCTGTTTCTGTACCAGTTACTAATCCTATTGGTTGCAACATTAAATGGGAAGGTAAAGAAGCGCATTGGATGCCTCCGCAAGCATGCGACCTGGTGTGGTAATTTTAACTTAAGGTAAATACCGTCATCTGTATTTCCTTATAGCATTTTGTTGACTACCAATATTGGAACTTTTATTTTGTGCCTTACCGAATCTACTGTTGTTCCAAAAATAAGATCTTTAAAACCTTTGTGTCCATGAGCTCCCATAACCAGAAGGTCTATCTCTTTTGAAGTTACTAATTTTGGAATCTCGTTGGATGCATTACCAAATCCAATCTTGACATTTACTTTATACCCGAGTTCTTTTAATTTTGTTTGATATTTTTTTAGACTATCGTTGTCGAGACTGGTTTCATAGTCCATGGTATTTTTGCCATAGTATCTTGCCACAGCACTTTCTACTATATGAATAATCGTGTAACTGGCTGATTTTCCACCCTGATTCAAAGCACTTTTTATGATCATCTGGTCATTTCCTGAAAAATCGATGGCAATACCAATGTGTTTATAACTAACGGAATCAATTTCGTCAAAATCAACAGCCTGCCCGTGCGGAAGTTGTTCCCGTTTACGGCGTTTTGATTTAAAAAACGGATAAGCGAAAATGTATATCAACAAGAAGAGCGATGCAATTGCCAGTGGAACTACTGTAAAATAGAGGATTGTTCTATTTTTCCCGGTAGTAGACAACCACCCTGAAATTTCGTCGATTACAAGGTGAATATTCAGATATACAATGATAGAAGCACTTAACCATGCCAGAATTTTTACCCACAATTTAATGGTAAACTCTTTCATTAATTTTTTATCAGAATTAAAATGGATAAGCGGTATTACAGCAAATCCTAACTGAAGACTTAAAACCACCTGGCTTAGAACAAGGAGGCTTCCCAAAGCTTCATTTCCAAAATAAAGGATAGTAAAAATAGCCGGTGCAATTGCCAGTAAACGTGTAATTAATCTTCTCAGCCAGGGCTGAATTCTCAGGTTTAAATGTCCTTCCATAACGATTTGTCCTGCCAGTGTTCCTGTAATTGTTGAACTTTGCCCGGCGGCTATTAATGCAATCGCAAAAAAAGCCGGAGCAGCATTGCCAAATAAACGCTCCAATAATTTGGAAGCATCCTGAATTTCGGCCACACTAAAATAACCATTGACATAAAACGCTGCTGCAGCCAAAACCAGAATAGCAGCATTAACAAAAAAGGCAAGGTTAAGCGCAATTGTTGTATCAAACAGGTTCATTTTGATCGCATTCTTCATCCCTTTGGGAGTTTTGTCAAATTTTCGTGTTTGAACCAATGAGGAATGTAAATACAGATTGTGGGGCATAACGGTAGCTCCAATAATTCCAATGGCAATATACAGGGCATTTCCGTTAAGTTTTGTTGGCATGAATCCTTTGAAAACATCCCCGTAAACTGGCGAAACAATGAACATTTCTACTAAAAAAGATATACCGATGATGAATACCAGGGAAACAATAAAGACTTCCATGGTTCTCATTCCTTTATTCAAAAGAAAAAGTAATAATATGGTATCCAATGCAGTTAAGCTTATGCCCCAAATTAAAGGTAGCCCGAATAGCAAGTTTAATCCAATTGCCATTCCGACTATTTCTGCCAAATCGCAGGCAGCGATTGCAATTTCAGCTAAAATATAAAGCGGAATATTCGCCCACTTGGGATATGTATTTTTTGATGCCTGGGCAAGATCCATTCCACGAACAATGCCTAATCGTGCACTAAGCGATTGTAGTAAAACGGCAATCAGGTTTGACATCAGTAAAACCCAAATCAGTTTGTATCCAAAAGCTGAACCTCCGGCAATGTCGGTAGCCCAGTTCCCGGGATCCATGTATCCCACGCTCACAAGATAAGCGGGTCCTAAAAATGCCAGTATTTTTCGCCATCCCTTCCTATCTGTTCTGACGCTGGAATGTACTTCGCTTAACGATTCTGACTTCATATTTAGTTTTTTTTATTTCGATTTTTAAGCACAATTTAGATTTATCTAACAAAAGTGTTAGAATGTTGTTTACATTTGGAAGTATTAAAATTACAAAAAATGGCGTCACAAACGGAAGAGAACTATTTAAAATCGCTTTATATTCTTACAAGTTCGACTACTAAAGTAAATGCCACCGAATTAGGAAACTTTCTTAGCGTGAGGTTACCCACTGTAAACAGTATGGTAAAAAACCTCAGGAAACAGGGATTGGTGAACTACGAAAAATACAAGCCAATTTCGTTGACGACCAGCGGAAAGAAAATTGCAGCACAGGTAATTCGTAAGCACCGGCTGACAGAAATGTTCCTGGTAAATAAAATGGGATTTGGCTGGGAAGAAGTTCATGATATTGCAGAACAGGTGGAACATATAAATTCCTCAGCATTTTTCGAACGAATGGATGAACAACTTGGCTTTCCCAAGTTTGATCCACACGGCTCGCCAATACCGGACAAAAACGGTAATGTATCGCAAGAATATAATGTAAGATTGAGCGACTGCAACCCGGGCGACAAAGTAAAATTGGTAGCGCTTTCGCACGATTCTTTCGAATTCCTGAAATTTTTGGATAAACATAAATTGAATTTGGGAACCGAAATTGAAATCATTTCTGTTGAACCTTTTGACAATAGCATGGTTATCAGGTATAAAAATTATTCATCAAGAACGTTTTCTCAGGTTGTTTGCGACAGGATGCTGGTTGAATCTGACTGAAATATGCCTTTTGAATAATTAAAACTGAAAGACATTATTTATTTTCGAGAAATTAAATTGAATTATACCAAAATGAAATTAAAACATTTCCTGCTCTTTTCCCTGCTTATTGTTCAATCCGGCGTATTTGCGCAGTTAAGTGAAAAAATCAAAGCTGAAGCGGAAAAACAAGTAGCTTATTCTTTTGAATTATGTAAATTTCTGCATCAAAATCCGGAGCTTTCTTTTCAGGAATTTGAAACGTCAAAACGAATGGCGGCAGAACTAAGGAAAGCAGGTTTTGAGGTAACCGAAAAGTTTGCCGGGAACAGCCTGGTTGGTATTTTTAAAAATGGCGATGGCCCGGTTGTGATGCTTCGTACGGATATGGATGCATTGCCGGTTAAGGAAGAAACAGATTTCGAATTTGCCAGTTCAAAAACTTCAAAAAATACCAATGGGGAAGAGGTTCCGGTAATGCACGCCTGTGGACATGATATTCATATGTCAACATTGACGGGTACAATCCGGGTGCTTATAGATTTGAAAAATGAATGGAAAGGCACATTAATGGTAATTGCTCAACAGGCCGAGGAAATGAGTGGGGGAGCCGGGCTTGCTATTGAAGCCGGGTTGTTTTCAAAATTTCCAAAACCGGACTACGCACTGGCATACCATATCAATCCTGAATTGGAATCGGGAACGATTGGTTTAGTTGGGGGACCTGTTTTTGCCGGTGTAAAAACGGCGGAGATTACGGTTTACGGGAAAGGCGGTCACGGAGCTTACCCTGAAAAATGTATTGATCCAATTGTAATTGCTTCACGCATTGTTCTTGATTTTCAAACAATTGTAAGCCGCGAGATCAGTCCGTTGGAACCTGTAGTTGTAACTGTCGGATCCATTCATGGTGGTACCCGCCCGAATATAATTCCCAGTGAAGTTAAAATGGAATTAACGTTGCGTTATTATTCTGATGCAGTTATTGAAAAAGTGATATCAGCAATAAAAAGGATTTCCAATGCCGCAGCTCAAATGGCAGGCATGCCGGATGACCAGTTACCGCTTGTAAACGTGCTCCCTGAAGATACACCACCGGTGTTAAATGATCAGAAATTAAGTGAAAATATTAAATCGTTTGCTACGAATATTATTGGGGCAGATTATATCGTAAAAGTCTCTCCAGCTATGGTTGGCGAGGACTTTGGAAAGTATGGACGTACACCGGAAAATGTTCCTGTTTGCCTGATATGGTTGGGAAGTACGAGTCTCGAACTGATGACAGAACTTAATGCAAAGGGTGAAAAACCTTCGCCGCTTCATTCCACGACATTACATCCTGATTATGAAAAAACCATTAAAACAGGAATTGAGGTGATGACAGGTAATGTTATTGGGTTAATGAGCAATCACTAAGAAAATATCGGCTATATTTTGTCAATCTCTTTTGCCAGATTGTAATCTTTCTCAGTGATCTTTCCTTCGGAATGAGTCATTAGTTCAACCCTGACTTTTTTATATGAATGAATAAAAATATCAGGATGATGATTAGCGCTTTCTGCCAAAGGAACTATTTTATTTACAAATTCAACTGCCTCTACGAAATTTGAGCATACAAATTCTTTTACCCATTTGTTATTTTCTGTTTTCCAATCCATAATAAAATTTTGACTGATATTCTTTATCAATAATAAAAAATGAATTAGTGAATTGTTCAGTTGAATTTTATGAGGTTTAATTTTAAAATCTTTTCTTATACAGTAAATAAGGCGAGATTGATTTGAATCTTAAAATTTTACCACAC
>CAVYOB010000005.1:0-14832 GCA_963769925.1 uncultured Prolixibacteraceae bacterium
GGGCAAAAATCCACCAGCTTAATCCTGTTTTATAGGCAAAATTTGAAAGCCATTTATTCATGGCGAACCAGGCAACCGGACTGGCAATAATAAAAGCAACAGCAACCCAAATCAGGTAATCTTTGTTTAGCAAGGTAATAATCTCAGAAACACGGGCACCGTTCACTTTTCTCACTCCAATTTCTTTAGTGCGACGTTGGGTAGTTATTAGCGCCATGCCAAACAATCCCATTGAACTAATAAACAGTGCTATTATGGTAAAAATAGAAAGCAGCCTTGCTTGTAATAATTCTGATTTATAAACTTTTTTATACATGGCTCCAACATATTCATACTGAAAAGGATATTCGGGAAACAAGGAATTCCAGACCGTTTTCATATCAGTCAGTGCCTGAGTTTTCATTTCAGGTTTATATGAAATCACAAAATTGATCAGCCATAAACTTTCACGTTTAAAAAATACAAGTGGTTCAACGGCACTTTTCAGACTTTGAAGATGAAAGTCTTTTACAACTCCAATGATTTTCCCGTTCGGTATTTCGATACCGGAACCAGGAGGTGCATTAAAAATTAATCGGAATTGTTTCCCGACAATCTTATCCGGATCGGTATATTTTAACCGGTGCATGGCGGCTTCATTGATAATGTATTCTCCCGAGCCTTCAGCATCCGTGTTCTTTTTCGTAAAATTGTGCCCGCTTAAAAATTGCAGATCAAAAATGGATGCAAAGGAATAATCGCAGGGAAATACTCCAATCCCGTCAGTTTGCGGGTTTTGTTTATCTGTTTCGTAACCTTCCATCTCAAAGGGGAACATATCATTTGCTTCTCCGCCCGGTGGTTCCATCATTGCAGAAACAGATTCAATGCTGTTGTATTTTAAAAGTTCATCTTTAAAAACTTTAAACTTTTGCTGAATGCTTGAATGAACCGATTCAAGCAGACAATATTATCTTCGCTGACACCCAGGCTAGCTGTTTAACGCATATTTTGTTTGCCTGGCAATTACAATTACTGAAACAATCAGGGCAATTGAAAAACCATACTGAAATACAATTAATGCCCTGCTAACTCTTCTGTTTTCAATGGTTGGCGATGTATTTCTTTTTGCAGCTGATCTGATGGAAGAAAATACAGAATTAAGTACCGGCATCATTCCAAAAATAAGAGCAGGTAAACTGAAAGCAACTACAATTAATACAACTGAAAAGAAATTTCCCTGAAGAAGATCCAAACCGTAAACTTTGGCAATAACTGAATTTACAGGAATTGAAATCATGAGGGCAAGTAGGGAAGTCGCAATAACAATAAATAACCCTTCAGTAAGAAAGTAGCTAACAACGGAATGTTTTGATGAACCTAAAAGTTTATTAATAAACATGTATTTAGCGCTAAATCCGGCCATTCCCATATTCAGATTCGCGTAATTGCTAATTGAAATGAGAAGCAAAATAAGCGCTGCAATGGTTAAAACATACACATTTGAAAGACTCCCGTTGGGTTCTATTTCCCGGAGCTTGTGTGATTTTAAATGAATATCGGTTATTTTTTGCAGATAAACCTGCGTTTTCATTTCTTCAGAATCTGCAGTCTGACTGCTCTTCAGGTAATTGATGATGTCTGTTTTAACATTTTCAGGGTCAGTGTTCTTATCCAATAAAAAGTATGTCCATGCCCATCCGTTTTTAAATTGATCCTGTAATGGAGTTGCAACAAAGTCGGGATGAAAATGGCTGTTTGAAGGAAAATCTTTCATAATTCCCCTGATAGTGAAATCCTGTGGATTTGCATAAAACTGACCAGCAGGAAGTGTTAACACTTTTCCAACCGGATTTGAGTTGCCAAAAACCTTTTTCGCGAAGTTTTCTGTAATTACCATTGAGGCAGGATTATCCAGCACCGTTTGTTTATTGCCTACCAAAAGTTTTGCATCGAAAACCTGGAAGAAAGTGCTGTCGCACTCAAAAGCTTCGTTGATGCTGTAAAATCTTTCGCCATATTTCATCAGCCCGCCGCGAACCGGCATCAAACGGATATAATTTTCTATTCCGGGAACTTTTTGTTTTAATTCGGGGATATAGACAGGGTTATATATTCTGGCAAAGTGTTTCCCATCAAAAAACACAGGATTTGTAAAACTGTATCGGTATATCCTGTCCGAATTTGAAAAATATTTGTCGTAGCTCAATTCATTTTTCAGAAACAATGCGATAAAAATAATTCCAACTAAAGCCAGGCTCAGGCCGATTATCTTTACTACGTTTAAGAAAGGATGTTTAAGTAAATTTCGAACAACTACTTTAATATTCATAATTTTAAGAGGTTATATCAAAAGTATTAAAACAGTTAATGAACGTCACCCTGAATTTATTTCAGGGTCTGGCTATTTAGTATATTAATATTCTGAAACAAGCTCTAGAATGACATCGCTAAATTAGTTTTTAGATGGTTTTTTAGTCATCAAACAATCACTTTCTGTTTTCTACCTGAAAATCTTCTCTGACTAAACCATCAACAAGTTTTACAATGCGGGTTCCGTACTGTGCAAAAGCTTCGTTGTGCGTTACCTGGATGATCGTCATTCCTTCCTCATTCAGTTTTTTAAGTAATTTCATAATCATTTCACCTTGTTCCGAATGCAGGTTTCCGGTAGGTTCATCAGCAAGAAGCAGTTTTGGGTTGCCAATAATTGCGCGTGCAATGGCTACTAATTGTTGTTGTCCGCCTGAAAGCTGACTGGGAAACAAATCTTTTTTAGCTACCATATTAAAACGGTCTAACAGGTCGGCAACCAGGGCTTTTCGTTCTTTCCCTTTTACACTGCGGTAAACCAAAGGCGTTTCAATGTTTTCATACACGTTCAACTCATCGATGAGGTGAAATGCCTGGAAAATAAATCCGATGTGGCTCCGGTGATACTGTACTTTTTGTTTCTCTTTGATTTTATGTGCCGGTTCATCAAAAAAATAATATTCCCCGGCGTTGGGCTCATCCAGCAGTCCGATAATATTCAGCAGTGTCGATTTGCCGGCGCCGCTGGGCCCCATTATCGTAACAAATTCACCTTGTTTAACTTCAAGGTCAACCCCTTTTAAAACAAATGTCCGCTGAAATTTTGCGTCGTAATACCTGTCAATGTCTTTTAATTTTATCATACTTTTTATTATTAAATCTTTGGTTTTATTTTTTATTTACTAAATGTATAAAAATTTTACAGGAGTGCTTTTCATTTAATTTTCAAAAGTTCGTTATTCTGAATATTACAATTGTTTGATGTTCCGGCGATTATTATGCCATTTGTCTATGAGTTAATAATCAGAAAATAATATATAGGTGTTGTTATTTGAGAGTGTCAAATATTTTTACAAGGGGTGTGTAATATTTTTACAGCGGGAAACTGCAATTCATTTTAATTACAGCCTCAACTTCAATTGTTAATCTTCAAATCAAAAACTTGAAATACGTGCTACTCGTACCTCAGCGCTTCAACAGGATTTCGGGTAGCTGCTTTGTAACTTTGTGAGATAACCGATAAAACTGAAATCAGAAACGCCGCAACGCCGGTTACCAGGTAAATCCACCAATTCATTGTGGTTTGATAGGCAAATCCCTGGAGCCATTTGCTGATTATAAACCAAGCCAACGGACAGGCAACAACAAATGCAATAACTTCAAACCGAATAAAGAAAGAGAAAACCAGCATCATAATATCTGTAATGGTTGCACCATTGACTTTCCGAACACCGATTTCTTTGGTACGTTGCTGGGCAAAAAAACTGATCAGCCCGAAAAGCCCGAGAGAGGCTACGACAATGGCAAAAATGGTAAACACGATCAGGATTCTGCTAAGCCTTAATTCTTCATTGTATTGTTTGTTAAAAAAGTCGTTACTGAAAAAATAATCCATCGGATCGTTTGGATAATGTTCATTCCAGACCGTTTGCAGAGAGGCCAATGCTTTTTCAGGATTTCCTTTGATGCGGAAAGAATAGAACCCAAATTCAAATGGGTGAGTCATGCGTGAAAATCATAGGTTCTTCTGGTTTTTTCAATCCTTCATGATGAAAATCGTTAACGACTCCTTTGATGATTTGTTCCCTGTTTCCCATCATAATTTTTTGATCCGATAGCTTCTTCCGGAGATTTAAAACCTAAAATTTTGGTCGTCGATTCGCTAACAAGTACTTTGGATGAATCAAGCCTGGATTTATATCGAAATTATTACCTGCCAGAAGTTTTAACTGATAAGTTTCAATGTATCCGTCGTCAATATTACCAATGGTTATTTCCTGTTTTAAATCGGAGCGGCGATCTGGTAATGAAACATCACTGTTTCTGAAACGCAGGGGTTGTCCCGGAACATTCATTGTTGCCGTACCGCTTACAAATTCAGCATTCCGAAGCACTTCTTCACGAAAAGAACTGAATCGCTGATAACGCAACGAATCGCTGTTGGTTGACGCAGCGCCTTTTAAAACAATTACCTGGTTCAGATCAATTCCCAAGTCAGCCGTTTGCATAAACCGGATTTGCTTTGTGATCATTATTGAACAGATAACCAAAAAGCAGGACATAAAAAACTGAAACCCCACAAGCCACTGAGAACCACTGTTTTTGCCCATTTTGCTTTGTTGTGTTAAGGCAGGATTGACTTTAAGCAATGGCAAAGCGCTAATCAGCGAGGTGAACAATATTCCGGCAAACATGACCATTAGAATAATTACAACAATACTATGATAGTTAATAAAACCTGTTCTAATAGGTGTTTCGATGAGGCGGTTCAGGATGTTACTGGTGGCAAAATACAAAACTACAGTAATAATAATTGCCCCCAGGTTAATAAGTACGCTTTCAATCAGTGATAATTTAATCAAGCGAAAATTTGCTGGCCCCTAATTTCCTGTAAGTGGCAATTACATTAATTCTTTTGCGTGCCATTGCAATCGATAAGATTGATGTAATTCATCCATATTACGACTAAAATAAGGGCTGCAATCAGCGTCAATGCAGAAATTGTTCTTTCACGCGTGCTGGTATTTAATTCGCCGGTACGGTTACTGCCGTAATGCACTGTTGAAATGGGTTGCTGATACAAATATCACCCGAGCGATTTTGGTTCGCCAAATGAGTCAGATATTTGTCGGCAACCGTTTTTAATCCATAATCCAATCTGGCCTGAGTAGCTCCTTTTTTTAGTTTTACGTAGGTCCACCATGCATCCCCATTCCACGATCCTTCAGACGAAACCCAGTGGTAATACACAAAAGTTTGAACCGGCATAAAAAAGTCGAAGTGAATGTGTGAATTTGACGGAATATCTTTGAAAACACCCGTAATTTCGTGCGGCATTCCTTCATTTACATAAATAACTTTTCCGATGGCATCACTTACATTCCCAAAAATATTTTTAGCCATCGACGCCGAAATTACACAAGTCAGTTTATCGGTAAGTTTTGAGGTACCTTCTACCATTTTAAAATCAAAAATCTTTGCAAAATCACCATCGACCCAAAGATTAGGCTGATCCGTGTAATATTTTTCACCATACCTGACCAACACGTTTTCAATGTACCCGATTGCACTGTATTCCACTTCAGGAATTTCATTTTTCAGAACGCGGTAAAGACGATCGGGTGTTTTTGCAGTGTGAAGCACATTTTGCCCTTCCTGCGTAACATCGTAGTTTACACGATAAATACGATCAGCGCCATCGTACGATGAATCATACTCTTTTTCATAACTGATGTAAACGATTAACTGAAAGAATAGTAACAATCCGACAGCTAAGCCAAAAATATTCAAAAGCGAATGAAATTTATTTTTCTGAAGGTGCTTGAAGGTAGATTTGATGTTAATCAGGTTCATGAGTTTTTAGTTGATCAATTTAAGTTTGGATTTAAACAGATAATTAATTTAAATCCTGCCATTTATTTTTATTCGTTATGATCAATTACTATGCCTGTTTTTTAATCAACTACTTTTCAATCTATTAAAATATGCTGTTAGGGAAATGAGTGTCAAAATCTTTGACAATAATGTATAAAATTTTGTCATTCACAAAATTAATGCATCACTCGTTATCCAATTATAACCAGTCGATGATGTTTGTAAGGAATTGCAGAATTCAGTTACCTGTTAATCTTCAAACTTCACATTAACATTTCCACCTGAAGCGTGCATGTAAACGGGTATTCCTCCACCATTCATCGTTCCTTTTACGCGATTCTTTTCCGATCTACCTGAAAAATTATGAAGATCAATATTTACCTTTCCTGAACTCAGATCCAGATCAAGGCCAAGTTTATCTCCATTTTGAATTACGGCATCAATACCTCCGCCACTGGACGCAAGGTCTAAATCCTTGCTTAGCCCACTTAAATTAACATGAACCGAACCCCCGCTGGACCTGGCTTTTACTGAACCCGATTCTCCGGTTACGGTAACACCTCCACCGCTGCTGCCTGCATCTACATCGCCATGAATATTATTCAGGTGAACACCACCACCGGAACTATGTGCTGATACACTCCCGTGTGCGTCGTTTAAAGTAACGCCACCTCCGCTTGAACTTAATTGAATATCTCCGTTTTGATTTGTGGCTTTCACTCCTCCACCAGATGAAGAGGCTTTAGTAGAACCTGATACGTTTTCCAGTTGCACTCCGCCTCCGCTGCTGGAAAAATTATGGGTACCATCCACTCCTGATATTTTTAATCCGCCACCACTTGATGATACATCGCACGACATTTCCCGGGGTACAATAATAGTGAGTGAAATACCTGCATTATTAAAAAAATTAAAATGACCTTTGCGTTCAATTTTTGCGGTGACAACAGAACCGTTTTTTTCAATATCCAGATTAAAATCTTCCAAAACATCTTTGACCGAAGCATCTGACGAAGATAAGAACTCTTCCGTTTTTTCGAACAAATAACTGTACCACCACGCTTTTATCTTCATGGGTTTTTACAACTACACCACCGCCCGATGATTTGGCATTCAGTTTCCCTGGCTGGTCCATCTCAAAGGTTTTTGTTATGGTCGGCGTTTCGTTTTCCTGGGCAAATCCATTACACGAAAGCAATGTTGCCAGCATTGCAATCATGGTGTACATTCTTATTCTAATATGAGTTTTCATGGTAAGATATTTATACGTTTAACAAAACCAAATTATAAATAGGACGCGACTTTATAATTTTAGTTACTATATGCCAGATATAATTTCTATTTTTCCCGGATTATCCAATTTATCTTGAAGAATAATGTCAATTTATCTGTAATGATTTGCTTTATTCATACCTCAACGCCTCCACCGGATTTCTTGTCGCTGCCCGCCAACTCTGCCAACTAACAGTGAGCAACGCAATTCCCAACGCCAGCAAACCCGCCAGTGCAAAAATCCACCAGCTCAGGGTGGTTTTATAGGCGAAGTTTTCGAGCCATTTGTGCATGGCGTAGTATGCAATGGGTGTGGCAATTACAAATGCTATAGCTACCCATTTTATAAAGTCTTTATTGAGCATTGTAAGAATTTCGGAAATTTTAGCGCCGTTCACTTTGCGGATACCGATTTCTTTTCTTTTTCTGTCCACAACAAAATTGACCAAAGCGAAAACCCCGAGACAGGAAATAAAGATGGCCAAGGCTGAAAAAAGCGTCAATATTTTTGCAAATCGCCGATCTGCCTGGTATTGTTGATTAAAATGATCATCCATAAAAAAATATTCGAATGGATTATCCGTGAAAAAAGTTTCCCATTGTTTTTGTATTGAAGCCATGGTTTTATTGAGACCACCAGTGTTCAATTTAACGGAGATGTATTCGGGAATCTGATTATCTGGCCGTAACATCATAATCATTGGTTCGATAGCTGATTTTTGGGATTGCTGATGAAAATCCTTCAACACACCAACAATTTTGAACCTGGCTCCCCAAAACTCAATTTCAGAATTCACTGCCTCATCCGGCTTGTTGTAATGAAGCAACCTCATTCCTGTCTCATTGATAAGGCATGCCCGCTGGTCAGTTTTCATTTCATCTGACATATATCGCCCTGCTACCAATTTCATTTCAAACATTTTCGAATAGTTAGCCCGCGCAGCCATTACATGAAAATTTTCAGTTTGTTCATCGGGATCTCCCACAAGGTGCACACCTTCGGCAGTCAATCCAAAGGATTGTCCCGGGACAGAAGAAGAACCAGTTACTTGATCAACTGCGGATATATCTTTTATTTCCTTTTCAAATGTTTTATATTGTATGTTCGCGGTGGAATCAGTGACCCTAGGGCCTCTTATTACAAGGGTTTGACCCATATTAATTCCCAATTTGCTTTCCAGCATATAGTTTAACTGTTTGAACACAATTGCTGTACAGGCAATTAGTCCGATACAACCCACAAATTGTAAGGCGACAAGGGATTTGCTAAAAAGATTTTGAATTCCATTTTTAGTGAACTTATTCCTGGATTGAAGTGCCGTAATTGGTCTAAATGATGTTAATCTGATTGCCGGGTACAACGAAACCAGCAGAGTACCACAAAATAGAATAACAAAACTGACAATCAATATTTTAGCACTAAATAACACCGATGTGTCGTTATTCCCGAGCAAAAGTTTGAAAAACGGATATACAGCCAAAGAAAGAAAGTAAGATCCTAAAATTGCTATGACGTTTAGGAGCCCCGCCTCTGCGAGAAATTGTTTTATGAGTTCTTTCCTGTCACCCCCTATTACTTTTCTTATTCCTACTTCCTTAGCACGGAGTTCTGACCTTGCTGTAATAAGGTTGATATAATTAAACCATGCAATAAACAGCACAATTATCCCAATTAGAAAAAGAAAATTTACTGCATATCCATCACCATTAACTTCAGCCTCATATAAGTAGTTGGAATGAAGGTGAATATCTTTTAGCGGTTGTAAATATAGCCGAACAGCATTTTTAGTTTCCTCACCTTTAACCTTCTCTATCTCTTCCGGGAATTTATTCTCCAGTGATTTCCAATCCACTCCAGGTTTTAGCAATAGATATGTAAAAAATCCGTCCCATGTAAACGAAGTTTCATTAGGATTAAGAAAAGTACTGTAAGAAAGCAAAATATTAAACTTAATATGAGAGTTTTCAGGACAATCGGCAAACACACCTGTAATTCTGTACTCGTCTTTTCCGTTGCTCTTTAAGGTTTTACCTACAGGATTTTCATCATCAAATAACTTTTTTGCTGTGGACTGAGAAATACAGGCAGTAAAGGGTTCTTCCAACGCATTCCCGGGATTTCCCCGGATTAATTGGAATGAAAAAATACTAAATAAGGAGGATGAAGCAAAATAAACTTTGCTGTCCCTTACCGAGATTCCCTTACGAGAAGAATAGACTGCCTCTCCTGCATTTTTTAATTCTGTATAATCTTCAATTTCTGGCAGATTATCTTTCAGTACAGGACCCGCTCCCGCAGTACCTGCCGCAAGTTGCATAACCGTAACCCCATTTTCTACCCTGTCAGTCCGTACCCTGAATATCCGGTCTGATTTCTCATTAAATTGGTCATAGCTTCGCTCGTAATTGACGTATTGCCAAATGAATAACAATGTAGTCATTCCCACAATGAGTCCGGTTAAATTGATCAGCGAGATAAATTTATTCTTTATTAAATTTCGCCATGCAGTTTTAAAATAGTTTCTAATCATAGTTGAATTTTTTATGGGAAGTTATTCGGGCCTCAGTGCCTCCACCGGGTTCTTCGTAGCAACTCTATCTCGCCTGAGGCAAGACCAACTCAAAGTTAACTTATTCATATCTCAAACTTTCTACAGGATTCCTCGTTGCTGCTTTCCAAGATTGAAACGAAACTGTCAGCAATGCAATCCCAAGCGCCAGCAATCCGGCCAGGGCAAATATCCACCAGCTTAATTCTGTTTTGTAGGCAAAACTTTCGAGCCATTTATTCATGGCGTAATATGCAATGGGCGTAGCTAAAACAAAAGCAATGGCTACCCATTTTACAAAGTCCTTATTCAGCATCGATAAAATCTCAGAGACTTTTGCTCCGTTTACCTTGCGGATGCCGATTTCTTTTATTCTTTTTTCAGATTGAAGTGTGCTTAACGCAAATATTCCCAATAATGACAGAAGCATAGCAAGAACAGAGAAAGTCCCGGTAATTTTTGCCAACCTTATCTCTTCGCCATAAGCTGACCTATACTTTTCATCAATACTTTCATAAGAGAAAGGTATTTCTGAAAATAAGTCTGTCCATTTACTTTTTATAAACGCGATTGACTCCGCTTTTTTGTTTTGATTGAGCCTGATTGTAATATATCCGGGGAAATTATGATGACGACCAAATTGATAAATCATTGGCTCAACCGAATATTGTAATGATTTTACATTAATGTCGTTAATTACACCAACCACACTTTTTTTATTATCCGTGGTTATCAACCCTATTGTTTTCCCGTCAACAGATTTCCAACCCAGCTTTTTTAAAGCAGCTTCGTTAATTACAACCGCATTGTTATAGTCGGTTGCCAAATCCTTCGAAAAGAAACGACCCTGTTCAAGTTGCATCCCAAAAACATCTGCGAAGTTTTCATCAACGTCACACGATAGCATTTCAATTCCTTTAGCATTTGCGTCTCCTTCAGGAAATATCTGGAACAAATTTCGAAAACCAAAACCCGGAACGAATTCAGTGATTGAAGTTTTTCCGTAACCATACTGTGACTGATATTTTTCCAATTCCTGTGTAAAAAGATTGGCATTATCCAATCTTTCCTGACCAGAATTTCCAAGAGAATATGCCGGAATTGTAACCAGGTTTTCCCTGTTAAAACCGATTTCATGGTTTTGCATAAAATGAACTTGCTTGAGTATCGAAAGCAGTACAATACCTAACGCAATGGTCAGCGTAAACTGGAACATTACAAAACTTTTTTGAAATGTCATTTTATGGTGGTTTCCCGTTCTGCTCTGTAGCAATACTTTTGCCGGAGTTGGGTTAGAAAGAACAATGGCAGGATATAATCCTGAAATTAGAATCGTCAAAAAACAAAAACAGAGAACCCCACCCCAAAAGACCGGATCGGTTAAATCGATAACAATGGTTTTGCCTGTTAAACTTTCAAAAGCGGGAATTGATAAATACAGACCAAAAAATGCCAGCATAAGGGAAATAAAAGTTATAAATGAAGTTTCCGCAAAAAAACTGCGGATAAGGCTTGCCGGCGAAGCGCCATTGACTTTTCTTATCCCGGTTTCAATACTTCGTTTACCAGCTGCTGCAATGGAAATATTAATAAAATTCAATCCTGCAATTAGCAATATACCCAGCGCAATTCCGAAGAGTATCCATAAATACAAAGGCGAAACTGTCGGGACTAAATCGTTCTGAATTGTTGTATTTAAATGACTTCCTTTAAAATCTATCAGTTGGTAAGTGAACCTGTTTTTCATAAAATCAGGATAATATTTATCCTCAATCTGTGCCAGTTTTTGTTCAAAATCGGAAGATGGTTTATTTTCCTTAAAAGTTAAAAATGTATGTAGCCCAAATTCATACCATCTGTCGTTAAGGTCTGGATAAGAAATATATCTGAACTTATCGGAAAGGAAATATTCAAAATCCAGTATGCTGTTCTTCGGAATTTCATCCACCATGCCGGATACAGTAAAAGTATGATTTTCGTATTCAAATGTTTTTCCGATTGGGTTGTCACTTCCGAATATTTTGTTTGCCAGTTTATGGGTAACCACAGCTTCATAAGGATATTTAAAGATCGTTGCCTGATTTCCGGAGATAAGTGGAATATGAAAAAGATCAAAAAAATCTTTTTCAACAATAGCGCCTTTAAGATTTTCAAATTTATTGTCACCCACTTTTACGTCCTTCCAGGTTTTCATTAACCCAATAACTTTATCGACTTCCGGGAAATCACTTTTCAGGACATCTGATAATGCAAGTGGTGTGGCTTCTCCAACTGTTCCATCCTGAATATTCTTTTCAACAACGCGATAAATATTTTTTGCATTCGGATTAAAATTTTCAAACGAAGTTTCGTAACGAACGTACAGCAGGATTAGCAAACTCACCATTAACCCAATAGAAAAGCCAATGATATTAATCACCGTAAATTTTCTGTGAATAAACAGATTACGAATACTCGTACTGAAAAAATATTTTAATTGTTCCATTTCATTTCTGGTTATCCTAAAATAAAATTTATGTATTACTCATACCTCAATGCCTCAACAGGGTTCCTCGTAGCCGCCCGCCAGCTTTGCCAGCTAACCGAAAAAAAGGCAATCATAAAACCAAAAATACCTGCCGCAAGAAATACCCACCACGAAATTGCGGTTTTATAGGCAAAACTTTCAAGCCATTTGTACACAACATAGTATGCAATTGGAATTGCCACAATAAATGCGATTAAAACCTGGGTCAGAAAGCTTTTACCTAATAACCCTATTACTTCGCCTATTTTAGCGCCATTGACTTTTCGTATTCCAATTTCTTTTATACGGCGACGCGTATCGTATAGCGCAATGGTAAATAACCCTATTGTTGAAATAAGAAGAGCAATAATTGAAAAAATGATATAATTCTTAACTTGCTGCTTATCTTTTTGATACATAGCGGCAATATAATCGCTAATGAATTTATATTGAAAGGTTTTGCCGGGATTTAATTTGTCAAAAATGGTTTTAATTGATGCCAGGGATTCTTGTTCCTTCCCTTTTTTATATTCAACGATAAAACTTCCATCGTAAGCACCTCCCAACTGTATAATCAGTGGTTGGGGTGCTTTTGACAGATGTTCGAAATTAAAATCTTTGACAACTCCCACAATATTCAGTGTCCCTCCATGATCAGGATCAAAACCTTCTTTGATGAGTTTTGCATTGTCAATGTTATCAAATCCAAAATACTTTTTTGCAGCCTCGTTGATAACTACTGCATAGGGATCCTCTTCAGAACCTTTAAAAAACCTGCCTTCAGATAGTACCAGGCCAAAAATTTGAAATGATTCTGGCAATATTGTTAATTGCATGATGGCCTTAAAATCATTTGAATCTCCAAATTTTTTCCATCCCCCTTTAGTGTACGAATCAAAAAGAGTATTCCCTTGGGAAAAAGAGGATATTGAAGGAATTCTTGCCAATTCATTTTTAATGTATTGCTGATTATTTTTTAAAGCCTCTCTGTCAATTTCATTGTCAGATATAAAATTCGTTGTGATAATATTTTTTGTATTAAAGCCTACATCTTTGTTTAACATCATATTTAGCTGTTTAATTGCAGTAAGAGTGGCTATTAATAAAACAAAAGTCATTGTAAACTGAATTGCGACAACTGTTTTTCTTCCTGAAATACTTTTGCCTTGAGATATTGTTTTTTTTAGGCCAAATGCAATAGGTACCCTGGCATTTACTACCATTGGATAAATGATAGATATTGTTGAAAGAGTAAACAGAATTGCAAAACTAACAACAACAATATATATTTTACCTGGATTGAGTTCAGTATCAACAAGTTTGTTAAAAAAAGGTAACACCAAAAAGCAGGCAAGTAAAACCAAAACAGAGGTTATGCCGGAAAATATTATAATCTCGCAAAGTTTTTGAGAGAAAACATTCCTGTTCCCGGCGCCAAACATTTTTATTAGTCCCATATTTTTCAATGAAGCATTGACATTGATGACCTGAAAATTTGAAAAATTTAATGCCGACATAAAAAGAATTATGACAATAATTGCCAGGAATATATTTACAGTTTTTTTATTGCCATAGCGTGTGAAGATTGGGTAGCTCCAACTTGACTCAACCGGGCTGTCGCTAAAATAGACTTCATCCAAGGGCATTACGCTTAATTTACTCTCCTTAAACCTGTCATTATTGTGCCTTTGCATCAAATTCTTAATTTTATTTTCAAAATCAGTTTTGTTGAAATTTTTATTCAGTACAAGGAAATCAACCCCCGAAAGAAAATATCTTTTTGTATCCTGAGGAATAACAAAATCAAAATCCATAGAACTATTCGAAGGGGGATTTTTTAAAATCCCCACCACAGTATGCTCATATTTATTATCGCCCTGTAATGAATTTATTATAACCCTTTCGCCGATGGGATTCTTGTCTCCAAAAAGTTTCGCTGACAAACGTTCAGTTATCAATATGTTATCTCTTTTTAAAAGGGCAGTTTGCTTATTCCCGGTTAATAAGTCAAAATCAAAAACATCAAAAAAATTGTTGCTCGCTACAAATCCTCTTTCCCAAAATGATGCATCATTAACAGTAAATTTAAGATCGTGATTTTGTATTGTAACCAGGTGTGCAATTTCCGGATATTCTTCGGGAATGAAATTGACTTCGGATAATGTTGGTGATACAGCTTCCGGTTTACTATCAGGCATTAATTGCATTTGGACTAAATAGATATTCTTTGCCTCTTTATGAAATCCATTCATCGTAAGTTCGTTACGGATAAAAACCAACAAGAGTACAGTACAAGTTACACCTAAAAAAAGGGTTATTATGCTTCCAAAAAAGATAAGTTTGTTCAACC
Organism: uncultured Prolixibacteraceae bacterium; assembly: GCA_963769925.1. Classification (GTDB taxonomy): domain Bacteria; phylum Bacteroidota; class Bacteroidia; order Bacteroidales; family Prolixibacteraceae; genus Draconibacterium. The sequence goes on from CAVYOB010000005.1 coordinate 14,564, forward strand.
TAAAATTCCTGTAAGCAAGTTTCAGATAATGTAAAATCATAACTTAAATTTTAATTAATTAAAATACGCATGCCTAAATGCTTCTCTATACTAATAAAATTTCATTCTTATAATCTATTACTCATATCGCAACGCTTCCACCGGATTCCTGGTAGCTGCTCTCTCTCGCCTAAGGCGAGACCAACTCACCGTTAATTTATTCATATCTTAAACTTTCAATAGGGTTTTTCGTAGCAGCTTTCCACGACTGAAACGAAACAGTTAGCAAA
>CAVYOB010000006.1:0-55164 GCA_963769925.1 uncultured Prolixibacteraceae bacterium
CCGGGCACTAATGTAGTATGACCACACTCGCCGGCGAATCCATCACTGCCGTAAACAAGGTCTCCGTTTACTACAATTCCGCTACCCACACCTGTACCGAGCGTAAACATTACAAAGTTTTTCATTCCTTTGGCACCACCATAAATCATTTCTCCGATGGCTGCCGCATTTGCATCATTGGTTAATGCCAGCGCATCCATATCGGCAAAGTGGTTCCGAAGTAATTTTACCAGGTGCACAACACCTTTAAACGACAGGTTTGGCGCATATTCTATGGTTCCGCTGTAATAATTGCCGTTGGGAGCCCCAATACCAATACCAAGTACATCCAGATCTTCGTTCAGTAATTTTACTGATTTGATCAGCTCCTTGATAGCAGCAGCAAGATCAGAAATATATCTGTCAATATCACCGTGAGAAGGGGTTGGAATATTATCTTTCACCATCACGTTTCCGGCTTTATCAACTACACCGATGGCTGTGTTGGTTCCTCCAATATCAATTCCAATTGCAACTTTTTTCATTTTATTCTTTTTAATTATGTTTATTAAATTTAGTTGTTTTACAGTGGTCCCGCAAATTTAAAAATAATATGGAATTCTTGCTGTTAAAAGATGGGAATACACTAATTTATTCTCAATAAAAACAAATTTTAAACCTTTGACGAATTCTTATTTCGGATATTAACATGCTTAAAATAGATTTATAACTTTGTACCTGAAAAGCGATGTTATGCAGTGTATTGCAAAAGCCATATTAAAAGTGTTGGGATGGATTTTTCTTATCCCTGTATATATTTACAAGTATGCTATTTCGCCGCTTACTCCGGCTTCTTGCAGGCACATACCTACCTGTTCAGAATATGCAGTTCAGGCCATTAAAATTCACGGCCCGTTTAAAGGTATTGTGCTTGCCACAAAAAGAATCTCACGATGCCATCCATGGGGAACACATGGTTACGACCCGGTTCCTCCCAAAGAAGGAAAATCGGTTAAATCCAGTTGCTAATTGACTTGCATTGCCGGTTTTTCAAAAAGTAAAAACTAAATTTGCACTTGGTTGTTTTCGAATTAAAATTCTAAATATCTTTTTATGAAGAAACTAATTCTGTTTTTCTTAATAATCTCGGTTTTTAGCTCCTGCAGCTCAAATAAATCATCCAACAAAGGTGCAGGAAACACAATAACGGTCAGTATTTTACCAGAGAAAACTTTTGTCGAAAAAATTGCTGGTGAAGACTTTAAAATTAATGTTCTCATTCCCCCGGGAACCAGCCCTGAAGCAGGAAATCTTCTCCCTTCGCAACTAAGAGATATTGCCAACTCAGGCGTCTGGTTTCGAATGGGTCATATCGGGTTTGAATATTCCTGGAAAGATAAAATTGAGCAGGCTAACACTAAAATGAAAGTCGTTGATCTTTCTGAAGGACTTGATCTGATTGCTGAAGGCGATCCTCATGAAAGTAAGCCAACTTTTAAAAATGGTATTGACCCGCATATCTGGCTTTCGCCACGACTGGTAAAGCAAATGGCTAAAAAGATTTATGATGAACTTGTTATACTGAAGCCGGAAAAAACAGCTGAATACAAAGGAAACTACCTGAAATTTGTAAAAGAAATTGATGAGTTGAATATTGAAATTACGAATAAACTGCGTCCGTACAAAGGCCGTAAAATAATCGTATTTCACCCCAGTCTGTCGTACTATGCGCGTGATTACGGACTCGATCAGTGGGCGCTGGAAAGTGGCGGGAAAGAACCTGCCCCGCAACACATGGCCAGAGTTATCGATATGGCAAAAGCTGAAAACATTAAAGTCATTTATATTCAGAGCGAATTCGACCGTGAAAATGCTCGTGTTTTTGCCGAGGAAATCGGGGGAAAGGTCATCCAGGTCAGCCCGCTCGACCCTGCCTGGGCAGACAATCTAAGAGAAATAACAAATATTTTTGTAGATAATTTTAATGGATCCGTTAATTAAAATAAATAATCTTACTGTCGGTTACGATAAAGTGCCGGTACTTCAAAAGGTAAATCTCGATATTTTCGACTACGATTTTCTTGGAGTAATTGGCCCCAATGGTGGAGGAAAAACAACGTTGCTCAAAGCCATTTTGGGATTGCTAAAACCTTTCTCCGGAAAGATTATTTTCAGAACCGACTTCAAAGGTCAAAGAAAAGCAATTGGCTATCTTCCGCAGGTTAAACATATTGACAAGAAATTTCCAATTACAGTTTTCGATGTAGTTAAATCAGGAGAAATAATGCGGAGCAACGTGAAATCTGAAATTCCGGTAAAGGAGAAAGTCGGAAACCTGTTAAACGAAATGGGGATTTATGATATAAGAAACAAGGCAATTGGGCAACTATCAGGAGGACAAATGCAACGGGTTTTTTTGTGCAGGGCTCTGTTGAGTAATCCTAAATTACTGATTCTGGATGAGCCTGACACTTTTGTCGATAACCGGTTTGAAGGAGAACTTTACGAAAAACTTCATTTACTAAATCAAAAAATGGCAATTATCCTGGTTTCGCACGATATCGGGACAATTTCTGCTTACGTAAAAACCATTGCCTGTGTAAATAACGATCTACATTATCACCCCAGCAATAAAATTACCCAGGATCAGTTGGATGGCTACAATTGCCCCATACAAATTATTTCTCACGGCGAAATTCCACACACGATTTTAAAACATCACCATTAATGAGTGCAATTATAAACCTTTTCCAATATGATTTTTTTATAAAGGCTTTTCTGGCAGCTATTTTTGCCAGCATTTCGTGTGGAATCATTGGTGGATACATTGTTTCTCGCCGGATTGTATTTATCAGCGGAGGAATTACCCACGCTTCATTTGGTGGAATCGGTCTGGCATTTCTCCTGGGTTTCAACCCGCTGTTGGGAGCAGTTCTCTTTGCCATTGCTTCAGCACTTGGAATACAGTTCTTTACCAAAGTAGCCGAAATACGCGAAGATTCTTCCATTGCCATTTGGTGGTCGCTTGGAATGGCCCTTGGAATCATTTTTATTTTTCTCACCCCCGGGTACACACCTAATTTAATGAGCTATCTTTTCGGGAACATCCTTACAGTTACGATTGCCGAACTGTGGTGGATGGCAATCCTCAATGTGGTAATTATTATCTTTTTTGCGTTTTTCCTCAATCATATTCTTTACATCGCGTTTGATGAGGAATTTGCCCGGGCTGCAGGACTGCCGGTCGCTTTTTTTAACTACCTGACAATGACCCTGATTGCGCTTACCGTTGTATTAAACATTCGGGTCGTTGGTATTATTTTAATTTTATCGTTGCTGACCATTCCGCAGGCAACAGCCAACTTGTTTACCAACGATTTTAAAAAGCTGTTGCTGCTTTCATCATTATTCGCTTTTGTGGGAACAATTTCAGGATTATTTATCTCCTATTTTCTCGATATTCCTTCCGGTGCTGCTATCATTTTTACTTTAGTAGTGTTTTTCGCCTTGTTTAAATTGTTTAAGATGTGGGTAAAATGATTCCGGGTAAAATGGAAAAATTCTATACTTGTACTGAATGCGGCTTCGAGTTTTCAAACCTGGATGTTCCTAGGTCCTGCAGTAATTGTTTCGCCTGTACCGGTTGTGAAATTTATATTTGTCCATCCTGCCAGGCCGAAGTTATAATTAAGCCAATGAAACCCATGAAAAGAGTAAATCGTTGTTACTTTCCGCATTTATGAAACATTGGTTGTTCATATTTCCCACTTATTTCCTAAAAATTAAATTGATTCTAAAAACTTCTTTGAATATACCCGAATAATAGGTAATAAATGAACGAAAAATGTTGATAAGTAAACGGTTACATTATTTGTTTTCATTAAAAAGAAAATGTACTTTGGGTGCCGTGTTTAACACAATCAATCCGCTATTATTTATAAAACTGCTTTTCAAACATATTGAAAGCAGTTTTTTTAACACCTTTAATCAAAAACTCACATGAATCTAATTAAATGAAATTGGTTTTAAAAACAAACCAGTTGCAACTTATAATTGTTGAAGAATAAAAAGGGACATGAACATTCAGAAAAGAATTCTACCGCCTCCAATTTATGTGGTTTCCGGTGGTCGTGGTATTGCCGGTAATAATCTTGTTCAGTCGCTCCTGATCCAATATCCGGAGAACGATATCCCTGTAATTATTGTTCCACATGTACTTACAGAAGAAGAAGTGTTCGACGTAGTATTACGGGCGAAAACCGATGGCGGACTCATTGCTCACACAATGGTAAATCCCGATCTCAGAAAAAAAATAAATGAAGTTTGCTCCGAATTTGGTGTACATAAAGTTGATCTGATGGGGCAGCTTGCTGATTATCTCGACGAAACACTTGATGTAGAACCCCTGAAACATCCGGGTTTGTACCGCGAGTTGAATCATAAATATTTCGACAGGATTGAATCGATTGAATTTACTCTTTCGCACGACGATGGAATGAGCCCGGAACGATTAAATAATGCGGAAATAATTCTTACTGGTGTTTCACGGGCAGGAAAAACTCCCCTCAGCGTTTACCTTGCCATGTATGGCTGGAAAGTGGCCAATGTTCCGCTTGTAAAAGGAATTCCGCCGCCTGAAGAATTATTTAAAGCTGATCCGAATCGTATTTTTGGACTCCACATTTCGGCAGCGCAACTTATTGCCCATCGTAAAAAAAGACTACAGGCTTGGAATAATCTTCAAAATGATAAATACCTCGACGAAAGAGAGATACGAGAAGAGATCAGGCAGGCAATGTTTATTTTTGATCGCGGTGGATTCACCGTAATTAATGTGTCGAATAAACCCATTGAAAGTACTGCCAACGAAATATTAAATATCATGTCGCAACGGTTTGCATATCGCGGAAGAAAACTCGAATCACCTTATCACAACAGTGTTGATATTCCTGATGATGGAATAGAATGATTTTGAACACAAGTTTTTTTAAATTGCCGTGTCTTATTTCTAATTTCATGTAAAATGAATGGAATGAGCGAGGCAACATTAATAAAAAAACTGGCAGAAAAAAACGAATCAGCCTTTAAAGAACTGGTGGATAAATATCAGCAACTGGTAGTAAATACTTGTTATAGCATCGTTCAAAACCGTCAGGATGCCGAAGATGTTGCCCAGGAAGTTTTTATCGAAGTTTTCCGTTCAGTACAAAAGTTCAGGGCCGATTCAAAAATTTCCACCTGGCTTTACAGAATTTCTGTTAACCGGTCACTAAATTTTATCCGCGATAACAAAAAATTCAAATGGTTTCAATCGTTTGGCGATGCTGTTCAAAACCGGTTGGGAGAATTAAATAATATTACATCTTCGTACATTGACCAACCTGAATATGCAATGGAAAATACACAGCGGACAGCCCTGTTGCATGAAGCCATCAGCCAGCTCCCGGAAAATCAAAAAGTTGCATTTACGCTCAGTAAATATGAAGAATTATCGTACCAGGAAATTGCTGCAGTCATGGAACTTTCTGTTTATTCGGTCGAGTCACTGTTACACCGGGCAAAAAAGAACCTGCAGAAAAAACTGCATAAGTGTTACCAAAAAAAATGTATATAACCACAAGTTTTAACTCAATGATGTGTCTTACTTTCAAAATAAAACAGAAATGAAATGCAATGATCTACATAAAAAACTCATTTTCTATCTCGAAGCCGAATTGCCGGAAGAAGAAACAAAACAAATTCAGCAGCATCTGAATGAGTGTGAAGAATGTAGTTTGTTCCTGGAGGACATGAAAAAGACCCTGGGAATAATAGCAACAGATAAAATTCAGAAAACGGATCCGTTTTTTCATACACGTCTCAAAGCCAAAATGGAAAAACAAGCCAAAACCGGAAAAATCTACCGGGAGCAACCTGTTTTAATAAGAATATTACAACCTGCCCTTTTTGTAGTTTTGCTGCTGGCCAGTATTTACGGTGGATATATAATTGGAGGAAAAGAAGCAAGAGTTAAAAGTGCAGCGCTGGAAACAAAGGAAATGATTCCTTATTTGGATGAAATGAAGACAGAATCGATTGAAACATTTTTGATGGAGTAAAATATGAGGTCAAGAAATACATACCGGATATTAATAGGAATAATCATTCTTTTGCTGGCCTACAACATTTCAATGACGGCTTCATATGTCATTCACCGGCAGCAGGACAAAAAAGCTACGGAGCAAATTGGCAGCCAGAGTATTGATGTGCCTTCGGAACAACGTACCCGATTCTTTCGTGAACAGCTGAATTTAAGACCTGACCAAATGGATCTTTTTCGCGAGTTAAACCGCGATTTCAACCGGACAGGACACAACATAAATGCTGAACTGCAAGCACTGCGTCTTGATATGGTTAAAGAATTGGGAAAAGCGAATCCTGACACCGACAAGCTGAATTCAATTTCGAAAAAAATCGGGAGCCTGCATACCGAATTAAAACAGGCAACCATCGATTATTATCTGAGAATGAAGGAGAATTGTGATGCAGTACAACAAAAGAAACTAAATAAAATTTTCATGTCAGTCCTGGAAAAAAGTGAAGATGTTTCTTTACCCCAGCGAGGGCCAAGACGATATGGCAGAATCAAATAAAGTATAAACAATTAAAAAGTTAAAGTGATGATTTTAAGCAGATTACAACAATTTGCCAGGGTAGTCTTTGTCCTGGCACTAACCACCGGTTCTATTTATGCGCAACGTGGAATCGGTAGAAATGCGGCTGTAAACGGCCAGAATAATGTTTGCCTGAACCGGATTTCAGGATTAACAACAGAACAAACCGATAAAATTCAGGTGTTGGATACCAAACATCAGGAAGAAATGGCCCAACTTCGTGAAGAACGTCGTTCTACAAACGATTTCAACAAAAAAAGTGAAATAAGGAAAGATATGTTGAAAAAGGTTGAAAGCCACCGTGCTGAAGTTAAGGGGCTTCTGACAGAAGATCAGCAAAAACAGTACGATTCAATTCAGCGTCCCTGGTATGTGCAACAGGGAAATCGTTTTGCCCGCGGTAATAATGGGAACTGTGGTTTTCGTCAGGGAGATTGTGGAAACCGGAATTGTCAGGGCTTCGATAAAGGAACCCGTGGAAATAACCGGAAACAGATGAAAGGAAATAAACGAAACAGAAATTTTCAAAACGGATACAGGGGTGGATTTAATTCCTCTAATTCATAAAATCACATCATTAAAATTTAAACTTATTTTACCATGAAAACAAAAAGATTTGCAACACTGTTTGCACTGGCCGGAATTGTTCTTTTTGGAGTTTCCTGCTCGGAAAGTATTAACGGAATTGACGAGGCTGCAGACCTTGCTCTTGCGGAAAAAAGTACAAACGTCACAACAGTTCCGGGCGATAGCTGCACATTTACGGGAATACTTACTGAAAGTGATTCTGCCGGATTAATGGAGATGCGCAAGGAAGAAAAACTGGCACATGATGTTTATGCATATTTCTACGAAAAGTATAATTATATTTTGTTTCGTAATATTTCGCGAAGTGAAACGGCTCACACCAGTGCAGTTCTTTACCTGATTAACGGATATGGATTAACTGACCCGACTCCCGAAAATGCCGGTGAATTTTATGACTCTCAATTTACCGATTTGTACGAACAGCTAACTTCAGCAGGGTCAGTAAGTTTAATTGAAGCACTTAAAGCCGGTGCGTTAATTGAAGAAACAGATATTGCCGATTTGGAGGCGCAATTGGAAACTACAGAAAATGAAGATATCCTCAGAGTTTACAGCCATTTGCTGGCAGGATCGAAAATCCATTTGCGTGCATTTACCACCGCTCTCACCCGGTTGGGAGAGGCTTACACACCACAGGTTCTTACAGCAGAAGAATACCAGAAGATACTTGGTGATGACAGTTCAGATTCGAATGTTTCAACAGGAACAACAAGACCAGGTGTTTGCGATGGCACTGGTCCAAACGCCTAAAAAGTAAGAGCGATCTGGAAAAACCCTGTCTTTTGAATAATGGACAGGGTTTTTTATACTCGTTTTAATGATTCTTGAGAGATAGTAAAATGAGGTAAAATAAAATAAGGGTTCTTAAATCGAAAGCCAGTATAAAGCATTTTTCTCTTCTGAAAATGTTTTAATAATCGCACCAAGATTGAGTTCCGTTATTTTCACATTGAAAAGTTCAGCGTAGGCAACATCAAAAGGTTTCGAAGTAAGAATGGCAAATTTTCTTTTTAGATTTATTCTGCCTGATATTTGTTTAATAAAATCGATATAATGTCCCATATTTTTAAGAAAGTCAACCAATTCGCCCTCTGAAATATCAAGTAATATATTATAGGTATCAATGTAACCAGGAGAATTAATCCTTTTAGCGCGATACTTAATAATTTCATCTACAGTAACTTTTCCAATAACCTTCTCATGTATTAATTTCAAGCGATGATCAATTTTGCTCTCGAATTTGATTTCCATTGATTTTGATCTAGTGGTTTTTAGATGGCCTTAATGTACAAAAAATTATTTAATGTTAAATAAAGCAGTTATTTAACTTAAGATGATAGAATGGAATTATCATACGAACTCAATAAAATATCTCTGAGGTAAATTCCAATAAATCAGGTTACTTTATTCAGACACTAGTAATAGAACTGTGTGATTATTAAATTTTGACGTCACAAAAAATTAATCCGCCATAAAGTTTTAATTTACAGCGGATTAATAATCAGTAGTCCCGACGGGAATCGAACCCATATCTACAGTTTAGGAAACTGCTATTCTATCCGTTGAACTACGGGACCATTTTATTTTCGGGTGTGCAAAAATAGCTAAAAACCTTATTCCCGGCAAATCATTCAAAAAATAATAAAACGCTCCTTACTTTCAATCTATTAAATCAGAATTATTTCTAAATGGTGGAAAATCATATTTTTACATTTGAATAAATATGACCAATTTTTTTTGAAACCTAATTCTCTCTTTTTCAGTAAAACGGGTGTATTCGGTCAGAAAATATGACCACCAAATGAAAATTTTTTTATTTATCAGGATTGGACAATATTATTTTACTGATATTTGAAACGAGATCTACCATATTAATACTGACTCAATGAAAAGACCGATCCGAGCATTATTCCGCCTGTTACTGGCAATATTAGTTCTTATTACTACCTACCTTGGGGTAATTATTTTAGTAGGTACAATTACTGATTACCGTCCAAAACCGGTAATAAAACTCGATGTTTCAGGCAATGGAATCTCAGGGGAAATCCCTGATTCAACTTTTACCTTCCTCAGTTGGAATATTGGATATTGCGGACTTGGTGCCGAAATGGACTTTTTCTACGATGGAGGCACAAAAGTTCACCCTGAACCTCGACTGGTAAATAAATACACCTCCGGAGTGCTTGATTTTCTGCAATCGCTTGACAGTGTAGATTTTATATTTTTACAGGAGGTGGATAAAAACTCAGCCCGCACCGACAGGCAGGATGAAACTAAACTGGTTGAAAATGCGATGTCATCGTATGCTAAATCCTATGGGACTAATTATGATGTTTGGTTTGTCCCAATTCCTTTTACACGTCCATTGGGGAAAGTTGAAATGGGCCAGATGACACTCTCCAGATATCAACCCGCTGAAGCGTTTCGTTACTCCTATTTCTCAAAATATCCGTGGCCAAAACGGCTTTTTATGCTCGACCGCTGTTTCCTCGTTTCAAAATTTCCACTCAGCAATGGAAAGGAGTTAGTTGTTTTCAATACACATAATTCTGCATACGACCAGGGAGGAAAACTCCGGAATGTAGAAATGCCATTAATCCGCGATCTGATGTTACAGGAATATAAAAAAGGAAATTATGTGGTTGCCGGTGGTGACTGGAATCAAAATCCATCCGGTTATGACCCGGAAAAAGTGGACATGACCTATCCCGCTGTTTATCGTGAAAGACTGGATGGAAGTTTATTTCCCGCAGACTGGCACATTGTTTTTGATCCAAAGCATCCGACCAACCGGGAAATCAATGCCCCTTTGACTCCGGGAAAAACCGCAGTTACTATTATTGATTTCTTTATTCTTTCACCAAACATTGATGCTGAACAAATCAATGTTATACCGCTAAACTTCCAGAATTCAGATCATAATCCTGTTTTTATGCAAATAAAAATGAGGTAGTTATTTGTTAACTTTTTTCATAAAAACAAAAAATATTTTCTTTTAGCGACTTATCGGTCGCTATTTATTTTGTATATTTGCGACTATATAGTCGCTTAATTAATATTATGCCGTTACAAACATTTTATAATCTTGATAAAGAACGTAAGGGTGAGATACTAAAAGCCGCTTACGAAGAATTTGCTTTTAATAATTACCGTACAGCATCGCTTTCAAACATTGTTAAAATTGTTGGTGTGGCTAAAGGAAGTTTTTACCGCTATTTTGAAAGCAAATTTGATTTGTATTCTTATCTCATTCAGAATGCCTATGTAATGAGAATGACGCAGCTGAATATTTTACTCGAAAACGAGAACCTCAGTTTTTTTGAAATCATCAGGGAAAATTTTAGAGACAAAATACATTTCGATTTGAACTTCCCCCGGGAAAGTATTTTTCTTTATAACGCAATGCTTGAAAGCAATGAAAAAGAAACAGGTACAGTTGTAAAAGATATGATTTCTGAGGTATCTAAATTTGTGACTTCTCTTATTCGGAAATATCAGCAAAAAGGAGAACTGAATTCGGGAATAGTGCCGGAAGTAGCAGCCCACTTTATCTTTCAAACCCAACTTGGAATCTACGACTATTTAGCCACGTTCAAAGGAATTGACTTTAAAGAAAGCATTAAAAATGGGCGTCTCTTTTCGGTTTCCGAAGAAGAAATTATGACTGTTGTTGATGAAATGCTTACGATTATTAAAACGGGATTAAAAGCTTAATTTCTAATAAATGATTGAAGTTAAAAGCCTGGTTTACAGGTATCCGAAAAATGCGGAAACCACTGTAAAGGATATTTCCTTTTCGATTGATAAAGGAGAAATTTTCGGTTTTTTAGGGCCAAGTGGTGCAGGGAAAAGTACTACTCAAAAAATCCTTATTAAATTGCTGACCAATTATACAGGAGAAATCAAAATTTTGGGAAATGACCACCGAAAATCAGATGGCAGCTATTTTAATCATATTGGAGTTTGCTTCGAATTACCCAATCACTACCTGAAATTAACAGCACTTGAAAATCTGAATTATTTTTCAGGATTTTATGCACAAAAACCGCTGGATATGCACCAGTTACTTGAAGAAGTCGGCCTTGAAAAAGATGCCAATGTTAAGGTTGAAAATTTTTCGAAGGGAATGAAAATGCGGCTTAATTTCATCCGCTCCATCATGCACAATCCCGATATTCTTTTCCTGGACGAGCCAACTTCAGGAATGGACCCGGGAAATGCACGAAAAATTAAAGACATCATCCTGAAGCAAAAACAAATGGGCAAAACCATTTTTATTACCACCCACAACATGCACGACGCAGATGAACTCTGTGATCGTGTTGCTTTTATGGTTGACGGCCAGCTGGAAATAATCGATTCACCCAAAAACATTAAGCAAATGGGTGGGAAACGTGTGGTAAAAGTGGAATATGAAAACACAGGGATACATTCTGAAGAATTTGAAATTGAAGGACTTGCCGAAAACCTAAAATTTCTTGAAGTTCTCCGAAAAAATCATGTTCGTTCCATTCATTCCAGGGAAGCTTCGCTGGAAGATATTTTTATTCAGTTAACCGGTAAAAACCTGATGAATCATGAAAGCGCTGTATAGATTAATTCTTTGGGATTTGAGACTTCAGGTTAGAAATAACATTTTAACAGTGTCTATTTTTATTGCTGTTTTTTATGTTGCGCTTTTTCTTTTGCTTGGACTCCGCGGTAAAGACAAGATTTTAATCGCCCTTATTTTTTCCGATCCAACCTTTCTTGGTTTTATTTTTACAGGTGTTCTTGTTCTCTTTGAAAAGGGTGCAAACACACTGCAGGCACTCATAGTCACACCGGTAAAAATATGGCAATATCTTTTTTCAAAGGCAATTTCGCTCACCATTATTACATCAATAATTTGTTTTGCTATGGTTTTTGCCAGTCATGGTTTTCATTTTAACTATTTCTATTTTCTGACGGCAACTTTTTTATCTTCAATCCTTTTTATACTTCTTGGCTTTATAGGTGTGGCAAGAGTGAAGACATTCAACCAGTATATTATTGTAATTCCCCTGTTCATCACGCCGTTAACACTTCCATATTTTAATTTTTTTGGAGTTACAAACACACTGTGGTTTTATATTCTGCCAACGCAGGCATCATTTATTTTGTTCCAGGGAGCATTTGAAAAAGTTAGCTCAATAGAAACACTGTACGCACTTGTTTATCTGATGTTTTCCATTTGGATTACATATCGGATTTCCAGACGATTTTTTATGAAATACATTGTGAGGGGAGAATAAAATGAATCTGCTTTTTGAAATAGTAAGAAACGACCTGAAGCTCATTTTCAGGGATAAAAGTCTGATGGTAATTTTTATCGTTCCGGTTGCCGTTATTCTGCTTTGCAGGTACGGAATTTCACAACTTGCTCCAATTGTTCCTGAATTACCCAATTACTACTGGCTGATAATTGCAAGTTTTACCATGGTGAATGCCGCTATGCCTTCCTATCTGTTTGGTTTTATTTTGCTCGACGAACGTGATGAAAATATTGATATAATGCTACGGGTTTTACCTGTTCCTGAGAATTTTATCCTTAAAAGCCGGGTTGGAATTATGATCATTTTAGGATACATTTTTTCGGTTTTGATTTTTGCCCTGAACGGATTAATTCATTTTAATTTTATTCAGATTGCAGCCATTTCCCTGCTTTTCTCTGTTATTCCGCCAGTATCAACTTTTGCAATTACTGCCTTTGCAAAAAATAAAATTGAAGCCGCAACACTTTACAAGGCATTAAATGTGTTGCTATTCATTCCGGTAATTGCTTTCTTTACCGGAGATTGGTTAAAATACCTGTTTGAAATTATCCCGTTTTTCTGGATATTTGAAACAGCGAGACTGGCAAGTCTGAACGTTCGCCCTGTGCTCCCTTTTTTTATAGCACTGTTTACTAATGTTCTTCTGGCCTGGTTTATCTACCAAATTTACAAAAGGCGAAACTCCTGAATATTAACTCATCCTTTATTCCTACTTTCAAAAAACAATTTTTACACGGAATGATTATCTTTGCGGCTTAATCAGCACAAAAGATGTTAGACAAGATCAAGACTTTACAGGAAGAAATTGATGCAGCCGTTGCATCGACCATGGAAGAAGTTGAAGAACTCCGGTTAAAATACATCAGTAAAAAAGGTGTTATTAGCCAGCTGTTTGCCGACTTTAAAAACGTTCCTGCAGAACAGAAGAAAGAAGTAGGTCGGGCAATTAACACGCTGAAAAATTTTGCCCTGGATAAAATTAATGCTTTAAAAGAAAGCTTTGAAGCAGCTTCTTCGGTTGATTCTAGTATTGACCTGACACGTCCCGGAGAACCGATGAAACTAGGAACGCGTCACCCGCTCTCGCTGGTTAAAAATGAAATTATTAGCATATTTGCCCGCCTGGGTTTTACGGTTGCCGAAGGGCCTGAAATTGAAGACGACTGGCATGTTTTTTCTGCATTAAATTTTCCGCCGGAACACCCGGCTCGCGATATGCAGGACACTTTCTTTATTGAAAAAGATCCTGATGTTTTGTTGAGAACACATACTTCCAGTGTTCAGATCCGTGTAATGGAAAGAACACAACCACCGATTCGTGCTATTTTTCCGGGGCGTGTTTTCAGAAACGAAGCCATTTCTGCACGCTCACATTGTATTTTTCACCAGGTTGAAGGATTATATGTGGACGAAAATGTCTCGTTTGCCGATCTGAAACAAACACTCTTACAATTTGCCAAAGAATTGTTTGGCGAAGAAACAAAAATCAGGTTGCGGCCTTCGTATTTCCCGTTTACTGAACCCAGCGCCGAAATGGATGTTAGTTGTTCCATTTGTGGCGGAGAAGGTTGTAATGTTTGCAAATACACCGGCTGGCTTGAAATCCTGGGTTGCGGAATGGTTGATCCCAACGTTCTGGAAGCCTGCAATATCGACAGTAAAAAATACACCGGATTTGCTTTTGGAATGGGCATTGAAAGAATCACCATGTTACGTTACGGGATTAAAGATATCCGTCATTTCTTTGAAAATGATGTTCGTTTTCTAAATCAATTTCAATCAGCATTGTAAAAATATTTTTAGAAAAAACAGATGAACCCGGGTTCTTAAAAGTGTCCGGTTTTTTTAGTATTTTTAAGAAAACAAGCCCGCTTAAAAGGTACTTTTTTGATGTTTGCAGCGTTTAGATTTGTATTAAACAGGTTAACAGAAAATTAACAGAAAAAATAAGATGCTTGTGTTGTAAAACATATTTCTTATTTTTGTAAAAGACTTTTATGTCTTTTATTATTAAAAAGAGAAAACAATGGAAACAAAAGCAAATCAGAATCAAATAGTTATAACGATGAATTCTGAAGAGCGGAAACAAAAGTTGCCGCTGAATTTAATCCTCACACTTGCAGCCGGAACAATTGCCGGAGTGGTTATGATTTTTGGCCTTTTTTGGGGAGTAGAAAAATTGATTGGACTGTAATTAGTACAATTGAAAAAACGAACAGACATGATAATTAAAAAGCTCGCGTTACAGCGAGCTTTTTTTATGCAAATTGAACTTATTTCAATATTTCTTCAATCGCATCCAGCTCATCTTTGCTGAAAGCCAGATTATTGAGCGTGGCTACGTTATCCTCAACTTGTTTTACCGAGCTAGCTCCAATCAAAACCGAAGTAATTCGTTTATCTTTCAACACCCAGGCCAGTGCCATTTGTGCCAGAGATTGTCTGCGTTGCTGTGCTATTTCGTTCAGTTTAACAATTTTATCGTGCGCAGAATCCACGTGTTCTTTTTTCAGAAATACTTCACGTGCCGCCCTTGAATCTGAAGAAACACCGTTCAGATAACGATCAGTCAATAACCCTTGTGCCAGTGGCGAAAACGGGATACAGCCAATACCTTCTTCTTCCAGTACATCCAGCAAACCATCTTCCACCCAGCGAACAAACATCGAATATTTTGGCTGATGAATTAAGCAAGGTGTTCCCAATTCTTTTAAAATTTTGGAAGCTTCTTTTGCCATATCTGCCGGATAATTGGAAATTCCTGCATACAGTGCTTTTCCGGAACGAACAGCCCGGTCAAGCGCCATCATTGTTTCTTCCAGCGGCGTATCCATATCCGGACGATGTGAATAGAAAATATCCACATATTCCAGTCCCATTCTTTTCAAACTTTGATCGAGGCTGGAAAGCAAATATTTACGGGTCCCCCATTCTCCGTATGGGCCGGGCCACATTAAATATCCTGCTTTGGTAGAAATGATCAACTCATCACGATAAGCACTAAAATCCTGTTTTAGAATTTTCCCAAAATTTTCCTCAGCAGAACCGGGTGGCGGACCATAATTGTTTGCCAGGTCGAAATGCGTAATTCCAAGGTCGAACGCCCGGTGAAGCATTTCGCGCCCGTTTTCCAATATGTCAATTCCGCCGAAATTATGCCACAACCCAAGCGAAACTGCCGGCAACTTTAACCCCCACTTTCCGCAGCGGTTGTATTTCATTGTATCATAACGATTTTCCTGTGGAAGGTATGTCATTTTAATTGGTTTTAATAATAAACAAATTCCTTTTAAAAATAATTACACTTTAGGCAATTCCCATGGAGCCCTGTAAGTTGGTGTTAAAAGTTGATCAGCTGCATTATCGTTAATAAATTTACTGTTTTCGGCATCCCAATATAATCGGCGACCAGTTTTCAGTGCAATGTTTCCAAGATGTGCAACGCGTGCTGTATTTGCCGCAATACCAACATTTACATTTGTATTTCGGTCATTATCTTTTATACATTCTATAAAATTTTTCATATTGTTGTTCAGCCCCTGTCCATCACCTTTTCGAAGTTCGACACGATCCATTTTCGGATTTCTGCCACCTTCAGGAATAACTTCCCAACCATTCCGATCCACCACAAGAGTTCCGTTTTCACCCACATAACCAACTCCGTGTGAGCGTCCGTAATAACCGGCGTCGCTACCCAATCCGTGATCCCAAAGCATGGTATAACCATCAAATTCATAAAGCGCCTGCATGGTATCCGGAGTTTCGCATGCATCGTCGGGATAAGCAAACTTTCCACCCATTGACATGACTGATTTAGGGGCAGCAGCGTTCATTCCAAATAAACCAAAATCGATGATATGAACGCCCCAGTCGGTCATCAAACCACCGGCATAATCCCAAAACCAACGGAAATTAAAATGAAACCGGTTGGGATTAAACGGCCTCTTTTTAGCCGGGCCAAGCCAAAAATCGTAATCCACTCCTGCAGGAACAGGACCATCGGGTCTTACAGGTATCGATTTCATCCAGCCCTGGTACGACCAGGTTCTTACTGTTCTGATTTTCCCCAGTTTCCCTGAACGAACAAATTCAACTGCATCCTGCCAGTGTTTGTCGCTTCGCTGCCACATGCCAACCTGCACAATATTATTATACTTGGTCGCTGCTTTCTCCATGACATTTATTTCAGCAATGGAATTTCCAAGTGGCTTTTCGCAATAAATATACTTGCCTTCTTCAGCTGCATTTACAAATGGAATACAATGCCAATGATCCGGCGTTCCGATAATAATTACATCGATCCCCGGTTCTTCAAGCAGTTTTCGGAAATCCTTAAATCCTTTCGGTTTTTTTCCCTGAATTTTTTCTGCGTCAGCTAATCTCTGATTCAGTACATTTTCATCGACATCACAAATTGCAGCACATTCTGTATTTGGCTGTTTCAGAAATGCCTGTAAATCGGAGAATCCCTGTCCTTTTGCACCAATAAGTCCGCAAACCAGTTTTTCATTTGCCCCTACACATGAATCCATTGCCATTGGCATTGTTGCTGCAAGCCCCACTGCTGCGGTCGCCATAGCAGAGTTTTTAATAAAAGTTCTTCTGTTGGTCATTTTACAAGGTTAAATAATGTATTAATCAACCACTTGCACAGCTGAAATCCTAATACATATTGTTAAATATTTATATTGATTTTATCACTCTTCCTAAAGATTATTTTTTCTGCATTGCATCATCAAAGGCTACTTTTGATGGTTCGAAATCGGAATAACGAACAAAATCACAGGCTTCTTCTGCTCCTGCTTCGCGATCCATTCCACTGTCTTCCCATTCTACTGAAAGCGGACCGTTGTAACCTATGTCATTCAACGCTCTGATGATATTTTCAAAATCGATCTTACCTCTTCCAAGGCTTCTGAAATTCCAGTAACGACGATTGTCACCAAATTCCATGTGCCCTCCAAACACACCCACTCCCATTGGAACATCGCTCCAGTAAACATCTTTCATATGTACATGGAAGATCCGGCCCGAAAATTCATAAATGAACCTGACGTAATCAACCTGCTGATATCCAAAATGGCTTGGGTCATAATTAAAACCAAATGCCGGATGATTATTTAAAGCCTTCAATGTCAGGTGTGCCGAATGAATATCAAAAGCAATTTCTGTAGGATGTACTTCCAACGCAAATTTCACTCCTAATTTCTGGTATTCATCCAAAATCGGAATCCAGCGTTTGGCAAACTCTTCATATCCTTTTTCAATCATTGCAGGCGGCACCGGTGGAAACGAATAAAGCAGGTGCCAAATCGGACTTCCGGTAAATCCTACAACAGTATCAAGTCCCAGCATTTTAGCAACTTTTGCTGTTTTAATAATTTCCTGCTGCAGCCCGCTGACGAACTCCTTCCGGATCGCCGTCTCCCCAAATGTAATCGGGTAAGATTCCTTTATGGCGTTCATCAATATTGTCGGAAACGCACTGCCCGACCAGGTGAGTTGAAATAGTAAAAAGTTTCAGATCAAATTTTTCAAGCAGTGCTTTTCTCTCATCACAATAAGCCTGGTCGGCTTTGTCGATTTCCATATGATCGCCCCAGCAACAAAGCTCGAGTCCGTCATAACCAAAATCTTTTGCTTTCTGACACATGGTTTCAATAGGCAAGTCGGCCCATTGCCCTGTAAATAATGTAACTGGTCTGGCCATATTTTAAAATTTAAGTTTCTAAGTTCAAAGTATAACGCTCGAATAACAAGCCTTAATGTGTTAATTATTCGCCGAATTTTACCCATTTTACGCTATCATCATATCCTGCCTTAACCACCGAATCAATAAATTGCATTCCGCGTATTCCATCTTCAACTCCAGGGAAATCAAGCATTTCTTTTGTTGGCTGTTTACCATTGGCTTTAGCCATAACTGTAGTAGCAAAATTCCGGTAAATATTTGCAAATGCTTCCAGATAACCTTCCGGGTGACCTCCGGGTGTTCGGGTATTATGAGCAGCAATTGCACTGTCCATACTTGTACCTACACGCAAAACCTGCATCGGTTGTCCCAGCCATTTTACCTTTAAAGTATTAGGCTCCATTTGTTCCCAGTCAACGCCTCCTTTTTCTCCATAAATACGAATGCGAATCGCATTTTCTTCTCCGGCTGCAACCTGAGTTGCCATTAATACCCCTTTTGCTCTGTTCTCAAAACGAAGCAAAACTGCACCGTCATCATCAAGCAACCGATTAGGCACGAATGTATTTAATTCTGCGCACAATTCTGTCACCTTTAACCCGGTCATATATTCTGCCAAATGATGAGCATGTGTACCAATGTCTCCCATGCAACCTGCCTTGCCGGAACGTTTTGGATCGGTGCGCCAGGAAGCCTGCGGGTTTCCCATATCCTCCTGTTTTGCCGATAACCAGCCCTGTGGATATTCTACAAAAATTTTCCTTATTTTTCCAAATTCGCCATCGGCAATCATTTGTTTTGCATGCTTAACTGCTGGGTAACCAGAGTAAGTGTGTGTCAGGGCGAAGGTTAATCCTGTTTCATCCAGTTTTTCTTTTAGCTTCAGAGCTTCATCAAGGGTAAATGTTATCGGTTTATCTAGAACAACATTAAATCCATTCTCTAACGCCATCATAGCAGGAGCAAAATGAACAAAATTAGGTGTCACAATTGAAACAAAATCCATCCTTTCACCTTCTGGAAGTTGAGCCTCTTTTTCAAACATTTCCTGATAAGTTTCATATACTCTTTCTTCAGGTAAATAATATAATTTTCCGGATGCTTTTGAAATCTCAGGATTAACACTAAAACAACCGCAAACCAGATCAATCTGGTTATCCATTAATGCCGCCAACCGATGAATGGCACCTATAAATGCATCGGTGCCACCACCAACCATTCCCATTCTAAGTTTTCTATTCATTTTGTTTGATTTTTTGTTTGATTTAGATTTAAGTTGCTAAAATTAACAACTCTTTTGAAACGAAACAAAAAAGTACGTTACTATAAAACATATCTTGAAATAATTCCTGTGCTAATCAAAAATTTTCCCTTCTTTTCCCTGATTAGTTGAAAGAAACTTACCCTCTATAAAGTTTATTTCTGAACCAAATTACTATTTTTAAGCTTTATCATTGAAAAGAAAAAAAACAATAAAATCATGAAACGTAGAAACTTTATCAAAAACACTGCTGCCAGCGGAATTGCTCTTACTGGACTAACAAATGTTGTGAATTCTATGGCATCGGAATCAACGACTACAAACGCTGCCAAATTTAACCTGAAATATGCTCCGGGATTAACGATGTTCCGAGAACATGCAGGAAGCGACCCGATCGATAACATTAAATTTATTGCCGATCAGGGATTTCGTGCCGTTTTTGATAATGGTTTAATGGATAAAGAACCTGCTTTGCAAGAAAAAATTGCCAACGAACTTGCTCGTCTGGGATTGGATTTGGGTCCGTTTGTTTTATATGCTGATTTTAGTGTTCGCTCAATGGTACTGGACGATGCTGATATTCGTGAAATGTTAAAGAAGAAAATGGAAGCGGGAATAGAAGTTCGAAAACGTACCGGAGTGAAATGGGCTTTAGTAGTCCCGGGGCGTTACGATGAAAAACTGCACCGTGATTACCAGACTGCAAATATGATCCAAAATATGCGTATGTGTTGTGATGTGGTTAGTGAATCAGGGCTTCAACTGGTTATGGAACCACTGAATGCACATACCGATCATCCGGGACTATTTCTTACCGGAATGCCGCAGGCTAATATGATTTGCATTGCAGTAAATCACCCTAATTGTAAAATTGTGGACGACATGTATCATCAGCAAATTACCGAAGGAAATATTATTCCTAATATCGATATGTGCTGGAACAACATTGGCGCTTTCCATATTGGTGATAACCCTGGAAGGAAAGAACCAACCACCGGCGAGATTAACTACAAAAATGTGTTCAAACATATTTATGAAAAGGGTTATGACGGGGTACTTTGTTGTGAACATGGGAAAAGCAAACCGGGGAAAGAAGGCGAGCTTGCTGTAATCGAAGCATACCGTAAAGTAGACTCATACGATATTTAACTATTGGTTGTAAAAGGAAAAATTGAAATAACTTTCATGGGAAGGTTATTTATACTGATAGTTTTTTTGTTCCTTACAGATAAAAAAAGTTAGTTACCGGTCCATCCAGCGCTTGAAGTCTGCAACTTTATCGCGACTCACAATTAAATCTTCTTCATTTTTGATTTTCAGTTTTAGACGATTGGCAGAATAACTTACTATTTCATCGATGAAATTAATGTTTACCAGGTAATTTCGGTTGATTCGGAAAAATAAGTCGGGACTAACTCTCTTTTGCAACTGGTCCAGTGAGTCATCCAAATCATAATTTTTGCCTTCACCGGTTTTCATAAATGTGTTACGTTCCTGCACAAAAAAACAACAGATATTTTCTACCGGGACTGATTTAAACCGTATTCCTACTTTCACAAAAAAACGGGTTTTGTACCTGCTGTTCATTTGATTAAGAATACCGGCAACACGTGTTTCCAGATCATCAGAAGAAAAATGCGATTTATACTTCTTCAATGCCAGTTCCAGCGCTCTTTTTTCAATTGGTTTTAGCAAATAATCAACACTGTTTACCCTGAAAGCTTGAATCGCATATTCATCGTAAGCAGTTGTAAAAATTATGGGAGCCGAAATTTTAACCGTATCGAAAATCTCGAAAGAAATTCCGTCATCAAGTTGAATATCCATAAAAATCAGGTCCGGAACAGCGTTTTTGGGGAACCAGTTTACCGCCTCCTCCACCGATTCTAAAACCCGAATAATTTCGGTATCAGGTTGAACCAAATTGATCAGACGGATCAGTTTTTCGGCTGCCAGTTGTTCATTTTCAACAATAACTACTTTCATTTCATTCTGCTTTCACGGGTATTTTTACCACAAATTCTTCTCTGTTTTCTTCAACTTCAATTTCCCGGTTCAATATTAGCTTACATCTCTCGTTCAGGTTTTTTAACCCAATTTTTGAAGAGTCATTCATCTGGGATTTTCGCTGAAGTTTGTTTTTTACAACGAGTTTATTATTGTCTTCGTTGTGAATGATTATCACCAGTGGATTATCTCTTGTTGATGAATTATGTTTCAGCGCATTTTCCACCAGCATTTGAAGCGATACCGGAGGAATTTTAGCATTCTCCATATCTGCCACCTTTACTACCAGGTCGATTTTTTTCTGATCCCGGATCTTCTGCAAATAGAAATAATCATTCACAAAAGCCAGTTCTGTGGATACAGGGACCAATTCCTTTTCCATATTTTCCAGAATATACCGGTACACTGCCGACAATTTCTGGATAAATAATTCCGACAATTCAGTATTCGTTCCTACCAAGGATGAAAGGGTGTTCAGACTATTAAAAAGGAAATGTGGATTAACCTGTCTTTTCAACGTTTCATACTGGAATATCAGTTTTTCTTCCGTAAGCTTTTGTTCCCGTTTTAAAGCTTCGTCCCATTGAACATAGAAAAAAAACAGCGAACCAAATGCAAATCCCACCAGTATAGCCGATATAAATCCTTTCATTTCGCTGTTAAAAAGAATAGTGAAGAAGCCGGCAGTAGGATTGTCTTTTATATAATTGTAGGAGAAAATGATCAGAAAAAAACCGAGAGCAATCAATAAAACTACAATGTAAAAAAGCAACAAACGGACAATAATCTTTCTTTTATAATGAGAAGTTGTTGGGCTTAAAGTCCTGAAAAACAAAGTCCCAATCCAAATAAAAATTTCAAGCTGCGCGAAACTGAGAACCAACATTTGTAACGAATATTCATGCACCAGCTTTTTCTGAAAGACGAAACTAAATAACAAGGTAATTATTACGGCACCTGCTAAAATCCTCAAATGCCATAATAATTTTTGCCCAAGACTTTTATTATTTGTTGGATGTATCATAAAGGTTAGAAAACGATTTGAAGATACAATTTAAATTTCTTTTACATAAGTTATTTCTCTTCGTGCATCCATAATTTGTTTTGTAGTTTGCCCCGGAAGAAGCATTTCCATTATTACGTCTTCGTACAAAGTTGCATGTTCAATTTGTTTGTCTTCGAGCGAAACCCAAATCGTTCCCCAATAATGGCTCCGTCCTTTCATACTTACTCCTTCTGTAGCATATTCAAGGGGGTTATCGAAGGTACGGTAATCGATTAATGCACAAACTTCTCCGTTCATTTCCGTGACACCTGTCCATGTTAATACTACATTTTTATTCTCAAAACTTCCATTGCCGGCCAAATCCATTTTCCCGTTAAAATCGTTAGCCGAGTATGGTTCATTCAGTTTTAATCTATTCCAGGCTGACCAGGCAAATCCCTCAATTCCCATCATATCCCAAACCAGGTTTTTTGTGAAAGCGCTGTTTTCACCAAAATTTTGAAATTTGTCAGAATTCAGCATGTTTTCGGAAGGACTGTACGTGAAATTTTCCATATAATCAACCTTATTTCCTGTTGGAAAATCTGCATTTTTTTGCATCGAAAAAGCGAAATTTACATTGTTCCATTTTACCATTCCATTACCAAGTCCACGGGTATACTCACCCTGAATTCTTTGCTTGTTGAAAAAATTTCCAAACATATCGAAGTTGAAATGATCGGTAGTTACAACATATTTCTGCAGATCATCTTTTAATTCAAGACTTTGAGGCAATACTCCCTTTTTCAATATTTCAGAAGGATTTACCGATGGTTCCTCCTGAGCAAAAGCCAATAAAACAACTGGTAAAATCAACACAAGACTTAAAAGAATGTTTTTTGTTTTCATAATTACTGAATTTTAAAAGTTAATTGTTGATCCAAAATTCAGCCAAAATATTTATACTTTGAAATTTATATTTACGAACCGTCAAAACAGACCTACGAAAGGAAACATTTAAGTACGAACAGTTATCCGGTAAATTCCTAATTGTATTCGGCATAAAAAAAGACGGCAAAAGATTAAACTTTTAAACCGTCTTCTGAAACAATACCGAATTCCAGTTTCTATTTCTTTTTGGCAATGTCGATGCTTATTTTTTGCCCTTTGTATCGTGCCTCTTTAAATGCTTTCAATACATCTTTCTCGTAATTTGAGTCAACTTCAAAAAAGGAGAAACTTTTTAAAACCTCAATATCTCCAATTTCAACACTTTTTTTTGGAAGTTGCTGGTTGACCAAATCAATAATCGTTCTTTTTGATACTCCGTTCTTTTTGCCCAGGTTAAAAAAGAACCTTGAATATTGATATCCACTTCTTCCACCACGATCATTTCGCGCACCACGATCTTCTCTTCCCCTTTTTCGCCTTTTCCTGTCGCCTTTTCCTCTTTCTTCTTCGTAATGATGTGTTTCATCAACATTTATATCCGGAGCATTTTCGTAATACTGCAAAAATCGGTTAAACTCCACTGAGACAAAATGCTTGATCAGTTCTTCACGATCGAGCCAGGACAGTTTTTTATAAATTACGGGCATAAACTGGGAAATCTCTGATTCATTCACCTCAATCTTTTCTACCCGATCGATCAAACTAAATAGTTGCTTTTCACAAATTTCTTTTCCTGAAGGAACGTCCATTTTGATGAACGATTTGTTCACCATTTTTTCCACCTGCCTTAGTTTACTTCTTTCACGCAAATGGATCAGCGTAACAGAAACACCCTTTTTCCCGGCACGCCCTGTTCTTCCGCTCCGGTGAATGTAAATTTCAGGGTCATCAGGCAGATTATAATTGATAACATGAGTCAGGTCATTTACATCAAGGCCACGTGCCGCTACATCGGTAGCTACGAGCATTTGCAAATGTTTACTCCTGAATTTATTCATAACGTGATCCCGCTGCGCCTGTGAGAGATCGCCGTGCAATGCATCGGCATTGTAACCGTCCTGCATCAGGCTGTCAGCCACATCCTTGGTTTCCATGCGTGTACGGCAAAAAATAATTCCGTAAATATTGGGATTGATATCGGCAACTCTTTTCAGGGCAATATAACGGTCTTTGGCATGAACAACATAATAATGATGCTCTACATTTTCAGCCCCGGTATTTTTTTTACCCACTGAAATCTCGTAAGGATCGCTCATATATTTGTTGGCGATGGTTACAATCTCCCTGGGCATGGTAGCCGAAAATAACAGGGTTTGTTTCTCTGCAGGTGAATTTTCCAGGATAGCATCAAGATCATCCTTAAAACCCATCGACAACATTTCATCAGCCTCATCAAGTACTACCCATTGAAGCTCTCTCACGTTTAATTTCTTACGTTTGATAAGATCGAGTGACCGTCCCGGAGTTCCAACAACAATTTGTGCCCCATGTTCGAGATCGCTTATCTGTTTTCTGATATCAGCCCCTCCGTAAACTACCGCAATTTTCACCCTCCCAAGATTCTTTGAATAATTTTCAAGATCGCTGGAAATTTGCATCGCTAATTCACGGGTTGGACTTAGAATTAATGCCTGTGGTAATTTTCGCTCAAGGTTAATCTGCTGAATAATTGGTAACCCGAAAGCAGCCGTTTTTCCAGTTCCTGTTTGTGCCAACGCTACCATATCCTGCCGTTCTTTTAATAAAAATGGTATTGTTTTTTCCTGTATTGGGGTGGGCTGTTCAAAACCTAATTCTTCAATGGCCGATTGGATTTCGGCACTTAGCCCCATCTCACTAAATAATGTCATTAAACTGTTTCTGTAATTTGGGCGCAAATGTACTCTTTTAAAATGAATTTCAGGATTTTATACTTCTTTCTTTGGCAATATTAAATTAATCCGAAACAAGAAAAGTTAATTAAAGATCACCGTTCGGGTATTTCTCCTTTTTTTGATTTGTTTTTATCATGAATTCAACTTGAATGAATTACATTTGTTGAACAATAATATTCTGTCCAAAATTAAATGATATGAATATTAAGATGCCACTGAAAACAAAAGTCAGCCTGTTCAACTACATCATCACCGGAATTTTCCTCATTATTTTCGGATTTTCAACTTATGCACAGGAGCCTGATTCTATCGTTCCCATTCACAAGGATCCTGAAAAATTATTACGTAAAATCAATATTAAATCGATTACCCGCAATGGATTTAACTTTTGGCAGGACGAATTCTCCGGTCATTGGGGCGGCATCGACCTGGGTTTCAATGCCTTTGTGAATACCGATTATTCAAACTACGACAGTAAGTTTATGAAAAACAATATTTTCAGGTCGAACTCGCTGTATATCAATCTTATTCAGCAAAGTATCGGATTACAAAGAAATCGGAATACCATCGGAATTGTCACTGGATTAGGGGCGCAGTTTCAAAGTTATCGGTTGGACCAAAATACTACCATTGAGAAACAAGCCAACGGAGTTATCGTCCCTAAAATGCTTTATTTTAATGATAACCAGCGATCGAAACTTTCGCTGATATATATTACAGCGCCAGTTTTAGCTGAATTTCAGATACCGATTAATAACTACGAAAACCGGCTATACTTTTCCGGAGGAATATTTTTGGGTTACCGAATAAGCAGCCATACAAAAATTATTTACCGGGATTTGAAAAAGGAAAAACTGAAGACACCGGACACTTTTTCTATTCCCGATTTTAAATATGGATTAATGGTTCGTACCGGTTATCGTTGGATCAACCTGTTTGCTACTTATGACTTGACCTCTTTCTTTAAAAAGGATCTGGGGCCAAAACTCACGCCATTCAGCTTTGGAATCACTTTACTTAGTTTTTAAATGAATTTACTTTTTTATGTAAATAGCATTTATTACTACATTTCAAAACAAATAACATTATGAAACCATATATTTTGGAGGAAACCAACTGGAAACAAGTAAAAAATGAAAAATACGAAGTAGCCATTTTACCCTGGGGAGCCACTGAACCGCATAATTACCATTTGCCATACGGAACCGATTCACTGGAAACAGCTAAAATTGCTGTTGATGCTGCTGAAAAGGCCTGGAAGCGTGGAGCAAAAATTATGGTGCTTCCTGTTATTCCTTTTGGGGTTCAGAATCCGGGACAGATTGAATTACCATTTTGTTTGCACACAAAACCATCGACACAAACCATTATTTTTAAAGACATCGTTGAAGCGTTGGCTGGGCAAGGAATTACAAAACTGGTGCTTTTGAATGGCCACGGCGGAAATGACTTTAAGCCAATGATCCGCGAAGTTCAGCCTCAGTTTCCACAGGTTTTGATCAGCCTGGTTGAATGGTTTAAACTCATGAGTCTTTCAGAATATTTTGAAGATGAAGGTGATCATGCCGGTGAAATGGAAACCAGTGTAATTATGCATTATTTTCCTCATTTGGTTCGGCCAATGGAAGAAGCAGGCGAAGGTCGGGCAAAATCATCAAAATTGAATGGCGTTAATTCAAAGACAGCCTGGATACCTAGGAAATGGAATAAAGTTTCGAAAGATACCGGAGTTGGAAATCCTAAAAAAGCCTCTGCAGAAAAAGGCAAAAAATATCTTGAAGACGTTACCTCAAAAATTGCTGATTTTCTGGTTGAGATGGCTGAATGTAATGTGGAAGATTTGTATGAATGAAATACTTACTGTCGAAAATCATTTTCACCTCGACTTTTAAATCGTTTTTTTGCATAAAAATAACAACATGAAACTACTACTGATAAGCAATTCAACCATGCAGGGTGAACCGTATCTGGATTACCCAAAATATGAAATCAAAAAATTTTTAGGGGAAAAACCGGTTACTGCCGTTTTTATGCCTTATGCAGCCGTAACCTTTTCGTTTGATACCTATTGTGAAAAAGTTGAGGCACGGTTTTCTGAAGTCGGACATCACATTGTCGGTATTCACACATTTCGCAATCCCGTAAAAGCCATTCAAAATGCTCAAGCCATAGTTGTTGGAGGAGGGAATACCTGGCAACTGGTTAGGATGTTACACGATAACAAACTTATGAACCCGATCCGGGAAAAGGTTTTTAATGAAACGCCTTACATCGGCTGGAGTGCCGGATCAAATGTAGCTTGTCCAACTCTGCGAACCACTAACGACATGCCAATTATCGATCCAAAAGGATTTGAGTGTACTGGTTTGATCCCTTTCCAAATCAATCCACATTACCTGGACGCCAATCCGGAAGGACATGGTGGCGAAACACGTGAACAACGCATTGAGGAATTTATTGAA
The DNA here is from genome assembly GCA_963769925.1 of uncultured Prolixibacteraceae bacterium. Taxonomy (GTDB): domain Bacteria; phylum Bacteroidota; class Bacteroidia; order Bacteroidales; family Prolixibacteraceae; genus Draconibacterium. The sequence goes on from CAVYOB010000006.1 coordinate 27,747, forward strand.
ATAAACCCAGAAGTTTACGTTGCCGGATTACGCGAAGGGACAATGTTTAAGCTGGAAGGCAAAAAGCTGGAACTTATTGGAAAACAATCCTGCAGAATATTCAAAAAGGGGCAAGAACCTGTTGAACTTTCCACAGGTGACAATTTCGATTTCCTGTTATAATAGTATTTAGGATAGTTTAATTGATTTCAAAACCTGATCAAATAAACTATCCTTTATTAACCATTAATCAAGCAGTTAAAGAAATTAATCTGCTGTCTTTTTGTAGGAGTTAGGATCTAAAGCTGCGGGGGCCCAGTGTTTATAGAACTTTAGCACTTTATCGCGATCATAGCTTTTATCCTTTTCCAGGAAGGCAGAATTTTGAGTATGAATTCGCTCTCCTTTTCCGTTTAAAATAACAAAAACCGGAAACCCAAAGCGCTGAGGATAACCCAACTGAGCCAGCACCTCTTCATTTTTATTTTTCGGATCATAATTCACCTTTACGACTACAAAATTCGCTTTCACAAAATTGCTGATTTCCTGATCATCCTCCACAAATTTATGGTATTTGATACACCATGGACACCAGTTTCCACCAATTTGAAGAAACACGTGCTTCCCTTCTTTAGAGGCCAGTTTTACCGCAGCAGCAATATCTGCCTTTGCATCAGCATCCGGATTATAAATTTCAACTTTTTGAGCATAAGAATTCTGAAAAACTGCCAACATAGGGATAATTAGAATTAAAATTAATGCCTTCATTTTTTGTATTTAAAGAATTGTTTTTGGTTTTTATTTTTCGCTGTATATTGAATTCATCTTATAAATATCCAGTTTATCTACACCAAGTTCGCCACCATTAGTAAATAGCACCAGTTCATCTGCATCTTCATCGGGTGTAAAACAGTTAGAAACAACACCTTGCCCGTCATTCGCAAATATTTCTATAGATGTCCGATCAACTAATATTTCCAATGATATTTTATTATCAACCGGTACAATTGGCATCGTTGAACTCAGAACGGTTAATGTCCCTCTCTTAACACTATAAACAATCTCAGTACCAGGTTTTTTACGGCTGTTCCGAATCATAAATCCAAAACTGTCAGAAGATTTAAGATCGAATTCGCCAATAATATGCAAGCAGTCGCCCTTTACTCCTTTTACAATATTTTCATTAATCCCAGGGATCAGATTTTTATTTTTCCAATCGTAATGTTTTCCATGCAGTTCTTCAATTTCACGAACCGGATTCCGAATCAGTTTATAACCAAAGCTGAATTTTGTTAAACTAAGTTCGCAGGGAAACGACATTTGTCCATTGAAAGGCATTCCCGGGTATTTCCCTCCTCTCATCCAGGCAATTTGTATAGTTCTTCCATCCTCTTTCGGAATGTTACTCCATGTTTGAGTTGCATAATAGTTGGCACCGAAATCACTTTTTATTTTTCCCGTTTCCGGTGTGAATCTTTCCCCATTAAAAGACCCGACAACATAGCTGCCATCACCATCAAAAAGCACCCATTTCGGTTCTTCGGGCCTGTTGGTAACATTTAATTTTATTAAATCAGGACATTCAAAAAAACCTGAAATATGGCTTTTCCATGTCCAGTGAACCAAATCATCTGAGTTATAGAATGATATTCCTCTTGATTTCATATCATCCGAACTTCTACGATACAAAGCCATTACCCATTTTTGAGATTCATCGTCCCAAAATACTTTCGGATCCCTCGCATCATCATCATTAAAAGGAATAATCGGATTTCCTTCAAATTTCTCCCAGGTCCTTCCTTTGTCGGTACTATAAGCGATGCGCTGTCCACAATTCTGACTGGTATAAAAAGCAACCAGTGTTTTTTCTTCTCCCTTTTGTTTTCCAAGTAAATTTTTTTCATCTACAATAGCAGAACCCGAAAAAGCTGTACTGTGTTCTTTGTCGGTTGAATTTTCATCCGGATAAATAGCTACCGGCAAGTGTTCCCAATGCACTAAATCAGTGCTTACTGCATGTCCCCAATGCATGTAACCCCATTCATTTCCATTTGGATTATATTGATAGAACATATGATATTCTCCCGCATAATATACCAGTCCGTTTGGATCATTTTGCCAGTTTTTTTCAGGTGTAAAGTGAAACTGGGGCCGATAAAGCTCATTGTATTCTCTTTTATTGTAAACATATGATGAATGCGTAAATACAAGGATTACAGACAGTAAAGTTGTTGATAAAATTTTCATAAAAATTCTATTTGACTTAATTTTTTTTGTTGAAATTATAAAAAAGCTTGTAATTATAAATATTATTATTATTTTTACCACAGCAAACCCATAAATAAAACTGTCATGAGGCAGACGCTTTTGGTTTCCTTAATATTGTAAGAGTATCAATTATAAGGCTCAAAAGCTTTTTTGTTGAGAAAAAAGAAACCGAATTTTCGGTTAATATTATTGTGAATTTAAAATAGGTTTTTACAAACCCACTGGTTGAAACACATTACAAACCCATCAGCCAGGTCGAAAACTTATCAGAATTCATGATCAACTGACCCGGTTTCAGCGAACAAACCCTAATCGCCTCATTGTTTTTGTTTTAAGGTTTGGGAAGATAACCATAAAATCGAATTGAAATGAGATGGACGCTTATTTCGCTCCTGTGCATCGTTACAGTTAATGGTGTATTTGGACAAAAAACTTTATCAGAGAACATTATCCAGGGGACAAGTCCCATTAACATTGGATTGGACGAAGTCCACAAGTCGTTTGTACCGCCGGCATCCGGTAATCCGCTTCTTAAATCTGGCATGTCGAAAGAATGTGACATAAATGTTACTTATGTCAACTTCCCGGACAAGGCTAAAGCTGCATTTGAATACGCTGTTGCTATTTGGGAACAAAATATTTCTACACCGGTACCAATCAACATTCTGGCAAAATGGGAACAATTAAACAGTAACGAACTTGCCAATTGTCATGCAGCCACTTTTCAGAAGAATTTTTCTGCCGCTCCTTTAACAAACGTTTATTACCCGATTGCTCTGGTTGAAAAACTTATGGGAAAAGAAATGAACGGTTCAAAAGAAGCAGATATTATTTGTAACATCAACGGTTCAGCTTCGTGGTACCTTGGGATAGATGGTGACACACCTGAATCACAGTATGATCTGGTAACAGTAGTATTGCACGAAATTACCCATGGCCTTGGTGTTTCAGGTTTTTTTACTGATGAAGACGGAGAAGGCAAATTAAGTAATCCAACCAATTCCCCAAGTGCATATGATTATTATGTTTTTAATCTTCAGGATCAAAGAATTTCAGACAATACTATTTTTAATAGTCCATCTGATGAGCTTCATGAACAACTTACATCGAATAGTTTGAATTTCAGTTATTACAATGAAGATAATATAAAAGGCTCTGCAAATATTTTTGCACCATCAACATGGAATCCGGGAGGAAGCATTTATCACTTAAAATCAGCAAACAACGGCCGTGAACTAATGTCTCCCTTTTCTTACAAAGGCGAAGCTATTCATAATCTTGGTGAAAATACACTTCATATTTTATCAGAAATTGGGTGGAACGCTGTTATGTTCAAAATGGCTGAAATAAGCGACATTGAAGAAACCTGCGCAGAACTTCCAGTTAAAACCGATTTATCTACCACTCTGAATATCAATCAATCTTCGGTAAAAATTATATATTCTTACGATTATTTTAAAACACAGAATTCTGTAAACCTGGTTTACAATAATTCAACAAAACAATTTGAAGGCGAACTTCCAATCAATTTCTTTAACGGAAAGGTTCAGTACTATTATTCAGCAAAAACTGCGGATAATAATATTCGCACTTTCCCGAATCATGCACCGGCTAATTTGCTTAATTTTAAAATTGGTCCTGATTATTATCCTCCTGTTTTGGATTACAATCCTGCTAAATTGGTTTTTTCAGCTGATCCGGTTGTTGATTTTTCGGCTGTTGCAACCGATAATCTTGGAATTAGTTCGGTTAAAGTTGAATACAAAATTAACGGTACCGACCAGGAACCTGTTGTTCTTGCATCTGAAATGGATAATATGTATCGTGGACAATTAAATATTCCAGTTCAATTAAATAAAAATGATGTCGTTGAATACCGGGTTGTAGCAGAAGATTCTTCGAACCGGAAAAACAAAAAATATTCGCCAAATACAGGTTATTACACGCTTGAAGTAGTTGACAATTACAAACCTGTCAAAGAATATTCTTCTGATTTCAACTCTTTCGCCAACGATTTTGCCTTTAATGACTTTGAAATTTCAACACCTGCAGGATTCACTAATGGAGCGTTACATTCAATTGCTCCTTATATTAAATCAAATTTAGCCAGCGAAAAACAAAACCTGGTTGCCCAGTTGAAATATCCGGTAATCCTTGAAAGCAACGGACAAATGACATTTGATGAAATTGTTCTTGTGGAGCCCGGAGAAGAAGGATCTGTTTATACCGATGACAATTTCTGGGATTATGTTATTGTAGAAGCCAGTAAGGATTTTGGGAAAACATGGAATCCACTTGTGGATGGTTACGATTCGCACGTGAATGAAATCTGGGAAGACCAATTTACAAGTAACCTGAAAAGCAATGTTTCTTACGCAACCGGACAAGAAAACATGTATTGGGGCCAAACCATTAATCTAACTGATAATGAAACCTTTTCAGCTGGTGATACAGTTTTAATACGTTTCAGACTGTCGTCAGATAACTCAGTTAACGGATGGGGCTGGGCAATTGATAATCTGAAAATCCAGAACAATACAAATAATTCCGATGATATTGTTGCTGCGGAAGATATTAACATTTATCCGAATCCGTTTTCCAACAATGTTTTTATCGATTGTAACAGTATATCAGCAGATCAGTCATCCGTTGAAGTAATGATAACTGATTTAATGGGTAAAACTGTTTATCGCGAAACCAATTTCGATATTAAATATAATCCTAAAGTTCAGGTTGACTTATCAACCATCAGACCAGGTATTTATCTGGCATGCGTTACCGACGAGAATTTCAACAAAATAACAAAACGAATCATAAAAAACTAAAAAAATGAAAACGTTACTTTTAATTGCTTTTATAGCAGCACTTATTGGTCTAGTTACTTCAATGGTTATTTTTTATAACATGGTTTTTTCAAAAAAGACTCCGCTTTATAAGTGATGATTGATGTGGGAGCTACGGTTCCCACTTAACCAATTCGATTAAAAAGGTGCCGAATAATTTTCGGCATCTTTTTTTATTTTATTAATTCAAAATAATATTTATCCTTGTACAAAAATTAAAGATTAGCATTCAATCGTTTCAAAACAGTAAAACAATTTGTAGGGGAAAATTGTACTCTGTTTATTGAAAAATTACACCATGAAAAAAACATTTGTTATTATAACCATTTTTATTTTGGCTTTTCTGAATGTCGTAAAAGCTCAATTTCTTTCTGAAAAGCTAAAGGGACCTATTCCACCCACAATTTGTTATGCTTCAGGGAAAACGGAAAAAATAAGTATTCCACCACCCGCAGGAATAATGTTGAAGTCGAATGATGCAAAATTATCAGAAATAAATGTTACTTACAGTTTATTTCCTGCTGATGCTAAAGCGGCGTTTGAATATGCAATAAACATCTGGGAACATTTAGATACAGTCCGACATTCCTATTAACGTACAGGCCAACTGGAGGTCGCAGGATATAAATACTTTGGGTAGTACTTATCCTGCTGATTACGTAACCAATTTCAATAATATTCCTCACGAAAACAGGTATTATGCACTGGCAGTTGCCGAAAGATTGGCTAAAACGCACATCAATCCCTATTCTTCTCCTGACATCGTTTGTACCTTTAACAAGGATATTAACTGGTATTTTGGAACGGATGGAAACACACCGGCAGAAAAGTACGATTTTGTAACGGTTGTTTTACATGAAATTGCTCATGGCCTGGGATTCACCGGCTTCTTTTCCGCACAAAGCAACATTGGCACATACAATTACAACGAAGTAGGAGATGCAGCCGCATTCGATCTGTTGGTTGTAAATAAAAGTAATCAATATCTGGTTGATACAACCATTTTTAAAGTTCCTTCCAGCAACCTTTATTTTGCATTGACTTCAGGGGAACTCTATGCAAAAAGTCCATCAGCTGCCTTTGATAATCATGGGAATAACCCCAAATTATATGTGCCAACAACCTGGGACGGTGGATCAAGCGTTTATCATTTGAATGATGCTACTTATCCTCCCAGATCGGGTAATTCGCTTATGACACATGCTATTTCAAAAGGGGAGTCTGTCCGAGATCCCGGTCCCCTTGCAATGGGTATCATGGATGATATAGGGTGGAAATATATGTTCCTAAATCTGGATAAGCCAAAAGATATGGAACAAAAAAATCCCATTGTTTTTAATATGACAGTGGCAAGCGATTATCCTTTGGATACCACATCGCTTTTTGTTGTTTATTCTGCCTCATCGTCTGAAAATTTATCCGATTCGATCCCAATGGCTTATAATAGTACTGACAGCGTTTTTACTGCTACGATATACCCAGAAACAGATACTGGTAAATATTACTATTATGTTACAGCAAAAGATGCAAAAAACCGATTTTTTCGATTGCCAACAGAGGCACCCACAAAGTTTTATACTGTCACGATAGGACCAGATCTGGAGAAACCTGTGATTTCGCATACTCCCATTCCTTATTTTGTTACCTCAGAAAAAGAAATTCCTATTTCAGCCTATGCAGATGACAACCTGGGTGTTGACACCGTATATGTTGAATATTCTCTTAATGGAGTCCCTCAGCCATCTTTCGGATTAACTTTAGATTCAGCAACATTATATAAGGGAATATTTCCGGTTAACGTTGATGCACTGAATGATGGCGACGAAATTTCATACCACATTGTTGCTGTCGATTCCGCAAAAGCAAAGAACATGGCTATTTTTCCTCCGGGAGATTCTTATTCATTCAAAATAGAGAGAATTTTTGCTCCGATATTAAGTTATATCAACGATTTCAATTACCCGACACCTGATTTTATTCTTCATGATTTTGATGTTTATCAGAACGCTGGATTTGAAAATGCATCCTTGAATAGTCCTCATCCCTATCCAAGTCCAAACAAGAAATAATGTGGACTTTAATTTTACCACAATGTTAAAACGTCCGGTCATACTTCGACAAGATGCTATTATTAGTTACGATGAAGTGGTTTTGGTTGAGCCGGGAGAGGCATTATCAAATTATGGTGATGATAATTTCTGGGATTATGTAATTGTGGAAGGAAGCAAAGACGAGGGTAAAACCTGGCTCCCTTTAATAGATGGTTACGACTCAAGAAGCAATTCAACCTGGCTTACAGCCTATAACAAAAGTATCATTAGCCAAACTTCACAGGCAATAGGCTCTCCTGACATGTACGTTAACCGGGAATTCAATCTTTTACAGAAAGGAAATTTTGTAGTTGGGGATACCATTTTAATTCGATTCCGATTATTTTCTGACCCTTTTGCCAATGGATGGGGATGGACCATCGACAACCTGCGGATTCAAACTCCGGTTGCTGCACCACTAACTGTACTTTCTCCGGGAAATATCCAGGTTTATCCTAATCCATTCAATGATATTGTTAAAATTTCTGTTCAGACAAAACAACCTATTGATATGATGGAGGTTGAAATATTTAGTCTTTACGGACAAAAAATATTCACCAGACAATACAACAGAATTATAGGTGAGTTTTCCGAAGATATAAATATGAATGAATATCCGGCAGGAATGTATTTGGTCCGTGTTAAAGAAAATGGGATTGGTATTTATTCAAAAAAACTGGTTAAACAATAGGATTAAGAATTAACAATCTTTTCAAATTATTAGAAACAGTATCATTTTTAAAATATATCTCTATATTTGTGAACAGAATACTTAGAAAATGAAATTACACAACAATACCTATTTCTACTTTTATTTTTACTATGGTTCTCAAATCGGGATCAGGAAGTAGGATATTGTATTAATTAAGGATATTTTACCGAAAGGTCTCGAAAAAATCGAGACCTTTTTTTTTACAAACTGATATGAAAATAACAATTGTAGGACTTGGATTAATTGGTGGTTCACTGGCAAAAGATTTACGAAAGTCAAAATTCGCAACCGAACTTGTCGGCGTGGAAATTAATGAAACACATGCCAAGCAGGCAATCGAAATCGGGCTCGTTGATCGAATTGAATCGTTGGAAGAAGGTGTAAAAAATACGGATATGGTAATTATTGCCATTCCGGTTGATAAGGAACTAATTGTTTTGCCAAAAGTGCTTGACTTAATTAACAGTAATACAACTGTTATCGATATGGGGTCTGCAAAAAGAGTTGTTATTGAAACCGTTAAAAATCATCCGCACCGTAAGAATTTTGTGCCTACACATCCAATGTCAGGAACAGAGAATTCGGGACCATCGGCTGCAATAGAAGATCTTTTCAGAGGCAAAATTACCATTTTGTGTGATACCGCAGATTCAGGCCCTCAACACATGGCACTTGTGGAAAAAATGTTTCAAAGTCTCGGCATGGACATGGCATACATGTCGGCTGACGAACAGGACCACAGTACTGCATTTGTTTCTCATTTACCGCATGCAGCAGCATTTGCACTTGCCAACGCGGTTCAATCGAAAGAAGACCGAAAAATTATTTTCGACCTTGCCAGCGGTGGTTTTCGCTCAACCGTTCGGTTAGCAAAAAGTTCCGTCACCATGTGGCACCCAATTTTTCAGCAAAACAGGAATTATGTAGTTGAATCGTTGGATGTGTATATTAAACATTTGCAAAATTTTAGGGACAAACTAAAAAACAAAGAAGACGATAAGCTGAAGGAATTAATTTTAAATGCCAATAAAATACGGGAAATCCTTGAAAATGAAAATTCTCATTTTCTAAAAAACGAAGAAAAAATAGTAAAACTTTATACCAAGTAGTTATGACACTGAAAATAGATATAAACCCGATAAAAACATGGTTACCAACCATTGACAATCCACTTTTAATAGCAGGGCCATGTAGTCTGGAAACTGAAAAACAAGTGCTGGATACGGCCCGGTTACTGGCAAAAGACAAGCGTGTTTTTATTTATCGCGGCGGCGTTTGGAAACCGCGTACCCGCCCGGGCACTTTTGAAGGTGTCGGTTCAATTGGCTTGAAATGGCTCCAATTGGTTAAGCAGGAAACCGGTCTTCTGGTAGGGACAGAAGTAGCCAACGCACAACACACCGAAGAAGCCCTGAAAGCAGGGATTGATGTACTGTGGATAGGAGCACGTTCAACAGCAAGTCCGTTTGTGGTGCAGGAAATTGCAGACGTTATTAAAAGGAACTAATGCTGTGGTTATGGTGAAAAATCCGGTGAACCCGGACGCACAATTGTGGATGGGTGCTATCGAAAGAGTGAGTCAGGCCGGAATTAAAAATATTGTGGCTATTCACAGAGGTTTTACACCTTTCCGGGAAACCAAATACAGAAATTATCCAAACTGGCAGACATTTATTGAGCTTCGCAGAATGATGCCAAATCTGCCCATTATTTGCGATCCCAGCCATATTGCCGGGAAACGCGAGTATCTGTTTGAAATCTCGCAGAAAGCCTTTGATATGGGAATGGATGGATTGATGCTAGAATCGCACATCGATCCTTTGTGTGCCTTAAGTGATGCAGCCCAACAAGTTACTCCTGCTGATCTGGCAAAGTTGCTTGATAAGTTGGTGATCAGGCATGAAAATGTTAATAACCCTGATTTTGAGAATCATCTGGATGTATTGCGGAACCGCATTGATGCTATTGATTCAGAACTAATGGAGACACTGGCATCGAGAATTGCTATTGTGAAAGAAATCGGACGGTATAAAAAAGAGAATAATGTAACTGCTCTTCAAATTAACCGCTGGTCGCAACTCATGGAAAACAGGGTTAAACTGGGCAATAAACTGGACATTAACGAGACTTTTATCAAAATACTTTTCCAACTGATTCACGAAGATTCGGTAAGAATGCAGACTGAAATTATGGATGAAGAGTAAATCATAAAAAAGAACCGCTCTCTGCAAAAAGAACGGTTCTTTTGTTTTCCGGGAAACAGACTAATTTTTTTTTAAATAATTTGCAGGCAGATAAGAGCCAACTCTTTTTTGTGATATTGAACCTCCAAACATGATGTCATTATTGGGAATTGTACCGTCGCTGTTTATAATGCAGGTATCATTCAGGAAGTATAACTTTGATTCTTCAATATTATACGCATCTTCTAAAGCAGCTTTTGAAGTAGTGTAAAAATCGAACGGTTCAAATTTAGAATTGCCATAATACGTTATAGAAAATTCCCTGTCTTTTAACCCTATTATTTGTAGCTGGTCATTGTCAATATATTTTTCATAATTCTCAAAATTTATGCTTTCTTCCTGATTATTATTTGCCGTAGAATCCTGCGACACTTCAGTTACTTTGTATCCGTTTCGGGCTAGTTTGTTTTCATACAACGTAGTCAGAAAATGTTTACTGGAATTAAAGTAAGCCAGTCGCCTGTTTCTTTCCATCCTTTTTATTTTTATCTTACTTTTTGTTTTATAAGGTTGAAAATAATAGTATCCCAAAAATTTAACCTGCGCATGTTCCTGTTCTACACTAATATTAAAATCGAATAAATCAACCTGTAATTTATAACCTAACAATGGCATGTCGATATTTAACGGGGCTTTTGCAATTACCTCGAAACTTGTTAAAACTTTAAGGATCACATAAGTACTGTCTTCGTCCCATTCCTCGATGTTGTTAACAGTACCTGCATCAATATCTTTTTTTACCTCCTCGTTAACCATTATTTTAGGATAATCATAATGACAGTTAAAGATCAGTACACTGTCATTCAGCAACTGTGTACTTTTCCCCCAGGAATCACGTCCGATAAACATGGTTTTAAAAATCTTAAGATTTTTTTCCCTCAGGTTTTCATCTGCAACATTAACTGCCGATATTTCAAAATCTCTTTCGTGGAGCCTTATTGTTATTTCCACCGGAGTATCCTTCTTCATTACAATCGTTTTCGGCTCATAACTTATATGACTAATAACAATAACCGAGGAATTTCGGATACCGGATAAAACAAATTGCCCGGTACTGTTTGAGATTGTACCGTTTGTTGTTCCGTCAACATAGATTGTCGCATAAGGTACCGGGACATTTGTTGAATCATCATAAATTTGTCCTTTAAGTATAAATGTATTTTGTGCTGATACGATTTGCTGAAGAGCAAAAAATAACCCGATAATAATTGTAATTTTCATATTATGTTGTTTTAATGGCTTACATTGTAACTGGCTGTTCCCCTGCACAATTCGCCATCAATTGTTACACCTTCCACAACAATTTTCACCTCACCTGCCTGATCACTGTTATAAAACGAAACTTGCGCCTCCCCGTTTAAATTGGTCTCTATAACAGGTGTCCAATACAAAGTACTTCTGTAATCTTCTTTTTTCTCTTCCTGATTTTCAGATCCATCGTAAACCGGGGAGTAGAAATTTCGCGTTAATGTGTACCCCTTTAATTCAACAGGAAACATACCTGCAGGCTCAACATTGAGTCCAAGGTTAAGTTTACCTTTTATAGTCCAGAAAAATATGGCCGGACCAGGGTATCCACCTGGCCTCGGATACTTTTCTATATACTCTATTTTATCAATAAATTCTAGTGGCGGAGGAGGAAAACCTACTATATCGGGAACTCCATTGATATAAACATCCCCCTTGGGTCTATATTTATATGGGTTAAGCTCATCCACTTCAAACATTTTTCTCACTGCAGCGGAACTATAAAATAATTGATCGAATTCCCTTCTTGGATCTTTCATTTTTTTTACATCAATTACAATTTCAGCACCAACATAAGGCCTGACATACCCATATTCATCTCTTTTCTTTGCCACAACATTTAATTCCTGCAGCAAAATGGTATCGCTAAGTCGCCATTTCCGGTTTAACAGTTCCGGGCTTATTTCGCTGAAATAGGTTACTGTTTGAGACGGAGATTCTTTATGATATAAATAGACAACAGGTAGTATTGACGTTTTTGGAGATTCTTGAGTTTTATTATCCCAGATAATATCAGTATTCTTATTTCCATTATGGTTTAATGCCTGTAAAGATACATGAAGCGAATCGTAAAAATAGAGGTTTGAGAAGGTAAAGTTCCCTTCCTCATCCGTAGTTTGTTCCTTTACGGAAAGTAAACTTTTCAAGGTCATCATCGTTACCTTTCCCCCCGAGACGGGCCGCTGAAACAATAGGGAAACGACTTGTCCTTTCAGTTCTATGCTGGAATCGGGCTCGAATGTGAATTTAGGTTGTATGTTATTGCTGATTTCTTCCCACGAAAAATAGCGATAGCCGTGAGTCAACATCACGTTATCCAGTGCTGTAATTGTTGATATGCTGTCGTCTTTAAAATAGTAAGCCGGTTCTTCAATTTTTCCTTTTAATTCTGAACTCAGCAGAAAGCTTGTCATGATATTTTCAGGATAGGTTTTCAGTTCTCCGGTTGTTTCAATATGGTATGCCGATAGTGAAAGATTTGAAATCACAGGGATCTTTTCTTCAACTAATGCGGTTAAATCGAGTGTTATCTTTTCCCGGGGCTTGTATTCTGTCTTGTCCGGCGTAACAGTTACATTCACCTGGTCGTGGTTATTTACAAAAACCAGCCTTTCGCAACGAGGAATCATTTCATTATTAAACAATGTAAACCTTACTATTCCGGTTGGAAACTCTTCTTTGTCAATTTCCAAAACCGCTTTTCCATTTGTTACTTTAACTTCTTCACTGTAACAAGTTTGGCCTTCTGACTGACCAACTAAAAAGTAAATTGAATTGCTGTTTCCTTTATGGTTTTGCTCACTAATTTCAATGTGAATCGAAGCTGTATTGTCCGGATTATATCTCATCGCAACTTCTTCTTCTGCTGCCAACGGAAGTTTAATGGTTTTAGGAATGTTTCCTGCAACCGTTATTTCTGCGGTGTATTGCCTTCCCGGTTTCGGCACGATATCAAAACTTCCCATCCCTTTAAAACCCGTTTTAATTTCTGCAACATGGTTTCGGTCGTCATCAATTACAATTCCTTCGGCATCAAGTCCTTTGCCGTTATCATCGGTTATTTTAAAAGCTACCCTGTTTTTTATCCCTGCAAGAAAAGTTCCTCCTTCGGGCATAAAGTCGATTTTTACATCCCGTGCCCGTATATTTTGATAATCCGGCGCCCGCTGTTTATCTCTTAGGTTCCAGATCACCAAATCTCTTCTGAAAAACCACTGTTCATCAAAATTGCGAAGCCAGCTTGTGTAAGCCCTGATTTGGTACATCCCGCTTGAGATAGTATCTGCCAAATGAAAATCACCATAGGCAAAACCTTCCATTGCCCAGCAGATGTCTTTGTAAATTACATTTCCGGCGGAATCCAAAAGTTCTACATACAAATTGCAGTTGGGGATTGCCGTGTTTTTCAGGTAGGCTTTAAACCAGATATCGTCGCCTGCCCAGTACGACGGCCGGTCGAGGTGCAGATAAATCTTCTCCTGCGGGTATTTTGCACTGAGTGAATCTGATTTTGATAGAAGTCTATTTTTGTTTTCCGGGCGAAAAAACGGATTGGAAAAGCTGAATAAAAATATTATTGCTGTTATAAAAAGAAAAAGCCTTTTTAGTTCTAGCGTCTTTTTCATGGAAAATATTTTCTCCTGATTAACAATAATCATACCAGATTATTTAATAATTTACATTATAACTGGCTGTACCCCTGCACAATTCACCGTCAATGGTTACTCCTTCAACAACAACTTTTACCTCGCCTGTCTGGTTGCTGTTATAAAACGAAACGTCTGCTTTACCATTTAAATTGGTCTCTACAACCGGGCTCCAGTACAATGTGCCCCTGTAATCATCTTTTGTTTTTTCTTTATCTTCCGAGCCATCATAAACCGGGGAGTAAAAATGGCGGGTAAAAGAATAGCCAACCATCCGGGCGCTTTTCATCCCAAAAGTCTCAACCGGAGTTTTAACATTTTGTATACCTCTCTTAGCATAGAAAAAGATAATCCCGCCCGAATAATTAATTCCTGCTGTAATTCCTGATTTTACATATTCAACTTTATCAAACATTTGCAGAGGAAGTATACTTAAGAACTCTTCGTCGATCGGCATACCATCCATATAAAGTTTTAATTTTTGTCCACGAGCATAAAATTCGATTCGTGGCTCTTCTCCTTCCTCCCTAACTCCTGGAATTTTGCCATCGATAGATTTTAAAATATTGCCTGACGGGAGTTCTTCCTTTTCTAAATCGAGAACATAATCTGCATTCAAATATATTCTTGGGTGCTCATCCTCCTGCTCTATTTTGCGGGCCAGAACATTAATATCCCCAATTAGAATGGTATCACTCAAATGCCACTTTTTATTTAACAAGTCGGGGCTTAGTTCACTAAGGTAGGTCATTGTTTTCGATGGTATTTTTTCACTGTACTGGTACATTAATGGTAAAATACCGGGTTGCGGCGATGTCAAATAGCTTGTATCAATTAAAACTTCAGTATTTCGTTTCCCGTTCCCGTTAAGAGCTTGTATTGCAACCTGGAGTGTATCGTAAAAATAGAGGTCAGAGAATACAAATTGTCCAATTGAATCTGTTGTTTGTTCCTTGGTAGAAAGCTGGCTTTTTAAGGTAATCATCGTTACCTTTCCTCCCGAAACCGGGTGGTGAGATGATGGCGAAACTACCTTACCTTTAAGTTCGATGCTTGAATCAGGTTGAAAAACAATTTCAGGTGGTTTTTCTTCTGTTACTTCTTCCCATGTAAAATACCGGTAGCCGTGTGTCAGCATCAGGTTATCCAACGCCAAAACTGTCGAAAGACTGTCATCTTTAAAGTAATATCCCGGTTCTTCAATCCTTCCTTTTAATTCTGAACTGAGTAAAAACCGTGTCATTATATTCTCAGGATAGGTTTTCATTTCTCCGGTTGTTTCAATATGGTATGCCGATAGTGAAAGATTTGAAATCACAGGGATCTTTTCTTCAACTAATGCGGTTAAATCGAGTGTTATCTTTTCCTGGGGCTTGTATTCTGTCTTGTCTGGCGTAATCGTTACATTTACCTGGTCGTGGTTATTTACAAATACCAACCTTTCGCATTGGGGAATCATATTATTGTCAAACAAAGTAAACCTTACTATTCCGGTTGGAAACTCTTCTTTGTCAATTTCCAAAACTGCTTTCCCATTTGTCATTTCAATTTCCTTGCTATAACAAACTTTGCCTTCAGATTGAGCGGTTAAAAGATAAGTTGAAGTATCATTGTTGTTATTTGTTTGTGCGGTGAATTCAATATGTATTTTATCGGTATTTTCAGGATTATAATGCATTACCATCCCTGAAGCAGAAGCAAGTGGGAGGTCAATTGCTTTGGGTATGTCTCCTGCAATGGTGACTTCTGCAGTGTACTTCATTCCTGACTTTGGGATAATCTCAAAACTTCCCATCCCTTTAAAACCGCTTTTGATTTCTACTACCGGGTTCCTGTCTTCATCCAAAACAACTCCTTCTGCATCCAGTCCATTCCCGTTACTATCGGTTACTTTAAAAGCTACCCTGTTTTTTACCCCCGACAGAAAAGTCCCGCCTTCGGGCATAAAATTAAAATCTACCTTTCGGGCTTTTAGCTTTTCATATTCAGGCGCTTTGGCTTTATCACGGAGGTTCCAGATGACCAGGTCCTTGCGGAAAAACCACTGTTCGTCAAAGTTACGCATCCAGCTGGTATAAGCCCTGATTTGGTACATTCCACTGGAAATGGTGTCGGCCAAATGAAAATCACCGTAGGAAATACCGCCCTCTACCCAGCAAATGTCCTTATAAACAACATGCCCGACAGAATCTAAAAGTTCTACATACAAATTACAATTTGGTATTACAGCATTTTTCATGTAAGCTTTAAACCAGATATCATCACCAGCCCAGTACGACGGCCGGTCGAGGTGCAGATAAATCTTCTCCTGCGGGTATTTTGCACTGAGTGAATCTGATTTTGATAGAAATTCTTTTGTTTTAACAAGGTTGCCGGAAGGAACAGAAAAGCTAAATAATAGAATTGTTGCTGATACAAAAAGTAAAAGGTAGTTTAGATTTATTGGCTTTTTCATGGAAAACATTTTTTCTTTGATCAACAATAATCATGCTAAAATCTGTTTAATTTGCAAGCTAAATATCAGATTATAAGCATTTTTAGCAAATCGGGACTTGATTTCGTTTTCACCTTTATTAACCAAACAGCACTCTCTAAGTAAAAAAGAAATAGCCCGTTATTATTTTAATAAGACTCTGATAATCTTATAAATCCATCTTTTATACGGCGGATAACGTAATGGTAAATCAAACCATGTTGATGTTCTCATCACAGATCTTTCATGTGAAAATACCTCAAAACTTCGTTTCCCGTGATATGACCCCATTCCACTAAAACCAACTCCTCCAAATGGAAGAGCAAAGTTGGTAAAATGGACAACCACATCGTTGATCATGGCATCACCCGAAAAAGTTTTATTTAAGAATTCCTGTTGCTTTTTTCTGCTTTCTGAAAAATAAAAAGCAGCCAATGGTTTTTCTTTCTTTCGAATGAAATTCAGAACCCTATCCAAACTTTCAAACGTCAGCACCGGTAATACCGGTCCAAAAATCTCTTCCTGCATAATCGGAGAATCTTCTGATACATCGGCTAAAACTGTGGGGGAGAAATAATTGCTATCAGTTTCAAAAATTCCTCCATGATAGATCGTCGATTGTTCCAGATACTCTGATAATCGTTGAACGGCATTTTTGTTAATAATTCGGGTAAAATCTCCATTTCCTCCGGGATTCTCAGAATAAAATTGTTTTATAGCATCTCCTGCATATTTTAAAAATTCTTTTTCTTTGGAAACATGAACAAACACATAATCGGGTGCAACGCACGACTGGCCTGCATTCAGCAACTTTCCCCAAATAATTCTTTTCGCTGCAATTTTCAGGTTTGCATCGGCATCAACCACCACCGGATTTTTCCCGCCCATTTCCAAAACCACCGGAGTAAGATTTTTGGCAGCTGCTTCCAACACAATTTTACCGACATGTGAACTCCCGGTAAAAAAAATCTTATCCCAACGCATTTCCAGCAACTGAGTGCTTTCTTCAACGCCCCCCTTAATTACCTGAACATACTCTTTTTGAAAAACATCAGTAATAATCTTCTCAATAATATCAACTGATGCAGAAGCATATTCTGAGGGTTTTAGTACTACCACATTACCAGCAGAAACTGCCCCGATAAGTGGGGCCAAAGTCAGCATAAAAGGATAATTAAAAGGGCTGATTACAAGCACTTTTCCATATGGTTGATATTGAACCCTGCTTTTTGAAGGAAATAAATAAACCGGTGTTTTTGCTTTTCGGGGTATTGTCCATTTCTTCAATTTCCTGATATGATGAGTGAGTTCCAGTTGAATCAATCCGATTTCAGAAGAAAAGGCCTCGAAATTTCCTTTACCCAAATCTTTTTTCAGCGCAAGCAAAATATCATTCTCATAGAATTTAATGGTTTGCTTTAATTGCTTTAGTTTAATCAACCGAAAATCAACATCAAGCGTGGCATCAGATAGAAAAAAATCTTCCTGAATTTTTTGAATTTCATCCGGTTGTAACATGGTCTGCAGGTTTTAGTTTGGAAAGTTTTTTAATCCCTTTTTTTACGGCTTGTTCAATCACTCCATAATCTGACAATTCCTTCCCTACATAAATTATAAAGACAGCCATCTGTTCTTCAAGTAATACATTATATAATTCATGCTTGTTTAACCGGTAAGCTTCACGCATGCGGCGTTTCAATAAGTTTCGCTGAACCGCTTTTTTAAATATTTTTTTTCCCACGGAAAATCCTGCCTGAACAGGGAAAGCTGATGATAGTTTTGTTTTCAGAAAAACAAATTTTAAAGGAAATACAAGGAATGATTCTCCTTCAGAAAACAGACGATCAATGATTTTTTTACTACAAAGACGTTCTTCTTTTTTAAAAGAAAATTTTTCTTTTCTGTCGCCTTTATTTTCCAGTTTGTTTCCCATTTGAATCAAAAAAGGCTATCCTTCGGTTGACGGACAGCCTTTCAAAATTAGAACTATTTTTCTATTATGCTTTATTATTCTTTTTAATGTATTGTTCCAAAGCCATTGTCATTGATGGAGCCTGCGAAGTTGGCGCTTCAATATCGAGTCGTAATCCGGCATCGCGAACTGCCTTGGCAGTGGCTGGCCCGAAACAGGCAATCCGGGTGTCGTTTTGCTGAAAATCCGGAAAATTCTGGTACAATGATTTAATCCCTGATGGACTAAAGAATACCAAAACATCGTATTTAATATCGCTTAAATCTGATAAATCTGCACTTACCGTCCGATATAAAATTGCCTTAGTATATTTATATCCTTCGTTCTCCAACAAGGATGGGATTTCCTGTTTGTGAATGTCAGAAAGAGGAACAAGAAAATTCTCTTCCTTGTGTTTTTTCATCACACTTACCAAATCTGAAAACCTCCCGTCAGCATAAAATATTTTCCGCTTACGGTACACAATGTATTTCTGCAGGTAAAATGCTGTTGCTTCCGAAATACAAAAATATTTCATGGAGTCAGGAATTGTCAACCTCATCTCCTGGCTGATCCTGAAAAAATGATCAACTGCGGTCCGGCTGGTAAAAATAACAGCCGTGTGATCCAGAATATGGATTCGTGTCTGACGAAATTCCTTGGCAGAAACACCTTCAATCTGAATAAACGGGCGGAAATCAATTTTTAATCCATTTTTTTCTGCCAATTCATAATAAGGAGATTTTCCTGTTTCCGGCTCTGGCTGTGAAACTAAAATGCTTTTGACTTTCAAATTATGCTGCTTTTAATGAAACTTAACCCCTCCTTATTCAACCACTATTTTATAAATTAAAAGCAGGGGTAAAAATTCAAGGGTACAAAGGTATAAAAAGAGATAAAATATAGAAAATTGTTTTTTCATTAAAATTATTATTCCCCGTTGCAAAAGCATCACGTAAAAAAAACCTGCAGTTATAATTCCTAAAAGCATTACATATTGCTGATTCCCAAAAGGATAAAATGCAATAAGTGCTACTACCGGAAACAGTGCAATACTTGCAGCCCGATTATAATTGTTGAGATTAAATAGAAATTCCGATGTTTCGGCACCGGTATTGAATACGATACCTAAAAATCGGTAGGCCACTTTTTTTAATAAAAAATACAACACAATTATACCCATTGTTTTGCCAAAAAAAATCAAACCCTGATTTGTATCTTTAAAATGCAACGTCTCCAAAAGTTGATAAATAAACACAGAAAATATAACGTAGTACAACACCTCCAGACGAAATGCTCCATGCAAGAATGAATAATTCTTTTCCTGAAACATTCTAAACGAAGTTGAATAGTTGATTACCGACTGGAAAAGGGTACTGATGTATTTTTGGAATCCAACGCGAACAGAAACCAGCAAAACCAGCGCCAGTATAAGTACAATTGTTATCCAATCGTTGTTTAATTCTTTGCGTTCGCGAATGGGTAAATCAAGACCTTTATGTTGAATTTCGTTAAAATATTCCGATGCAGTATTGCTTGTGGCAGGTAAAAAATGGGTTTCATTAATGAACATTTTTTTTTCGCGTTGCCAGTTCCAGTTACGAATTTCTTTCCTTGTTGGATGAACGACGACATCAGTTGCATTTTCAACAGTATCGAGCTGCACGGAGGATTGAATCAAAAGATTTTCAGGTATGGTAATTGAACCTGCAACCAGATCGAAACCAGTTGTTACAGGATGATTGCCCTTTTCATATTTAATCAAATCATTCATCTCCATCAAACTGAACGCAAAGATATTAAATGAATGCGGATTGTGCATTTCCTCGCCAAAATATGTTTACCTGAAAAGGATTTGTATTTTTACTTTATGATGAAAATGGCAGAGGAACATCACAAGAATACTGAAATCTATCTTGCTCCTTTACAGGGATTCACTGATGCTGTATACCGAAAAGCTTACAATGAAATATTTTCAGGTATCGATGCATATTTTATTCCTTATATCTCTGTAAAAAATAACCAGATTATCAAAAAATACGAAAGAGAAATTCTTCGCGAAAATAACCCACAACTTCGTGTGATCCCGCAAGTGTTAGCTAAAAATACGGATGAATTACTTTTTCTCGCCACGCACCTTGAGCAGGAAGGGTATTCCGAAATCAACCTGAACCTGGGATGTCCTTACCCAATGGTTACCAATCGTGGAAAAGGTGCCGGACTTTTACCGCACCCGGAAAAGCTTGATAAAATGCTTGAAGCCTATTTCCGAAAAAGTAATCCTCATCTTTCTATAAAAATGAGAGCGGGGCTGAATTCAACAGAAGAACTTGGAAAAGTAATAGCAGTGCTGGATAATTTTCCTGTAAGCGAAATTATTTTGCATCCTCGTATTGCACAACAACTTTACGCAGGGCCAATTTTTGAAGAAGCATTCAAATTTGCCAGCCAAAATACGAACCATAAATTTGCATACAACGGGGACATTTTTTCTGTTGCTGATTTTAACCGAACTAAAATGCTTTTCCCCGAAATCAGTGCATTTATGATAGGCCGGGGCGTTTTGCAAAATCCATTTCTTCCGGGAGAATTAAAAAACGAAAAATTTTCGGATTCTGAAAAAGATATGAAGCTGGCTAATTTTCACCAGCTTATTTTAAAATACTATTCAGAGTGGATGGATAACGAAGGAAATGTTTTAAATAAAATGAAACAGTTTTGGATATATTTCGGAGCTAATTTTAATGACCATGAAAAACGGCTAAAACAAATTAAAAAAACCAGATCACTTTCAGAATACACTGTAGAAATCACCAGGCTTTTTCAAAGCAAAAACTAGTTGGAAGAACAATTGTTTTTTTCATACTTCTCCATCAATTCAATCAGTAAGAACAATTCCTTTTCTTCCTCTTCGGTTTTTGGTTTGCTGCATATTTGCAGAAATCGCTTCAGTCCTTCCTGGTAATCTTCTTCTGTTTCAATTTGGTAAATCATAATTAATGGGCATCAAGCCAGTTGTCAGCTGCATTCATTTCAATCGTTAACGGAACGCCAATATCAACGGCATTTTCCATTTCAGTTTTAACAATTTCCTTAATCTGCTCCAGTTCGTTTTTTAATGTATCGAAATTTAATTCATCGTGCACCTGCAGCACCATTTTCGATTTCAACTGGCGTTTATTCAACTGCCGATAAATATTAATCATTGCAATTTTTATAATATCGGCCGCAGACCCTTGAATCGGTGCATTAATTGCATTTCGCTCAGCCATTCCCCGAACCACAGCATTAGCAGAATTAATGTCCTTTAAATAACGTTTACGTCCTTTAATTGTTTGAACAAATCCCTGATTTCTTGCAAGTTCTATTTGTTGATCCATAAAAAGCTTGATTTTGGGAAAGCTGTTAAAGTAACCATCAATCAAATCTTTTGCTTCTGTTCTGGGAATATTCAATCGTTGCGAAAGTCCAAATGCAGAAATTCCGTAAATAATACCAAAGTTGGCTGTCTTTGCCTTTCTCCGCATATCGCTGGTTACTTCACTTTCTGGAATCTGGTAAATTTTTGCTGCGGTAATTGAATGAATATCTTTCCCTTCACTAAATGCCTTTAACATTTCCTCATCCTTACTGAGTGCTGCCATTATTCGCAACTCAATTTGAGAATAGTCGGCCGAAAGAAAAATATGGTTATTGTCTGATGGAATAAATGCTTTCCGTATTTCGCGACCACTTTCGTCACGGATCGGAATATTTTGCAGGTTTGGATTTACCGAACTTAACCTGCCTGTAGCTGCAATAGCCTGGTTAAATGAAGTGTGAATTTTACCGGTTTTTTTGTTAACCATTGTTGGCAAGGCTTCCACATAAGTTGACAATAATTTTTTCAATCCCCTGAATTCAAGTATTTTATTTATAATCGGGTGCCGGTCGGCCAGTTTTACCAAAACATCCTCAGAGGTAGAATATTGTTTTGTTTTTGTCTTTTTTACATTGGAATCAATTTTTAACTTCTCAAATAAAATAAGCCCCAACTGCTTTGGTGAAGACACATTAAATTCCTCGCCGGCCAGTTCAAAAATATCTTTTTCAAGCTGAATAATTTGTTCCCGCAAGACTTCGGCGTAAGCCTTCAGTTCTCCGGTGTTTATTTTTACTCCGGCATTTTCCATGTGAACCAACACCGGAACCAGCGGCATTTCAAGTGTTTCAAAAAGTTCACGGACCCCGGTTTTATCAATATCAGGATCAATAGCATGTTTAAGTTGAAACGTCAAATCGGCATCCTCGCATGCATAATCCCGAAGTTTTTCCGCCGGAACAGAACGCATCGAAATCTGGTTTTTGCCTTTCCCGCCAATCAATTCTTCTGTTTGAATTTTTTCGTAGTTCAAATAAATCTCGCATAAAAAATCGAGGTTATGTTTTATTTCGGGCTGAATTAAATAATGGGCCAGCATGGTATCGTAGAGCCGTCCTTTTACGTCAATGTCATAATTGCTGAGCATCAGCATATCGTATTTAATATTTTGTCCTATTTTAGTAATATTCTCATCGGCAAATATTTCGCGAAATTCATCCATAACTTTTTGAGCCTCTTCCCTTTTTTCGGGAATAGTAACGCAAAAAGCCTCATGTTTCCGGAAAGAAAACGACATACAAACCAATTCTGCAGTATGCGTATCGAGCCCGGTAGTTTCGGTATCAAAACAAAACTCTTCCTGTACCGAAAGTTCGGCCCGCAGACTGGCTCTTTGCATCTCATTTTCAACCAAATAATACTGATGAGGAACCGTATCAATAGTATTCCGGCTTTTCACAACAGTTTCCGTAGGAGCTACCATATCGCCAAACAAAGTTCCCTGTTGTACCGATTCTGTTTTCCTTTCCGCTTCTTTCAGACTCAGTCGTTCAGCAACCGTTTTAAATTCCAGATCATCAAAAATCGCCTTTAAAGCTTCTTTGTTAATTTCTTCGCGAATGAGTTCTTCTTTATTAAACTCAATAGGTACATTTTTAATGATAACGGCCAATTCCCGCGAAAGTCTTACCTGCTTTTCAAACTCAATCAGATTTTCTTTCTGTTTGCCTTTTAACTGATCAATATTTTTGTAAATCCCGTCAATGCTTCCAAATTCTGCGATCAATTTTTCGGCCGTTTTCGGACCAATACCCGGACATCCCGGAATATTATCAGCACTGTCTCCCATTAGTCCCAGAATATCGATTACCTGTTCCGCTTTTTCAATTCCAAAATTTTCCTGTACTTCTTTTAGCCCCCAAACTTCAGCATCTCCGCCCGATTTTCCGGGTTTGTACATAAATATTTTATCGGAAACCAGCTGTGCATAATCTTTATCAGGGGTCATCATATAGGTTACAAATCCTTCTTGGTTTGCTTCCTGGGCCAGCGTGCCAATTACATCATCTGCCTCAAATCCTTCCTTCTCGATGATTGGGATGTTGAATGCCTTGATGATGTTCCTGATATATGGAATCGATTTTCGCAAATCTTCGGGCATTTCTTCCCGATTCGCTTTATAAGCCTCATACATTTTATGCCTAAACGTAGGCGCAGAAACATCAAAAACAACTCCGATATAATGCGGACTTTCCTTTTCCAGCAACTGAATCAACGTATTTGTAAAACCATACATTGCTGAAGTATTTACCCCTTTTGAGTTAAATCTCGGGTTTCGGATAAATGCAAAATAACTTCTGTAAATCAGCGCGTAGGCATCGAGAAGAAAAAGTTTTTGTTCGCTATCTTCAGGCATGTTTTTTTGTTTTACTGGTTATCAGCTGCAAACCATTCGGCAAACGATGTTACGGTTTCATAAAGCCGGATGCTAAATAATGTAACACCGGCAGGCAAATGTTGTTGTAAAATTTCGGCAATATAAGCCACAATATTTTCGGAGGTTGGTTGAAAATCGACCACAATAACCCGGTCGGTGGTTTTCCCGAGTAACTCGATTTGAGTATCCGAAACCAGACTGTTAACCATCAGGGCATGGTCGAAACGATCTACAATTTTTGATTTGACCAACTGTTTCAGTTCACTGAAATCGAGCACCATCCCGTCTTTAGGATGGTTTGGTTCATTTCGTGGTTCACCAATAAGTGTTACCTCCAGGTTGTATGAATGTCCATGAATATTTCGGCACAGACCATCGTACTCATAAAGTGTGTGCGCCATTTCAAAATGAAACCTTTTTGTTACCCTGATTTTTGGCATATTCCCCGAATTTTTTTGACAAGTGAAAAATAAGGTTTTTTACCCTAAAAATAAATCTGGGTTTGCAAAATTAGTTGTCCACGGGAACTTGTCCAAAGATTTTTCCCATTCTCCAAGGTATAAATAGGACGTGTTGAATATTGTAGTGTCCATTTGAGATTGTGCCCGTACATTAGCCAGTTAATACCTGCATCAAACTGAAAAGAAGTTTCATCAAGTCCTTCAAATCTCTTCATCGTAAAAGCTCCGTAAGGCTGAAAGCGGTTTTTCATTCCTTTGCCTGGAAGCATATAACCAAATTCACCACGAACAATATGCCCCGTACCAACTTCCCATTGAGCGTTTCCACTGCCTTGCGGAAGCTCCAGTGATGGATCCATTCGGGAAACATTCATGGTACTCATCGACCGCAAATAATTGGGGCCGAAAAAATAATAATAGTAACCCAGATACGATGTAATAGCTCCATTTCTTCGGGTGGGCATGTCTAAAAAAACATCTGCAGCAGCAAGAAAAACATCGCTGATTTTTGAAGGATAATAATCTGCCAGTTCCTTAATCATATATTCCTGCCCTGATTGCATTAGCAAAGCCACAAGATAGGGATCGACGGTTGACAAATCTTTTTCAGCCCCCACCAGCATGGCCTCAGGATGATAATAAAATCCGGCCCCTACATTCAGCATCTTCCTACGCCCAAGATTATTCATCGTCATATAAGGAAAGAGTGTATTTTCCTTATCAAAAAACTGCCATTCAAAATACCCTTTTACAGCAAAATTTTCGTTAACCCGTTCTGTTGTAACAGGCGTTGAAACTGAATCGAGACCCGTTTCGAATGGCTTAACAACCGAAATTCTGTAGTGCAATTTGCTAATTGTTCCTTTCGCATAAATTCCCAATTGCCTGCCTGCAAGATCAAAAGTTCCGCCAACCGGGTAGGCAAATCCCGGATTATCAACAACCAGAAACTCGAGTAATTTACTATTGTTATACCGGGAGACTCCATTCCAGGTATTTAGCCCGAAACCAATATGAAGTTTGTCTTTACTGACAATAAATTCTGTTTCGGCATTAATCAGTTTAACCGTTGCTTTTTCGGGTGCTCGGTAAGTCAGATTGTCGGCAGCAAGCTGGGTGTAAATAAAAACCCGATCGAAAAGATAGGTATATAAAATTACCCTGCTGCGCCGGATGCCAAGATCAAAATCGCCGTATTGTTTCACCCCATTAACATCGGGATTATTCCAGTTATATCTTGTCCAGATTTGATTTACAAGTACCATCCCGGCATATGAACTCCCGTCATCCGAAAGGTTAACCCTCAGGTTTGGCTGTTTTAATTCATCCTGTGCAAAAAGAGGAATGAACAGAACAATTAAGAGAAATGATATGATCGGTTTCAACAATAATTTCATGTTTAAAAACTTCATTGTATTTCAGGATATAGTCAGCAAATGAGAAGCTGAATAGCTAAATATCGTTCAAAAATAACATGAACTTTAATTTTAGATGTAGATTTACTGCAAAATTTGAAGAAGTGTCCAATTCAAATCACAAACAATGACTGAAATAGTTCCCGTTCGTATTGGTTATGCCAATGCTGTTTTATTGGTTAATGGTTCATCTTCGGTGTTGATTGATACTGGTGTAACTGGCAATCTGTCCACATTTAAAATTCTTTTCCGACAAAAAAACCTTCACCCACAAGATATTAAACTAATCATTTTAACACATACTCATCACGACCACACCGGGAATTTGAGGGAACTGGCAAAATTGACGGGAGCCAAAGTATTGGTACATAAAAATGAATTTGATAATCTGAAAAATGGGTTTATTCGCATTCCGCGCGGGTTGGGAATTTATACCAAATTTATTTCAAAAGTCGGACGGACCTTTCGCCCCAAATATGCCTCTCCACCGTCTTTTGATGCTCAGCTCGTTAACAACGATGAATTCGATCTGAAAGAATTTGGCATCAACGGAAAAATCATTTCCACACCCGGTCATACCCCCGGTTCTCAATCAGTATTAATTGGGAAAAATCTGGTTGTGGGCGACACTTTCATCAACTTACCAAACGGCACTATTTTTCCTCATTTTGTTGATGATCCAAAAACGCTCTTACAAACATGGAAAAAGCTGTTTGACCTTGGAATTGAAAAAATATATCCCGGGCATGGAAAACCTTTCGAAACAGAAAAAGCTTATCCTGATTTTAAAAAATGGAGTGAAAAATTTGGTTCCTGATTATTTTAGTTCGAAGGTGGTTTCACCTATTTCGTTTCCATCAGCAAACAGGTTGACCTCGTATTTACCCGGCATCATTTCAGGTTCTCCGGAATTATCCCAATAAATGGCCACTGGTAATTCCAATCCCTCATAATTGACCTCTCGCATAGCTGAATAGGGTATTTTCAGATCCTCAAACTGAAATACATTATTCGGAGATTTGGTCAGCAAAAACTGGTCGGGACGCATAATTCGCGCATAAATATTTTTTGCACCACGCTTTGCTGTAACATTGCTGCCTAAAATAAAATATATCCTGATTTTTGCCGCCCTTCTTGCATATTTAGTTTCCTTGCTTCTGTCGTTTAACGGCTCGGCAATTAAATCACGTACTTCAAGCATGGCCGCCCGTTTTAAATTCTGCTGTAGTTGTTGTTTTTCCTGGCTTAGCTGTTCATTTTTAATTTCAGACTTTTTGAATTGTTCCTTTACTTTGGTATTTTCTGCTATTAACTGCTCATTTCGTCGGTTTAGCGAATCAATCTGCACAACAAAATTGCGCATAATACCGCGCAAAGTAGTAACCTGTTTTTGGTAACCCGTAATTTTATCGTAGCTGATTTTTTTTGTTTGTTCCACTTCGATAAGCAAATCCCTGACTTGCGTTTGAGCCATCATTAAATGCTCATTTATAGTATCATTTTCTGTTTTT
>CAVYOB010000007.1:0-21215 GCA_963769925.1 uncultured Prolixibacteraceae bacterium
GTCTGGATTTCAATAAATAAGTTCCTGAAACCCCGTCTGACCGGACGGGCAGGAAGTTTAATATGACGTACTAAAATACTTTTTAGGATATGTATGCTCTGTGAAATAATCAACGAACCGGAGATTTTAAATAACTGGAAAGAAAAAAGAATAAAAGGCTACTTGCGTTCCTTTACTTCTTTGGCATCGATCATTTTATAGATTTTATCAGCACGCCTTAGCTTTTCATCAATCTGCACTGAAATATATTCCCCTTTTTTACCTTCTTCCACCGGCTCAAGGTCAACCCTGATCTCTTTAACAATAGTTTGAACCACGCCGGTAGTGGGGCCGGAAATTGTAATCTCGTCACCAACTTTTAGGTTATTCGTTTCGAGTTTGAATTCGGCTACTTTTATATTGGTGAAATAGTTGGTGCACTTGCCAAGATAAAGTTTCCGTTTGGTAGCCAGCGAACCATAATTTTTACTCCACTCTCCAAGCCGCTGTCCCAGGTAATATCCATCCCAAAAACCACGGTTAAATACGGATGCCAATCGATTGTTCCAGACTTCAACTTTTTCGGGAGTAAATGAATTATCAAAATAAGCGTCAACAGCTTCGCGGTAACATTCCACTGTGGTTTTTACATATTCGGGAGAACGTGCACGCCCTTCAATTTTAAGGACTGAAACACCCGCATCAAGTACTTTGTTCAGAAAATGAATGGTCTTCAAATCTTTGGGCGACATGATGTACTCATTGTCAACTTCAATTTCAGCACCGGTTTCCTTATCGGTTACAATATAAGCCCTGCGGCAGGTTTGCAAACATGCTCCGCGATTGGCCGATGAATTCATTTCATGTAAACTCAAGTAACATTTACCACTAACTGCCATGCAAAGCGCACCATGAGCAAACATTTCCAACTGAATTAACTTTCCTGACGGGCCGGTAATATTTTCCTTTTTTATCTGGTCGCTGATTTCCCAAACCCGTCCAAGATTCATTTCGCGGGCCAGAACAACTACATCAGCAAACATGGCATAGAATTTCACCGCTTCAATATTGGTAATATTTACCTGTGTGGAAATATGAACTTCAAGATTGATGGAGTGGGCAAACTGGATTACCGAAACATCGGCAGCAATTACTGCAGAAACACCAGCTTCTTTTGCTGCCCTCAAAACATCGTGCATTTGTTGCAGTTCGCCATCAAAAATTTCAACATTGAGTGTGAGATAGGTTTTTACACTGTTTTTGGAAGCGATGTCAACTATTTTGCGAAGATCATCGAGCGAGAAATTATTGGAAGAGCGCGATCGCATATTCAGGTGTCCCACTCCAAAATACACAGAACCTGCCCCACCCTGAATTGCTGCCATTAACGATTCGTACGAACCTACCGGTGCCATTATCTCAACATCTCTTCGCTCCATTTAATTTTATTTGGGGGACAAATTTAGATATTTCCTTGTATTAATTGTCTCATATGTAAATCACTTTCATTTTAGAAACAATATTTCAGTGAATTAATGGATTAAACAAAAAAATCCCGGATTTCTCCGGGATTTTATTCTGAATCAACATTCCCAATTAATTAAAGCTTGTCGATTTTGATAAATTTTTCTGAACTTGTCATTGATATTCCACAACGAGCAGGTGCTTCACTATCGTAAGTATTTCCGCAGGTCGGACAAACATAAAAAACAACAGGCAACGATTTTACATTGTTACTTTCCAACGCAGCCAATGCTTTTTCATACATCGGTTTATGTTTCTGCTCTGTTTTATAAGCGTAATTCAGGCTCATTAACGAGAACTGGTTTCCTGCTTTATTAGCATTTACAATAAATTCAGGATACATAGTTGTAATTTCATACGTTTCACCGGCAATTGCATCTTTTAGATTTTCTTTTGTAGATTTTACAGTAAATTCAGGCGTGAAAGACGGAGCCTGTTGATTTCCTTGTTTTAATACAGCTTTGTGGTTTCCTGCATGAACTTTTTCTGAAGTAGATGCTGCTTTAAACAGCATTGCAATTTCGTGGTAACCTTCTTCTTCAGCCTTTTTACTATAGGCAGCATATTTAGCACT
Source organism: uncultured Prolixibacteraceae bacterium (assembly GCA_963769925.1). Lineage (GTDB taxonomy): Bacteria > Bacteroidota > Bacteroidia > Bacteroidales > Prolixibacteraceae > Draconibacterium. The sequence continues at coordinate 2,078 of CAVYOB010000007.1, forward strand.
GGCAGTCGTTTCGCCTTTAAATGCTTCTTTCATATTTTCATAGTTCAACTCCGATGCATTTGCTGTTGCTGAAACCTTATCTTCTGTGGTAGTTTTTTCGGCATTCGATGAATTACCGGTAAACGGGGACAGCATTATTACCGCAGTAACTGCTGTTAAAATTGTAATAAATGTCTTTTTCATTTTGAATTGTTTTTAGAATTTAATTTTACGTTACAAAGATGCAACGGCTCTGTTTCAAACTTCCTTAAGCAATTCTTAAAATCTTCTTAATAAAATCAGGAAGGAAATTGTAATGAAAAGGTGGTACCTGCTCCTTCCTTGCTCGTTACATTTAAAGTAATGTTTTGTAAGGCAGCAAGTTTTTGTACTATTGAGAGCCCCAGCCCGCTTCCCTTTATAACTGAACTTCTTGATTCATCGGCCTGGTAGAACCGGTTAAAAATAAAGGGCAGATGTTTTTGTGAAATACCAATTCCATTGTCTTCAATTAATAATGTTTGTAAATTCGTGTTCCAATTAAGTAATACATGTCCGTTTTGTTTGCCGTATTTTATGGCATTGTTTACCAGATTATCAATCATCAGTTCGAGAAAAAACTTGTCCCCCTTCACCTGGATTTCGGTTGGAAGATTGGAATAAACAGTAATGTTTTTATCAGCGGCCTGTTTTTCCCACTTTTGCTTAATGTTTAAGACAATCGGCAGAAGTGGAATCGATTCATTCCTGACAATGGTTTTTCCTGAATCGATTCGTGCTACCTGAAGTAACTGTTCAAGTAAATCATCCAAACGATCAACCATTTGTATGATCCCGGAAATTTTTTCTTCATAAATTTCCGGCGTTCGTTTCCTGCGTATCAAAACTTCCAGTGTACCGCGAATTGCTGAAAGGGGTGTACGGATTTCGTGTGAAGCATCGCTGGTAAACTGTTTTTGCTGTATTATGCTTTTTTCAATCCTTTCAAATAAATCGTTAATGGTCTGAGTAAGATCATATAATTCATCTTTTCGTGCCGGGAGTTTTAGTTTCTTTCCAATCGTTGAATCATCAATAACAGAAGCAGACGCAATAAGTTGATGTACCGGTTTTATAGCCCGTGAAGCAGCAAATGATAATGTGAAAAACTGAACTAAAAGTACCATAGGAAACGAAATGATTAAAACCCAAATTAAATTACTCAATACATTAAATGATTCCTCTCTTGAAACGGCAATGGTCAATTCTCCCATTACTTTTCCATTTTCATTACTTATCGGGAATTGCCCGAGCCGGACTATTTGATTGTCTATTTCACCATTGTAAAAAGTCCTGTCTTTCGTTTTAGGATTCTCAAGCACCTGGTTTCCAGGTAAATTTGCCGAACGAAAAATAACTTTTCCACTGAGGTCTTTTACCTGTAAAAAGGTAGGATTTACTTCCACCTGGCTGTGCTCAGCTTCATCCCATTCAGGCATTTTATTGATAATTATAGAATCCTGAATCCAAAACAAATTACTGATTACTTCTTCTCTTTCCGCATTAATATCCTCATCGAGATGATTATAGGCTGTTTTATAAACTACAAAACATATGGCAAGAAAAACCAAAGCTGTTGTAAAAGCTACTGCTAGTGTGTTAAAAAGGGCAATTCTGTTTTTAAATTTTAAGGCCATTCTTCCTCTATTTTATAACCAACGCCGCGTACAGTCTTAATTACAGAAGAGTTCCCGGGTTCATCCAGTTTTTTTCGTAACGCATTTACATATACGTCGATCACCGATGTATCATAATCAAAATGAATATCCCAAACCTTTTCAATAATTCCTGTACGGCGGCAGACTTTGCCTTTATTTCGTAAAAAATATTCAAGCAACGAAAATTCCTTTTGTGTTAGCTCCACAGGTAATCCGTTTTTTGAAACGGTATGTTTTTCAATATCCATTTCAATTCCTGCTGCTGAAAAAACTACGGGCTGTGTCTCACCTTTTCGCATATGTACGCGAATTCTTGCCAGTAGTTCTTCAAACGAAAATGGTTTGCGAATGTAATCGTCAGCGCCGGTTTCAAGACCAAAAACCACATCATCGACGGTATCTTTTGCTGTTAAGAAAATTACCGGGACTACTTTATTTTGATTTCTGATATTACGGCATATTTCAATGCCGGAAAGACCTGGTAACATCCAGTCGAGTAAAATAACATCATATTCTTCCAAATAGTCGAGGGCAAGTTGCAAACCTTGTTTCCCGTTATTGGCGACATCAACCGCATATCCTTCCTCTTCCAAACCGTCGCGGACAAAATTGGCAATCGATGCTTCATCTTCCACAATCAGTATTCGCATAACTTAATTTTTGTTTATTTCAAAGTTACTGAAAGATTTAATCTTCATCAGAAAAATCGCCAAAATCAGGTAGTGCCAGTTGCACTCCGGCAGCATGTTTATATACCAGCTGTCCGCCTAAATAACCCGTAATAGTTACTGACCCGGCCAGGGTTGCAAAAAGAAGAACAGAAACCCAGGTAACCCATCGTCGGCTATGTTTGAAATACAATACAGTTACACGAAACAAAGCTATAATAACTACCAGCCAAAGTGTAACAGTGGCTGCTCTTTTATGTAAATCCAGCGGATTTTTGAGCGGTCCCTCTTCAATTCCGTCGCCTGCCAGATTGCCGCTGACGTAAGCAAAAATTGCTCCCACAGCTCCCAACAGAAGAAGAAATAATGCTGCATTTTTAAAAAAATCTCTTTTTGTGACCATTCCCAAAATTTCCGAAAAGAAACCTGCCATTACTAAAGCAATCGGGAAATGGATAATCATTGCATGAAAATGTGTTGCTGAAATCATGATGTACTTTTTTCTGCAAATCTATGTGTGTAATGGTTTAAAACAGATTAGACCTTTCTTAAAATTGGCTTAAAAATGAGTTGTACCTGATTGGCAAACAAAATCTATCGCACTACCAGGCACTTAATAATTGTAAATTAATGTAAAATGAACGAAAACCGGTTGAAATGGTTCTATATTTAAATAGATTTGCAGAATGGTAAAATAAATAGGAAAATTAATCTATTATGTGGATGCTGGGCTATGCAATAATTTGACAACTTGTACTTAGAGTGCATAATAAAACAATGAATTGTAACTTCAAAAAAATGAAACGGGCAAATTTAATCTTGTTGCTGCTACTTGCAGCAAATCATTTAATATTTGCTCAAAGTAGCATCGATAGTTTTACGATTCAGAATTCAATAGCAGTGGATTCATATGGAGGCGTATTAAGTGTTCAAGGTACGGCACACGATTATTTTACGATTCAGAAAATTAATGGCAGATATTGCTTTGTTACACCCGACGGTCATGGCATGTTAGCATTAGGGGTAACTCATCTCGCAGCAGTTCAAGAAGTGGCACCTAATAATATTTTTCAGACTAGGTACAATAGTGATTGGATTAAATACAGCAACGAAGCTGAGGATAATTTAAGAAGTTGGGGATTTAATTCTTTGTCGTATCACGCCAATAAAGAAATGTACAATAGGATGCCGGGCATGCTAGCTTGCTACCCTATTAAAAATTCTGAGTGGAGATCTGATGCTGACTTTTCATACGAAGATGTATTTGACCCGGCTTATCATACCGTTGTTGAAAATTATATTGAGGATATGGTTAATCGGGCAGGCGATAACAAAAGCATAATGGGCTACTATTGGAACGATATCCCCCAATGGGACCTGGACAAAACGTATGAAAAGAGAGGAACAAACTGGTTGATATTTTACCGTGAATTACCTGCCAGTGCTCCTGGGAAAACTGTGTATGTTGATTTCTTAAAAGAACAGCACAATGATGATTTGCAGAGTGTAAATTATACTTATAACACTACAGCTGCTACATGGGATGATGTAAAAGCAAGTACTTTCCCCACTACAGATAGAAATAATGCAACTGTAAAATCTGAGGATGAGCTCTTTTTACGCCTTATCGCACGTGAGTTTTATCGTATCTTGGGAACATATACAAAAGAAATAGATTCAAACAGGCTTATTTTAGGAGAACGTTACTTCTTTGGCGATCATCCTGATTGTGTGCTTGAAGAAGAGAGTCAGTGGGTAGATGCTATAGCATTTCAGCCAGGTGGAGCTCATATTAATATCGCCGAATATGAACAAATGTACTCAGTCGTTCAAAAGCCTATTATGATTTGTGACCACCAACGAAGTTTTTATACAGTCGAATATCCAAAAACCATGTGGCAACAATTACCATCACAAGAGGAAGCTGGAAAATCATATAATGAATACCTAAATGCTGCATTAGGTAAACCTTATATTTTAGGATATAGTCGTTGTCAGTACATTAGCAGAGAAGTTGGCGATGTCTTAAAACAAGGACTTTTAGACATTTATGGAAAACCTTATAAAACATTAGTTGAATATATAACCACAACAAACAAGGAACTTATAAAAAGATTTTCAAAAGGGGCACTCTCTGAATGATAACTTACGGTAAATATAAAGTTTTGAATAAGTAATGGCAGGCGATGTGTTAACTATGAAGGTTTGTAGCCCGCGCAAGCTGTGATGCGGGTTGACAGGAAAGTGCTGCGCAATCATTACTACTCATACAAATTACTGTTAAAAAAGCCGGACTTATTGTCCGGCCTGATTTATTTTAAACAAACTTCTCTCGTTTTTGCAGGTTAAATAACCCGTACAAAATAAACACAATCACACTAACCCCAAGAAATATTCTGTTTTTAGATATAAGTCCCTGCCAAATTACTTCATTTAAATTGTCCGGAATCTGAAAGGGATTTAGAAAAACATTCCATTGTGTTCTGGCTAATGCATCAGAGAGAATAATTAATGCTACTCCAAATAAAACCATAACAACCGCCGTTCCGTTTCCATTTTTAATCAATGTTGAAAACATAAAAGCCATTGAACCCATAAAAATAACCGGGTACATTAACTGATATGACATTTCAACAATACTTATCTCGTATAAAAGCCGGGATGCCAGCCAGGCAAACAGGAGTATAATAATAAACACCAACATGTAAATCATAATCAGACGCACCAACCAAACTTTATACCTGTAATTTGGTATTCCGAATAATATCTCAAGCATTCTGGAGTCGTCATCATTTTGAATCCCAAAAACCGACGGATAAAATATCAGTAATATCCCAGGGAATATTAAAAGGTTGTATATTGTACCTTCGGTAATCGTTTGCTGATCCAGTACCATCCGTACAGCAAAAAACAAAAAGATCCCTAATGCTGCCAATAAAAACCAAATAAATTTATTAGCGAAAATGATCTTTAAATTATACCGGATCATTTTCAGGGAAATGAATAACCGATTTTTAATATTTATTTTTTTACTCATTTACTTTTCTTTTTATGCAAGGTCCTTAAGTAAACATAAATAAGCATCCTCCAGATGCGGAGATACACTTATCGCATTTTCTGCTGGTTTTCCCTTGGCCAAACAACGAACTTTAATATTTTCACCATCACGCATGTGGTGTATTATCATTTGTTTGTTTGGATAACTATCGAATTCTTTTGCCGGCATGCTAAACTGCCATACAAGATCATTTCCAATCTTTAACATATCGTTAGGAGCACCAAAATATTTCAGGTTACCACGGTTAATAACAGCTACCTGATTACATGAACTGGAAATATCTTCAATAATGTGCGTTGAAAATATCACAATCCTTTCGCGACTCAGTTCCACCAGCAGGTTACGGAAACGAATCCTTTCTCTTGGATCCAATCCTGCAGTCGGTTCATCAACGACTAGGATACGAGGTAAATTCAGTAAGATCTGAGCAATCCCAATACGTTGTTTCATACCACCGGAAAACGAGCCAATTTTATCGTTTCTGCGTTCATACATATGAACATTCTTTAAAACATATTCCATTCTCTCGTTTCTTGTAGCAGTATCAGAGATTCCTTTCAAAATAGCCTGATAATCCAGAAATTCCCATGCTGACATGTTTTCGTATGTACCAAACGCTTGTGGCAAATACCCGATCAAACCCTGCAATTCTTCCCTGTATTTCTGAGTATCCAGGCCGTTAATCCAGATTTTACCATAACTCTGTTCAAGGATTCCGCAGATGGTTCTCATCATGGTGGATTTACCGGCACCGTTAGGTCCAAGTAATCCAAACATACCTGTTTTAATTTCAAGAGAGACACCATTTAAAGCTCTGAATGGTGTTTTCCGTTTTCCAATTACAGGTATTTGCCGTACTATGGTGAAATATCCTCTTCTTAAACCGCTGAATCTTCCCGATATTCGGGCAATATTTAAATTTTTCTTCTGAATATATTCGCCGGAGCTGTATATTACTAAAAGTAACATCCAGATTACGCCAACAAATATCACCATCCCTATATTGTCCCAACGTTTGAAAAATATGTACAGAAATACAAGTGGCGAAACCCAGTAAATTACATTTTTGATTATCCGGTTTAATTTCAGATAAAATCCTTTTGAAGTGGCTTCGTATTTATTATTAAGTATCTGATTAACTGGCGAATACAACAAAAGCAGAAAGAAGTACACTCCATGTGAGAACAACCACATCCAAAAACTGCTTTCAACATAAAAGAAGGTAAAATATACCATAAAAATGAAAAGAGGAATCTGCCATACAAGATCATAAAAATCGCGTACCGATTTATAATCTTTAAGTAATCCGGCACGAGCTCTTATTTTTATCCCTGATTTCCATTCACGCATAAACCTGCTGTCGCGATCATATATTTTTACCAGCTTCCTGATTTTTATCGTTATCGAAGTATTTTCATCAATTACAGAAGTACTGGCCTGACGTAAACTCGTCATAACAAATGCCAGGATTCCCGGAACTGCAACAACGATCAACATAAAATCAAGCATCTGCCATACAAAATCTTCTACTTCGAAATAAATGTAGAGCGATCCACCCACAAAAATTACAAGTTGGGTAACTTTTAAACCCCAATGCAGCGACTTAATCCAGTTAAGCGCGTTTTCAAGACCGGCATATAATGTAGGTATAAATACCAGGGTAAGAATTGTACTAAATGCTAACCCACCAATTACTGTTATTGCAAATGGAGCGCCGATTGCACCAACATATTCAGTTTTCCCCATTGCTAAAGGAATCATTGCTACAATCGTTGTTATTGCAGTAATTAAAATCGGGCGAACCCTCGAAAGGCCGGCAGTCATTAATGCCCTTGATTTGCGAAATCCACCTTTACGAAGAATATTGGTGTAATCGATTAAAATAATCCCATTATTTACAACTACTCCCAGCAGGATTAAAAAGCCCATTAATGTATTTGCATTATATAAACTGTTACCTGTAAAAAGAATTGCAAGCAATGAACCAATAGCCGCCAGAGGTATAGAAAACATCAGTACAAATGGAATAACCAGCGATTCAAATACCGATGCAAGAATCATTATAATTAAAATGAAAGCAGCACCAATAAGAAAATAAAATTCATTGAACTGATTTTCTTCGTGCACCACTTCAACGGCAACACCGGGAGGAAGTTTGTAATTAGCAACAATATCGTCGATTTCCAAACGATAAGCTTCCAGTAAATCCTTGGATTGTTCTGCGTCAGAAATAAAGCTGTAAGTTACATCTATTTGTTTTTCCTGGTTAACGCGGTTAAACCTCGACATTCCTTCGGAATAAACCAAATCGGTAAAATCTTGTAAATCATATGTTGCACCAGCTGAATTACTAACCGGAAGCCGGCGTAAATCATCCATACTTCTTTGATCAACTTCATTATTTTCCTGTTCGTCAGCTGGCTCTTTCTCCTTAATTAATATGTCATAGTCTTCATTCCCCTGTCTGAAAGTAGCCCCTGAAGTAAATTCTCTTGAAAAGGAACTAAGTTCAGAAGTTACATTATTTAAAGTAAGCCCGTATTCTGTGAGAAGTAACGGATTAAAATACATGTGGATTTCCGGTTGATTTCTGGAAATATTGGTTCTTACGTTTTGGATAGATTCGAGGTCCTCAATGTAATATTCCAAATCCTCGGCAACACCCCTCATCACCTCGAAATTCTCACCTTTAATTATAATCTGCTCCTGGTTGGAACCGATCCCCAGAAAACTGCTGAAATTTTGACCGCCACTCCGCGAACCTGAACCGCCTCCTCCACGGGCAGAAGAAGAGGAGACAATACTGATATCTGCCTGCCTGATATTATTTACTTTATTCTGAACTTCATTTCTGATTTCAGCAACAGTGCGGTTATTAATATCTTTATAATCATCTTTTAATGTAACAGTTAAAGTTGCATCTTCCGCCTGTATATTCGATGCAACGTCTTTTATTTCCGGTATGTCTTTTATCCTGCCTTCAATATCTGACACCAACATATCTGTCGATTCGAGTGTTGAACCGGTTGGCATGGTAACCGATATCTGAAACTGACCTTCTTCAACCTCCTGAAGAGAAGAAACACTTAAGGCAAGGGTAATGAAAATGGTAATAAAGAAAATTACAATTGCGCCGATTATTGTTCCTGCCGGTCTTCTCAGACTCGATTTCAGGAGTAAAATATATATTTGAACAATCCGGTTATTTGTTGTAACCTTTTCATAAAAAATGTTATGTGAAGCTTTGCCTTTCAGTAATACATGTGCTGCCATCGGGATCAGCAACAAAGCAACAAAAAGAGACACTATTAGTGTGGAGACAATAGAAACTCCAATGTTGTTTCCCAACAATTTTATAAGATAATCTGATGAAAATAAAAATGGTAGAAAAACAGTTACTGTTGTTAATGTTGCCGCGACTATCGACCTCCAAACCTCCTTTGTTCCCTGAACAACCGCTCTTTCTGCATCGTACCTCTTCCCCGATAATCGATAAATATTCTCCAGCACAACAACACTGTTATCCAGGAGCATACCTATTGCAAGAACCAATCCAACCAATGTTAAACTGTTCAGCGAAATATTGAAAGCATAAAAGAGGTTGAAAGAGGTAAATACCGAAATAGGAATTGCCAGTGCAATAAATGAAACAATTTTCAAGTTTTTCAGAAACATCCACAATACAAAAATGGCAAGTAACCCTCCTACCAAAGCCAGGTTCATAATTTGGTCGATGTTATCTTCCATTGTCTCAGCCACGTTGACTTGCTCAACGATTTCAACATCTTGTGAAGCAAGCTCTTTGTTAAGTTTCGCAATTTCTTTTTTAACCTCGTGTGACAAATCGATAAGATTGGCCTGAGATTCGCTGAAAAGAACCATAGAAACTGATTCCAAACCATTGATCCTGCTTATTGTTTCTATTTCTTTTACTCCGAAATAAACCTGGGCAACGTCTTTCAGATAAATTGGTCCGTCGGCTACTACAATGTTTTCAATATCAGATACATTTTGGTATTCAGAAGTGACCAAAACAAAATATTGTTTTTTTGAATCGTGCAGGTAGCCTGCAAATGTTCTTTGGGTTGTTCCCGCTGCAATTGCTCTCTGTATTTGTGAAGGCGTTACATTGTATGCCTCACATGCAGCTTTATCGTAAGTAACTTCTATCGACTTTTCCTGTCCTCCAAACACCTGGGCAGTAGCAATACCGTCAATATTTTCAATTTTATTGGTAATCTCCTCATCAACTATATTTCTTATTCTATTAGCACCCTCGCTTCCCCTAACCTGGAGTTCCATAAAAATATTGGATGTCAATGTCCCGGCATTCCGGTTTACATTTACTGTAAAATTATCATCCAGAGCTTCAGCCGCCTGGTCTATTTTTTCCTGGAGCCTGAGAAACAGGTATTTTGTATTTACATTCTGTTTGAAATCAACCTGAATGGTAGCAGACCGGCTATTCAGAGAAGTTTCCATGCTTTCAATTCCTTCCATTGTCCCTATTGCACCTTCAATAGGAATAACTGCTTGTTTCTCCATATAATTCGGATCGACTTCGTTTCGCGAATTAATCTGGACACTCAGGGTCGGAAGCTCCGCATTAGGCATCAATTCAACAGGAAGTTGTTTATACGAGACATACCCAAGTAAGGTAAGCCCGATAAACAACATACTTATGAATATTTTTCTATTTATGATGAAATTCATCCTTTGAAAATTCTTTTATTATTATTGTTCTACCAATGTTTCTTTTCTCCTGACGAAAAGATTCTTAAACCTGTCCAGAACATCGTAAACACAAGGAATTACCACAAGTGTCATAAGTGTTGAAGTTATTAAACCCCCAATAACAGCAAGGGCCATTGGCGAACGTAATGATGCACTTTCTCCAAAACCAATCGTTAATGGCAAAAGAGCCAGTATGGTTGTCAAACTTGTCATAATGATTGGTCTGATTCGTTGTTGCCCGGCTTGCAGAATTGCATCTTTTCTGGATATTCCGTCACGTATTAACTGATTTATTCGGTCGACCAGAATAATTGAATTGTTTACGGCAATACCCGCCAGCATAATTACACCAATTATGGCCATTATATTGAAGTTTTTACCCATTATGAAAAAAGTAAAAATGGTTCCAACAACTGCAAGCGGAATAGTAAGTAAAATGGTAAATGGATGAATTAACGACTCAAACTGCGATGCCATAACCATATAAACAAGTACGATTGACAACATTAAAGCAAAACCAAGATTGTGCATTGATTCCTGTCTTTTTTCTTCCTCTCCAGTAACTTTTATATTGTAATCAGGCCGCAACTTAATATCTGATGTAGCCTGGACAATTTTATCTGAAATCTGATCGATCGCAGCACCCTCTGTCATTTGAGCTGTAATTTTCCCAATTCGTGTTTGATTTCTTCTGAATATTTCTTTTGGAGATACACTGTAAGAAATATCGGCGATTTCGTCGAGTCTGAAAACCTGTCCACCGGATGTAATCGTTAATCCATTAATTTCAGATAGTCCTTTTTCAGGAACTTTGATGACGATATCTTCCATTTCACCGTCCGATTCCAGCTGACCAGCAGTCTGGCCCTCCAGTTGAGATTGTATCTGGCTAATGACATTCTGAACATTAATATTATAAACTCCGGCCCTCACCCGATCTACCTTAATTTCAATCTCAGGAGCACCGTTTTCAATCGAGGTCTGAACATTAAAAAGTTCGTTCAGTCCCAGCATTCGCTGTTTAACTTCGTTTACAATGCGTTCAATCTCATTCATTTCTTCCCCACGCACTTCAACAACAACAGGAGCTTCATCCGTTCCCAGGATAGTTTGTAAAGCACTTTCTTCTTTTGAAAAGCTAACTTCGAGCCCCTCAACACCAGAAGTCATATTATCAATGGTTTCAATAACCATATCTGAAGTAATTGGTGATCCATCTTTTAAAGCAATCATTATCTGGGCAGTGTTTTCCCCTTGAAAAACAGTGTTTTCATCTCCTTGAATACCTGTGTTTGGCCCAACATGAGAATAAATCATTTTTAAATTATCCCCCAGATATTCCTTTACAATAGCTTCAATATTTTTTACTGTCGAATTGGTCCTGTCCAATTCTGTTCCTTCCTGGAGTTTAACATCTATTGTAAATTCACTTACTTCTGCCTTTGGCATAAACTCAGTACCAATTTTTGGTATAAGCATATAAGCTCCTGCTACCAGAAGAATTGCTGCAATAATTATTATCCATTTAATTTTTAAAACTTTATCAAGGAAACGGGCATACCCGCCGAGTTTTACCGATTTTTGTTTAAAAACAAATTTTTTCTTCCTGTAAAATCTGTAATAAAGCATTGGGATAAGAAATATTGCCACAAACAATGATGATACCAGTGAGAAAGCCACAGTCCACGCTTCGTCTTTAAACAGTTCTCCCGAAGCGCCATGCAAATAAACGATGGGAAGAAAAACCACAATGGTTGTTAATGTTGAAGCAATAATTGCTCCTCCAACCTGCGATGTTCCGGTAATAGCCGCTTCTCTCACGCTCATGCCGTTTTCATGGTTTCGGAAAATATTTTCCATTACCACAATTGCATTATCTACTAACATACCGGCACCAAGTGCAAGACCTCCCAAAGTCATTATATTAATAGTGAGGTGATTGAAATACATTAAATTAAACGTGGCAATAACGGAAATCGGAATTGCAGCACTCACTATTAAAGTAGTTCCAATACGTCGCAGGAATAAAAATAAAACGACAACAGCAAGCAAAATACCCAGTAAAGCTGAATTCTGTACTTCTTTTATGGCCCGGCTTATGAATTTACCCTGATTAGATACAACTGTTAACTGATAGCCCGGCAGCGCTTTTTCTATATTAACCAGCGCTTTATTGATTTGGTCAACAGCTTTTACAGTGTTATACTGAGTTTCTTTGTACACGGCCAATCCAATACAACGCTCTCCGTTAATATGAATAATGTTGGTTGGTTCTTTATTTTCCTTGGTAACTGTTGCTACATTTTTCAGAAAAACAGGAGCCATTTCCACATTTGATTGACCAGTGCCAGTTACAGCCCGGGTAGCTTTGTATCCAACAATCATATTTTCAAAATCCTCCGTTGTTTGCAACATGCTTATACCTTTTACAATGTATTGGGTACCCAGTTCACTAATCCTTCCTCCTGAAACACTCCGGTTAAAAGCTTCAATTCTGGAAGTAATTTCGTCAACAGTAAGATTTTGAGCATCCAAACGGTAAGGATCAGTTTTTATAACAATTTCACTTTCCTCCTGACCGGAAAGTTCAACTTCAGCAACTCCTTCGAGCCTTACCAGCTCATTACGTATATAGTTTTCAGCGGCTTTCCGGAGTTCGTTCATATCTTTTATTTCGCTATGAGTCAATCCGATGATCATTACCGGTGAAGTATTTGGATCGTGTTGAGTAATTTTAATATCGTCCAGACCACTGATGGAATTTAAAGCTTTCTGTAAATCAAGAAATGCTTCATCCATGTCTTTGTTCCAGTTATATTCAACAGTAATCTGAGCCGCACCCACTTTTGAAACAGACGTAACCTGAACAACATCTGCCTGACGAATGGCCAACGCTTCGATGTTTTCAACAAATTGTTTTTCCATTTCTTCAGGTGGCCGTTCGCCAGACTGTATCTCGACAAAAATCCTTGGTGAATTTAAGTCTGGAAATAGATCAATCCCCAATTTATCAAACGATATGTAGCCCAAAAGAATAACTCCCAGTACTACCATCAAAATTGTAATCGGGTAATTGATAGAAAATTCAGTTAATTTCTTCATGTTAATCGTTTTTCGAATAAAGATCCCCAGACAAATTCTTAAAGAACAATAGTAATTTTTGAACGATTGCGTAACGTTTCATAACCATCAGTTATCAAACGGTCATTCTTTTTGAGCCCGTCGACAATCTCAACATTGTTTTCATTTTGTAACCCTATTTCAATTCTTCGGTATTCTGCAGTATTATTATTACCAACCACAAAAACATACTTCCCGCGGTTATTCGACATAATAATATCTTTAGGAATCACGATAGCACTGTCTTTTTGAGCGGTTATAATATCGGCTTTGACGAACATTCCAGGTCGCAGTTTCAACTCCGGATTATTTATTTGAATCGTCCCTTTAAAAGTTCGGGTTTCACTGCTTATCATTGGAGAAAGTTCAGTAACTGTTCCCATCAATGTATCTTCTGTTAATGTATAACTGGTAATCAATGCCTTCTGTCCCAGTTTTACATTGGGAATATTTTTTTCAGGAAGGTTAATTTCCATATACATTTTACCGTAATTCATTAAAGTAGCAACCTGTGTTCCTGAGGGAACGATAGTACCATTGGTAAAATATGGTAGATCAACAATAATCCCGTCAAAAGACGCCTTCACATCCATCTTTGCCAGATTGAGAAGTGCGCTCTGATAATTCTTTTTTGCATTCAATCTGGAGACATCAGCATTTCTTACATCGAATTCGGTAGCGCCGCCTTTTTCTAAAAGCGACTTTTGTTTGTTGTATTCATCTTCTGAAATTTGCATGTTCAGTTTTACCGACTCCAATCCAATATTATTAACATATTCTTCGTCTTCAACATGTATAATAACCTGGCCTTTCTTCACTCTGTCGCCAATTTTAAAAGGCTTTCCTGTTTGAGGATTATTTACAATATGGTATTGCCCTGACATCTCAGTAGATAATACTATTTCCGATGCTGCTTTAGCTGTTCCGGTAGTATTAATGTATTGTCTGATACTCTGTAATTTCACATTCTCGACGGAAACAGGGGAAGCTAATTCGGTCCCTTCATTTTGCGTTTGATTGTTACAGGAAACAATAGCTGCAACAACTCCCAACAATAAAAATAATTTTATATTTTTCATTTTAAATTGATTTATTTCTGGTTTAATTTTTACTATTATTTAAATATAATTCTTTCGGTACTACCGATGTATTTGTTTCAAAATCATACAGTGCCTGTATTTTTAAATTCAGCAAATCAATTTTATAATTTATCTGTGCCTGTGCATACGAAATTTCTGCATTGGAAAGCTGCTGTTGCTGCAAATTCAAATCCATCCCTGTTAATTCACCGTTTTTATATCTTTCGTTATTAATAGCGAACGTTAACTGTGCATTTACCTGATTTTGTTTAGCAATCTGAATTTGGGTCCACTGGCCTTCTAAACTTCTGACAGCTTCGCGAATAGAAATTACAATGTTTTTCTGTTGTTGTTCGTAATCAATTTTAACCGATTCCATCGCTGCTTCCTGTGCTGCAATCCTGGCTTTTTTTTCACCCCAGTCGATAATTGGAATATTGAATGATAATGATACCGAGGGGTTATTCACCAAATTTTCTTTGGAGTATATTTTACCCAGATTTGGATCATCGCCTGTAACACCTAACCTCAGATTCAGATCGCCCGCAAATTCATTTTGGGCTTTAGTTTGGATCATCGTAAATTCACTGTTCTGAATATCAATTTCCCGCTGGCGAAGTTCCATCCTGTTTTTCAAACCATTATCAATTGCTTTATCCAAATCAACTTTCACAGGTTCCTCGGTGGAAACATCAACCTGAATAATGGAAAAATCTTTATAAAGGTCCATTCCCAATGTCAACTTTAACTGGTCCTTTGCATTTTCATAGCTTACTGTTCTGTCTTGTACGGTTGACTGAGACTGTTTCAGGTTCAAATCTGCCTGATATAATTCTTCCATGGGAACCAAACCTGCTTCTGTTTTATTTTTTATAATATCATAGTTCGCCTGCGTATTTTCAAGCTCTTTTTTAGCAATTCTCAGGTTTTCCTGCAACATAAAAACATTGTAAAACTGCTGCGTTACATTCCGCTCCAGATTTAACCGCTGTAAAGCATAACTAATATTTGCGTTTTCGTAATTTAACTCCAACTGCTTAAGGTTCATTTTTAATCTATTATACGTAAACAGCGGTTGGCTAACGTTTAAATATAAATTATTGTAGAAAACTTCATTTGTTTTGTCAACCAACTGAAGTACTCCGTTTACTTCTTCGGTAGTTGTTGATGTTCCGCTTTGCCAGCCAAATTCGTTATTCAGAGAAATGGTTCCATCTGTGAATAATATCGGCTGAGAAATCCTTAGGTTAGTACTTGATGCAGTATTTTTAGTGGTATACCAATCAGAAAACCTTGTATCAAATCTTCTGTTACGGCTGAAAGAATAAGGATTTACCTCAAGCGAGAATCTTGATTTTAAAGCAGCCCTCTGAGCTTCCAGGTTTTTTTGTACTCTTTCTATATTCAATTTCGACTGTATAATATCGGGGCTTCCTGTTTCTGCATATTGTAATGCTTTTTCCAGCGTTAATAGTTCCTGGGCATTTGTGCCCTGGATTCCAAACAGAAGCACAAAACATAACATAGCAATTCTTTGCAACGATTTAGTTTTTAAAAGATTCATTTTTATTGATTTAATTGTTTATTGCTTAACAAATTTCACAGCATCGGCAAATACCATGCTCATTTCCGATTTATTTGAAAGTTCAACCAGCGCTGTATCGGATGAAAAGCTAAAAGTACCCAGAAGATTCCATCCTGTTTCAGCATCATGAATATCTAATGCCTGTTCTACATCACCCTGGTCACAAACAATTGTAAAATTGTATTTTCCATTTTCACGCGACCTGTCTCCTCCTCTGCCCCTTCTGAATGATCTTGCTTTATATAAATGATAATAAACCTCGTAGTACCCTTTATTTTTAATTGGCACATGCCATTTGGCAACCTGAGAGCCATCACCACTTTTTATATAGTAACCAGATAGAATATAATTTCCATAAAATTCTGTATTCGTTATGTCTGTCCAATGTGTTGGAGGCCGAAAGTAATCCATCCCTTCATACTTTGCAGTATCTTTATCACTGTCAACAATCCATTTTTCAAGTAAACTTTCCCTTTTATTCTTAGTATATTCGAATTCAGGATCTTCATTATCAACTATGATTTCGCCAGGCTGAACCAAATTTACCGGGATATCGGAAATGGTTTGTCCTTCATATGGGATTGCTTTGGGATCTTCTTCAATATCCCTGAAATTTTCATCCAATACCTGGGGAATATTCTTCGATGTCATGGTGTTAATCATAACATTTCGTGGTTCAGATTCAAGAAGATAACTTATATCCTTTGTTTGATGGGCTTCCAGGTAAATAAGTTTATTAACCAAATCCTCAGAGCCGCCAAAACCCCCAAAACCGCCACGTCCACCTCCTCCTAACCGGAATGTTAATTTTACTAAACCTGCAACATCAGAAAAATTGGTAGCCTTTAACTTGACCATAGTTTCCATCGCCTCACCTGATTTTACCTGAACTGCTGTTACCGGAGAAAATAAAAATCCGGGTAATCTTTTTTCTTTAAACCAATTATCCATTACAGGAGTTAATTCGGTATTAAATTGCTCCTTTAGTTTTTCATCAAATTCGTCGAATGTAATGTTTTTAAAACGGTATTCCTGAAGCAAGTTATTGAGGAATGTTTCAAACTCAGTTTCTCCGGCCACATATTGTACTTTTGAGAAAAGTGCGTCACCTTTCAGTTTTATTACCTCATCGATAATATCCTTTTTATTTGGATCCTCGAGAATTTCTTCAAATGAATGGTCTTGCAATGCAATGTTTGCTTCTTCATCATCACTTAATCCGGTGCTGGACATGTTTCGCATAAAAATCGATCTCATATCCAAATTCTGGCTTTTCAAATAAGCCTCAAAAATCCTGTTAATAATGGGCCATCTGTCTGATTTAATGTTATTCTGAAAATTGTAAATCATTGGAAAAATGAAGTATGGATTTACAGACTGGGTTACATTAAAACTACCTCCGCCAAAACCACCACCATTAAAATCTCTTGTCTTTTCCTCGGTAAATGTCCGGACAAAATTACCAAAGATCCTCATTTGCAATTCCTGGGGCGACACATCACCTCTGTCTCTACCCCACTTTTGCATCCTTTTTTTCATGCCTTCAAAATCAGCCTGTTCAATCATAAATGCTTTTTCAGGGATCAAAACCTCCTCTGGTTGAACATATTCCTGCCTTGAAGTCCACGCACGTTCGTATGATTTTAATTGTGCAGGTACCTCAACAAGAGAAAATCTTTTAAATGTATATTCAAGATTATAAGTCCTTTCGAAATCACCAAAATACTCATCTACCAAACTTGGAATAGTATCCTTAATTTCATCAAAAGCTCCGGAAAAGAAATCATGCCCTTTAATATACCAGATACCATATTCAATACTATCTTTCTTAACCTTAACTTGTTTATAATTACCTATGGCTAAGGATAATTGAGTAAGAGGATGTTCGTTGTTGAATGTAAATTGGCCGTCAGAAGTTTTACTTATTTCACCTTGAGATATAGCTTGCAGGCCTGGCAACGTTTTTACTTTTAAACTGAAGTTAACAAATTGATTATGTGCCCAACCTACATCTTCAGAACTGTAAGTTACTCCCGCCCTTACATACCAGTTTGTTTCAGGAGTAAGCAAAACATAATTTGGCTTAATAAATGCATATCTTTTATCAACATTCACTACAGATTTTCCATACTTTTCCTGTCTTGTTTCCTCGTCGATATCAAGGTAGCATAATGCTTCGTTTATTTTTCCAGAATAAGTTATTTCAAGGGCTGCTGTTTGTTCAGGAAGAAGATTTACATCATTGGAAATGATGATTAAATGCTGTTTTCGGTCAAATGGCACTTCAGAGCCGTTTAATTTCAACCCGGTTATTTTTAATCCGTTATTTAATGTAAAAATCAATTTTTTAAGCGGTGTACTATTTCTCATTTAATATTTTGATTCTGGAACTAACCTCAATATTATTCCCTTTATGTTCGAGGTTTATTGCATTACTTAAAATGCTGGGAATATTCTCCTTTGCATATTCATTATTTAATTCTACAATTTGATTTCGTAATTTATCTGTTTGTTTAAAATTATTTACATGATTATAAGCCATGTACCCGCCCATTCCAATAAAAAGGATACCAAAAATCAAAGAAAAAATGGTCATCGATTCTGACTGTGGTAATCTTTTTAAAAGAAATATAGTAAGGAAAATAAAACCTGAACCTAAAAAGAAATAAATCCCCCGGTGATTGAGAATGACATTAAGGTTCCCAAATCCGATAATATCATATTTCAGCATCGGGATATTGAATGCCATATATCAAATATATAATAATATTGCGCCTTAAGAAGAAAAAGTGTAATTCCAATATATCCTAATATTAATACGAATGTAATTGCCTGATTTCTGATTACGCTCATTAATAAAAAAGAAAGCCCCATTATAAAAACCAGGTTGGATACTAATAGTCACAAAATAAAATGCGTATCGTTGCCAGTCAATTGGTATTTTTTGAGCCAGCATATTAAAAATTAAAGCCAAAATAACAACCAGAATATTCAATAAAAGAAATACCTGAAGGTTTCCGATTGTTTTTCCAGAACATATTCACCATTTGTCATCGAACGCATATAGATAACCTCAGTCGTATCCAGTTTTATCCCGCTTAAGAAAATCGGAAGCAAAAAAGACAGCAATAATTGCCTGTGCTATATTTAAAATCAAAAGATTAAAATACGGTATTGCACTCGAAATACTTCTAATTGCCGAACTTTCGGAGCCTGTG
>CAVYOB010000008.1:0-20650 GCA_963769925.1 uncultured Prolixibacteraceae bacterium
CAAGTAGAGTCTCCCAATGGAGGAATCGACGGTTTTAAACAGGCTGTTCCAGAGGAGGAAATCTTCAAAACGTTTTTTGTTCCTAAAATGTGCAATCATTGTTACAAATCACCCTGCGTACAGGTTTGTCCGGTTGGGGCGACTTTTGTAAGTCCTGAAGGTATTGTTTTGGTTGACCAGGAATATTGTATGGGTTGCAGCTATTGTGTTCAGGCCTGTCCTTACGGATGCCGGTATCTCCATCCGGAGAAAAAAACAGCCGATAAATGTACTTTGTGCTACCATCGCATAGTAAAAGGTTTAAAGCCCGCCTGTTTTGAAGTTTGTCCAACCGGCGCCCGGATTTACGGCGATCTTCACGATGAGAACGGTGAGCTGTATAAGTTCCTAAAAGATCACAACACACAGGTACTGAAACCAAATTTAAATACCGGTTCAAAACTATTTTATAACGGATTAAACTCGGAGGTGCGATAATGGAACATTTATACGAAATTCTAAAACATGTGGACGGATTTATTTATCCGAACGAAATAGAACTACAATGGGGAATACTTATTGTACTTTACCCTTATATTACAGGTTTGGTTGCAGGTGCATTTATACTTGCTTCTCTCGAACGGGTTTTTAAGGTAAAAGTACTTCGCCCTACATACCATCTGGCACTCTTAACAGCGTTAGCTTTTTTGCTTGTAGCAGGATTACCACTGATTTCACATCTGGGGCACCCCCTCAGGGCCTATGAAATACTGATGACTCCGCATTTTACATCGGCGATGGCCATTTTCGGGTTTGTCTATTTATGGTATCTCATGGTAGTACTTTTACTCGAAATATGGTTTGATTATCGCCGCGACTTGGTTCTTTGGTCCCGGGAAACAAAAGGTTTTAAAAGAATACTTTATAAAATACTGACTCTTGGAGTAACCGACCTTTCTCCAAAAGCCCTTGCATGGGACGAAAAACTTGGCTATATCGTTACTGTTGTTGGTATTCCTTCTGCATTCCTATTACATGGATATGTTGGCTTTATATTTGGCTCGGTGAAAGCTAATCCCTGGTGGTCATCGGTAATGATGCCGGTCATTTTCCTGTTATCAGCAATGGTTTCAGGTATTGCACTTGTAATGTTTCTGTATATGGTCATTTCATGGATTAGAAAAGTTAAAATTGATATGGCAGCCCTGGACGAAATTGGAAAGTTTTTGTTTATGGTCCTGATTCTTGATTTCGCGCTTGAATCACTCGACCAGGTTCACCGGATTTATGAAGCTGAAGAATCTTTCGAAATTTTACACATGCTGGTAACTGGAAAATTAACTTATACTCTTTTTATTTTTCAAGGACTTATAGGAACAATTATCCCAATATTGATTCTTGGTTTTTTCAGAATGTACCGCCCAAAAGAAAAATTACGAAAACCCATGTATTTCCTGTCAAGTTGCCTTGTCCTTTTTGGGGTATTTTTCATGCGGTGGAATGTAGTAATCGGAGGACAGCTATTTTCAAAGAGTTTCCTGGGATTTACCAGTTTTAAATTAGGAATGGTTGGTATAGAAGGATTTTGGATGGCACTTGTATGGATGATAATGCCATTTCTTATTCTGACTTTTATTCTTTGGTTGGTGCCACCATGGAAAAAACATGAAAAGGAACCCGCTATCTAATAAACAGTTAAGTTCTTTGTTTTATATAATATGGTTAAAAAGAACGGCAGGATGATATGAACTGAATTTCCTTGATATTGAGGGATAAAAACTATCCACAGAATTAAGTGGAATACTTTCTTTACTGACAGAAATTTTTAAAGTTCTGAGTCACTACTCTGCATTTTGCTTCGATGTTGCAAAATAATATGCACTGGTTGAAATTGTAAAAATTTTATCATGCAAAATGAGAAAACCGATTTACCCGAACTGGACAACATCAGAAAAGAGTTATTAGACCTGAAGGAACGATTAGTTAAGGTTGAAGCTGTTTTGGGAAAAATGAATGTTAAAGAGGTTGCTGTTGACAAGAAAAATTATCAGCAGCCGTCAGATGATTTTGACATTAAATTCCCTTTCCAGACAAAAGGATCAATTGAATTTCGGGTTGGTGAATATGGAATGGCCTGGTTAGGGAATATCGTATTATTCTTCGGTTTAATTTTTTTGGTTAGTTATCTGCAAAACACTGGAAACAGTGTTGTTTCTGCATTGGTTGGTTTTGGTTCTGTTGCTGTAATTTATGCCTGTTCATATTATTTTCGTCATTCTCTTTCGGTTATTTCAAACCTGTTGGTATATAATGGACATTTTTTGTTCTATTTTTTCTTGTTACGGCTCCATTTTTTCCAGCAGGATCCCTTGTTACAAAGTAAAACATTGGACTTCTTATTACTGGTAATTATGTCAGTCATCTTACTTTATCTTGCCTTTCGTAAAGAATCTCAATTTTTAGCCGGAATCGCATTATTAATGTTTATTGCAACTGGAGTATTTTTTGACACCATTGGAGTTATATCCGGGATGGCATCAATTACGGCTATTCTGGCAATTATACTGTATTACAGATTTGGATGGATAAAGCTTACTTTTATTTTCATATTTATAGTTTATCTGATTCATTTAACGTGGTTACTTAATAATCCATTGATGGGCCACAACCCAGAATTCACGAATTCGCCGGGAAGTGGATATGTTTACCTTATCGCTACCGGATTCATTTTTTCTTTCCTTGCACTTATACCTAAAAAGGAAAAAGTATCAGATGAATTTATTATTTCAAGCATCATCTGGAACGGAATTGGATTTACATTTCTATTGGCCGCAATTATCATTACCTATTTCGAAAAGAATTATGTGCCAATATTTTCTGCTATAACTGTGCTTTGCATTTTATGGGCGGTAATTCTGAAACTGAGGTCCGATATAAAAATTATTTCATCAATGTATGTCCTTTACGGATTTCTTGCACTGAGTGTAGCCATATTCGGAATTTTTGGACTGCCAAAATCATACGGACTTTTTGCTCTGCAAAGTTTAATAGTAGTGTCGTTTGCCTTATGGTTCAGGTCACGTTTCATGGTTATTATGAATACAATTCTGTTTATAACATTTATGATCTTCTTCGTGCAGTCAAAAACATTTGACAACCTGACCAATTTCTCATTTATGCTAGTAGCCTTTATTTCGGCCCGGACCATAAACTGGAAAAAAGAACGGTTGAACATTAAAACTGAATTTGTGCGTGACTTATACCTGATTTCTGGTTTTGTTATGACCCTTATTGCTTTTTATCATATTTCATCAGCATCCTACGTTACTGTGTCATGGATATTTGCAGGAATACTTTTCTTTCTTATTAGTCTTCTGATGAAAAATATCAAGTACAGATGGCTGGCAATAGCAACGATGGTTGCATCGGCGATCCGGTTAATTTTTATTGATATGGCAAGTGTTAATATTGGGTATAGAGTTCTGGTATTTCTTGGCCTTGCCATTATTTCAATTACTGTTTCGGTTTTATATACAAAATACCTGATTAAGAAAAAAGATTAGGATTTTAGTATTTCGTTTTTCCGATTTAAATCTGGTTTAAAATACAAGTAAAATGAAAAATAAATACGGCAAATTATCATTGTTACTGATCATATTCATCACATCCGTCTTCTGGGGCTGTTCCAATTCAGGCAAGAAAGTTTATAATGATGAATCAACATTTGCAGGTCAGGGAAAAGCAACAATAGATAATGATAGTTTTAGTGTGACGGAAATTGCTGTGGAAGCGCCACCATTTACCGAAGGAATTTATCCCTGTAATGATTGTCATTCTGATATCGTCCCCAATCCTCAAAGAAGAAAGTTGGTAGATTTTCATGATGACATTAGTGCCATTTTTAATCACGACAGCAAAAACCGCTGGTGTCTTGATTGTCATGATATGAATAACAGGGATTCTTTGAAACTGGCCAGTGGTAAATTACTCTCTTTTAAAGAATCGTACAAACTCTGCGGTCAGTGCCACGGCGAAAAACTCAGGGACTGGAAAGTTGGTGTTCATGGGAAAAGAACAGGGTACTGGAACGGTAAAAAAGAATATCTGCTGTGTGTTCACTGTCATAGCCCGCATTCACCAAGATTTAAGCCATTAACACCAGAACCGCCTCCTGTAAGACAAGAGGATATTGCAATTTATGAACCAAAAAATCAGGACGATGGAAAAAAATAAATCAAGAAGGTCTTTCCTAAAAAATATTTCACTGGCATCGGCTTCTGCCCTTACTCTTTCCGGTTGTACTTTAAAAGAACTGGAAAAATTCTTTCAAAAGAATTTCAGGACACTATCGGAGAAAGAGAAACAAGACCTTATAAAAAATCTGGAAGAAGAATACAAGCGAAAGTATAATAAAGATTTTCATGTTTCTGATAAACCTGCCATGGAGGGAGTTTTATTTGGTTATGCATTGGATGTATCAAGATGTATTGGGTGCAGAAGATGTGTTTATGCCTGCGTTAAAGAAAATAACCAGTCGCGCGAACCTCAAATTCAATGGATACAGGTGCTTCAAATGGATAAAGAAAGGGGGGTCGATTTTGCACACTCCGATATTCATTACAATCCGGAAGAGGTCCCCGAAGAAGGACATTTTTATCTACCTGTTCAATGTCAACAGTGCAGGACACCACAATGTACTACTGTATGTCCGGTTAAAGCAACTTGGCAGGAACCGGATGGAGTTGTTGTAGTAGATTACAATTGGTGTATAGGTTGCAGGTATTGCATGGCAGCTTGTCCTTATGGTGCACGACATTTTAACTGGGCTGAACCTGAGGTACCGGAAGATGAAATAAATACTGAAATGCACTACCTCGGCAATCGGCCAAGAATGAAAGGCGTGGTTGAAAAATGTACGTTTTGCATTCAAAGGGTGCGGGAGGGAAGGTATCCAGCCTGTGTTGAGATTTGTCCCGTTGGAGCCAGAAAATTTGGAAACCTGCTGGATCCGAACAGTGAAATAAGATACATACTTGAAAATAAAAGGGTTCTCGTGTTAAAGGAGGAGTTAAACACACAGCCAAAATTCTATTACTTCTTTGGAGTTTGATTATTTAGGATTGTGTCGGATTTGTAATACGTGATTTTAAAATAACAAATTTATGATGAATTTTATCCGTTTTCTCAAAGGTAGCATAAAGTTATTCTTCAAAGGAACGAAAACATATTATGCATGGTTGTTATTTCTGTCTGTGTTAATCGTGTGGGGTGCATTAGGTTATGCAAATCAACTTGATGAGGGATTAATTACAACGCACATGCGCGACTCGGTATCATGGGGATTTTACATTGGGAACTTTACCTTTTTGGTGGGAGTTGCAGCTGCTGCAGTAATGCTGGTTATTCCGGCTTATGTATATAACTGGAAACCAATTAAAGAAATTGTAATATTTGGAGAATTACTCGCAGTTTGTGCAGTGATCATGAGTATTGCCTTTATTATTGTTGATATTGGGAATCCTTTAAGATTCTGGCACATGCTGCCTCTTTTAGGAACCATGAATTTCCCTTATTCCATGCTTTCATGGGACTTTTTCTTTTTGATGACTTATTTGCTTATTAACCTGATAGTGGCTCTCCATCTTTTGTATTCAATATTTTATAAAAAAGAATACAAAAGGAAAATGGTTTTAACCATTGTATTTATCAGTATCCCGATGGCTGTAGGAATTCATACGGTAACGGCTTTTCTGTACAATGCTTTGCCTGCCCGGCCATTTTGGAACAGTGCTTTGCTTGCACCCCGTTTTTTGGCATCGGCGTTTTGTTCGGGGCCAGCAATTTTATTGATTCTTTTTCAAATACTTCGTAAAATTACCCATTTTGAAATTAAAGATGAGGCTATCTGGAAAATTGCTGAATTGATGGTGTATGCTATGTTTATCTATCTGTTTTTTACCATTGCTGAACTCTTCAAAGAATTTTATTCAGGCACGCAACATTTATTGTACTGGCAATATTTGCTTTTTGGGATTGGCAACAATAAGGAAATTGTTCCGTACAGTTGGGCTTCGATAACCATGGGATGTATAGCATTTATACTTTTTCTTATTCCAAAAACCCGTAAAAACTTTGTCACATTAAATATCGGGGCAGTACTGATTTATGCCAGTGTTTATGTAGAAAAAGGAATTGCGCTTATTATTCCGGGATTTACCCCTGATGTTTTGGGACAAATTTATGTTTACACTCCATCAATGACTGAAATAAGGACTGCTGCCATGATTTTCTCTCTTGGATTCCTGCTTTTTACTTTTGTAGTAAAAGTTGCCATTGCCATTATTTTTGATAATTACAATATTGATTCTTTGGATAGAAAAAAAATGAAAAGAAATACATTAGCAACAGAGCAATCATAAGTCTTTTTTCTATAAGTATAAACAATCCTTTTAAAAATTAACCACTCAAAACTGATAGGGGAAATTGTTTCTGGAATTGGTTATCTAATTGTGAATTTTGTAACCAGTGTTCCTATATTCATATCGGTTCCTCGTATCAGTCAATTATTTCAACTAATTTTGCCCCTCGATTTTAACAATTTTCAACATGGAAGAAAAAGAGCAAAAGCTTTTTACCGATTTTCCTCCCGTCACCACTCAGGAATGGGAGGATAAAATCATTGCAGATTTAAAAGGGCAGGATTATGAACGTGTGTTAGTTTGGAAAACCTACGAGGGAATTAATGTTCGTCCTTATTATCGCGAAGGAGATATTACAAACCTTACTTATCAGGAAACGCTGCCGGGAGAGTTTCCGTTTGTTCGGGGAACAAAAACAGACAACGACTGGAGAATCAGACAGGATATTTTTGTGCAGGATATGGAACAGGCCAACAAAAAAGCGCTTACTATTTTAGGAAAAGGCGTTACATCGTTGGGATTTTATTTTGATTGTTGCCAGGAAAGGACTGCTGCTGATCTGGAAATTTTACTTAAAGATATTTGTCTGGAAGCTGCTGAAATCAATTTCGTTTGCGGATGCGAAAACTGCAACTGTGCAGAAGCATTTGCAGCATATGTAATTTCAAAAAACAAATGGAATAAGAACCAGATTACTGCATCTTCAGCTATCGACCCGATTACATCGATGATTTTAAAAGGCAAACTGGAAACTAAAGCTTTTTCAAGCCTGAAGTCGGTTATTGAAAAAACACAGGAACTTCCAAATTTCAGGGTAATCGGAGTTCACGGAAAATATTTTGCCAACAGTGGTTCATCCATTGTTCAGGAGTTGGCTTTTTCGCTTGCACTAGGGACTGAATATTTAACACAGCTTACCGAACTTGGATTAAGCGTTGATGAGATTGCCAAAAACATTAAATTCAACTTTGGTATTGGCAACAACTATTTCATGGAAATTGCCAAACTTCGCTCAGCCCGATTATTGTGGGCAAAGATTGCTAAGGCTTATAATCCCGAAGATAATGAATCAGCTAAACTGGTTGCCCACAGTGAAACAAACACATTCAACAAAACCATTTATGATCCGTATGTAAATATGCTTCGTACCCAAACCGAAGCGATGTCTGCTGCTTTGGGCGGTGCTGATTCGATTACTGTGTTACCGTTTAATGCTGTTTATGAAGAAACCACTGAGTTCTCAGAACGAATTGCCCGCAACCAACAAGTTTTGTTAAAAGAAGAATCTCATCTGGATAAGATAGCTGATCCTGCAGCAGGATCTTATTATATTGAATCACTAACCGATGCACTTGCTGACCATTCCTGGAAACTATTTCTGGAAGTGCAGGAGAAAGGTGGTTTTATTGCAGCTTTCAAAGAAGGTTTTATTCAAAGTGAAATTAAAACCATAGCGACTAAAAAGAACGCAAACATTGCTCAGCGACGTGAAAATTTACTGGGAACCAACCAGTTTCCGAATTTCACTGAAAAGCTTGCAAGAGAATTGGATGCTTCTGTTTTCCAACCCATGGATTTAACCGAAGAAGGTGCCGAAGTTGAAACATTAAAACCTTATCGCGGAGCACAGGCATTTGAAGCGTTACGTTATAAAACTGATGTTTATTCAAAAGAAAATAAACGTCCGGTAGCGTTTATGCTTACCATTGGAAATCTTGCATTCCGTAAGGCCAGAAGTCAGTTTAGCTGTAACTTTTTTGCAGTAGCTGGTTTCGCGGTTATTGATAATAACGGTTTCAAAACGATTGAAGAAGGAGTTGCAGCAACTAAAGCAAAAAATGCTGATATCGTTGTTATATGCAGTTCAGATGAAGAGTATGCAGAACTGGTTCCGCAAGCTGCTGAAAAGCTGGAGAATGAAATTTTGGTTGTTGCCGGAAATCCGGAATGTAAACCAGAATTGGAAGAAAAGGGAATCACCAACTTTATTCATGTAAAAAGTAATGTGTTGGAAGATTTAAAAGGATATCAAAGTAAGCTAGGAATCTAGATTCAAGTAGCAAGACACAAGTATCAAGATAAAAAATGCATAATTATTTGGAATTGAAAATATGGCAACGTTCAAGAGAATTGGTAAAATCGATTTACCAGTTGACTGAGTCATTTCCTGATTCTCAAAAGTATGGTTTGATTAATCAGATGCAAAGAGCAGCCATATCTATTCCATCAAATATTGCAGAAGGAGCAGGTCGAAATTCTTCCAAAGATTTTATGCGATTTTTAGATATTGCATATGGTTCTGCATTCGAACTTGAAACACAACTATTTTTAAGTAACGACTTAGGTTATACAAATATTCGTCAGGTCGAAAATATAATTTCAGAATTAAAAGAAATCCAAAAAATGATTTTCAAGTTTAGGGAAAGTCTTGATTCTTGATACCTGATACTTGATTCTTATAAAATTAGAGTATGAAACCAAATTTCAAAAATATAAACATAAAAGCCAGTTCAGAGAAGAAGGATACTTCTGACTGGATGGCAAAAAATAACATTAAAAAAGACTGGAATACGCCGGAACAGATTCCTGTAAAACCAGTTTATACCAAAGAAGATTTGGAGGGAATGGAGCATTTGAATTATGCTGCAGGTTTGCCGCCATTTCTTCGCGGACCTTATTCGGCAATGTACGCTATGCGTCCATGGACTATTCGTCAGTATGCTGGTTTTTCAACAGCTGAAGAATCAAATGCATTTTATCGCCGTAACCTGGCTGCCGGACAAAAAGGTTTGTCGGTTGCTTTTGACCTTGCTACTCACCGTGGCTACGACTCTGATCACCCACGTGTAATTGGTGACGTTGGTAAAGCTGGTGTTGCTATCGATTCAATTCTCGACATGAAAATCCTGTTCGACGAAATTCCACTGGATAAAATGTCGGTATCAATGACCATGAACGGCGCTGTGCTTCCGGTAATGGCATTTTACATTGTTACAGGTTTGGAACAGGGAGCAACTTTGGAACAACTTTCAGGAACCATTCAAAATGATATTCTGAAGGAATTTATGGTGCGTAACACTTACATCTATCCACCGGAATTCTCAATGAAAATCATTGCCGATATTTTTGAATTCACTTCTCAAAAAATGCCTAAGTTTAACTCTATTTCGATTTCAGGTTACCACATGCAGGAAGCAGGTGCTACTGCCGACATTGAAATGGCATATACTTTGGCAGATGGTTTGGATTACCTTCGTACAGGTGTAAAAGCCGGATTGGATATTGATGCATTTGCGCCACGTTTGTCATTTTTCTGGGCAATTGGTATGAATCACTTCATGGAGATTGCAAAAATGCGTGCAGCACGAATGATTTGGGCAAAACTGGTGAAACAGTTCAATCCTAAAAATCCAAAATCAATGGCGTTACGTACCCACTCGCAAACTTCGGGTTGGTCGCTAACAGAGCAGGATCCATTTAATAATGTTGGTCGTACGGCCATTGAAGCGATGGCAGCTGTGCTGGGACACACACAGAGTTTACACACCAATGCATTGGATGAAGCGATTGCGCTTCCTACCGATTTCTCGGCACGTATTGCACGAAACACGCAGTTGTATCTGCAACAGGAAACCGAAATTTGTCGCTCGCTTGATCCATGGGCTGGTTCTTACTATGTTGAATCATTAACACATGAACTGGCACAAAAAGCATGGGCGCTGATTGAGGAAGTGGAAAAACTGGGAGGTATGGCAAAAGCCATCGAAACCGGTGTTCCCAAAATGCGTATCGAAGAGGCAGCAGCGCGTGCTCAGGGTCGTATCGACAGCGGAACTCAAACCATTGTGGGGATTAACAAATACCGGTTGGAAAAAGAAGATCCGATTGATATTCTGGATATTGATAATACGGTTGTTCGGAAATCTCAGATTGAACGATTGAAGAAATTACGCGCTGAAAGAAATGAAGCTGAAGTACGTGAATCATTGGAAGCAATTACAAAAGCAGTGCAAACCGGGAAGGGAAATTTATTGGAACTGGCGATAGATGCTGCAAAAAAACGTGCATCTTTGGGAGAAATTTCAGATGCCTGTGAAAAAGTTGTGGGCAGATATAAAGCAGTAATCAGAACGATAGAAGGCGTGTACAGATCAGAAGCATACGGAAAAGACGAGTTTGTTGAAGCTCAGGAGTTGGCGAAAAAATTTGCCGAAATGGAAGGTCGCCAGCCAAGAATTATGATTGCAAAAATGGGTCAGGATGGCCACGACCGCGGGGCAAAAGTTGTTGCTACCGGTTATGCCGACATTGGCTTTGATGTTGACATGGGACCACTTTTCCAGACTCCGGAAGAAGCGGCAAAACAAGCTGTTGAAAATGACGTGCATGTATTAGGCGTTTCATCATTGGCTGCCGGACATAAAACGTTGGTTCCTGCCGTTATTGAAGAACTCAAGAAACTGGGTCGCGACGATATTATGGTAATTTGTGGTGGTGTTATTCCTGCACAGGATTACCAATATTTATACGATGCCGGAGCAGTTGCCATTTTTGGCCCGGGTACAAGCGTTGCCGCTGCCGGGAAGAAAATCCTTGAAATCCTGCTTGAAGCGTTTAAAGAAGAATAGTCGCAAGTAGTAAGTATTTAGACAAGAGATATAAAGCCTGTTCCGAGAGGGGTCGGCTTTTTTAATTATCATTAATTAGTTTTAACATTCCTGAATAAGGATAATATCTATCTCGTAATAGAAAGATATTACAAATCAATTCCAATTTGCTCATGGAAGCTACATAAGTGTTATTTCTTTCATATTTATTACTCATACTTGTGTATCTGTCCATATTTTTAATATCAAAAAGCGGATCATGTTCTGTAACGATCCTGTCGTAATCCCATTTATCATATTCATTCATTATATGATAGTATACTGGCGCAATTTCTACCGCTTTAAAATCATTGCCAATTTTATTGAAAAGTTTCAAGTCTTTGATTATAAAGCAAATATCAAGAAGTACTGACGCAGTCAAACTATATCCATTTTTATAATATTCATAGCCATCTAAATATTCTGAAAGTAATTGGCTATATTCCAATTCTTTATTACTTCCAATAGGTGCAATACCTAGTTCTTCATATCTATCGCAAAGCCAAACAGTGCAATTATTGATATATTTTTTAAGCTCATTAATCAAATTTAATTTGATTGATGCAATCGAAATAAAGAATATTGTAGTAGCATAATTATCACTTAATGGTTTGAAACTGCCTTTTTCCATCAAGCATATTTTAAAAGACTCCTTTAGTGAAATATCTCCTAAAAGAATTCCAACAGAAAGCAATTCAGCCAGTTCCAAACACCTTTCAGGATAATAAAGAATATCAAAAAATCCTTTTATTATTTTAAGTTCTTCAGAAACTTTATTTTTGTTAATGATATGACTCGATGTATTTACTATTTCAATTATAAAAGATTCAAGCACCTCTTCGCTTTCATGAAGAATATTATTTACACTTAAGACCCTCACCAAAGCAGAAATAAACAAAAGCGCTTCGTAATTTCTATTTTTTTCAAGCAACAACTTTGAGAAATAAAATGCTTCGAAAAATACCTGAAGTCTATTTAGATTATTTGAGAAATCAAATTCTATCCACTTTTTTGATAGACGCTCAACGTCAAAGGATTGAAATATTTCATTCTTAATAATTTTAGTATGTGTGTCATAAAAATCAATAATAAACTGTGGATCTGAGTGGAGATTAAAAAAAGGTTCTATTCCTGAATGTGAGAATTCTTTTATTAAAAAATCTCTTGTCCAAACATCGATTAATGGTAGCCTTTTTTGAAAAGAATAATCATTGTAATTCTGTAAAGATAGATTTACCTGAGATGTTATTCTCCCAGTTGTAACAAATATTATTTTTGAAGGTGGATATTCAAAATTAGGATGAGCCAGTGAGTTTGTTTGTGCTTCTAATAATTGTCCTTTAACCTCATTAATAAATTTTCCTAGATTAATATCTCCAACTTTAATGACAAAGGCAAACTGTTTACCATCTTTCTTAGCAATAATATCTTTCCCAAATTCATTTGGACCATGTAGTAATTGAGTATCTCTAAAGCCAATTACATCTAAGAGATTTATGAAAGGCTGAAAGAATTGAACTTCCTTAATCGATGTAAGATAATTTTCTATGATACTTGTTAGCATACCATGCTTCTTTTTTGGTTTGTATTATTTTCTTAAACTTTAAATTTTGTTCTTCAGTAGCGTTGATTTTTGAAAATTTTTCAAAAAGCCCTTTTCCACAAAACATAGTTGGCATTATAGGATTCCCATCTTTATCAAACCGAATATCTATTTTTTCAATAAGCCCAAGATAATATTCATAATCCAATGGTTTTCCTCTATTATCCATAATATTACCTGTGAATTCAGTAAATGCAGTGGTTTCATTTAGTATCATTTTTGAGGATTCTTGTAATTGATTGTTTATGAATTCATTCATGAAAATGCAGAATTCATCCATTCTATAATCTCTGATTATTTCGTTTTTTAAATTTAGTGAGGTAGAAATTTTTTGCATTTCCGACCTATGCTGCTTCTTTGATTCTTTACTCTCGTATAGCATTCCTCCACCATGAATAACTGAAACAGTTTGTATTTGCCCAAGTAGGGTATCATTTTTTTTCAGTATCAGATAATTCTTGGTCAATAAGTCATTCTCAAGTAAACTTTTGTTATATGTCATGTTTAAGTAAATTTAATCAATATTACTTTTAAAAAATGGTTTCAGAAAATAGGTTTTCCCAATTCCAAAATGTCCTGAAAAGATTATTCTTCGGTTGTGTTCAGGTTGTAAAAACGCTTGAAAATCTGCTTTGACTTTTTCGATTGGGATAATAAAGGGATGATCAGCCATTTTTTGTTTTAAAAATACAAAACTTTTTGCTGGCCGTGATTTTTACCTTCTCCAAATTAATGCTGGGTTTGTAATCCAACCCGTACCGGGTTGTTGTTTTGATTTCGCTGGTTTATTATTATAATCCAATGCGTACCGCATTGTAGTTTTACCTGTTGTGTTTGCAGTTACTATAATCAAACGCGTACCGCGTTTTCTTTATTCAACGTTTGAAAAATTTGAAGATACTTTCGATAAAAATCCTGTAGACCTGCCTGCCGGTAAGCAGAGATTTGATTATAGGAAAAACATATCAAGATAGTGAAAGAACTCAGTATGAGTTCGGTTTTAGTAAATCAAATATGTCAGTAAAGTGAAGGGAACCCGGTACGGGTTCGATATCTACCTCTTGTGTCATCTACTCAAAAAAATCGAATAGATAGCGTTCATCATACTCCACTTCGAACTTTTTAAGAAAAGCCAGGTATTCCTCCCTGAAAGTAACTTTTCGGTGATGTTCTTTTTGATTAAGGACGTAGTTTACAACAGCATCCACTTGAGATTTGCCATAAGAAAAACACCCATATCCGTTCTGCCACTGGAATTTGCCGGGAAACCATTTCTTTTCATTAATAAAATTTGTAGTCGCCCGCTTGATCTCCTTTATAGTTTCGGCAGGAGATTTTGAAGGAGTAAAACTCATAAAAAGATGTACATGGTCTGGCATGCCATTTACAGCGTAACTTTTGTGTCCCATCGCATTTATAAGACCGGCAATAAACGGGAAAACCTCCTCCTGATATTTGGGCTGAATCAGTGCTTCCCTGAATTTTACAACAATAACAAAATGTAAATAAATTTGAGTGTATGTGCCTGGTACCATTTTTTCTTTTAAAAATACAAAACTTTTTACTTTTTGTGATTGTCTTCCAACCCGTACCGGGTTGTAGATTGTGCTTCATGATGGTTTTTACTAAATTCTAATGCGTACCGCATTAAAATCCCGCAAGGATTTGATTTTAGTAAAGACAAGGTCAAATCCCTAAGGACTCAGTATGAGTTCGATTCATTGAACCAGTCAAAATCTCGTGTCGGTGATAATCGTCACAAAAAAAGCGAACCCTTTCGGATTCGCTTCTCGATTTTTCGAATACTCTCTTGTTACCCAATATAAAAATTGTAATCGTATGTAGAACCATCACTAATCAACTCTGCTTTATAATGTCCCGTTTTCAGCCCTGCTAAATTAAGCGTCTGCTGAATATCATATTGCGGGTCAAGTGTTTCCTGGAATACCATTTTATTCGTCGCATTACGATACAATAACAGTCTTGCACTTTGATGCGTTGTATTTGGGAAGGTCAATTCAAGGAATTTTCCATCCGACTTAAAATCAGGTGCAACTTGTTCTTCCTGACCAAGAATCTGAACATTACCATTATTGACAACTACATTGTCCATTTCCGTTTCGTCGCCCTGCTTTACTTCAAAAGTGTATTTTCCATTGGAGAGTTTCGAAAAATCATACAACTTTTTGTAGTCCGCTGTCAATGGTTCTTCATTGTCAGCAAAAATAATATCCCCGTTGCTGTCTTTTAATTCGACTTTAACCTGACTGTCAGGTGCTTCCAAAACATCCACCTGAGCTTTATCTCTTGTGCCGGGAATAATATCAACTCTTAAAGTCCCCATTGCCATCAAACTTCCTGATGCCAGAACACCTAGGAACAGCATCAAGCCTATTTTTATTTTTTTCATGACATTTAATTTTTAAATTATTATCCACTGTTTTCATACCCTTTAGACAAAAGAAAATAGAAAAAGTTGGTGTAAAAAATGCTAAAAACAATTAAGTAGTCTTAAATATCTTATTTTTTGTTAAATAGTTATTTTAGGACGATTCACTCAAATATTTTCCCAATTAGCCCGACAAAGCTTTATGTCGTTTTTCGGAATTGACAATAGTTGTAAATATGGGGATGTATTTAAGTATTTGATTTATTGAATAGTGTCGGTAGCTGAAAAAATACAGATTATTAATTTTCCGGCAACGTTTTAATTATTTCCCGCAAGAAATTATTTAAATCGAAATGTTTTAAACTGTAACCCATTCGCACAACCACTAACTTTTTTGATGGGATAATATAGGTTCTTTGCCCAAGAAATCCGTCGGCAAAAAATACATCGTTTGGTACATCAACCAAAGCACGTTCAGGTTTTGATTCTTTCCGCCAAAAAGTTCCGGCATAATACCCGTTTGATGCTGCCGCTGGTGTTTTCATAAAGTCAACCCAATCTTTCGACAGAATTGTGTCTCCCGCAAAAACACCATTATTCAGAAACAACATCCCAAACCTTGCCCAATCGCGTGCGGTACCATAACTGTACGACGAAGCTACAAATAAACCGTCAGCATCAGTTTCCACTTTTGTATGAAGCATTCCAATCGGGTACAGTAACTTTGTGTAAATAAATTTATGATAATTATCGTCGTTATTTATTCTATTTCTTATAATTCCTGAGAGTAAATTGACATCACCTCCTGAGTAATTCCAGTGGGTGCCGGGAGAATATTCCAGTTGATTATCCAAAACAGATGACAGCATATCATCCTTTTCCATGAGCATAATAGTTACATCCGAAATGGTGAAATAATTTTCATACCATTTGAGCCCTGATGACGTTTGAATGATATTTTTTACCGTAATGTTTTTACGGTCATCGTTCTGCCATTCTTCAAAACCGGCTGGCTCATCAATATTCAGTTTTCCCTCATCATACAAAACTCCCGCATATGCACCGGCAATACTTTTGGTCATTGACCATGCATGAAATATCGTTGTGTAATCATATCCATCCAGATATTTTTCAGCAACCAACTGGTTATTGTAAACCACAACAATCCCCAGGGTCTTTTTAAAAGGCACGCTGCCCGGTGCATCAAAGCAGGTGTCAATCAACTCGTTTAGCCTTTTGTAATTCACTTCAGTGATCATTTCTTCCGGCAGCACATCGCCTTTTGGCCAAAGCATCGTGTCTTGTGAATATCCGGGATCGGGAAGTGTAATGCCAGACTGCTTTAATGTTTCTTCCGGTATATCCAAAACAAGAACTGCTCCCAGTCCTTCACGATAAACGGCTTTTCGTTTTGCAAGACCAAAAACGGTTGAGGTTACCGATTTGTCTTCATAATTGATTACCGATTTTGCCAGGCTTATCGGGAAAAAAGAAAGGTCCTCGGCTTCCACGCGATCGGGTGTTTTATGCGCCAGAAACACACTTGAGCACATTCCTTTGGCTGCAAATGCAGTAATTATTGGAACTCGCGGCCAGACAAACCATGTTCCGGCAATGAGTAATATAACAATAACAAAAAGGGTAATTTTTTTAATGAGCTTCTTTTTCATTGGTCAGATGATTTTTAGTTCAGTTTTGATCTCAAATTAAAATTAAGAATATTTTATCGTTTCACCTGCCTTTTAATGCTGATATTGGGTTGGTTCTGTTTAACACCGTTCTTTAGAGCGGTGCTAAATGATGTAGCATTGCGTGGATTTTTATGAATTTTAGTATTATAAATGTTACTAAAATTCATAAAAATCTTTTGGTTTCATTTATTATGTACACCGCTCTGAAGAACGGTGTTAGTTAATAATTGCCGGGCCGTTAATGTACCAATGAGAATATCTTATCGAATTGTCTCGTTTTTTTAAGTGTTAAATAAAATATTAAGGCTTCCGCTCAATTCAATAAAATTCATTTGTTAGTTTTGTGCTTTCATTTAAAACGGAAGAACATGCTCAACTTAAAATTCATACAGGACAACCCGGAACTGGTGATTGAAAAACTAAAGAAAAAGAATTTCGATGCATCGGGGATTGTTACAGAAATAGTTGATTTATACCAGCAAAAGAATAAGTTGCAAAGTCAGGCTGACCAGGCAAAAGCTGAGATGAACAAAATCTCAAAAGAAATCGGAATTTTATTTCGTGAAGGTAAAAAAGCTGAAGCCGATGTTGCAAAAGAGCGTACTTCGGAATTAAAGGAAAACATTCGGAAATTTGACGAACAATTTTCAGAAATTGAGCAGAAAGTGACTGATTTGCTGGTGCTACTTCCCAATTTGCCGCATGATTCGGTTCCGGTTGGAAAAGGTGCAGAAGATAACGAGGTGGTGAAAAAATCGGGGGAAGCTCCAACACTGGCTGAAGACGCACTTCCGCACTGGGAACTGGCGGCAAAATATAACCTCATTGATTTTGAGTTGGGCGTAAAAATTACCGGAGCCGGTTTCCCGGTTTACCGTGGAAAAGGTTCGCGGCTGCAGCGGGCGCTTATTAATTTCTTTTTGGATGAAGCCCGCAATGCCGGTTACGAGGAAATTCAGCCTCCGCTGGTGGTAAACGAAGCTTCGGGTTTTGGAACCGGCCAGTTGCCCGACAAGGAAGGACAGATGTACCACGTTACGCTGGATAATTTGTACCTGATACCCACGGCAGAAGTTCCGGTAACCAATATTTACCGTGATATGATTGTTGAAGCAAAAGATCTTCCATATAAAAATACAGCCTACAGCGCCTGTTTCCGCCGCGAGGCAGGTTCTTACGGAAAGGATGTTCGCGGGTTAAACCGCCTGCACCAGTTCGACAAAGTGGAAGTGGTTCAGATTGCTCATCCCGATCATTCGTACACTGTTTTGGATGAAATGGTAAAGCATGTGGAATCGCTGGTTCAGAAGTTGGAATTGCCTTACCGCATTGTAAGACTTTGTGGTGGCGATATGAGTTTTACCTCGGCGTTGACTTACGATTTTGAAGTATATTCGGCAGCACAGGAAAAGTGGCTGGAAGTAAGTTCGGTTTCTAATTTCGAATCATTTCAGGCCAATCGGTTAAAATTGCGTTACCGCGATGAAGTCACCAAAAAACCGCAACTGGCGCACACACTCAATGGCAGCGCGCTTGCTTTACCGCGTATTGTTGCTGCCTTGCTGGAAAATAACCAGACTTCGGAAGGAATTAGAATTCCAAAAGTTTTGGTTCCGTATTGCGGGTTTGAGGTGATTGATTAACAAGATATTTGGGTTAGGATGCCATCCGTTTAAATTGCAACAAACACGGATGGCATGCTTGTTTCCGCTACGGACTTGCTTCATTTTTTATCTTACAACGATTTTCCCGTTTTGTACCTCACCTGTTTTTGAGATAAACCGGTAAATGTACGTGCCGGTTTTAGGCAAACAAATCCGGTTTTCTGTTAATTCAATCTCTTTCTGAGTAATCTGGTTACCAATTATATCATAAATTTGAACTATTCCTGAATAGCTGGTTAATGGATTAACAGTTATCAAATTTTCAGCAATGCTGAACACCTCAACAATTTCAGGTTCTTTTTTAACGGTTGGTACCGATGTATTCACAGAACAACTATTATACTCCGGATTTTGATAAACCAATTCTCCGTTTTCGGTAAAGCATAAAAGTGAAGATACAGCGCCTACTAAGCGGTAATCAGTACTATACAAAAAAACGCCAATATTTCCTACTCCTTCTATCCATATAGTTTCTCCCCATTGCTCATAGCCGGGAGAACTCAGGTACAAATGTTTCCTTTCTTTCCCTCCCCATTCTTTAATTCGAACCGAATCAACATACAGTTCAAAATTTTCATCAACTTTAAAAGTATCTTTTTCTTCCAGCGTAAAATCATAAATCAGTTTGACATCATCAGCATTTGGATATCTTTTAAAAATACTGTCATTTTTTTCTCTCCAAAAAGAATCAATTCTCCAGTTTTGTTGTTTGTCATCGAGGCTATTATACAAAATATGATATGTTTCCGAATTAATTATGGTATCGCCGGAAAATTTGAAATGCGTTGTTGTTAAGTTGCCTTGATAAGGGCCCCCACCAGTATCCATACTTATAATTGACCACATTTTGGTAGTATCGGTAAATGACTGTGCAGAACAAAAATGTACGATTAAAAATGGTGCAATTAAAAAAAGACTTTTAGTTGTTTTCATATTTTGATTGTTGTATTGTTCTCCCCCTTCTGGCGCAACTTTGTAAGTTTGTACCTTTTCTATTATGTACAAATAGTTTATTGCTTTGCAAGCAAGACACGGTTTACAAAACCGCGCCAGCAAGGGCATTTTCAAATACTACTCTTTCATAATTTTTATCATGTATTTTGATGCTGTAAAGTTCAATTTTTGAAGGATCGTATGCCAGCTTCTTAATTTGCCCCATGGTTGGAGCGGGCATTATGAAGAATAAGATAAAAAAAATCAAAATCAATGTCATATATGTTTTCATAATGAAATTCTTATTTAAATGATTAAATTAATGTGATTACACCTAATTATCTGGTTACTTTAAGAGTACCTTCAAGGTTTGAATATTCCCCTTTTTATCGTAAACAGAAATAAAATACAATCCGTTTGATAATCCTCCTCTGTCGATTACCAGCGAGTGTTTATCTCTCAAGTCGTACCCGGTTAATTTATTCCCGGATAGATTATAAATAATTAATTCTTCATATTCCGGTTTATCCAGTTCAATCCGTATGGTTGAATTAGCCGGGTTTGGAAAAACTTTTATTTTTATGTCATTTTTTAGCAATTGCACCGCATTGGTGTTTGAGTGATAACAATCAGAAAAAGATTCGTCATGATAGAGTACTTCGCTGTTTTGGATAAAGCATATCAACCAGCTGCTCCAATCATTTGTTGGCCAGTAACCAATATCTGATAATAATCCCCTGCGGCAACCAACTCCTTCAATCCATTCTTCAAAAGTGATAATATCCCCGTTCCAGCCAAAGTGAAATCTTTTCCGGTATTCAGTACCGATCAGTATGCTATCAATTTTTGTAACTACCAAAGCTTCAGCCCTGAGCCGATACTGATCTGAAGTAATCGTGTCACCCACTTGTAAATTGAAATCATACAAGATTATTTCAGTATCAACCGGCATAGGAGTGCTCTCAGGAGATCTCAATTTAACAAGAGAATCAATGGAATAGTAATAAATTCGTTTGTTATCCTCCCTGAGCGCCCCGCAAACTTTATCTTCTGTAAAAATGGTGTCAAAAGAAAGATAAAGCTTTTGGTAGCGTTTGCCGTGAATAATAGTGTCCTTGTCTTTTAATGCAAAGTTGTGGTAAAGTGTATTATGATCGCCACCGCCGGGATAAAAAGTTTCTGTCCAAACCGCATTTTTAGTGGGGAATGGATGATAGGTTTGGGCTTTTAAGGTCAAACTCGCAAAAATTGAGATAATTACCAAGTAGTTTTTCATCGATGATGTTTTAGAAAAGTTCCAGATAAAGCTAAATACACAGATTTCAG
>CAVYOB010000009.1:0-11901 GCA_963769925.1 uncultured Prolixibacteraceae bacterium
AGTGCTGTAACCGTGTCGGAATAAGCTTTCGGATGCTGACCAAGATCTATCAGCACCTTGAACAATTCATCTGTGTTGGTTAAATTAAAGTTTCCGGCAAGAACCAGATTTCTCGATTTCCAGTTGTTTTGTCGCATTACCGGATGTACAAAATCGATACTGTTTTTTCCGAACGTACCGTACCTTAAATGCCCCATATACAATTCGCCTGCAAACGGAAAGTTTTGGTAAGCCCACTCCGAATCTTCAATATTGATATTATCCCAGACCGCTTTTTGGAGTGGCTGATTAATGTGATCAAAAACATCCTTGATCGGATTTGATTTCACTGAGCGAAACCGGCTGATATAATCGTTACCAGGAGGCAAATTATTTTTTACGCAAACTGCTCCGGCTCCATCCTGCCCACGATTGTGCTGTTTTTCCATTAAGAGGTACAACTTGTTTAACCCATATTTCCATGTTCCATATTTTTCCTGGTAATACGACAATGGTTTTAACAAACGTACCAAAGCAATTCCACACTCGTGCTTAATCTGTTCACTCATACTGCTCCTGTTTCAACAATGGAAAATTGATTTTATCGGCAACAATAAAAGCCACCGGATATGCATTTTTTATTTTTTTGTAAAGTTTAAGTGCTTCATTTTTGGTTCTGAAATCGCCCACCCGTAATCTAAAATTTGGGGCATCGTACTTTATATGCACCGGTATATCGGGATAAACCGATAAAAATTCTACTTTTTCCTTTAAAGCTTTGTCCAGTGCATCGGCATCGGGGCTAAAAAATATCTCCACCCGGTAACCTTCCATGCCGTTCATTAACTTGTTTTGTGAAATATGCCACGTAAGCATTTTTTCCAACCGGGGATCCTGGATAACTGTGAGGCGATTTAAAATCTCGGGACGCTGCTCTTCTGTTGTATCCAACCCCGGTAAAACAACCTGGGCAAGAATGGTTTGACTGACTTGTAAGAGTAAGAAAAACAGAAAAAAGCGTTTCATTATTTCCTTTATAGTGAAGCAGCAAATATAACTTAAAAACATTTAATATTGAATTTCTCTTAGGTTACTACTTTAATTTAAAATCAGACTATAAAAACATAACCAACTGCTGTTCTGTATATTGTCTTTTCTAACTAATATTTTATCTGTAATTTTTATCTTCCCTGGTAAGATAAATTTAACATTACCACCATTCAAAATACACAATTCCAGGACTTAATAATCATACCCACAGAACTTTATTGTGTTTTTGTTTTTTACAAAAAATACTTTTTTTGATCATATTTTTGATAATTTCAGCGGCGGAATTTTAGTTTTATAAAAGTTAAAACCAACTGATTTTAGCAGTAATATGAAATAAAAGAAATATGGGAAAACTGGCAGAGGAATTTAATGAATACAGGGCAAAGATGAACGAAAAAATCCTGGCATCGGATAATAAAGTAATGAAACGGATTTACAGTCTCGACACGCTTACTTATTTGGACGGAGCCTTGCCTGCAAAAACAAAGGAAATGCTTGGCCTGGCCACGTCAATGGTTTTGCGATGCGACGACTGTATTAAATATCATCTTGAAAAATGTTTTGAACTGGGAACTTCGACAGAAGAAATTTTTGAGGTATTTGGAGTTGCAAATGTAGTTGGAGGAACTATTGTTATTCCACATACGAGACGGGCAGTAGAATATTGGGAAGAATTGATTGGTTAAAACATTTCTTCAGTAATTTGTTATATTTGATAAAACTTCAATAAAATAAAATGTGTCCCGATTAATTGGGACGAGTTACCTGCCTGTTATCGTGCAGGCATCTTATACGATAATAAATTAACCAATTTTAATAAGATGAATAAGATATTTGCAATTACTTCGACCGGGAAAACTGAGAAATCAGCCCTTGATCTTCGCTTTGGTAAATGTGAAAATGTGGTAATTTTTGATGCAGGGAAAAACACTTTTTCTATCATTGAAAACCCATTTAAAAATTCGGAACAAAGTGGAACACAACTGGTTAAATTCCTAAGGGACCAAGGTGTGACGGCAATTATTACCGGGGAAGTAGGTCCTAAAGTAAGTTCAGCACTTGAAAAAGAAAAATTTCAGTTGATTCTGCTGGCAGAAGAAAAGATCAAAATTGAGGAAGTAATCGATCGGATTCGCAATTAGTTTTAATAGCTGAAAATTTTTCCGATAAATAGCGATCTGGAAATCTGTCTCCTAAAATAACAGAACATAATAAAATTACATAGACTGTATTCATTTTATGATTGTAAGAAAAGCCAAAAGCAGCGATATTAATCAGATAGTAGAATTTCAGATTAATATGGCAAATGAAACAGAAGGAATTGAGCTGGTTCGGGAAACCGTCGGAAAAGGGGTTGCTGCCGTAGTTTCCGACCCGGCAAAAGGACAATATTATGTAGCAGAAATTGATGGTAGAGTAGTTAGCTCATTGCTTACTACATTTGAGTGGAGTGATTGGCGAAACGGCACTGTTTTGTGGATTCAATCCGTGTTTGTATTGCCTGAATACAGAAGAAAAGGAGTTTACAGAAGCATGTATTCACATATTAAGGAAAAAGTTCTGGAGAACAGCAACCTTAACGGAATTCGCTTGTATGCCGACAAGTCGAATATTGCTGCGCACAAAACATATCAAAAGTTGGGGATGAGCCAGGATCATTATGTCACTTTTGAATGGCTGAAATAAAAATCTGAAACCAAATCAACTATGAAACCACTAACGCCATTGGTACGCTCACAGATAATCAAGGCACAAAGAGCTGAGGTTACCGAGTACCATATCTACAAACGCCTTTCGCGGAAAATAAAAAAGGAATCGAATAAAAAAATTCTACGTGAAATTGCTGAAGATGAATTGAGGCATTATAAAATATGGATGCAATATAGTGGTAGAGAGGTAGAGCCAAGTCGCACTGACATTAGTAAATATTACTGGATTGTTCGGATTTTTGGACTTACTTTTGGATTAAAGCTGATGGAACGTGGCGAAGAACGGGCACAAATCAATTACAATGAAATTGGCAAAGAAATTCCGGAAGCCATAAAAATAAGTGAAGATGAAAACAAGCATGAAAAAGAACTGCTTGCACTCATCGATGAAGACCGCTTAAAGTACATCGGATCCATTGTTTTGGGATTGAATGATGCGCTGGTGGAAATTCTCGGAACACTCGCCGGGCTAACTTTTGCATTGCAAAATAACAAACTGGTGGCCTTGGCCGGAATTATCACCGGGATTGCCGGTGCGCTTTCAATGGCTTCCTCTGAGTATCTCTCAAATAAATCGGAAGGGAAAGAAGAAGGTGCAATAAAATCTGCAATTTTCACTGGAATCGCTTATATAATTGCCGTAGTTTTTCTGGTTGCACCATATTTTATTTTTACCTCTCCTTTTATGAGTCTGGCTGTAGCCGTGCTCGATTCAGTATTTATTGTTTTTCTTTTCACTTATTATATTTCAGTAGCCAACGAACAACCTTTTCGAAAACGTTTTTTTGAAATGGTTGTTTTAAGTACCGTGGTTGGATTAATTTCATTTGGGTTGGGTTACCTTGCCCGTGTGATTTTTGGAATTAACGTTTAATTTGCTGATTTTGAGTCATTATTTGTATAAATTAATTGAAGAAGGGGAACACCAGCAGCAGGATTTTAAATACTGTATCAACGATTCTAAAAAAATTGCCAAATCGCTGGTTGCCTTTGCCAACACCGATGGTGGAAGATTACTAATTGGGGTAAAGGATAACGGGAAGATTGCCGGAATCAGTACCGATGAAGAGTTTTATATGGTAGAAGCTGCCGCTAAAATATATAGTGATCCGCCCATCGATTTTGTAACCCGGCAATGGCAGGTGGAAGGAAAAACTGTACTTGAAATTACCATTGATCCAAGCAATAAAAAACCACATTTTGCTAAGGATGATAATGGCAAGTGGCTTGCATACATTCGAATCGATGACGAAAATGTGTTGGCTCATAAAATACAGATCAACTTATGGAAAAAACTGAAAAGCACCAAAGGAATACTTTTTTCATATTCTGAAGATGAAAAATTCCTGATCGAACTACTTCATAAAAATGAATCCATAAGCTTTTCAAAATACCTGAGAATTGCAAATATTAGCAGGCAGAAAGCTGAATCGATCTTAACTGATTTTGTACTAATGGATGTTGTATTAATGAACACCACCAAAGAAGGAACAAAGTTT
The DNA here is from genome assembly GCA_963769925.1 of uncultured Prolixibacteraceae bacterium. Classification (GTDB taxonomy): domain Bacteria; phylum Bacteroidota; class Bacteroidia; order Bacteroidales; family Prolixibacteraceae; genus Draconibacterium. The sequence continues at coordinate 4,238 of CAVYOB010000009.1, forward strand.
TCACTTAACCGATCGTTTGACGAATCAGAAATGGAAAAATTCAGAAAAAAGTAGTCAAACAATAATCCTTTTTTGATTCATTTTAATTGCTTTTTTGATTTTCTGTATATTTTTACCGCTTCAAAAATTTAAAAAAATGAAACAAAAATCAGCACTAATTTTTCTAGCTCTGTTATTTGGTTATTTTGTGCAAGCACAGAATAGTTATTTAACTGCAACTTCAGAAAATTCAGAAAAAGTTTATTCGGGGGAAAACACTTATGCCGTTGAAACTTTCCCGCAAAATTTTAAATCAAAGAAACCAAAAAATATTGTTTTCCTCATCGGAGACGGAATGGGAACTTCCCAAATATTTGCAGGTTTAACTGCGAACCACGGACATCTCTTCCTGGAAAACTGCAAATATGTGGGATTCTCAAAAACTCAATCGGTCGATAATTATATTACCGATTCTGCAGCTGGGGGAACTGCACTTTCGTCCGGGGTAAAAACTTTTAACGGGGCAATTGGCGTGGATGTAAATAAGAAACCGGTAAAAACAATTCTGGAAGAAGCAGAAGAAAAAGGATTTGCAACCGGACTTGTTTCAACTTCGGCAATTACACACGCAACTCCGGCTTCGTTTATTGCACACCAGATCAGTCGAAATATGTATGAAGAAATTGCAGCCGATTTTCTAAAAACCGATATTGATGTTTTTATTGGTGGCGGACTGGATCATTTTACAAAAAGAAAAGATGGTAAAAACCTGGTTCAGGAATTGGAACAAAAAGGGTACGCTGTAGAAACCAGTTGGGGCAACCTAAAAAATATAAACAAAGGACCGGTCGCAGGACTTTTGGCACCCTTGCATATGGGAAGAGTTAGCGAACGGGGAGACATTTTGCCAAAGGCCACTGATAAAGCCATTGAAATTCTGGATAAAAACAAAAAAGGATTTTTCCTGATGGTCGAAGGTTCTCAAATCGACTGGGGAGGCCATGCGAACAGCACTGTATATATTGTGGAAGATATGCTCGATTTCGATCAGACAATCGGAGAGGTACTGAAATTTGCTGCCAATGACGGAGAAACTTTAGTAGTTATTACTGCTGATCATGAAACTGGTGGCATAGCATTAACCGGCGGGAATATAACTACTGGTGAGGTTAAAGCCGATTTTCCAATAAAAGACCATACTGCTGTTATGGTTCCGGTTTTTGCTTATGGGCCTGGTGCTGAAGAATTTACTGGTATTATGGAAAATACGGAGATTCATAATAAAATGAAAAAACTGCTTTTAGATTAGATACAGAATCACGATTAAAAAATAATACCGGAATCATTCAGTTGCTATGATTCCGGTATTTTATTGTTTTTATAGATAGATTTTATAATTTAACGCCTTGAAAAGAAAACGGAAAGCCGGATAAAACAGTTTACAGGGTTTTTTATATTACAGAGTTTATGTTTCATGTTGAAATTTTAGAAAACATTATACAGCTGTATTTCAGAATATTAACAAAACAATATTAAAGTGAAAGAAGCTCTTGAAATTCTTGATCATGTCAGATTAAATTTCTCTCCGTCCGGATTGCTGGCCTTAAACATTACTATAGCATTTATCATGTTTGGTGTGGCACTCGACATAAAAATTGAGCATTTCAGGGACGTGGTGATGAAACCAAAATCGGCATTGGTAGGTGTTTTCTCACAGTTTTTTGTATTACCACTGGTGACATTTCTTTTTATCCTCCTGTTAAATCCTACTCCTACTGTTGCGTTAGGAATGATTCTAATTGCAGCGTGCCCGGGAGGAAACATATCCAATTTTATGTCAGCTATGGCAAAGGGAAATGTGGCATTATCGGTAAGTTTAACTGCAGTAGCAACACTTGCCGCCACTTTTATGACACCACTTAATTTTGCTATCTGGGGAAAGTTATATATGAGTTATTACAATTCGGCAGGTACCGGAAATTATCTGGTTCCTATTGAAATCGATTTTTGGCAAATGGCTCAAACCGTAATTATTTTACTTGGAATACCTGTAGCGCTTGGACTCTTATTTGCGCAATACCTTCCCAAACTAACAACAAAAATTAAGAAACCGATCCGGAAAATTTCCATTTTCATCTTTATAGCGTTTGTAGTTATCTTGCTTTCAGCCAATTTTAATCATTTTTTACATTTTATTCATCTCATTTTTGTTATCGTATTAATACATAATGCATTGGCTTTAGGATCGGGATTCACCATGGGAACTTTGTTTAAAATCCCGGATATTGATCGCAGAACTGTTACAATAGAAACCGGAATCCAAAATTCAGCGTTGGCACTTGTGCTTATGTTTAACCCTAAAATCTTTCCCCCTGAGCTTGAACTGGGTGGAATGACCATTATTGCAGCATGGTGGGGAGTTTGGCACATAATAAGTGGACTTTCGTTGTCAACGTTGTGGGCAAAAAAAAGAGTCCCTCAAACTACCTAAAAAAACCTGATCAACTAAAGAATTAAATCGTCCTTCTATGAAATATGAAAAATGGTCACGTGGGTACTATTTGCTGAAAGTATATGTACAACTTGTCGACTGGTTTATTCATAAAAAAATTATTGTTGTAGGGAAAGAAAATATTCCCAAAAACAAACCAATTGTATTCGCACCAAATCATCAGAACGCGTTGAGCGACCCAATGTCAATACTTTTAAATACAAGATTTCAGCCGGTTTGGCTGGCTCGTGCTGATATCTTTAAGAACAAAACTGCAGCACTTATTTTACGATTTATGAAAATTATGCCAGTTTACCGGATGCGCGATGGTAAAGAAAACCTTTCAAAAAATGATGATACATTTATTAATTCTGTAAAAGTTCTTGAGAATAATTCGGCGCTTGGACTTTTTCCCGAAGCTGCACACACCGGACGACGTAAGATGATTTCACATAAAAAGGCGGTTCCACGCATTGTTTTTATGGCTGAAGAAAAATCAAAGTGGAATCTCGACATTCAGATTATTCCTACCGGTATTTATTACAGCAGCTACTGGAAATTCAACCGAAACCTGATTGTAAACTTTGGAGAACCAATTGCGGTGAAAGATTTCCAGGAGGAATATGAAAAAAATCCCAACACCGCTACATTACTTTTACGTGATAAAGTTTATGAAGGATTGGTTCCACTTGTAGTTGATATACAGAGCGAAAAATATTATGAAGATTTCGAAACTATCCGCAGAATTTACGGACGTTATTATTTGATTCGGAAGAACCAAAAATATTCTGTTTTAAACCAGTTTAAATCCGACCAGATTATGATGAACCGTTTGGTCAGACTCGAAGCTCAACGTCCTGAAGAGACGGAGAACCTGGTAAAAACTGTAAAAGAATATACTTCAGATTTGAAAAAAGTAAAAGTCAGAAGCTGGTTAATTGATAAACATTATCACAACACATTAAAAGTCTTTATTAACCTGATCATATTGTTGGCAGGATTACCTGTTTTTTTATATGGCTTTATTTTTAATGCAATACCTTTTTTTACTATCAACATCATTGTCAGGAAAAAGGTTAAAGACATGGCATTCTGGAGTACTTTTTTTCAGGTACTTGGATTAATATTTTTCCCTTTAATGTATATTATTGAATTGGTAGCTTTGTGGGGTCTAATTCCGGGACCTTGGTTAAAGCTGGCATTTTTTGTTTCGTTACCGTTTATTGGGAAAGTTGCGTTTTACTGGCATATCCTTCTATTGAAAACTGTTGGTCGAACCAGATTACTACTATTGAAAATTTTTAAACGCAAACAATATTACAACCTGTTTAAACAGAAAGATCTGTTGCTTTTTAAGCTCGATGAATTAATCTCGATTTGAATTTCTGTTATCTTCTTTTCGATCTTTTCTGACGTTTTTTAGTTCGCTTAAAACGGTCTTCGTATATCTTTTTGGAAACATGCTTTTTCTTTGCATGAAAAGCTCCCTGGAAAGTAGGATCATCAATTTTTCGTTGCCGGTCAATTTCTCTTAATTGAGCCTGTCTTTCCTCAAATTCCGATTCAACAAAAGGCACTTCTTCAGGAATTGGCAACACAGGAATTTCCATTCGGATAAGCTGTTCTATTTTTTTCAGATGCCATTCTTCCGACGGATCGATTAAAGTAATTGCGTCACCTTTGTTACCCGCACGTGCTGTACGCCCAATGCGATGTACGTAATCTTCGTAACTGGGGGGAAGATCAAAATTTATTACATGGCTTACCAGGCTTGCATCCAAACCGCGCGCTGAAACATCAGTGGAAATAAGAATGCGAACTTCTCCGCTTTTAAACGCCTGAATGGCATTGATCCGGGTATTTTGTCCTTTGTTTGAATGCAGAATGCGTTTTTCTCCTTCTGTTTTTCTTTTTACCACTTTGAAAACTTCATCCGCATGATCTTTTGTCTTTACAAAAATGATAACCCGGTTGAATTTTTCTTCATCCTGAAGCAAGTACTGAACCAAATTCAATTTACTCCGGTAATTTGGAACATGGTAAACTACCTGTGTTACCTGTTTTACTGTAGTTGCAGAACGGGCAACCTCAACCTTTTCATAATGATCAAGAAATTCTTCTGCCATCTTTTCTACGTTTTCAGGAAAAGTAGCAGAGAACAGCAAATTTTGTCTTTTAAATGGAATTATTTCAAATAATTGACGTAATTGAGGTTGGAACCCCATATCGAGCATCCGGTCTGCTTCGTCTATAACCAGGTATTTTATCTTTTTTAATGAGAGTGCTCCAGCCTGATAAAGATCCCAAATACGTCCGGGAGTGGCAATCAAAATATCAATTCCCGGTTCCAGCAGTTCAGCGTGTTTTGTCCAGCCAATCCCGCCAAAAACAGAAGCAAAACGTAAGTCAGAATAAGTTGTCAGTTCTTCCACATCTTCACCCACCTGAATAGACAGTTCGCGAGTTGGGACAAGTATCAGTAAACGCGGATCTTTCCCTTCTGCCTTTTTCAATTTTGTAAAAAGGGGTAGTAAATACGCTGCTGTTTTTCCGGTTCCGGTTTGAGCAACACCAACCACATTTGTACCTGAATTTATTTTTGGGATTGCCTTAACCTGAATTGGCGTTGGTTCATGAAAACCAATCTCATCAAGCGACTTTAATATAGCTTTTGATATTTTAAGTTCTTCGAACGTCTTCTTCATGCCGCAAAAATAGCAAAATCAGGTGATTACCTCAAACGATACATTTTCCCCGGAAGCGCCACAATAACATTTTTAAATTCCAGGTTCAGTAACATCGAAGAAACCCTGCTAACCGGTAACGCCAATGTAGAACTAATCTGATCAATAAATAATTCTCCCTGTTCACGAAGCAGTGTTATTGCCTTTTCTTCTTCAGGAGTCAAATCCACAAACAGCGCAGATTGTATCACCTTTTCTTTTGATTGCTTTTCCCAGCCCATAAAAAATTCGAGGTCCTCAATACCTTCAATCAGATTAGCACCATTATTTCGAATTAACTGGTTACATCCTTTTGAATAAATGTCGCCTGCCCTTCCCGGAAATGCAAAAACATCGCGGTTATATGATGATGCAATATCGGCTGTTACCAACGCGCCGCCCTTTTCAGCTGATTCTACAACAACAATAGCATCTGCAAGTCCGGCGATAATACGATTTCGACGGATAAAGTTTGGAGGATCTATTTTTGTGCCGCTTGGGAAATCGCTTACCAACCCACCGTTTTCAAGCATTTTTCGTGCTACTTCTGCATGTAGCGAAGGGTACATTTTATCCAAACCATGCCCAACAACTCCTGCCGTTGCAATGCCATATTTCAATGCCGATTTATGTGCCTGAATATCAATTCCGTATGCAAGTCCACTCACAACTAATATTTTATAATTCCTTTCTGCAAATTGACCGATCAAATCATCGCAGGCCTGTTTCCCGTAATCAGTGGCATTTCGCGTTCCCACAATACTGATCACTTTTTGTTCGTCAAGGTTCAGGTTTCCCCGCGTATAAATCAAGACCGGTGCATCAACACAAGTTTTTAATCTTCGGGGAAATTTGCCGTCAGTGTAAAACAATGCCTCGATTTTGTTTTTCTGAATAAAGCCTATTTCCCTTTCTGCCTTTTTAAAAATCGTTTCATTCTTGATTCGCCTCGCGTTGACCTCGCCAATTCCGGGAATTTTAGTTAAGGATTTAACTGATTCAGAAAATACTCCTTCCACGCTTCCTGCATAAGCTACAAGGTTCCTTGCCAGAATTCCGCCTATCCCAGGAATCATGGAAAGTGCTATTTTATAAAGGAGATCATTCATTTGTATTTGCAGGCTGATTTTTTATTTGTTCAGGATAGCATCTAAGGCTGTTTTCATCTTTTCCCGATCGGCTTGAGGCACCGCAGTTAAGCTTACAGATGGGTACTCAGCCGGACCACGTTTGGTTTTAACAATGATGGTAATATCGGTCAATTTTCCAAATACTGAATTTTCAAAATACACATGCTGTAAAGCTTCCTGTGGAAATTCTATTGAATTAAACTCCGTTCTGCCAACTTTTACAGCTTTATAAAAGCGAAGTAATATTTTATTATTTTCATCGCTGAATTCAATGACCTGGTAATCAATAACATGAAAATATAGATACCAAATTGAAAAAACACCAATACTAATTAATCCATACAGCATATCGATGAAAAAAAGTATAAGTGCAGCAACGGCAATAATAACACTTACCAGGTAAAATAATCGTTTCAGTTTACGTGTTTTTTTCTTGTTGTTGATATTCATACTTTTAATTGAATCGAATTAACCGGCTTTCAAAGATAAATTTTATTATTTACCAGACTGAAAACATTGTTGTAAATTCCGCTTCATTATGTTTTGAAGAAAAAATTACAGGCACCAATGGTTTCAAATCTCAAAAACCAATATTATTGTAACTTTACTGCAATTTAACAGCAAACAATGGGAAATTCAAACATTTATTCCAAAATAATCTACAGCCAAAACTGGGAAACTCTACTTCGTGAGTGGGTTGGAAAATATCCAGCCGGGAAAGTCTTTCTGGCCACAGAAGAAAATGTTGACCGGCTCTGGATTCAAGAGTATTCTTCATTCTTTGAAGAACTTGGGATAATGAAAGTGGTTATTCCCTCGGGTGAAAACAACAAAAAAATTGATTCAGTAGAAAAGATTTGGGAATTTCTTTCTAAGAACGGTGCAGATCGAAAATCGTTGATGATTAATATCGGCGGCGGTATGCTTACCGATCTGGCCGGGTTTGCAGCCTCTACTTTTAAGCGTGGTTTTGATTTTATCAACATTCCAACAACATTACTTTCTCAGGTTGATGCGTCAGTTGGAGGAAAAACAGGAATCAATTTTAATGGCTTGAAAAATGAAATCGGTGTTTTTAAAGAACCGGAGTCCGTCATCATCAATACCAATTTTTTAAAGACTATCGATCAGTCGAATTTTATTTCAGGTTTTGCTGAAATGATTAAACATGGTTTGATACACAGCGCTGAACACCTGGAAGAACTGAAAAAGTTTGATATTGATAACATCAACTATAAACTTTTAAGCGAAATAATCAGTCACTCGGTGGAGGTAAAATCATGGTTCGTGGCCAACGATCCATTCGAAAAAAACATTCGTAAAGCGTTAAATTTCGGCCAT
>CAVYOB010000010.1:0-14143 GCA_963769925.1 uncultured Prolixibacteraceae bacterium
AACTATGTATTGCTCCTGCCGAAAAGTATTACAAACAGTACACAAAAATGAAGTTTAAGGAACCTGAAACCCTTTTTGATGATTACGAGGGAAGAGGGACGGCTGCCAAAACACAGGAAATGAACATTTTGCTAAATCAGAACTGGGCCGGTGATTCCAAAATTTATCCCGATGTAATGGAAGAACTGGGAATTAAAGAAACTTCTAACTGGGGAATAAGGGCATTTCAAAATAATACCGGACGGATGAATGAAGAACAAAAAGCTGCATGGGATTCGGTTTATCGTCCTCTAAATGAAGAATTCAGTAAAATTTATCCTACGATAAAATCGGATAAAAAAGCGCTGATGGAATGGCGCTACCAGAGATACATGCAGGACTACCTGGCATGCATTGCCTCGGTTGACGAAGGTGTTGGGAAACTACTCGACTACCTTGACGAAGCGGGGCTGGCTGATAATACCATTGTAGTTTATACTTCAGACCAGGGATTTTATCTTGGTGAACATGGCTGGTTTGATAAACGGTTTATGTACAAAGAATCATTGCGTACCCCGCTGCTGATTCGTTATCCTAAGGAGATTAAGCCCGGTACAAAAATTGATAAACTGGTTCAGAATCTCGATTTTGCACCTACTTTCCTTGACTATGCCGGCGTTAAAATTCCGGATGAGATGCAAGGCATATCATTTCGTAATCTCGTTGCAGGGAAAACGAGTGAGTTTCGCGATGCCATTTATTATACCTATTACGAATATCCGTCAATACACATGGTAAAAAGGCACTATGGCATTGCAACTGAACGATATAAGCTCATTCATTTTTATTACGATATCGATGAATGGGAATTATATGACCTAAAAACGGATCCTAATGAAATGCATAATGTATACGGTGAACCGGAATATGCCGATATCCAGAACACTTTGCATGAACAATTAGCTGATCTCAGGAAAAAATATGGTGATAGTGATGAAAACGACCAACGGTACTTAAAAGAATATCTGGATGTTGTGAATAGACGTTGACAAGACAATAAACCGGGCAGGCAAATCTGGCAGGTCGGTAATAAAGATAAAATACATTCCATCCTGCAGAAGTAGGGTGGAATGTATATTTTCATAATCTGGTTACTGTTCTTAAAATAAAAACATGAACAAAGTTTTATATTTTTTTCTGATTCCGATTTTATTCATTAGTTGTTTGCAAAAACAATCCAAAATTCCACCGAATATAATTATAATATTAAGTGATGATCAGGGTTGGGGCGATTTGAGTGTCAGCGGTAACAAAAACATTTCGACTCCAAACATAGACAAGCTGGCCAAAGAGGGAGTTACATTCGATCGGTTTTATGTATGCCCGGTATGTTCACCTACACGCGCTGAATTACTAACCGGACGCTATCATGTTCGTAGTGGAGTTTATTCTACTTCTGCAGGAGGTGAGCGCCTCGATTTAGATGAAACCACAATTGCGGAGGTTTTCAAAAATGCCGGTTATGTAACCGCAGCATACGGGAAATGGCACAATGGGATGCAACCTCCATATCATCCCAACGCACGTGGATTCGATGATTTTTATGGATTTTGTTCCGGACATTGGGGCAACTATTTTAGTCCGATGCTGGAACACAACGGTGAAATTGTCAAAGGCAAGGGTTATCTTACTAACGATCTTACAGAACATGGAATTAAATTCATAGAAAGAAACAAGAATAAACCATTTTTCCTTTATCTGCCATTTAACATACCACATTCTCCAATGCAAGTTCCCGACAGATGGTGGAACAAATACAAAAGCAACGAGTTGAAAATGTTTAACCGTGATCCGGAAAAAGAAGATATACCATTCACCCGTGCAGCGCTTGCAATGAGCGAGAATATTGACTGGAACGTGAGCCGGGTGGTGGATAAAGTCGATGAACTTGGACTTACAAAAAATACTATAATAATTTATTTCTCGGATAATGGACCCAACAGTTGGCGCTGGAATGGTGGCATGAAAGGTCGTAAAGGTTCGACCGATGAAGGTGGGGTGCGTTCACCTATGTTTATAAAATGGGAAGGAAAATTCTCCCCTGGGAAAAAGGTGACTGAAATAGCAGGAGTTATTGATTTATTACCAACTCTTGTTGATTTGGCAGGTATTGAATATACTCCGAAAAAACCATTGGATGGAGTGAGTCTGAAACCATTATTACAGGAAACAAAACCGGAATGGAACGATCGAAATATTTTCAGTTATTGGAATGGGAATACCAGCGTGAGAAACCAAAAATACAGGTTGGATAATATGGGCAAGCTTTTCGACATGGAAATTGATCCAGGTCAGTATAACGATGTTTCCGGCGAACACCCTGGAATTACCAAAGAATTAATGGCTGCCAAATCAAACTGGGAAAATAATGTATTGAGTGAACTAACAAAAAAGGACGTACGGACTTTCCCAATCGGAGATCCGGAATTCAATTTTACACAAATTCCCGCACGTGACGGTGTTGCACATGGAAACATTAATCGTTCCAATCGCTGGCCAAACTGTTCGTTTTACACCAATTGGAGAAGCCTTTCCGATAGTATCACATGGAATGCAGAAGTGTTAGCAGACGGTAATTTCGATGTGGAAATTTTTTATACCTGCCCGGCTGCTGATGTTGGTGCAACTTTCGAACTAAGTTTTAACAATGAAAAAATAACGGGCAAAATTACTGAAGCACACGATCCACCCCTTACCGGAATGGAAAACGACCGTGTGTTGAGAACTGAGTCATATGTAAAAGATTTTAAACCATTAAAAATCGGGACAATCCATTTAAAAAAGGGAAGAGGATTATTAACACTAAAAGCGCTCGATATTCCGGGATCACAAGTCATGGATTTTCGATTACTAATGTTTCATAGGATTTAAAAAGTTAAATTTCAGTCGAACAAAAAACCAGTAACTTCAAAAATAGTGACTTTCATACAAAATAGTTTTAGAAATCACTGAGTTTATTACTGGAAAAACACATCACATTATGTTACTTTTGATTAAAATGTTCGGAAATGAAGAAACAATTCGTTAATTATACAATCCTGACGGTTTTCTTTCTTTTAAATTTGATTACTCCGAATAAATTACTGTATTCGTTCGATTGTAAAACCCAGGAAGATACGACTTACATTTACCTGAAAGATTACGGGCTCGAAAAAACCAGGAAAAGAGACTGCACAGAAATCATCAACAAAGCATTAAAAGAAATAGATAATAATACTCCTACTGTAATTCGGTTTAATCACGGAGAATATCATTTTTATCCTGAGTACAGTACGAAAAGAGAATATTACGAATCGAATACTACGGACGTTAATCCACGCAAATGTGCCCTTTTATTTGAAAACCGGAAAAATCTGGTTATTGACGGAAACGGCAGCACACTGATCTTTCATGAGCAAATGCAACCTTTTACATTTGATAACTGCCGGAATATTGTACTGAAGAATTTCAACATCGACTGGGAACAACCACTGACTGCGCAAGGGAAAGTAGTAAAAGTGAACAACGAATTTATTGAGTTAGCCATCGATTTGAAAGAATATCCCTATCAAATAGATAACGGATTATTGTATTTTAAGCTCAACCGAAACGAAAAAGAACTCTGGAAAAGTACCATGGAATTTGATCGCGCAGACAGGTATATTGTTCCGCAAACCGGTGACTGGGGTTGTTTGGGAAAAGGATGGGAAGATTACGTTGCCCAGGATATCATTCCAGGGGTTATTCGTTTGAATTATAACTTTTTGCGCAAACCAGCTATTGGTAATTACCTGGTTTTCCGTCATGCTGAAAGAATCCATTCGGGTATTTTTATACAGGAATCAAAGAACATTACAGTTAACAACGTAAATTTATACTACGCTACCGGTCTTGGCGTTTTGGCGCAGTTTAGCGAAAACCTGACATTTAATGGTTACAGAGCAATTCCAAACAAGGCAAAAAACAGGTATTTTGGAGGAGGCGACGACGGGCTGCAGATTTCGAACTGTAAAGGACAGGTTGCGGTTGAAAACTGTGAATTTGCCGGACTTATGGATGATCCGATTAATATTCACGGAACGAGTGTTCAAATCGTTGAGAAAATTTCTGACACCCAGTTAAAATGCCGTTTTATGCATCCCCAAAGCGAGGGCTTGAACTGGGGACATCCCGGCGACAGTGTCCGTTTTATTGAGAATGAAATGATGAAAACTTTGGGAACCGGAATCATTGAAAGTTTCAAACCTGTGGATATAAAAACTTTTATTTTAGTTTTTAAAGATAAGATACCTCCTACCCTTGAAGTTAAGGATGCTCTTGAAAACCTCACATGGACACCAGATGTGTCAATCTCCGATTCGCAGTTTAAAAGCAGCAGGGCGCGTGGAATTCTTGTCTCAACGCCAGGGAAAGTAGTAATAAAAAATAATGTGTTTGAATCGAGTGGCAGCGCAATTCTAATAGCCGGTGATGCCAACAACTGGTTTGAGTCGGGTGCGGTAACCGATGTACTGATTGAGAATAACGAATTCACGGACTTATGCAATACAAGTCCCTATCAATTTTGTGAAGGAATAATCTCCATTTACCCGGAAATTCCGGTATTGAATGAAAACACACCGCAGTATCATAAAAATATCCGGATCATCAATAATCGCTTTCATCCGTTTGATTATTCCGTTCTTTTTGCACGTTCTGTTGACGGACTAACTTTTGAAAATAACACCATTACAAGAAGCACCCGCTTTGAACCTTATCATTCAAGAAGATATACGTTTTCATTTGAAGCTTGCAAAAAAGTATCGGTAAACAACAATACCTTTTCAGATGATGTGCTGGGGAAAAATATTCAATTAAAATGGACACCCACAACTGAATTAAATTGCTCTCAGCCAGAGCTCACAATAAAATCGATTAAAACTACCGAATAAACCTGGTTTTCTAATAAATCCAGAATTTTAGTAAGAAAAAAGGCAGGAAAATCCTGCCTTTAAAAAGACTTTATGCTGTTACTTTTTCCTTATTTTTATATTTTAAGTAAAGATACAGGAAAGCAATAGTAAGAAATACAGATAATAAAATTACATATTTAAGAGTCGCGGCCCCTGCAGTCAGATCGTCATTAAATTTGGTTAGTTGAATATCATAGATTTTCCCAAGTGCCGGTTGCGCAATTGCACCTCCAAGAAATCCTATACCACCCATTATTGCCAGACCAAGAGCGCCACTTGTTGGTACCTTCTCTGCCACAACTCCTAACATATTCGGCCAAAAATATGCTACTCCAATTGCAAAAACAGTTGCTGCAGCAAATAAAACAGCCCCAGATGATATACTCATCAAATATAAGCCTACTCCTGAAAAAATAGATGAAAACAATAAAACACCTATTCCTGATAATCGATGTACAACTGGTCCGGCAACTAGTCTTGCCAACGCCATAATCGCTGAAATCCATACTAAAATTAAAATGGCCCCAACACCTTCACCAAACAAATTACTTACTGAATTATTAAACAAAGCTGCTATCCATTGATTGGTCCCTAATTCAGTAGATGCAGTGAACAACATGCAAAATGCCATAAAAAGAAACAAAGGCGAGATACAGGCTTTTAACATATCCTTGTACGAGGCACCAACGGTAACGCGTTCTGTTTCAGGGAATTTTTGACGAAGAAACAATAAACCATAACCAAATGTAGGAACTAACATTACTGCAGTCTGAATTCTCCAGCCAATTCCTATCTCATCTAAAAAGAATACTATTAGTCCTCCGATTACAATTCCAGTTGGAAACCACATATGAAAACGATTAAGTTTAGCTGTCTTATCTTTGGGATAAAGCGCCGTAACCATTGGATTTGCCGCAGCCTCGACACTACCATTTGCGATGCCAATAAACATAGTCGAAAAGAAAAGGGTCCAGAATCCTTGTGCAAAAATTGTCATTGTAAGTCCTATAACATGACAGATAAATGCGATGGCTAATACTTTTCCAATACCCAAAATATCAATCAGAGGACCTAAAATGATCATTGCAAGTGTAAATCCCCAAAAGGCAGTACCAACGATCCATCCAACTTCTGCTCCAGTCAGATTAAATTCTTCCATCCATGGTGTAATAAATCCTCCTCTTGTTCCGAATGAAAGAGCAGTTACAACTAATGCCAAACAACTGGCATTAAACAAAAGATTTTTTTTTACATTTTCCATAAAATTCAGTTTAGTTTTAGTTATTCAATTCAATGATTTAGTTCTTCTTTTTTGCCAGAAAAAAAATGGCTTGTCGCAGCAATTTCCGGTAATCCGCCGATTCATAAGTACGGTAATCGTGCCCCGGCTGAATGTAAACAACATCCGATGCTTTGTATTTATGTTGCCACGCTATAAACTCCATACTTTGCGGATGGCGCGTTCGAAGTAAGGGAATGATGTCATCAGAAATCCGTACATTTCCATACACCTCATCGAAGAAACGAACCTTCTTAAAACCTACGGTTACCGGGGTATAATTTTCCACATTTGCATACACCCAAACATCATGATTATAAGTTGACCACAATTCTTCGGGTACATTTTTGGCTTCTTCAATATATCTCCCGCCAACCAATTGTTCAAATTCCGGCCATTTTTGGTAAGAAACTATAGAATGATGCAAAAACAAAAATGGTTTACCGTTACGTGCCAACTCCATGTAAGCATTTTTTTCGTCCTCTGAAATATTCTGCCACATGTCGTAAAATACCAGCACATCAAAATCTTTAGCTAAACCTTTTGCCAGTCTCTGGTTTGCCTCTGGTTGCTGAAAGTGTTCATATTCAATTCCATCAAGCGAATCAAACATTTCAAAAAACTGTAGGGTATCGTACTCATGTCCTCCGGTAATCAGCATAATTTTAACCGGTTGTGCAACAGAAAATATTCCAGGGAAAAGGATAAGAAATAAAATAAGGAATCGTTTCATTCGAATTGGTTTAGCATTACATTTAAGGTTCTTCGTTCAACTTAATCATGAACCGATTTTTAATTTCACTTTTTAAAAATAACAAAATCATTCATTTTTAATTTCTTTTTCCCAAAAAATCAGCAACTTGAAATTATTATCCAAAATCTCATTTTCATTTTTTCTTCAGGTAAAAGCAACCCCTGCAAAATTCAGCTATCTTTAACCATTGTTTGATATCTTAAAATGGCAAAGTTCAGGAAACGCATAAAAAAGCTGATTCTTTGGATGGTTATCATACTATTTGTACTGATAACCAGCGCCGGAATCTATGTTTACCTGACAGCTGGAAAAACATTAAAACAAAAACTTTCGGCATGGGTAGATAATGAATCAGATCATTTATACCGACTTTCATTTGAGAACATCGGTATAAAATTATTTCCATTAACAGTGTCAATCAGGAATATTGATTTAACTACCAATATAGAGGCAGTTAAAAAGATACGGGCAGAATCGCCGGACAAAGTATTGTATGAATTTCATTCGAAGGAAATCAGTTTTCAGGGGATATTTTGGAAAGAATTTAGGAAAAATAAAACATTTCACTGTAAAAACCTTTCGATTTATAAACCTGAATTGGAGCTTACCGGGGAAGATGTATTGGAAACCGACTCCATAAAAACATTCGACCGGCTCTTTAAAGCTATGCAACCTGTTTTCAGGGAAAATCTTAAAAAAGTGATTTTTGATGAGATTAATCTTATCAATGCAAATTATAAAATTTATGCATCCCCGGTTGATCTTTTCCAGACTTCAAACGCTAAACATATATCACTGACGATTAAAAAATTTATTACCGATTCTGCCTTAATTTTTAACGAATCCAAATTATTTGATAGTGAAGATATTATCCTAAGGATGAATGATTTCAGCAATAATCTTGGCGACAGCCTTCATATGTTTACCATCGATACACTGGAATATTCGCTAAAAACTTCAGATATTTTCGCCCATGGGTTTCACCTGTTTTACAGTCATACACAAAAAAATAAAAATCTTTATGATGTATTTGTGCCAAACCTTCATTTAAAAAGCAAAAGCATTACCCGTTTTGCGTTGAATGATTCGCTTGACATCAATTACCTGGAGTTTGACAACTCCACCATTAAATTTTACCAAAAGGAAAATCCGCATAAAATTGAGATTGAAGACCTGAACCGGTTTAACCTCTATTCGTTGATTCAAAACCAGTTCACCAGTATTGAAGCTGATAGTTTCAGGCTGGTAAATGCGAATATTGAGATATTCCGCCAACCTGATTTTACTACTTACAAACAACAGTTCAACTCGGTAAATGTATTATTATACGATTTTAGGCTGGATTCCATTTCTTCCCGCGACCCAAATCGTTTGCTGCACGCACGGCAGATAAAAATGCAGGTGAATGGCTATCACTTAAGACTGGAAGATAATATGCATGAATTCCATGCCGACACCTTGTTTGTATCCACGATTTCCAATTCTTTGAAGGCCCGGAATATTCGGATTTCACCACTTTCTATTGACGGTGAAAAATCAAGAACCCAGTTAAATGTTCAGTGCAAAAAACTGGATATTGATAAGGTAAACCTGAAAATCCTGTATCATACGCGTACCCTCCCTACCCAATCAATTTTTGTTGATGAGCCACAGGTGCAGCTTACTTATAATACCGAAATTGAAAAACCTAAGAAGCCAAATGAGACAGGTATTCTTTTCGATCTGATCCAGGCTTACCTAAAAGGCGTTTATTCCAAAGTAGTTGTGGTTGAAAACGGATCGCTTCGTATTGAACATTTACAAAATAGTCGCGTGCAGGGATATTTTGAAACGGGCTTTAACTTTGCCCTGTCGGGGTTTGCCCTTGATTCAGCCAGCATAAAAAAAACCGACAAATTCTTTTATGCCACCGACTTCGACCTGCGGTTTTCGAATTACCAGATGAAACTGGTGGATAATCTGCATAAAATTAATGTGGACAGCATTGCTATTTTAAGTACCGACAGGAAACTGGAAATTACTAACCTTCACCTCCAACCGGTGATAAGGAATGTTACCCGGGCCGATATGGAAAAATACAACCGATCGGAACTGTATAGAATTTTTGTTCCGAAAATCATTCTCAGCGGTGTTTTATTGCGTGATGCTTTCTTTTACAACAAACTAACCATGAACAGTTTCCGGATAGTAAACCCGGAAATTTATTTCGAGAATTTTGGTTCACTAAGGAAAAATACGGGAAACAGAAAATTTGAAGAGTTTTATCAACTGATATTCAATTATATCAATGATTTTAACATAAAAAACATCGCTGTTCCTAACGGGAAATTCACCTGGGTAAACCACACCAAAAAGGGCAAAACCATTTCATTTGACAACGGTTTTTCGGCGCAACTGGATAATTTCAGGCTCAATGAAGCTGAACTAAATAAGAAACGCCTTTTGTTCTCCGATAATTTTGATATTTCAGTACTGGATCAGAACTTCCTTTTGTCCGACAGCGTGCATATACTTCATGCGGCAGAAATCAATCTTTCAACATTAAATAAAAGCGTGAGCATTAAAGATGCATCGTTGTACCCCGATATTAAATCGAAAAACTACAGCACCCTTACCACAACTTACCAGGTAGCAATTCCAGCTATTATACTGAGCGATATCGATTTTTCAAAAGCTTACTGGTCGAAAGACCTGTTTCTTGATAAACTCGATCTCGATGATGCCAAATTTCGTATTTTCAGTAAAAAAGGTGTTGGCAAATCGCTCGATCTTAACAAGTTCGGGGTTCCTATGCCTGCCGAGATCCACCTGGTAAAAATTGACGAATTAAATATTAATAACGGGCAGGTGATAACTTATGAAGTTGACGGGAAGCAACAGCAGGCACAAAGTACTTTTAACATTGATCTGTTTCTGCCAAATGTTTCGGTGCAAAGCGACAATGAAAACCGCATCTCTTTTTCGGCGAGAAATCTTGTTTCCCGAATCACCAATTTTAACTCACCTCTTGGCGACAGGCACAAAATGGATATTGAAAGCATGGACTTTAACCGGGAAAAGAAAAGACTGGAAATTGCGAACCTGAAAGTTACCCCGATCGGTCCGATCAACAGCGGAAATACATTTTCAGTATCAGCACCTGAGCTTATTTTTACCGGGTTTGACATTAACCAGGCGGTAGAAAAGAATAATTTCCTTTTTGATGAGATTTCAGTTACTGATCCTGTTATCGACATTAATGTTATCGATTCAGTTAAAGGCGACAAATACGAGTTCACCAAAAACCTCGATTTGTATCCTTACATTGAACCTTATGTAAACCAGCTGAAAATAAACAGGCTTAATTTGCAAAGTGTCGATCTCAGTTTTAACTGGTTTCAAAAAAAGCTGGTGGACCGAAAATTCAATATTGATTTTAAAGACATTCTTATTGATGAAACCCGGCGTCCTGAAAATCTGTTACACGCCCGTGAATTCAAAATAACAACTTCCGGTCTGCAAACTAAAAGTAAAAACGGAATGTACCTTTTTTCAGCCGATTCACTTATTTTCAATTCGGCCGAACACAATGTTTTATTAAAAAACATCGCTGTAAAACCCCTGTTGAGTGTAGAAGATTTTAACCGAAAATCGGTTTACCAGGCCGATTATGTTCAGGTAAAAACCAACCAGATTGAAATAAAAGGAGTAAACGAAAGCCTGTGGCTGCAAAAAAACATTCTGGATGCCGACGCACTGGTGATCGGTAAAACCAATGCAGATATTTTCAGAAACAAGCGCTATCCTTTTAATGTGAACCAGCGACCACCGTGGCCGCAGGACCTGCTTCGTAAAATAAAACAACCTTTTGTTTTCGACTCAGTGATTCTCCAATCTTCAACATTAAAATACAGTGAATTAGGAGATATTTCAGATGAACCGGGGCAACTCAGTTTTAATCAACTGCATTTGCGGACTACAAGGCTGACAAACCGGGATGATTTGCTAAATAAAAATCCTTTTCTGACCATTTGGGCCGATGCAAAAGTTATGAACCGATCGCTGCTTTCAGCAACATTTAATTTTGATCTGACAGCCGGAAATTATTCTCACTCTGTGATAGGTTCGCTACAACCAATGTTGATGAAACCATTTAACGCCATGATTGAAAAAGCTGCACCACTCTCCATTGAAACCGGCCGGATCAACCGCTTTGAATTCAATATCTCCTTCAACCGTGACCATGCAACCGGCGAGTTACTGTTTGGATACGACGATTTCAAAATCGATGTTCTTAACATTGGCGATGAAGAGAAACGGAAATCGAAGCTGGCTACTTTCTGGGCCAACAGTATGGTGCTAAACAACCGGAATCCAAAAGGGAAAGACGAGCTGCAACCGGAGAAAATCAATTATGATCGTGATGTGCAGCGATCTATTATTAATTACTGGTGGAAAGCCATTTATTCAGGAGTTAAACATGCCATCGGAATTAAAGAAGAAAAATAAATCGTTATTTACTAAATGAACTTATACCTCTGTCCCGGCGTTTTAAAAAATTAGTGTACATTTGAGTTTGCGAAAACATTAAATCAGATAGCCATGAAAAGAAACAATATCTTAATCAAAAGTCTCTCCTTTTTTGTTTTGATTGCCCTATTATCATCGTGTGATTTATTCAATAAAAATGATAACCCGGCACCAAACGATGAATACCTTTTGAGTTATAACAAGCAGAAAACCTACCTGTCTTCGCTGGTTAAACTTGGACTGGAACCGATGGTTAACGAATATCCTGAACTCCAGCCATTAATAGATCAAATGCAACACAGCATTTCTGTTTATACCATTTCTTATCTCACCACTTTTAATGGTGAATATGTAACAGCGTCGGGATTGGTTGCCGTACCAACCACCAGCGGCATTCAGTTTCCGATTATGAGTTTCCAGAACGGAACAAATACGCTGCATAGCATGGCGCCTTCGTTAAATCCGGATTACGAGTTATACCTGATGCTGGAATTTGTGGCATCTACCGGTTTTATTATTTCTGTTCCCGATTACCTGGGTTTTGGGGAGTCGGCAGATATGTTTCACCCCTACCTGGATAAAGAATCGACCGTACAAACGGTAACTGATATGTTGCGCGCAGTGAAAGAACTTATAAATAATCATCTGAATACAGAGATGAGTGACGACCTTTATATTACAGGGTATTCGCAAGGTGGTTGGGCAACCATGCAACTTCAAAAAGCCATTGAAACCCAGTATTCAACGGAATTCAATTTAAAAGCCAGTGCCTGTGGCGCCGGGCCTTACGATTTGAATTTCATCAACAACTATGTTCTTGAGCAAACCACCTACCCGATGCCTTATTTTTTGGGATATGTTTTTAACAGCTACATAAATCTCGGACTGATTACCACCCCACCTGCCGATGTGTTTAATGCACCTTACGATACACTGGTTACCACGTTGTATGACGGAACACGTTCGGGCGAAGAAATCAATGCCGAACTGACTACAAATGTTGCTGACCTTTTTACCGAAGATTACCGGAACAATGCAGATACCGATGAAAAATTTGCATCAATTATCAACAGTATGAGCGACAACAGCATTTCAGCATGGAATACGGTAACACCTACAATGATTTTGCACGGAACTGCTGATGAATTTGTTCCGCCACAGGTTTCATTAAATATTTACCAGGATTTTCTTACCAAAGGAGTAAGCCCTGATAAAGTAATTTATGTTCCCCTTCCCGGGGAGACACATACTTCAGGTATCATTCCGGCAGAGCTGGCATCAATTAAATGGTTCCTGGATTTAAAAGACGCAGCCCAATAAGCATAATCCGTTAACTTTTATTGCTTATTTATTCTCCCATTTTTAATACGTACGATGCATACGTACTAAAATATCCCCGTTAAAATATCAGATGGTATTGAATTTATGCTTATTTTTAAAATGTCGAAAACCTTGAACCCGTTGAATAAGCTACCTCAAATATCATTATCGGAAGGAATAGTTAAAGAAAAACGCGTTGTTTTTATTGATTTTGAATTTGACTGGGAAATTGTAAACCAGTTGCGGTTATTTTCCGATGCAATTTATCTGCCTGCTGAAAAAAGATGGTACATAAAAAAGGAGCAGTTTAACTACATCCAGTTTTTACAGCAATTTGGAGTCCGTTACGATATCAACACTTATCATTTAAATCTGAACTTAAACATTCCTGAGCAATATGTAGCCAAGCTAAAACAAAAACGTTACAGCGAAAACACCATTAAAACATACACTAAATATTTTAAGGATTTTATTCACTATTTTTCTGATTGTGAATTGAGCGAGATCAAACCAGATGAAATCAATAAATACATTCTTGAACTGATTGAAAGCAGGAAAATCTCAATCAGCCAGCAAAATCAAAGGATTAATGCAATAAAATTTTATTACGAGAAAATTCTTCACCAGGAAAAACAATATTATTTAATAGAACGACCAAATAAAGCATTTCGGTTACCAGACGTATTGAGCAAGGATGAAATAAAATCTATTTTGGAAGCAGCAACAAATTTAAAACACAAGTGTATATTGGAATTGATATATTCTGCTGGTCTGAGAAGAGGAGAACTTTTGCATCTCAAATTAACAGATATTGATTCAAAAAGAATGAGAATTAAAATTAGAGGCGGTAAAGGGAAAAAAGACAGGTATTCATTACTTTCAAAAGGTGTATTGAATGATTTAAGAGCCTACTTTAAAGCGTACAAACCTGAGACCTGGTTATTTGAAGGGCCATCGAATGCTCAGTATTCCGGAGCAAGCGTTGCCAAAATATTAAAAAAGTACGCCATCAGGGCAGGGATAAAAAAAAGAGTTCATGTGCATATGCTCCGGCACTCTTTTGCCACGCACTTGCTTGAGCAAGGTACAAATCTTAGGATTATACAGGAATTGTTGGGACACGAAGATATTAAGACGACAGAAATATACACACATATTTCGAGTTTGGAAATCGACAAGGTTATTAATCCCATAGATGAGATAATAAATGTGACCTCAAAGGTTTCGTTTAACCACCGAATACCGAAATAATGAAACCTTTTTTCCACTATATTAGCAAAAATAACGTGAACAAAGGTTTCGTTACAACAA
>CAVYOB010000011.1:0-10196 GCA_963769925.1 uncultured Prolixibacteraceae bacterium
GGCTTTATCACCGTGGTCGGTTTCAGGGAATAATTCAAGATGCACATTTTGATACCCCAATACTTTTCCCAGTTTTTTTGCAAATAAAACAGAACATTGATAAGGTACTGTGCGATCTTCCAATCCGTGTTGAATTAGAAATGGCGGATCATCAGTTGAAATGTAAGTTTCAGGATTTACCTCGTCTATAAGTGATTGGGGAACTTCGGTAATTGTCTCTCCTAAAAGTTTTGAAACTTCAGAATCAGGAGATTCATGATGCCAGGGATCTTTAAGGTTGTTTTCACTTAATTGTTCATCCATTTTCAGAAAATTGGTTGGTAAAAACCAACTGATCACAGCCTGCACCCTGCTGGATTGGTCAGGATTTCCCAAACTCAGTCTCCAAGCTTTTTTACACCACCAGAGATACCTAATAGTGATACAAGTTGCCCGCCTGCAGAATCAGATTCACTTGAATTTTATTTCATTGAGCGTTTAAACATTGGCTGTTTTAATAATATTATCTATTTGAAGCTTTTGCTGTAGCCAGATTGTTTGCAATCCATTCCGTATATCCTAATGAAATAGTAAATAATGTACAAAAAATAATAAATACAATCAACTCTTTTATTTTAAAGGGTTTTTGATATGCATTATTTTTTGATCAATAAAGTGAGGGAAATTTGGATTAACGTAATTTAAATTAAATCACAAAACCTATAAACTTAAATTGACTTATTGGAACTTTTGAGTTCAGAATGATATCACACTTTGACTTGATAAAATGATCTCCTGTTTGTCTGCACAAGTTATTTCAACAGAGTTTATAAACACACTGCCCGCATTTAAATACGGGCAGGTGCGATTAAGAATATTTAGTGCAGTCGTTTTTCCTTAAACAATCTCTTTCTTCAAAATTTATAAATGTTGTGATCTGTTGAAATAATTAATTACAAAAAGTACTACAGATCACATTCCGTAAGGAGGACTGGCAATATTGTCAACACTCCAGATCTTACCTGTGAGCGTAACAATAAATGCAGTGTTTCCTATAATCTCCAGCGAAGTAGGTCTGTCAAGTCCATCTGTGACTGTAGTAAATGTACCGTCTTTATTTACTCTCACGAGCGAACCGGTTTCCGGATTGGCAGGTTTACCAGCTTCTTCAGGAGTACCTTCCCATATTCCCTGCGAGAGAGCAAACATTGTTCTTCCACGGCCAAATTCCACATCAACAAGCAACGGGGCACCCGAAGCCACAACATTGACCATAGGTGAATTCGGACTGAATGATACCACCTTGCCATTTTCAGGAAGATGAGGAGTTGGTCCGGCTTCGGCCATAAACACCGTATTTCCCGATACCGCAAGCCCGGTTGGAACGATATTATTGAACGTCTTAAATACTGAAATATCACCATCAAGTGTTACATGAAGCACTCGATTCAGGTGGCCATCCGTTACCAGGAATCCCCCATGATAGGTTTGGATAGAATACTGAACACCTGTGCTTACAAAGAAGGGGAACCCTGTTGGTGGATTTGTGATATTATAAGCCCCAATGTCTGCAACAATAGTAAAACTGTTTGGGCCATCCACACGATAAATCCCGTTAACAGCACCGGTAGGAAACAAATTGGGATCATCGACAAGAGTTACAAGTGCATATGCCGTCTCGTCAATAAAAGTGACATCATAAACACCACCAATACCGATAAGTGAGGGTGGAAATCCACTGGCAAAAGTAGTAACTTCACCGGTCTCAGGATCTATACGTGAAATTTTGCCTGCCAGTCCTTCCGTTACATAAAGTGCGCCATCAGGACCAACAGTACTACCGCTGGCACCTTGCAATCCCGACGCCAACATTTGGGCAGGTCCAGGCATCATAATTGATTTACTTTTTTCGATTGGCAGAGTTTTAAACTCCGAACTTTCGGTGCTATCTTTTTCGCAGCTGGATAAAAAACTTAAAATGGCGACTGATACTACGATTAAAGAAAGTCTGTTAAAAATACTATGTGTAATTACTTTTTTCATATAAACCTCCTGTGTTTTTTAATGTTATAAAATCTATTTTGAAGTATCCTGATTAAATAATTTCGTTATCGGGTAATATTGGGAAAACTGACATTGAATGTTATTTTACTCATCTGTCTAATTTATCTTCACTTTAACAATGAAATTACATCACAACTTATTACAGTAATTTATATTATGGAGGTCGATAAAGTCTATGAATTCCTGCTATCTTCTTATTTTTCTTGCATGTAACCATTTTGAGATTGTATAGGGTGAAAACTATAAGATGTGAATTATTAACTATCCTTTTTTATGATTTTAACACTGTCAGAAATAGTAAACAAGGTATTAAATGCGCGATGCTTCATGGAATTAATATTTAAATGATAACCATAAAGTTACTGCATATATTTCCTCTTAGATAATACAAAAAGTTCAAACAATAAGACAAATAGGTCTTTTTTATTTTATGTCATTTGATATAACAAGTAAAATCACAATAGCTTGATAACTGAGATTCAAAAGCTCAGATTATTACTCTTCGTTGAACTATAAGTCAAAGTAAATCAATT
This sequence comes from uncultured Prolixibacteraceae bacterium, assembly GCA_963769925.1. Taxonomy (GTDB): domain Bacteria; phylum Bacteroidota; class Bacteroidia; order Bacteroidales; family Prolixibacteraceae; genus Draconibacterium. The sequence continues at coordinate 2,577 of CAVYOB010000011.1, forward strand.
GAAAAAAGATGAATTTTTTTTCATTGTTTTGGTACAATTAAAAGAACTTTTGCTGGTTTGTCACCCGAGTTAATTACAGCATGTGTTTCAGCTTCGCTCCAAAATGCAACTCCTGCAGGCAGGGTAGCCTCTTTGACTTTACCATCTTTCGTTGTAACCCTGGCTTTCATATCGGCAAGAACAACCGTTAGATGAGCTTTATGAGAGTGTTTTCCCAATCCACAAACGTCTTTTCCCGGATTACTGTCGTATTCAGTAACTTTCAACTTGTCGTTTTCAAAAACAACTTTAATGTCATCCTTGAATTCGATTTCTTTCTGCGCCTTTGTGCAAATAGCGAATCCTGCTAGTAAAACAGTAGATAAATAATAATTTTTTCATAACAAACATTTTTAGTTAAACAATATTGTGTCAATTCAAAATTACTATGAATCAATGCGTTGTACTTTTCTTAAAAGTTCAGATTTTTTGTTTTAAAGATAAATTTGTCTTTTTTTGTTATCTCAGGCTACATCAACCAGGCCTTTTCTAAATTGGAGAGGCGAACTTCCATATTTTTCTTTAAAAATGCGGCTAAAATGCGAAAGATTTTCAAAACCGGAATTAAAAGCGACTTCTGAAATACTTTGCTTAGATGAATTTAACAGCATTTGGGCATGTTCGAGTCTTTTTACAGTCAGCCATTTACCTGGTGTTACATGATAATACGCAAAGAAATCTCTTTTAAAAGAAGCCAAACTTCGTCCTGCAATCCTGGCAAAATCACTTATTGTAAGATTATAGATATAATTTTTTTCCATTACCTGCCAAATCGGAATTTTATAATTCCCATCCAGATACTGAATGTATGCAAGTAACTCTTTGTTTAAAGGATTAGACAGAATATTTATGAGAAGTTCCTTAAACTTTAGTTCCAGTAATTTTTCCGATGGTGGTATTTTTTGTGTAAAATAGGGAATTATACTATAAAAATAAGTTCTTGTTGCTTCATTAAGATTTATTTCAAACATCATTTCATCGGTTAAATCCGAAAATTTTGGAGCAGATAAATTATCCCTGAATTCATTTATAACCTGTATTAAAAATTCATCCGGAACATAAAATGCGAGCACTTCCCATCCTGGTGATTCAGGTAGCTCCTGTACATACGCAGTTTTACGTAAAAAAAAGGTACTTTCTTTCTTCGTGGTCCATGATTTTTTCCCTTGATGTATTATTCTTGAGCCTTCAAGCGTAAACGAAATCAGGTTATAGTGATTATATAAGTATAATAATCTATCCGCCTGGGGACATTTGTAGTACACAAATAATAAATCTCTGACTGATAATTGTTTAAAATCTTCAGGATGGGCAATTTTAAAATCGTAAACATTTAACATAACTGCGCATTTTAGGTTTCCATTTAATTTAAAAAAAGTATTTAAGACACGCAACTCTTTTTTATGCCAGAAGCATTATTTACTACAATTAAACTTCCTTTAATCTGGCTTTAAATCGTTGAAAAAAACCGCCTAAAACTATAAGGCGGTCTTCTTAATTTATTTATTAAAGTAATTGTTAATTTAGGCTATAATTGGCCCTTTGACTGATTATTCAGATTTCTAACATGTGTAGTGCCCCCGCCTGCTAATGTAAGTTCAACAGGTTTGTTTGTTTTCCATGCACCCCGGGTAAAATCCGGTACTTCTATAGGTTTCGATCCATTTGCAATTGAATATTCGCTTAAAGGTGTAATACTACTCCAGGTAGCAGCATCATATACATCCATATCCATTGGCAAACCGTTACGCAAGCAGTCAATCAGACGCCAATCCATTATAAAGTCCATACCCCCATGGCCGCCAACCTGTTTGGCCATCTCTCCTACTCTCTTCACGATCTCCGGTGTATATTTCTCCTGCAATTCTTTCATTTTTGCCTCATCGGCAACTTCATGTCCAAATGCTATCTGCTCAATCGGATATTTCTGCGCAAAACATTTTGTCCCACTCAGTTGATGAATTCTTGAATACGGACGAGGTGAAGAAATATCGTGTTGAATAAGGATCGACTTCCCGTTATGAGTTCTGATCATCTGCATGTCCATGTTCCCGCGCATATCCCAACCCACAAACTGTTCAAAAAACGGATCTTCCTTTGCCTTGTCTTCAATTTTTTTTTAAATGAAAAGTCGTCCGTCATCATTGCGGTTAAATATTCCAGTTTATCGCCACGGTTAATGTTCATGGCCTGGCAAATTGGTCCCAGACCATGCGTGGGATAAACATTCGCCTTGCGTTTATTTTCGTGGATCCGCCACATTCCGGTGTAAGCGCCGTCAGATCCCATTTTATCATCCTTTGGCTTGTTAAACATCCAATAATCAAGATTATGAATATATGCACCTTCACCATGAACAAGGTCACCAAAAACTCCCTGGCGAACCATATTCAACGTCAACAACTCAAAAAAATCATAACAACAGTTTTCAAGGATCACACAATGTTTTCTGGTCCGTTCTGATGTTTCAACAATTTCCCAGCATTCGTCTAATGTTTTAGCTGTAGAAACTTCAACGGCTGTATGGCATCCGCCATCCATTGCGGCCAAAGCAACCGGCACATGCCACTTCCAGGGTGTTGCCGTATAAACAAGATCAACCAGACCACTGTCACACAGTTTTTTAAATTCCAATTCACCTCCAACAAATTCTTTTGCTTTAGGAAGGCCTGCGTCAGCCAGTGTTTTCTGAGCGCCATCAACAGCTGCCTGACGATATCGCACAAAGCAACAATTTCAACTCCATCGATATAAGTCATTCTTTCCACTGCACCTGAACCACGATCGCCAATTCCCACATAACCTATCCTTACTTTATCGAGTTTTGGTGCAGCATAACCACACATGTTGAATTCCATCTTTGGCTGTCTCTGAACCGCTTTCCTTATATATTTGAATTGTTCTTTCTCTTCAGGCGTGGCTCCAATTAAAGGTGTTGTGGCAAGTGCTCCGGAGCCAATAGCCAGATTGCGGATAAATGATCTGCGATTTGTACTCATAATCGTTTTTAGGTTTGAAATTAAATTTTAAACTATTTATAAACTTATTAAATCTATTTTACAGATGAACAGACTATTTCGATTTCTACTTTATTTGGCAACTACTGCCCAATCGGGAAAAACGTTTACATCGATATTAAAAACAACTGTCCCCCAAAAATACATTACTAAAGTTGCAATAATAACCCCGCACATATTAAGTAGGATTCCTGTTTTTACCATGTCTTTAACAGTGAGCCTGTTTGTACCGAAAATAATGGCATTTGGAGGTGTTGCCACCGGAAGCATAAAAGCCAGCGAAGCTGCCATTGTTGCCGGAATCATTAAAAGCAAAGGATTTATTTTAATCGTAGTTGCCAGTCCTGCAAGAATCGGTAAAATCATTTCTGTGCTGGCCACATTGGACGTCAGTTCCGTAAGAAACGACATCATTGTAACATCTGCAAAAGTTAAAAAAATTGGTTTTACATGTGCTAACCCTGCCAATTGCTGACCAAACCAGTTTGAAAGTCCGGACTGCACAAATCCTTCAGCCAGGGCAAACCCACCACCAAACAATAAAACAATGCCCCACGGGATTTTTTTCGCCGTTTCCCAATTCATTATTCGCTCTCCCTTTTTTGCTTTAGAAGGAATCATAAACAACAATAAAGAAACAAACATGGCTACAGTTCCATCATTTATATAAGACGGGTTTTTAAATAATTGCGACCACCCGGGAATTACCAAAGATTGAATGGTAAACCCGCTCCTGAAAATCCATAAGAAAGCCAGGATGATAAAAAGCACCAGCACAATTCGTTCTTCCCGGCTCATTTTTCCCAAAGCAACATATTCTCTTTTAAATTCATCAATATGGAGATCTTTCCAACTCTTTTTAGGTTTATACATGAAAAACAATAAAACCCAGGCAATAATAAAAATGGAAATAGTTACAGGGAGTGCAAAAATAAACCAGTCGGCAAAGGTAATTTCAGGCATTCCCGGAAACATAATATCTGCCACACTCACAAATAAAGGATTTGGAGGGGTTCCGACCAGGGTGGCAATTCCACCAATGGAAGCTGAATAAGCAATTCCAAGCAGTAATCCCATGCCATATTTTCCCATTTTCTTTGCTCCAAGGCTCTCTTCCAGTTTCATAATGATAGATAATGCAATAGGAACCATCATCATAGCAGTTGCAGTGTTCGACATCCACATCGATAAAAATGCCGTGGCAATCATAAAACCAAGTAAAATTTTTGCCGGGCTTATTCCAACTAAAATCAAAATCCGGAGGGCGATCCTTCTGTGCAGATTCCATCGTTCCATGGCAAATGCCATCAGAAATCCACCTATAAAAAGAAAAATAATGTAGTTAAAATACATTGATGAAACGGTCTTCCCGTCAACAACACCAAACAACGGGAAAAGTGCTACAGGTAACAAAGCGGTTACGGCCAGCGGAACTGCTTCTGTAATCCACCAAAGAGCCATAAGAAGTGCAATGGCAAAAGTATAAGTTACTTTTCTGTTTTCAGGATCGAGATCGGCAAAAAGAATGATTAGTAAGCTTAACAGTGGGGCAATAATCAACATTGCCTGTTTTAGCCCTATCGATTTAGTTTTAAACAAATTAGGCATCGTCTTTAGTCTGATCTTTTGGATTAGAATTTTCTTTCAGGTTAATCGCCCTGACTTGAAAACCGTTTTAAATGTAACAAAAGAATACCAAAATTCAATAAGATTTATTTTCAAAACCTAACATCTTGCAAACCCTGGATTTTTTTAATAAATCATCAGACCCAGTGTTTTTTGCAAATTAAATCTTCCGAAAAAAATCATAAAAACCCCAAAAGACCCGGCAACTGAATTGATATTTAAAATTGAATACTTTATGCTTTTTGAAATAACAAAATCATTGATCTGGTTCTGCAATCCATGAATGTGCTTCGTCCATTTTTGTAAAGGCTTTCATTTTCATACCTTCCTTCGCACAATAAGCAACAGCCAGCTTTGCAATAACTTCCATTTTTGAATTAGAAACTAAAGCTACTTTATTTTTAAAATTTTCTTTTGACAACCTCAAAGTGTCAATTATTCCACGCAAATCAGCATAACTTGGGTGATAGTTCATTTCCCTAAAATCAACAATTACTTTATATTCTGATTTAAAATCGGGGTGATTTGCCAGATATTGTATAGCACCGGCTGATTCCTCAAAATTCACATTTCCTGCACACGTAACGAAGCAAATAAAATCATGCTCTTTTATTTCAAACTTAAAATTTCCTTTTCCCTCAACCATGAGATTATTTCTGCATTCTTCCCAAAAAGCGAAACAAACTTAATCATTCTTTTTTACTAATAAATATTGTTCCAAAACTTGTAGGAGATTTTCTTTGCTTATTGGTTTCGTTATGTAATCATCGAATCCCGCTCTCATCGATTTTTCTATATCAGAATCAGAAGTGTAAGCCGAATGAGCAATTACGGGTAAATCGGGATAAATTTGTTTTATTTGCTTTGTTGCTTCAATGCCATTCTGTCCCGGGAGTCTTATATCCATTAGAATCAAATCTACAGCATTTTTCTGTTTACAAAACCTTACGGCTTCCTCCCCGGTTGAGGCCTGAATAATATGAATATCATTACTTATCCTTCTTAGTAGTGTTTCCATATAGAGAAAATTTACCTCCTCATCTTCAACTACAAGAATTTTAAACTTTTCATCTTCGCTTTTATTGTTGTCCTCATCTTGTGAAGAGCCGATTTTCACCCTTTTATAAGGAATTGAAACATAAAAAACAGAACCTTCTCCAACTTTCGATTCGATACTTATTTTGCCCCCCAGCAATATTGTATTTTCTTTGGCAATTGACAAACCCAGCCCCAGTCCGTCTCTTTTCCTCGACAACGTATTTTCCGCCTGGGAAAACCGGTCAAAAATTATTTCCTGCTTCTCCTTTTCGATTCCGATACCGGTATCTTTTACATAAAATTTAATATTACTTCCATCGCAATCATATCCAAATTCAATGTAACCCGAGCTGGTAAATTTCAGTGCATTTTCAAGTATATTACTTAAAACCTTAATGAGTTTTGACCGGTCAGTGTAAATATTACTGAAATCATCAGACAAAGTCCGCTTAAGATAAAGAGGAATACCGTTTTCTTTTGATCGGAGATTAAAAATGTTAAACAGTTCAAGCATCAGGAAATTTACATTTACCTCCTGCTCAAATACTTTTACCTGCCTGGTTTCCAATTTTGATATTTCAAGAATATCGTCAATAATCCGAAGCAATTGGTTGCTGCTGTTAATAATTATCTGAATATAATTTTGTTGTACTTCAGGAGAGAAATCGCTGTCTGCCAGTAAATTTGCAAAACCGAGAATGCCATTCATCGGAGTACGGATTTCATGCGACAGATTAGAAATAAATGCTGATTTTAACTGATTGCTTTCTTCCGCTTTATTTTTAGCTATTTTCAGTTCTGCATTTATTTGTTTTATCTGTTCGTTTTCCGCTTCAATTTCTTTCCCCTTCCTTAAATCATCAACCATTGTGTTAAATCCCATGGCCAACGCATCCAAATGATCATTTTTACCTGTAAGTTCTAACTGAGTATTATAATTACCCATTGCCACCTGCATTAGTGCATCGATAATCTGTTCAATACGTTCGATTTCAGATTTTTTAGAAATGCTCATAATATAACATTAAGTAAAAACCGTTTTCAGGAATGTTTTAACCAATTCAAAGCTTCATCTTTCATATAAAAAAACTGCTGGTTCTTTTTCCTTGAAACCTTCATCACAAACGAAGCCAGCACTTTCGCTACCGGATGCATACCAAAAATAGCAACCTTATCCGTTTCTTCTTCTTCTGATAAATCGCGCCATTTGGTTCTTGCTCCGGGAGAGTTTTTTCCACAATCATTCAGGTTAATTAAATAACTTATTTTCCCTCCTGCTTTGTGAATCAAGATTGCATTTATTTCTGCTTGTTTTTCGGCTAATTCATCTGTTTGTTCGCCTTTGGCGATGACGTAAATAATGTTTGATTCAATAAGCGAAGTTTCATTATTACCAACAAGATATTTGTCGGGCGAAAGTTGAGTTACTTTAATCAGGTTTTCCATATTGTAAGCGTCAAAAAGCTAAAGATAATATTTATTTATGTTCGGTTACTAAAAAATTTACACATCTAAAATTGTATTTATCGGTAAAATTGCTTTAACTTTCTTTTTTAAATACTACGGAAATGTATCAATATAAAGCAAAAATAGCTCGGATTGTCGATGGTGATACCATGGACATAGTTGTTGATCTGGGTTTTAAAATTACTACCAATCAAAGGATAAGATTAAAAGGAATAAATACCCCGGAAACTTACAAGGTAAAAAAGGACTCGGATGAATACAAAAGGGGAATGGCAGCTAAAGAGTTTGTAATCCAGCGATTTACACAAAACAATTACGAAGCAGTAATTGACACCGATAAAGACACGGGAAAATATGGAAGATATATTGCGGTGGTTTGGCTGGCCGACAATAAAACATCATTAAACGATGAACTGGTTGAAAAGGGTTATGC
>CAVYOB010000012.1:0-34929 GCA_963769925.1 uncultured Prolixibacteraceae bacterium
GTACAAGGAAGGCCTGATAATCGTTAGATTATCAGGCCTCTTTGTTTTTCGAGATACAAAAATCAGTATTAATTATATTCTATGATTAAATTAAGCAGAGTTATTAAATAAATTTTAAATAACTCTGCATTAACCATTTAGCTATATAATTTCTTCGAAAGGGAAATAGTATTCCCAGTATATAATCTACAGATTTTCCAGGTAAGTTCTGCTCCAAATATGAGCCGGATTTATTTTTAAAGCTTCATTGAATTCTTTCCCTGCATTTTCTTTATCGCCCATGCCAGCATAAGCAAGTCCTGCAATATAATGGTTGGTAGCATTTGCCAGATAGCTGGATCTTCCTCCTTCAAACTGCGTAAAGAAAGCTCCTCTTCCACTATCCGAATTCAGCGCATTGTCAAGCATCTCGCGGAATACTTTTGTTGCTTCATCAGAATTACCCAATTCACGAAGCGCCAATCCTTTGTAATAATTAAATTCGCGATCGGAATTTCCCCTTCGGCCTTCTGCCATTTCCACATCCAGGGTCTTCTGGAAATAGTCTTTAGCTTTTTTATCATTACCTAACTTCCTGTTTATTTCTCCGGCAAGGTAATAAAGCTGTGCATACCTCGCTCTGCCATAAAGCCCGATCGGGTAAGCCAAAGCATCATTAATATCCTTTAATGCCTTGTCATATTGTTTACTGTTAATAAAACCAATGGCCCTGAGTGTGTAACTGTCCAGATATGCATTTTGCATCACCCTTGAACCTTCTGACTCGTTAATATTATTTGAAGATAATAATTCAAGCGCCTGGTCATATTTTCCGTATTCTATGGAACGGGTAATAAAACGTAACAACGTTTCCGAACGTTTAACCGCAGTAGCATAATTATTTTTAAGGAACTCATATTTCTTTTGCGGGGAAACCCTGTTCAATTCATACAAATCATCCAATTCTATTAAAAGTCTTACGTCCCCACTGGTGCTGTTTGCAGCTTTTTCCATGCTTACAAGTGCTTTCTCATAATCTTTTTGTACCTCTTCGTAAGCCAGCGCTAAATTCCGGTGAACAATATAAAATGAATCGTCTCTTTTTCGGGAGTTTTCCCATTCGGCAATTGCTCTTTCCGGTTGATGTTCATAAAGAAGATTCCCTAAATAATAAGGAGCCATAGCGTCTTTTGGATTTTTCTGCATTGCATCTTCGAGTATTCCTATTGACTCTGACCTGAACGGGAAACAATATTCATAAGGCATTTTAGCTGCTTTCTGATAGTATGCCATTGATTTAGCCTGATCCCCGAGTTTCGACCAGTAATATCCCAAATAATAATATAACATCGGGAATTGATTTCCTTTCTTTTCAAGACGGGAAAGTAAATCGGCGGCTTCCTGGTACAAACCGCAACTATTGTATTCTGTTGATAATTCGAGATAAGCCTGGACTTCGTCCCCTTCATGCATCCAGTTACCCAGCTCTTTAAGATTAACAGAAGCCTGACTGTTGTTCCCGTTTTCGGCGTTTATGATCGACAACTCGTTTACCGCCATATGATTTATTTTGCTCTTTGCAATGTTAGCATGCAATAACTGTTCTGCCGACGTATTATCATTCAATTTCCGCAAAATAATTGCTTTAAGATTTTGTGCACTCATGTTTTCCGTATTTGTCGATATCGACCGGTTTACATGATCGAGCGCCGTTTCAAAATCACCCCGCTGGCAGTCAATTTCGGCAAGCTGGTAATACGATGCTGTATGCCACGCAGAAGACCACGAAGCACGATAAAAACAATCATAAGCTTCTTCTATTTTTCCCTGTGCTCTTAATGCTACACCTAAATAATACAATCCTTCACCATCTTTAGGCCGGGTATAATTCGATGTTATTCTTTCAACCGCTGTTCTCAGGTATCTTTCAGCTTTTACCCAATCGTAATCTTTAAGACTCAAAATTCCCAACTGGGTATTTACCCTGTAATCCCCGGGATCGCGTTTCAGCGCTTCCATATAATAAGGCATCGGATCGACTGAAGCATTATAAAACTGGTTTAACCTTAATCCGGCCAGATACAGTTCTTCAACAGAACCCATATCCTTAGGATCATCAAGCCCTTTCAGCGGTTCCGGTTTTGGGTAATCCGGCGGATGATGTTCTATTGGCCTGTATGTAAAAGAACCTGCGAATCTGAACCATACAATGTAAATTCAAGATCATCTTCTTTCACATTTCCGGTTAATTTAATAGCTGTTTTGAACGGTTCAGCAGGACTTATATTCATGGTAATGTTACCAATTTCAGCTCCTTTTGATTTCACCACTAATTTTGCATTCTTATGCGGAGAAGTCGTATTAATTCTAACATCCAAACTATTATTATTTTTAAGCTCATAATTCATTGCCCCGTTCCGATTGGCATATTTCAGCCCTCCGAGTTCCCTTACCGGAAACCAGATCATAGTACCAAGTTTGGTTTCGTATGGCTGCAACCAACTGTAATCGGGTTGATTGTCAGTGTAAAAACCAGCCATTAATTCAATGTACCTGCCATCATTATCGGTAAGTCCTTCATTAATCGCAACTCCTCGTGCGTTATTTCCATCGGCCCAGTATTTCATCCCCGGAGAAACATAATGGTTTCCCACCCAAACAGTTCCGGCATCTTTATTATGATCGTAACCTCCAAAATAGTTTTCACGCGGGTCCCAGGAAAAAAAAGAAGACGGAACATGAGTGTTTTTCCACCAGCTTACATCCTCCCCGGTAAAATCATAATTATTAAATCTGCTGTCGGCAATCGGCCATGCAGTCATATCGCGTTTGCCGTGGTACGTAACATATTGAACCGACGGCGGGAAAATAACTTGATATGAGGAATCGGCATGAACCGCAGGATTAGCCCAGAATAAAAATGAGTTTGATATGTCGGTCCTGTTATCCGGGCGAATCGTCATCTCAAGCAGTGAGGAATTCGGGTAAATAGTATAACCCACCACCACATCCATCCGGTGTCTGCGGTCTGTGTTACTAACCCACACTGTTTTACTGCCGTCAGCATTTTCCTCAATTTTATAGTCCATCGGTTTGACTGTATTCGGTCCGTGATGGTGCGGAAATCCCCAGGCCAGACTCCCGGAAATCCAGTTCCCAAGCATACCGATTAATGACGGTTTTACAACATGATTATGATAGAACCAGTTGTAGTTGTCCGTTTTATCAACGGCATAATAAATACGTCCGCCCAGTTCGGGCATAATTCCCAGGTCGATATACTCATTTTGAACATGAATAAACGGATAATCTTTATCCTGCTTATTTGTAGTCAACCCATCATCATAAGGATATGGGTAAATTCTGCGTTGTACACCCTGATGACTTCTGCCTTCGTAAAACCGCGGCATCGGATTAGGTGCATCGAGCATGTAGGTAGGAATGGTCATGGTCTCCTCCTGTATTTTTACCTGTCCGATAACGTCAGAAACAGGTAAAAAGAGAGACGCTACTAAACATAACAAAATCAAATGAGATTTTTGATGCAAATTTCTTAGGTAAGGTTTCATTGGTTTAAAGTTTAAAAATCATTGACTGTAAAAACATATGCAAGAAATTTTACTTGATTCTTATTCCATAGAGCGATTTTAATGTTGTAACAAACAACGTATTTCCATCTTTTCCTCCAAAAGTCATAGATATTGGACGTTCTATCAGGTTGATCCTTTTTATTTCTTTCATGTTTTTGTCGTAAACAAAAATCTGTCCATCAGCAACATAAAGGTTGCCATCGTTATCAACAGCAGTAGTTGTTTCACCCCTGGGAAGAATTTCTCTCAGGTTAGAGAGTTTCCCTTTTTCTCCGACATCCATTTTTACCGTTCTTTTAGAAATTTCATCGGAAGCATAAATCGGCTTGCCGGGAACAGCGGCAGATAAATCGGCACAACGTCCGATATCGTAAGTTTCCTGGATGTAGGTTAAACCGTCGGGCGCTACAAAAGCTGAATCGGGATAATATACGGCAGCTTCGTCAAAAGTGTAATGCCATCTGCTTGATGGATAGAAAGTTTTGGAAAAGTTACGAATATCAGCTGTTGCTACGCGTGGCATAGGTTTAAAAGTATCATCAGGATTATTTGGATTGATGGAATAACAATAAGCTGCCCATCCACTGTTTCCAAAACTACTGTAAGCCCGGTTATCGTCGGGAAGCCGTTTTACCCTTTCCTGTTCACCATTTACAAGAAAGCCTGGCTGTGGATCGTATCGGCAAACAACCAGCAAATTATCTTTTGAGTCGCATGCTAAAACAAAGGGCTGGAATGGAAAATCAGCCACCAGGGACGCGCTGTTGGTTTCTGCAGACCATTTATAAATTCTTTTTTTCCTTGTTTCGCAAAAATAGATATTACCCTTGCTGTCGCTGGTAATTCCCTGTGCAAATTCAAATCCTGAAACGAGACGGTTCGCCTCGCCAATTTGATTGTCAGCAATTAAATTGCCTTTTTCATTTCCCGTAACGGTAAGTTTGGCAAATTCCCAGGGGTAGCAGGGAATTTCTTTATTAACCTCCCAAATTGGAAATTCGGTTACCCACAATTTTTGGGTATAATTTTTAAGGTTCCTGATTTGAATATTTTCGCAATTCCAGAGACGAACACCAAACCTTTTGGGAGTAGTCACCCTGATCACCCGGTATAACCATAAATTTCCAAATAAAATGTCTTTACAGTTTGTCATATCAACCATCTGGCACTCTTTTCCTTCCCTGCCTTCTTCTTCCATCTGGAAAGCATAAATTTTCCAGTTGGAAACATTGTCGAACCGGGCTTCATTTCTTACATGATGTTCCAGCGACATTGCATATATACGTGACGGCGTAGATGTATTACTTACCAAAAGTCCGTTGGTGGCGTAAGTATTTGCTGTCCAGATATCTTTAAAAGTTCCACCGCCATTATTGGTTACCCATAAACTCCAGAATTGATTATCCCAGGCCAAATCCAGTCCCTGTTCATTCTGTGGATTTTCGGGAGAACTGATTTCCCGGGGGCCTCTGCGAAAGTTTCCTCTTTGACCCGATCTTTCAGTTCTGTCAGGGTTTGGCTTTCTCATTGTACCGTGGCCACCAACAAATTTTACATCATTAATTAACGACTCTGCACCGGCCATCCATTTACAGCCGACGGCACGGTAATTATAACCACCGGTTGAAATACCAATTCCGTTTATAATATCGTTTCCGCCTTCTGATGACTCAACCATTGGCTGTGGCCCACCAAATCCGCTGAAGAAAGGTTCACTTTCCTTAAGAACAAATTGGGTTGCCCACGGATGTAACCCGATAAGTTTTGTATCAGGCTTCATTTTTATCGTTTTTGTAATTCGATACCATCCCTGTGGGAAATAAATCACTTTATGTTCAGCAATTGCATCCTGGATAACTTTTGTATCATCAATTTCTCCATCGCCAACCGCTCCCAGGTCTTTAATATTCACCCAGCTTTCCATTGGAGGTAAAGAAGGAACGTCACGTTCCCTTGTAACAGATATGTCGTTTACAGGTACAATATCAGTGATGGTTTGGAAATGAGAATTATTATTAAGATTATCCATAACCAGACCATGCGTAAATTCTTTTACATTGTAGCTTTTTCCTTTTCCTTCAACAACTTTTTCATCTGGCCGGAATTTGGCAAAAACAGGTACATTTTTACAGTCTATATTCAACATGTTTATCTGCGTTAATGTGCTGGGTTTACTATTGATAATGATTCCGGCATCTTTTACATTTTCAAACAGGCAGTTTTCGAAAAACAACCGGTCGATGGCGTTTTCTTCCATTTCCATAACCACTGGTACTTTCTTTGCATGCATGTTTACAATTGCAAGGCCTGAATTATTTACTTTTATTGCCGATTTACGCTGACCTTCGAAATAAACATCCACCACCATCATTGGCCAACTTGGAGAAGTTGCCCCTGTTATAATACCATAATCACCGCCATAAAAAGCTACGTTTTCCATTTCGTTTCCAACCTGGGAAATCCCGGCTTTTCCGGCACCAATATTAATTACTGAATGGCTGATAAAACTGTGCTGGGCGTAATGTGTTCTCAATGCAACTGCAATTGGATTTCCTTTATCGATTCTTAAATCAATATTCGATAGTGCACTGTAGAATGTACCGGCACCGGCATCTCTCGGAGATGAACCTTCTCTTGCCATTCCCCCGGTAAACCAAAACATGTACTTTTCAGGGTCGGTTCCTTCTCCTTCCTGAAATCCAGGACTTTTTGCCTCCAGAATAATTTCAGGACGGTTTTCTCCGTAACCAATTAACCTTATTGCTGATGGGACATAAATGGTTTTGCTTATCTTGTATATTCCTTCAGGAATAAAAACGATACCAAAATTTTTTTCCGTTTTAACCTGGTTAATAGCCTCCTGAAGAGCTGCTGAAACATCCGTTTTTCCATCGGCTTTAATATCAAAATTTTCCGGTGTGAAAAAGACTGCCTCAGAATCATTGGGTTTTAATTTATATACCGATTCACTTTCTGCAGTTTCTGCTCCTGAGGAAAGAATCCCAACTATAAGAAACAGGAAATTGATTAAGATTATTTTTTTTAGTTTCATAATACACGTTTTAATATTTGTTTGTATTCTGCCTGATTCAGTATTTAATATAAATCACTCATGATCCATAACCAGCGCCCGGAAGGGAAGACCCAAATTTCTTTCCAGTTATAACAATTTTCTGCGGGCCAATATGGTGCATCACGGTTAAAATGGGTTTCGACCCCAACCGGAAGCCCGCCGACTATATTTCCACTGGTAACACTGTATTGTCCGGCGTATCGGTATCCTTCACCGTACATTAAACTCTCGTTAAACGGATTTAGTCCCAGATGCCAGTCGAGTACTTTGTAGCTTATGGTTAACAGATCTTTATCGTTAAGATATTTGGCTATAGAAGCTAATCCTTTTGCCTGCGTCAGGGTAGTGCCACTGTTGCCCCTGAAACTTGTCCATGTAGGAAATCTTCTCAAATAATAGCGATCATTTAACCGGATTCCGTTTTTTATCTGTTCCTGCTCAACTTCCTCGCGTGACTGGGTCAAATCGTAAATACTAGCCGGGATCATAAAATAAGGATCAGTATATTTTGTGATTTCTTTATAATAGTCTGCATACAAACGAATTGCATTTTTCCATTTTGCTATATTGACATGATTTGGGAAAGTTTCGCACAACCTTACTAACCCCAATACCGGCTCCTGTTCACTGCTTTTGTGAGAGAAATGCTGAATACTATTTTTTCTTGAATTAGTATAAAAAAATCCTTTTAGAGATACATCAGTTGCCAGGTCCTCCTGACTTTGACATGCAATAATTGAGTCTCCGTAAGCAACTGCAACTTTTTTATATTTTTCATCTGATGTTGCTTTGAAAAGTGTAAGTGAAGAATTGACAATTGACCCTGCTGTAGATAAGCCCATTCTCCGAATATTGTTCATGGAAATATCCCAGTCATCTATTGCTGTTTGCAATGCGTAGTCGGCCAAAATAGGATCATTGTTTTTCAACGCCATTGCAGCTTCGGCCTCTGCTTTTGCACAATAAAAGTTTTCTTCTGATGTCTGTGCCCTGCTGGGAACATCATCAATTGTTCCAATAATTCCATCAGTCCAGAAATCCATGGTTGAAAAACGGAACCTGGCTCCATCTTTAAAACGGGTTTTCAATATCCAGTCCAAACCCCATTTCCCCTCTTCATTCAGGCGTGCCGATAATTCCGGATCAGAATCTTTTAGTTGGTCAGCCAGTAAAAACATGGCATGTGTTGCTTCGGTTGTATTTCCCAATCCCTGGGATAAATCACCTGCGTCGTGCCAACCACCGTTAACGATTACTTCCTCATCACCGTGTGTACCAACCCAGTCCCTGTGACATACATCATGAATTCCCGGGATAGCATCGCCACAACGCAAAGCGTAAAAAAGATTAATGGTTTTGACGATCGAACTTCTGTATATTTCATCAAATTGATCAATCTTGAATGGTTTGGTTTGTACATCACCAGCTTTAAGAAAGTAAGTTCCGGGTTTTTCGAATTCAGTAAAATCAAGTACCTGAAATTTTCCCAGCGGTGTTTTCTTTACAGTAATAGATTTCTCTAAAACAGTTTGTTTTGAATTGGTATCAATTAAACTGAATTTTTTATCGGAAAGATTTGAAGCAAGAGCTGTTTTGGGAAACCCGTTGGCATACCCTGCATGGTTATGGGCAATAGAGTTAGGAGCGACTTCCCAACCTTCAAAATAATCCGGGTATAACTTTTTCAAGGTGAAGTTCATCAATATAATATTTTGCAGTTTCGGTGGCTCCCGGTTCATTTCCCTGGAGACGATAACGAACTTCAACTCCTGTCACTTTATCCCGACCAAGATGTTCTATTTCCCAGTAAACTTTATTCCATTCCTGATTTTTAAGTACTTGGTAATTAAGTCCGTTTCTGTCATACGAGTCAGGGACTTTTTCTTCTCCATCGTTATGAAAAACCAAACTGATAGAAACCACTTTAAATCCCGGCAAATCGGGATAAATCCAGAAAGATATCCTGTTCCAGTCCGTCCAATTCTCGCCGGGCACAGTATAAATAGCGCTTGATACTCCCCATGGCCGGCCCTGGGTTCTCTTTTCCCCTTTTGTGGGAGAAGTAATTAAAAGTGATGACTGGCCATTATGCGATTTCGCTTTTGAAATGGTCAAAGTACCAAAACCCTCGTGTTTCCAGTTTCCCATACTTTCCATATCAGAAAGTTGTTTCGATTCCAGTACCTTCTTTTGAGACCATGTGTACTCCAATGAGTTTTCATAAGGAGATGACATTGGCATTCTGGGGATTTCCTGTGCATACCCGTAAGAAACGAATAATATTCCTATTATTAATATTACAAAGATCCTGATAATTAATTTTTTACGAATTTTTATTTTCATTTTGTTTTTTATAAAGGATTACTCTAAACCGATTTATTACAAAATTCATTTCGATTAGCCGTAATACCAGGCTCTGCTATTTTATACAAAGCCTGGTTAATACGACCTACCGGGTTAATGCTACCAAATTTAAAACTGCACCTAATCGGTTGGGTTAGTAATGCAGGAAATAAATAATAGCACATTTTCAATTCTTTTTGGTTAAAAATAACCCGGGTTCACTGATATATTAGGTATAGTGGTTACAAAGTTAAAAAGACATATATTTTGTTACTGGTTCCATAAGTCAGGTATCTGTTCATGTCCTCGTGCCCTTACTGGTTGTTGATCGTAAGGTTCTGCTAATCCTGCATGCACATCATAAAGACGTTTGGCTGTTTCTGACATCGCTTCTACCTGGTATTTATACGGCCGGTCAGTTACATCAACCAATCCGCAATTATAGTTTTCACCATCGTTTCTGCGCCCGGTAAGGTCCTGATCGCACCATTGAAAATATGCCGTGCCAACCAACCCCGGATGAGAATAACCCTGTTCAGTGTAATAACGATAGGCTACACCTCTCTCTTCCTGTGAGTTGACTTGCCAAAGCGATTGTGCCATTCCACGGTTAACTGTACCAAAGTGAAATTCGCCGATTATCATTGGTAAATCGGTAATATTTAAGGCACGATCCAGCATTTCTTTTCTCGGATAAAGATCGTAACAGTTGAAACTTAGGACATCAAATGATTCCTTGCATATTCTCAGCAGTTCTTCATCGATATTTCTAATATTGCCAAACCGGATGCCCAGATTCAGGTGGTTTGGATCATATTTTTTCTCTATTTTCTTCACAGCAGAAAGAAATATTCTGAAGGTGTTGAAAACAAATTCTTTTCTGCGCTCGGGTGTATCTCCCTGGTCTAAATATTTTTTCAACTCGGTTTTTATCGGGCGGTCTTCACCATCCAGGATAATATCGCACAAGCGAGCTTCCTGATCCAGCCAGGCTGGTTCATTGCCAACAAAATAGCCTATCAGCCATGGATTATCTTTAGATCTTGTAACGGAGGCACTTAGAGCTTCTTCAAGGTTTTTTCTGAAATCAGGAGCATAAACATCGGCCAGTCCCATGAGGTTTCTTTCCATACCCGCGGTTCTCATAGTAAGCATATAAGCTTTTTTATTCATCGACATTATTTCAGAACTCGACCAGTTTCCGATGGTATTTACTCCCCATTTATCCATTCGCTTAATGATATTTTGATTCGCCATTTCCAGGTAATCATCACCATATCTGCGAAATAAGTTCCATTGTCCGAAATGATAATCAGTTAGCTGAGCGGGTTGGTCAGTAACATTCCTTCGTCTTCGCCCGGATGAGGCAAACTGTTCCGGAGGTAGTACTTTAAACATGTTTCTTCGTTTGTTTACTTCTTTTGCATTTCCGCTTCTTCCCGGGCTTACGCAATCCACTCCCACAGAAAGGAAAAGATAACCTTCAGGATCGACAAACCACCAGCGGCCGTCTATTTTTTCAGTTCTGAAAAAGCCGGTTGCTTTTACTTGCTTTTGTTTGTATCCACCGTATTGCGAATAATTATACGCATCAGTTGAAGCATCCTCGTTATCTTCCATTTCCCATTCTTTCTGCAACTGCTCCATTGAGAGGATTTTACCTTCGTAGTCTCCTAAATTCCATTGGCCAAACTCATCAACCGATGGAACAGTTTCCAAATATTCATCGCCAGGATCTTCCACAGATAATGAGATCGAGCGAATTTCTATTTCAGGGTTTCCGATTGGAACCCGCATTCTTATCCCAATAGAATCGACTCCGTGCAGCAATCCCCGTTTACCTCCAAGATTAATCCATCCGGTATATCGTGGTTGATTAAAAGTTGCAGCCAAATCAATATTTGCATCTGGAAGTTGCCTGTAAAACTTCAGAGGGATGGCCAGTTTGTTCCATCCGTTAGCTACATAGCTCATCACACGTAAATCATTATATCCGTAATCGGTTGTAAAACCCACCTGGAATCGTTGTGCTGTTGTAATTTTAAATTCCAGCACCACGAAATTGTAGTCATCCCAGTTGGCAGGCAGCCCCGGACTAATATCATTAATCGCGAATTTCTGTCCTGAAACTTCTTTCGTGTTGTCAAATTTTATTTTAAATGTTTTTTCCTGCGGGGAATTGCATTGTGTTAAAGCTAAGAAGCTTAGCAGAAAAAATCCAAGGATTATTTTTTTTTCCATGATTACTATTTGTTATTTTATTTCACGCAAAAGGTAACATTGAACCCACACAAAATCAAAAGGTGGGTAAGTAAAGAACGTTTCCAGTCGTTAGAGAAAAGAAGGGCATCACGGAACCAGTACCAGTAATGTTATGATGCCCTTTCCACCTTTTCTCCAAGCTGTCTAAACTAACTATTCATTCTATTTTAACCTTAAAAAATCCAGATCTCGCTGTTATAAATAGTGTACCACCGTCTTTCCCTCCAAATTGTATTGATGTAGGGCGTTCAGGTACCTTAATTATATTCTTTTGATTTCCATCTTTATCGAAATACATAGATGTATCCATCGGCCACGTAAAGATTACCGTCTTTATCTAAAGCTGAACCAAACTCGCCCCATTCCACAAAGTATTTCAGATTCGACAGTGTACCATCAGGAGCCACATCCATCCTTACCATTCTTTTGTCGTATTCATCAGATGCATAGAATGGTTTTCCCGGATATGCTTCCAGTAAAGAAGATGCTCTTGCCAAATCGTATTGATCGGGTATAATTGTTTTTCCATCAGGCGCAAGGAAACACGATTCAGGTTTAAACATAACAACCGTATTGAAATCATGAAAATCACGCCACCTGTTCGATGGATAAAGTGCTTTATAAACATTAGTTATCGATCCCATCGGCACTTTTGGAACTACTGCAAAAGTCTCTTCCGGGTTATCGGGGTTAATAGTATAGACCTTTGTTTCATAAGAAGAATTTCCGTATCCGGCAAATGAAGTTCCTTTAGTATCCGAATACCTAATCGGCTTTTCCTGTTCTCCGTTTATCATATATTCAGGTTGTGCCTTGTAACGAACAACTACCAGCAGATTATCCTGAGAGTCAAAGCCCAATGACATCGGTTCCCAGGGGAAATCAGCAACTAATGATAAAGTGTTGGTTTCGACAGACCATTTATATATTCTGCGGAACCGTTGTTCTGAAAAATAAATATTCCCTTTACTATCCCGGGCAATACCTTCGATAAATTCAAATCCCGATGCTAATTCTTCTACTTTACCCACTGTATTTGTTATTGGTACGCTCCGAGGTTCTTTTCCGGTAGCAACCAGCTTTTGCAGTTCCCAGGGAAAAACTTTGATATCCTTGTTTATGTCGTAAACAGGGAAGTTGGTTGTATATTTTATCTGGGAATAGTTGTGCATATTCAGAAAGTTTATGTTCTGGCAATTCCACAGACGGATAGAGTAGGGGTAAGGTCTGTTTATGCGAATTACGCGAAACATATAAACATCTGCGAATGTCATGTTTTTACAGTTTTCCAATTCTATTGGCTGACACTCAGAACTTTCCTGCGATTCTTCTTCTGTTTGGAAAGAATATACTTTCCAGTTGGATACATTATTGAAACGAACTTCGTTTCGCACATGATGTTCAATCGACATCGCATATATTCGCCCGGCAGTACTTGTATTGTTCGCATAAAATCCATTGGTTGCATAAGTACTTGCTGTCCATATATCTTTAAAGGTACCACCGCCATTTTTAGTCACCCAGAAACTCCAATATTGGTTATCCCAGGCAACGTTTTGGTTAGAACGGCCTCTTCCCCCAAAAAATTACCCTGCCCACTTCTGCTATTTCTTTGCTCTGTTGCAGTTTCCTGCTGCGGAGGCTGCGGTTTAGACATTCCGCCATGACCACCAACAAATTTAACATCGTTTACAAGCGAATTGGCATCAGCCATCCATTTAAGTCCGACTGCCCTGTAATTATAAGTATTAGTATTTATGCCAATGCCGTTAAGGATGTTCATTCCTCCTTCCGAAGATTCCATTAATGCTTTTGGTGCGCCAAAACCGCTAAAGGCAGGTGTGCTTACAGCTAACTTCAGCTGTGTTCCCATCGGATGAAGCCCAATTAAACAGGTGTTGGGTCTCATTCGAAGTGTTTCAGAAATTAAGTACCAGCCTTGTGGAACATAAATATTGTCATATTTGTCAATAGCTTCCTGGAATATTTTAGTATCGTCTGTTTCATCGTCTCCTTTAGCACCCAAATCCCGGATATTAACCCATGTATCCATTGAAGGTAGAGAAGGTATATCTCTTACCATCGGCTCGGGCATTCTTTGAATTGGCTCGATATCGCTTTCCGTCCGGTATTTCGCAAACGATATTAAATCATCCATTTGAAGACCGTGGTCGAAACTGTTTATTTTATATTTCTTATACTCAACTGTTGTTTCGGTTTCGCTACGCCGATATTTTACCAGGGTCGGAACGTTACTGCAAACTACATTTCGTAACGTAATCTGATTATTACTGTTATTTTCGTTGCTAACAATAATAGCCGGGCCACTTACATTTTCCAAACGACTGTTTTCCAGGTATAAACGATCAGCATAATTTGGGTCGATATCAAATACCGTAGGCACATTTTTAGCCTGTAAATTTACCATTGCAAGCCCCGATTCCTGGCAACGTAAAGCTGCTATCCGCTGACCTTCGAAATAAGAATCGACCATCATTACAGGCCAGCCAGGAGAAGATTTTGTAGTATAAATGCCATAATCGCCACCATAAAAAGCCACGTTTTCCATTTCGTTTCCAATATCAAACAAACCGGCTTTTCCCTTGCCAATATAAACATTTACGTGACTAATAAAACTGTGCTGCGCATAATGGGTACGTAAAGCAACTGCATATGGATTGCCATCTTCAATCCGAAGATTTATATTTGACATTGCACTGTAAAATGTACCTGCACTTGCATCACGCGGAGTTTGTCCTTCCTCAACAGCCCGACCTGTAAACCAAAACATGTAACTGGCTTTTCCTTTGTCATCAGGAACTTCACTTTGATATCCGGGAGAATTTTTAGCCAAAATAAATTCAGGACGTTTTTTTCCGTACCCTATCAACCTGATTGCACCAGGAATGTAAATTGTTCTGCTTATTATATATTTACCTTCCGGAATGAAAAGAATTCCGAAGTTTTTTTCACTTTTAACCTGGTTAATTGCATTCTGAAGGGCCACCGAAACATCCATTTTCCCATCGGCTTTAATATTATAATTTTCAGGCGTGAAATAAAATGCTTCCGGATCGTTTGGTTGTTGAGTATAAACAGATTCTGATTGTATGGCACTTACTTCTTCCGAAGCGAACCAACAAAACAATACAAGAATCAGTATTTTAACTTTGGACATGACTGAAGATTTTAAAAGAATTTAAAGGAAACAGGTATAAGAAAATCTCTTTATCTGCAAATACCTGTTTCCAAAGCTCTCAGAAGTAAACCAAACTATCTTGCAATATTCAATACTACCAGAGGGGAATAATTGTGTCTAATTGTACCTACATCCGGTACGTTTGCCAATGCCCCAATTCTGAAGTAGTAATTTCTGGTATATTCAAAAAAGTTTGAATTATCATCCACTTTCATTGTTAGCTCATACTGAGTAGAAGGATTAATTTGTGAACTAATCGCCCCGCCCGATGCCTTTTTATAACAATCTTCGTTACTAATTCCAAATTTAATGTAGTTTCCTACCCACATATCAGTAAAGGCAAACAACCTTATTTCGCTAAGGCTGACATCGGAACCGCCGGCTTCCAGGCTGAAAGTGGCCTTAACTGTTTTTGTAGTTGAATCATAAGTGATACTTGGATTTTTTACACGAATAAAAGGCGTAACTGTAAAATCATGTGTATTATCACCTTTATTAACAACAAAGTCATCTACTACAAATGGATAAAAATTACAATTGGTGAATTCTATTCTGTAAGTAGATGCAAATACCATATTATTAGTATACTCTCCGGTGTTCTTAATATACCAGGCTTGACGGGATTCTGATGCCCAACCCAACTCATAAACACCTATTTCATTGCCATTTCTGATATCCGTTCCAACCAACTCTCCGGTTGCACTATCAAGGAATTTCCCAGTTATAGTTGCATCAGGGCCCTCATAATTGTCAATCTCACATGATGTGGTAAATACGATACACGCAAGAATAAAGATTCTTAATATTTTTTTCATTTTCATAACGTTTAAAAATTAAGATTAATGTCCCGGATTTTCAACCAAATTGTTCGTATTACGTCCAGGAATAGATTGATAATAACCA
Source organism: uncultured Prolixibacteraceae bacterium (assembly GCA_963769925.1). Taxonomy (GTDB): domain Bacteria; phylum Bacteroidota; class Bacteroidia; order Bacteroidales; family Prolixibacteraceae; genus Draconibacterium. The sequence goes on from CAVYOB010000012.1 coordinate 15,350, forward strand.
GATGAAGCCGGGAAAGTACGACCATTGGCAAATTCGTCATAATAGATATTGGCCCTCACAAAAATGTATTTTGGAGTATCTCCCCGAAGATCAACCATAGGAACCAATGCAGTTCTGCGGGTCCCATCAAACAACGTATGGAATTCTCTTCTTCTCATTAGGTCCCAATACCTTTCTCCTTCAAATGCCAGCTCAACACGACGTTCTTTTAATACATTGGCGAGTGTAGCAGGTATTTCGTCGGTATGTCCGGCTCTTTTGCGTAAATCATTAATATAAGTTTTTGCCAAACCAAGATTTCCCTGTCCGCTTTCAACTGCAGCTTCTGCATAGTTTAAATATATTTCTGCTAACCTGAAATCAATATAAGGAGTTGTTGATGAGTTTGATACACCAAGTACAGTTGTTGCTTCCTGTAAATATTTTTTGATCAGAAATCCTGAACAGGAGAAATTGGCATCGTCGGAACTTCCCAATTTATAGAATCCTGAGAATCCGGCTGCACCTTCTGCTCCGTAAGAATAGTAAGTTACTCCATTCTTGGTTTCAGAGTCCGAGGCATAAACTACAGCGGTTCCATCTGATTTTACCATACCTCCCTGGAGAACTATTTTGGTGTTTTTCCATATTGCCCCGGGTACAATGACACTGGCAAGGAACCTGGCATCCTTATTGGCAAAAGCATCGTAAGGGTCATCATATTCCTTAAACGGAAGCGAAACATCAACTTTCGTAGGATCGGGATAGGTGTAATTTTCATTTCCGTCGGTACGGGTTACGATTTTTGCACTTGCCCCTGTTCCGTCATCAGAATAATCTTCATAAATGTCGGCTATATCCAGTGTTGGACTGAAACGACCCCATTTATGAAAACCCGGGCTTGTTTGTGATGGGTTGTAATAAATGTCCCAGCTATGTCCCTGGTTAGGAACTGCAGTACCATCGAGATATGCTTTAACAAAAATTATTTCATCGTTCTCGGTCAGGAACAAATTCTGATAATTTTTAGCTGCTTCCTGTGGATCAGCAGGACTGGGTTTGTACAACGAAAATCCACCATTGTTAATTAATTCGACCGAAGCATCCAGACACTGCTGGTAAAATGCATTGGCGTCGCCTGCGCTCATTTTTGCAAGATTTTGGGTTACGGCTTCTCCTGAAAGGGGAGCATCACTCCAATACTTTGCTACTGAAGCTGCATAAAGTGCAACCCTTGATTTCAGTGCTAAAGCTGCCCATTTAGTGGCACGGTATTTACCGTCGGCACTGTTTGTTTGCTCAGGTAAGTTTGTAATTGCCAAATCCAGTTCATTTAATATAAATTCCCAGGTTGCTTTTTCAGTACTTCTTGGTATGTACAGAGCTGCGTTATCAGTACCTGATTGATAATCACCATCTAATACGTGATCAATCAGTGGAACACCGCCAAATCTCTTTGCCAAACCAAAATAGATATAACCGCGAATAAAATGCGCTTCACTTACTAATTGATTATAAGTTGTTTCATTCAGGTTATCTTTTACTTTTTCGAGGCTTTCGAAAAACAGGTTAACCTGGCGAATATCGCTGTATGGCCAGTAATCAAAAGTAATAGGGCCAACGCCTGTTCCTGCACTCGCAATAGCCTCATCAGTATACATCGGAAGCCTGTATGTACTTCCCATTCCACCATTCCAACCATGTTGGTTAAAACCGCCATCGGCAGGATAGAAGCTGAAATCTTCCATTGGGATACTATGATATAAAGTTGCCATTAACGTTTTTAATCCATTGGGGCTGGCCAGTAAATCTTCGGCCGAAGTTTTATCCAATGGTTGTAACTCAAGCGTATCACTGCATTTAGTAGTTGCGAAAAGCAAACTAAAACTGCAAATAATAAGTATTATATTTCTTTTCATAATTGTTGACGTTTAGAAATTTAAGTTAAATCCAATATTAAATGACTTCATTATCGGATAGTTAAGTTCTGCATTCCAGGCTGCTTCCTGACGCTCAGGGTCAGCTTGCTTAAGCAATTTATCACAGAAAGTCAACAGATTGTATCCGTTCAAAAATACTCTTCCACTTTCCATTCCAATTTTTGATGCCAGAGTCTCAGGAATTGAATAGCCTATCTCTATACTCTTCAAACGAAGATAGGTAGCATTCGGACGCCAAACATCGATTACAGCTGCTTCCTGTGTATTGTTGTAATTATAGTTACGCAGCGCCGGATAATATCCTCCTAACCACTGAGTTGCTGGATTGTATGGATCGTCGGTAGTATTGACTGTATGCCATCTGTCTAAATATTTTTCATGAAGGGTAGGGTAACGACCGTATCCCCAGATATCATTGTTCCTATAATTGATGGAGTATAAAGAAGCTCCCTGGAACAGTAAGCTTAAATCAAAACTTTTATACTTGGCATCTAAAGTTAAACCGTATTGCAATGGTGGATTAACGGTACCATATGTCCAGTGATCATAAGTATAATCACTGCTGTTAATATACCCGTCACCATTTAGGTCAACAAGCTTATAGCTGCCGGGCAACATTTTTGAGTTACCTGCAGAACCTCCATAAATGGGAGCCGTTTCATATTCTTCGATGGAAGTAAATCTCCCGTCCCATTCATATATACCCATGCGTCCGGTATAACGGTTATTATTGTTATTTCTCCAATTATCCCATGAACTTGAATAACCTGCATGTTCAACATGTAGATTTTCTGTACGGGCATAGGTAACATTTGCTGTAACGCTATAATTAAAATCTTTACCTATTTTATTTCTGTAAAATACTGAAGCATCAATACCTGCATTCTTTTGTGAATCTATATTTTCATCCGGGAAATCTGCTCCGAAGGTATTAGGTACTGATTGAATACGTGATGCAAGCAATCCGTCCAGTTTGCGTTCAAAATATTCGAGTGAACCCCCAAATTTATTATTCCATAATCCTAAATCAATCCCAATATTTGATATTTTAGAAGTAACCCAACTCAACTGGTCGGTTACTACGCCCGGAGCAACCATACCAACAGTTAGCTGACCATCATTAAAGACATATCCGCTGCTGGATTCCGCAGTATAAGCAGAATAGTAAGCGAATGCATCTCCAGCATCTGTTCCACTTTCACCATAAGATAATCTTAGTTTTAAATTACTGATAGCAGCGATGTTATCTTTGATAAATGATTCTTCTGAAATGCGCCAACCAATACTTGCCGATGGGAAGAAAGCCCAGCGGTGTGCTTTGGCATACCTGTAAGAGCCGTCGTATCTTGCCACTGCTTCTAACAGATATTTACCAGCAAAGTCATAATTAACACGTCCAATGTAAGCCGCATATTTCCCAAAACTGCGGTATCCTGAATTGGAAGCTGTTGTAGAGGTTCCTTCATTCAGAATATCGTTGGTAAATAAATCGGAATAGAGTCTTTTCCCCATTAAATTATCTCTGCGTGTCCCGGTAAATTCTGTTACTCCGGTCAAATTTACATGATGTTCTCCAAATGTTCTGTCATAGTTGACCTGTCCACGGGCAACAGCCCTTTGGAACAGATTCATAGTGACTTGATATTGATCTGTACCTGTGGTCTGAGAAAACTCATCGGTATAATAGTCGTACAAATTATATGATTTTTGCAGGTATGAGTTATTCTGAATGTTCTGGTCAAAAGCTCCTGTGGCCAAAAAGGTTAACCCTTGAACTCCCGGAACAGTATAGGTTAAATCCAATGTTGAATGAAATTGTGCAGCCCTGTTTTTGTGATAACCATCAACATCCGGATGGATAAGCGCCCAGGCATTTTTATTTTCAGGACTTATTACAGAATAATGATCTTTATTGGCAAGCGTATGCCAGTTTATCCCCCGGTCGTTAACCATAATGGTTTTATAAGTCCACAAAAAGTCTTCACGACCGCTTTGGCTTTTATTTAAACGCCCTGATACTGAAAAGTTCAAATTCAGGTTCTTTGTTAAATCTGCGGTAAGTGTTGATCGTAAATTATAACGACGATAATACTGGATACCACTTACCAACAGTCCGTTGTCTTCATTATATCCGAAACTGGTGAAATACTTCACTGTTTTACTACCTCCTCTGACGGATAAATTATGGGTTTCCTGGAATACCCATTTATGCAAAGTAAGATCAATCCAGTTAACATCCTGGTAACCTTCAACTCCTGCACGATATTTTTCAAGAATATCAGAAGTATAGGTTTCTGCCGTCTGTGAATTTCTGTCCATCTCATTTTTCATAACCCGATAGGTATAGGCATCAACTGTTTGTTCCATACCCGTTGCTCCTTTTACGCCTAAAAGGTTAGAGTAAGAAATTTTTGCCTTTCCTTCTTTGCCTTTCTTTGTAGTTATAATGATAACACCATTGGCGGCATTCATGCCATAGATAGCTGCAGCGGCATCTTTCAAAACAGACATACTTTGAATGTCATTGGGATTCAGCTGTGCCATATCTTCAGTACCATCACGAATGATACCATCAATAATTACCAATGGCTCTCCAAAACCCCGGATACTAACATAATTGCTAAACACCCCTGGTTCACCGGTAAGTTGTCGTACCAACAAACCCGGAACTTTACCTTGTATATTACTTATAAGGTTTTCGGATTTTGTAGTTAGAATTTCATCAGATGAAATAGCGGATACGGAACCGGACAGGGTTTCCTTTTTTTGAACCCCATAACCAACCGCTACAACTTCGTCCAAACCGATTGCTTCCTCTGCCATGGTTATATCAATATTGGTTTGGTTTCCAACCAATACTTCCTGTGTTCGCATGCCTACAAAAGAGAATTGTAATGTAGCATCGTTGGGAACATTCGGAAGTGTATATCCTCCATCGGCACCAGTGACTGTTCCCTGTGTTGTGCCTTTTACAACAACTGTAACCCCGGGAAGCGGCTGCCCTCCTGCGTCAGTTACTTTCCCTGAAATAGTTTTGGACTGGTCAGCAAATTGTGCATCATCAAATGTGGTCAACACAATTTGCCGGTCTTTAACAATGTGATTTACATTTGTTCCTTCAAAAATGTAATCTAAAATTTTGTCAATAGTTTTGTTTTCAACGTCGATACTCACTTGTCTTTCAACGTCAACTAACTTTTGATTAAACAGAAAATAAAATTCACTGTTGTTTTCAATTTCATTTAAAACGTCAATGACTTTTGTATTGTCCATTTTTAACGTAAGCTTAGTCAACTGGGAATACCCCGATATTGCCCAGCTTTGCGTAAAAAACAACAACAGAAAAAAAACACTTAATCGCATAATCTTCCACGTTTTAGTCTTGATGCAATAATGTAGCGCATCACGAATCGATTTTTTTTTCATAAATTTAACTCATTAAGTAGTTTACAAATACGATAAAATTTACACTGCTTGATTAGCAGGAGGGTGCCGCAAACACCCTTCTGCTTTACAGTTAAAAGCCCCTAAGTCTGTTCTTATCTAACTTAACTAAAATCTTTCTTTTCCGGTATATATTGTCACTAGTTGTACTTCTTGGTACTTCCTGGTAAGTAAAAGGGGCAGTTAATGCAAGGAGTTTTAAAACCTCTTCCAAAGGTTCGTCAATGAATGTTGCACGGAAGGCGTAATTATAAAGCTCTTTATCATGGACTTCGATATCTACATTATACCATCGTCCCAAACGTTTGGCGACCTGCAGAATATTTTCATTTCTAAGAATCAGTTTTCCATCTGTCCAGCCAATATATTGATAAGCTTCAACTTCTTCTTTTTTGAAAGTTCCTTTTTTAGTATCCAGAACTAATTTATTGTTCGGAGTTAATTCACCCAGCGGTTGCCCTTCCTTTGTGTCAACTTCTACCTTTCCTTCATTTAATATTATTTCTTCTTCAGATTCGTCTTCGTAAGCAATTACATTAAATTGTGTGCCTAAATCCTTTATTTCAAGATTACGTGTCTGAACTGTAAAAGGATGAGCTTCGTTGTGGAAAACATTAAAAAATGCTTCTCCCGAAAGGGTAACATCTCTACCGCCAACAAAATTTACCGGATACCTTAATCGTGAACCACTATTCAAAAATCCGGTGGTCCCGTCAGGAAGTTCAAATTTTGTTCTTACCCCCATCGGACATTGAATTTCTGCATAAGCAATACTATTTATAATTACCTCGTTTTTTGTTTTTTTATCGGAATTGGATTGGAAATAAATGATTGCAAAAAATGAGAGTATTAACGGGATAATTAATATAGCTGCTGCTTTCTGAAAAAATGACAGCAGATTGAATTTTCGATTACTGTTTTCCTCAATATGTATTTGATGATGTATTTTATGAAGTAGCTGCTCTGAATTTTCCCAGTACATCTCTTCATCAGAAAATTCTTTCCAGTGTTTTTCCAGATGATTTTTCAGCCCGGATCTTTTTCTTAAATCAGAAAAAATGGACTGTATTTCAATATATTCTTTTCGGGAATAGTTTCCTTTGAAGTATTGGCTTAGTATATCAGGATTAAAATCCATTATTATTTTATTGGTCAATTAGTTATTAATATATAGGGTCCGGAAGGGAAAATCCCCTAGTTGAAAAGTAAAAAATAATGATCTTTTGTTTTGATGAATTATAAATCAGGGTTTTATGAATAACATAAAAAACAACATTCCTGAAGTATTTTTTTCACCTAGCTGCCTTTTTATATTTTTCAGCGCCTCGGTTAAATGATTTTCTACTGTTTTAGGCGAAATCCCTAAATCCAGTGCAATTTTTTTGACGGAATCCCCTTCTTTTCTTCGTTTGATAAGAATTTCTTTTTGCCGTGAAGGAAGTTGTTCAATTATGATTTCAACTTTTTCAAGTAAAATCTGGTAATCCAGCCGTTCGTTGATATCCGGTATAATTTTTATCGATTCTTCAATGATTTTATCTTTATAAGCTTGTTGGCGACTAATTCGCTCGAAATACTCCAGAATATAATGATATGCAATTTTGAAAAGGTATGCTTTAAACGATAATTCAGGTTTTAAATTTTTCCTGTTTTTCCAAATGCGAAGAAAAATCTCCTGTACAACTTCCTCCGATTCTTCTTTCGATTTCAGGTACCCGTAAGTAAAGTAGTATATCCTATTTCCGTAAACAGAAAATAAATCATCAAAAGCTTTTACGTCTCCCCTTTTTAAAGCCTTGACTAAAGATAATTCGTTATTTTCAAAGTCCAATTAGGATGTAATTAGTTTAATTAGCAGTAGCAAATGTATGTAATTTAAAATTGAAATTTTATGTAAGTTTTCATATGAACTAAAAAAATGTTGCAAAATCATATCGCATTTAATTTATTCCATATGTACTTTTAAACTCCTTTTCATATGAAATATTTTTACCTGATTTAAATGAATATTCTAATGGTCAAAAACATTTCCTCTTTATCAGATAAAACTACCCAGTGAAATCCTGCAACTATCAAAGCATTTTGTATGCCCCCGGTACTGTGAAAATAAACTTGCCGTTGTTAATCAGTAGATTACGGCAATTTTTTATATGTTAAGTTAAGAATCCGGTGAGTTTATTTTCAATTGCATTAAATCCTTGCCTTTCTTATATAATAAAATGTTAACCCAGCAAAGAGATAATTAATCAACAATTTTACCTATTTTCATCGGTGTTGCTCTTATAAAATTAATCAGAGATAAGATTTAAAACATAATTCAAATGAAAGTAAAATCAGGATTTAATGTGGTAAAGGTGTTTTGTTTTTTGATAATATTTATTTTTGTCATTCCATTGCAAACCAGCCCTCAAAACTTTGAATCAAAACGCATTACATTACCAAACGGCTGGCATTTAACTCCGGTTGGCGAAAAAGTCAGGCTGGGAGACCTACCACTTAATATTGCGATTTCGCCTTCACAAAAGCTTGCGGCGATAACTAATAACGGACAGAGTACTCAAACTATCCAGCTCGTCGATATTAAAGAAGGGATAACTACTGATACCGTAATAATTGGTAAATCGTGGCTGGGATTGGCATTTTCCGATAATGGAAAACAATTATATGCTTCGGGTGGTAACGATAATATCATTATCCGGTACAAAATTCGAGACAAAAAATTTTCGGGTGCCGATACCATTGTAATTGGAGACCCCTGGCCGGAAAAGATATCTGTTGCAGGATTGGCGCTGGATGATAAAAACAACAGATTATATGTAGTCACAAAGGAGAATAATTCACTTTATGTAATTGATACTAAATTTAAAAAGGTTCTTTCACAGCATTCTTTGGGAGGTGAAGGTTACACATGTATTTTGTCGCCTGATCGCAACACGCTTTACGCGTCCTGCTGGGGATGCGATAAAATTGTTGTTTTTAATACTGGAAGCCGGAAAATAACCGGGACAATTGCCGTTGGAGATAATCCTAACGATTTGTGTTTAACAAAAAACGGACAATACCTTTTTGTTGCCAATGCTAACGACAATTCAGTTTCTGTTATCGACACAAGAAAAGGAAAAGTTATTGAAACACTTAATGCTGCACTTTATCCCGATTCTCCAACAGGCTCAACCACAAACAGTGTGGCTTTGAGCAAAGATGAAAAGACTTTGTTTGTTGCGAATGCAGATAATAACTGTCTGGCAGTATTTGATATAAGTGATCCGGGCAACAGTAAGAGTAAAGGATTTATTCCCACAGCGTGGTATCCGAGTTGTGTAAGAACGGTAAATAGTAAAATTCTGGTAAGTAATGGTAAAGGACTTACATCGATGGCGAATCCTTACGGGCCAAATCCTTACAGAAAAGGCTCGGAGGTAGTTTATCAGAAAGGAGGGAAAGAGCAAAAAATGGATGAACAGTATATTGGCGGCCTTTTTAAAGGAACGCTTCAGATAATAGATCAACCGGAAGAAAAACAATTGGAAATTTACTCGCATGCAGTGTATAATAATACGCCCTATATTAAAGAAAAAGAGTTGATTTCTGAAGGTGCAGAAGGAAACCCAATTCCACAAAAAGTTGGAGACCCGTCACCCATAAAGTACATTTTTTATGTTATAAAAGAGAATAGGACATACGACCAGATTTTGGGTGATATTCCGGAAGGAAACGGAGACACCAGTCTCGTTTTATTTGGTAAAAAGATTACACCAAATCAACATGCGCTTACACACGAATTTGTGTTGCTCGATAATTTCTATGTAAACGGAGAAGTGAGTGCCGATGGTCATAACTGGTCAATGGGTGCATATGCAACTGATTATTTGGAGAAAAACTGGCCAACCAGTTATGGAAACAGGGGTGGAACATATCCGGGTGAGGGGGTGAGGGAAATTGCCAATAACAAAGACGGATTCCTTTGGGATTATTGTAACCGGGCAGGAGTCTCTTATCGTTCTTACGCAGAGTTTATGAGTAGCAACAAGCCTAATATTCCGGCATTAAAAGATCATTTTTGCCCCACATACCATGGATGGGATTTATCTTTCCGTGACACGGCCCGTTTTCGTCAGTGGAAAAACGACTTCGATTCGCTTTTGGCAGTAAACGCAGTTCCTCAATTAAATACTATTCGGTTTGGGAATGATCATACTTTGGGATTGAATCTGGGTAAACCAACGCCTTTTGCACAGGTTGCCGACAATGATCTGGCTGTAGGATTGTTTGTTGATTACCTGAGTCACAGCCCTATTTGGGAAAACAGTCTGATATTAATCGTGGAAGATGACGCCCAGAATGGCCCTGATCATGTTGATGCACACAGAAGCACAGGCTATCTTGCCGGCGGTTATGTGAAACAGGGATTCGTTGATCATACCCCATATACAACGGCCTCCTTTCTGCGCACGATAGAACTCATTCTCGGACTTCCGCCAATGAGCCAGTATGATGCAGCGGCAACACCGTTGTGGAGATGTATGAACAATGCACCCAATCATCCTGCATTTAATGTAAAATCATGCCAGGTGAATCTTAATGATGTTAATAAGGAAAGAAGTGCATGGCAACAAAAAAGCGAAACTTTTAATTTCTCAATCGAAGATAGAATTGATGATAATCAATTTAATGAAGTGATATGGAAAGCTGTTAAAGGATATAATTCATCGTGTCCTCCTTCGGTAAGAGCAGCATTTCTAAAAACAGAGGTAGTGGAAGATGATGATTAAGAAATAATTACAAAGAAAATTTCTCTCAATCAAATAAAATATATCTCTTTCCGGGGTTACTTCTTACGTATAAAATTACCATTATTTAGTAAAAGAGACTGCACTTGAAAGGCTGATAAACCAGACTTTATTATCTTTGGTACAAATCCAAAGTAAAAAACTAAAATGAAAAAATTTGTTGTTTTCATATTATTATTGTTGCCCTTTATTAATAACGCACAGGAACCTCTGATACAAAATGTTTATGCACGGGAACATTTTGATCTGGACGGAAGCTGGAATTATATTATTGATCCATTTGATAATGGCTTTTACGATTATCGATTGCACGAGAATCCCAACGGTTTTTTTAAGAATAGAAAAGCAAGAAATAAAACCGACCTTGTAGAATATAACTTCGATACATCTCCGGTGATGGTTATTCCTTCTGACTGGAATATGAAAAATCCGCAGCTGTTTTTTTACGAAGGAAGCGTTTGGTTTAAAAAGGATTTCAATTACGCCAAAAAACCCGGAAATAAAACCTTTATTTATTTTGGTGCTGTTAATTATGAGGCGGATGTGTATCTGAACGGAGAGAAAATCGGGAAACACATTGGTGGTTTTACTCCATTTAATTTTGATATAACAGATAAAGTAAAAGAAGGCAATAATTTTATTGTTGTAAGAGCGAATAACGAACGCCATCCGGAAGGAGTTCCTACCATTAATGCCGATTGGTGGAATTACGGAGGAATTACCCGGGAAGTTTTGGTAGTGAATGTTCCCGATTTATTTATTCGTGATTATAAGATTCAACTGGAAAAAGGTAGTTACAATGAAATTTCAGGCAATATAAAATTAAATCAGGCTTTGGCCGGGAAAGAGGTTACAGTCAGTATTCCGGAATTGAAAATAAATCAAAATTTTACCACAGATAATCAAGGAGTTGCAGCTATTTCTGTTAAAGCGAAACCTGAGCTTTGGAGTCCTGAAAATCCAAAATTGTACGATGTCGTTATTACAGGAGACGGGGAAGAGATTAAAGACCAAATTGGATTCAGACAAGTTGAAACTAAAGGGAAAGAAATATTCCTGAATGGCAAAAAAGTATTTTTTCGGGGTATTGCAATTCACGAAGAAGCCCCATATCGGCAGGGAAGAGCATGGTCCCCCGACGATGCTAAAATATTGTTAGGATGGGCAAAAGAGCTGGGATGTAACTTTGTTCGGCTGGCACATTATCCACACAACGAGTATATGATCCGCGAAGCAGAAAAACTGGGAATTATGGTTTGGTCGGAAATACCTGTTTACTGGACGATTCACTGGACAAATGAAGGCACATATGCAAATGCTCAGCAACAATTGGACGATATGATTGAACGCAACAAAAATCGTTGTGCAGTAGTTGTTTGGTCGATTGCCAATGAAACACCCCATAGTGATGCAAGGGATCTGTTTTTAGGGAAACTGGCATCATACGCACGTTCAAAAGATAACACCCGGTTAATTAGTATGGCAATGGAAGTTACCGGGCAGTCGAACAATGTCAGTAAAGTAGAAGACAACATGAATAAATATGTTGATATCATTAGTTTCAACAGCTATTTAGGTTGGTATGGCGGAACAATTGATGATATTAAAACCCGCCAGTGGGAAATTCCCTACGACAAACCGTTTTTTGTCAGCGAATTTGGTGCGGGTGCTTTGCAGGGAAAACACGGCGGCAAAGATGAAATATGGACCGAGGAATACCAGGCAGAATTATATAAACAAACGCTTGCCATGTTCAATAAAGTTGAAGGTTTTTCAGGAACCAGTCCGTGGATTTTGGTCGATTTTTATTCTCCGCGGCGCCAGCTTAACGGAATACAGGACTTTTTTAACCGAAAAGGATTGATTTCCAACAATGGAGTCAAAAAGCAAGCCTTTTACATTCTTCAGGATTTTTATAAGAAAAAAGCAGAAGAATATAAACATTAAGTAATGGCATTTAAACTTGCGACTGGAATAAATACAATAAAATAATTTCGACAATGAACGGAAAGAGTTAACTTATACAGAATAAATAATAGGAAGTTGTAACAGATGTGAAAGTCTGTAACGTTTAAAATATAACCTATGAAAAAAGTTGGTAAAGTTATATTTTACATTTTTCTTACATTTTTTCTGCTGATTGTAATTCTTATTTTGGTCGCAGCATTGTCTGAAAATAAGATTGCCAGAATTGCTATTGATCAACTTGTCAAGACTACCGATATTCCAATTCAGGTGGAAAAGATTGATTTTTCTTTGGTACATAATTTTCCATTTGCTACTCTTCGATGCAATAACATATTGGTTAGTTCGCCAATAAACAACGACACTCTTGCATTTGCAGGCAAATTGTATGTCGCAGTTGAAGTAAAACCATTGTTTAAAAGCAGATTTAAAATTCGGGAAGTAGAAATTACTGCTGCTAAATTGTTTTACGACGTTGATACAGCAGGTATAACTAATATTGATTTTTTGACGGATACTACTCAACAGGAAATAATCGACACTTCGGCCAACGCAATTTTCTTAGACCTTAAAAATTTGAGAATTGATAATACTGTTTGTTACTACCGCGATGCAAAAATGAAAGCCTCTGCTGATTTAAACCTTGAGCAACTCAATTTGTCTGGTTCGATTAACAAAGATCAATACAATGGTGAAGCGGAGGGCAAATTTCATCTTGCGAATTGTTCGTTTGATTCTACAAATATTTACCTGATGAAACAGGCAAGTCTTGATTTTAAAGGGAAATATAATTCGGGCAGGCTTGAATTTGACCGTGCCAACATTGTGATTGATGAGGTTGCGGAATTATCATTAAAAGGGTTGGTTAATATTGGCGAAAGTATTTCCACAGAGATGGAGGTGAAAGCCCAAAAAATTGATTTGGGCAACTTGACGAAATATGTTCCGGAAACCTATTTTCAGAAATATAGAATTCAAATATTTTCAGGAATACTTGCTGGCGAAGCAACAGTTTCAGGAATGATAAATGATTCGGTAATGCCAGCCGTTAATGTTGATTTTAACCTAACTCAGGGAGATTTGCAATACCAGGATTATCCTGCACTTCGCCGCATTTCAATGAAAGGTAGTGCCACGAACGGGAAACAAAAAAGCAATTCAAGTACAAGTGTCAACATTAAAGCGTTAAGCTTTCAAACTAAGAATAGCAAAGTTTCTGTTTCGGGGAAGATGGAGAATCTGGATAATCCAAAATATAATATCCGTTCCACGCTCGATGTTGATTTAGACGAGATTTCAGCTTTTATTCCGGATTCATTATTAAAGTCGGTTACTGGAAGAGTAAATGCAAACATCTCAACAAATGGCGTAATCCCGGATTCAATTACCGATGCAGCGATTAATTCTATTCTTGCAAATACACGTGCAAGCCTGCAACTTTCAAATGTTGATGCAGTTGTTGACTCAACATTGGCTGTAAATCAAATTAATGCAAAAGTCGACTATCAATCCAACCAAATCCTTGTTAATCAATTAAGGGCTGGAGTTCATTACAAAGAAATTAATGTGGATAGCGTAAATATCGACGCAAAAATTACAGGAAATCCTATGAAATATGATTCGCTCGATATTCAATTCGACAGATTTGAAGCTGCCTTGAAAGGCAATAAAATTGCGCTTGCCGGGAAATTGAAAAACCCATTGAATCCTGATTATTCTGTGTCGGGACAGCTTAATCTTGATTTGTATGAGTTAAAAGATTTTTTGCCCGACTCATTGGTAAATTCTTTATCCGGAAAGATTTCAGCAGCATTTACATCCAAAGCAAAACTAAATATCGATTCCATTGGCAATCAGCTTAAAACATTGCTTTTTGAACATAGTAATTTTAGCGTTGATTTAGATGAAGTAAATGTTGATATGCCGGATTCAATGGTGAGTATTTACAATCTTTCGGGCCGATTTAAATATAATTCGGATACCCTGTGGATTGATCAATTTGCCGGAAATTATTTGGGGTTGCAGCTGGCAATGAATTCGGTTACCGCAACAAATATTTACACGGCAGCAATTCAAAATCAGCCAAAAGAACTCACTGTTCACGGAATTTTTAGTGTTGATGATCTGGATTACGGACGGGTTGAAAAGTTATTGCAGGAGGATTCAACAACAGTTGAAGAAAGTGCTAGTAAACCAATGAATTTTACCTTTAAAATTAACGGCAAAATAAAAGCAAACAGCCTGAAATATGAAGATGCACTTTATACAAATATTGATTCTAAATTTTTGATAGAGAATACCTACTATGTGTTTGACAGTTTAAAAATGGATGCTTTTGACGGGCATACATTAACATCAGTTAAAATTGAAATGCTACCCGAAAATGAAATGAATTTGTTTTTTAAAACCGATGTAAAGAAGATGGATGTTTCGAAACTGGTGAAAAGCTTTTCCAGATACATCGATTATGAGGATATTAAGTCTGAAAATGTGCGGGGAATCATTTCCTCGAAAATGGATGGAGAAATTGTTTTGAAAAATTATGAGCCCGTTTACCAGTCGCTGTTACTAAAAGGTGATCTTACTATTGACAATGGAGCACTCTTCAATGTAAAGCCGGCGATGGAAGTGGAAAAAATTCCCGGAGTTGGTCTGAAAAATATGGACAGTTTGTACTTCAGTACTTTGAACAGCAGCATTTTTCTTTTTAACAATAAACTTTACATTCCACGTACTCAAATCAGGTCAACTTCCTTTGATGCCATGTTTTTGGGTATGTACAGTTTTGGAGGAGATTATGCGTATCACATTCGTATGTTTTTGGGTGAAGTGCTTTCAAGCAAGTCAAAGGCAAACCTGAGAAAACAAATGCAGGAAGGCGGATTCACGGAAGAAGATGAAAATGATATTACCAAAGGAAGGACTTCGATTTATCTTGTTTCAAAATCGGAAAATGGAAAAGAAAAGGCTGGTTTCGACAAGAAAAAAGATCGCTCGAATATGGTTGCTAAAGTGAATCTACAAAAACAAATGGTTGATATGCGTTTTAATCCGCAACTGATTAAATATGAAACCGATAAATAAAAATATAATTCAGAAGTTTACTCGCTTTGTTATAATCATCGGGGTGTTGTTTGTTTTTTCATGTAAAACAAGTCCCGAAAAAAAGACGCAGGTTCTTGCTAACAAGGTAGAACAAAAAGCAGAAGATGTTGTATTTGGTGACGATGCAGCCTCCAAAACCGTGTTTTTATATGCAAGTTACAATTGTGATTATTGCCGGTATTTTTTTTCGCGAACATATCCGGAACTTAAAACCAATTTTCTGAATAAAGAAAAATTTAAGCTGGTGGTAAAATGGGTCGATTTTTCTGAAAATCCACAAATTTTGTACGCACTGCAGGCAGCAAGTTGTATCGGACGTTTTGGGGTATATGAAAAGTATCATCAACTGCTTTTGGTAAATCCGTCGGTTGTTTTTACTGAAGATTTTGCTCAACTTATTGATGATATTATGCAGGATAATTCCGAAATTGCAGAATGTATTCTGAACAATAATAACTACGAATACATACGTTCTAACATAAAGGAATTTCATGAAAATAAATTAACCGGAACACCGACTTTTATATTAAATAACCATGCCTACAGCGGTTTTATCTCGTACGAAAATTTTAAAAAAATACTAAAGAAAGAATTCAATTTATAATAAAAACACCCGGAACTATGAAAGCAAAATTAATTACATCTTTGATAATAGGGATTTTTGTATTTACAGCCTGCACTGAAACAACGTCGGATGAGTTTTGCGATAATCCACAGGCAACATGCCCTGACAACTCAGCGATAGAAGCTACTTCGTGTTGTACTAACCAGGATTGTTACTGGATGTACAATGGAACCAAATATAATTGTGATGGAGAGAACTGTACGGCCGCAATCAATGAAATTATTACCAGCGCCTGTGCTTCATCAACAAGCTCGATTAATATTAACGAAACTGATTTCAGTGTATTAAAAGCACAAATGGAGGCTGTTACTGCCCAGCTATTGCTTGATGCCCGCGGAGCTTCCGGCTGTGTAAATTAACCGGCACATATTTTACTGATACAAATTCATCTTTGTCACCTCTTTTTGGAAAAACGTTTTTGGATCATCGTAAAAATGGATAAAATCTTCAGCATCAGGACTTCCTTTATAAGGTGCAAATGCTCCGTGGCTTGCACGTTTATGTGGGTTCCGCCAAACTAAAACATAAGAAACATCAATCGGTTTGAGTGTTGCTAAAATGGTTTTTGTCCACCAGGTAGTGTTGGTAGCAATGGGACCTCCAGCCTCACTGACAGTAGCTACTTTGTCTTTCTCCTTAGCCAGACGACTCACGGTTTCAGCACAACTTTTAAGAATCGTAGAATATTTGGGCCCATGTTCATATAAATCGAAACCAAGAATATCAACCAAATCATCTCCCGGATATCGCTCCAGGTATTCTTTCGCATTGCTGAACCGGTCGGTAGAGTATGTGTACAAAAGATGATGAATGTTTTTTTCATTCCGAAGATAGTTTACCGTAAATCTCCATAACTGTTTGTATTCATCGACAGTACACAAATTTTTTCCCCACCAGAACCAACTTCCTGTATGTTCATGAAAAGGTCTGAAAAGAATGGGAATGTAAGTTCCATCATCGGTTTTCAGGCTAAGCATAAAAGCTGCCAACCGATCAAGATATTGTTTAAAAAGTTCATGTTTTTCACCTCCCGGAAGAATCGATTTCACCACTTTTTTTGAAGAAACGTCCCAGGCATCTCCACCGGTTAACGGATTGTTTAAATGCCAGCTGATGGTATTTACACCACCTCGCGAGTAAACCAGTTTAATCCAATGTCGAATTTTATCAAAATGAACAGAATCGAGACTGTAAGGATCGCCCAATTCAATGTGTCCCAGCTCCCAGCCATAAACTGCTGGATAGTCGCCACATACGTCTTTTACATCCGAACGGCCCTCTTCATAAATCCAGCCAATACCATAAGCCAGATCATCCTGATGGCCAAACATGATCCCTTTTTTTGAAAGCTCTTTCAGATTTTCGTACAATTTTACGGTTTCGGGTGTTGCTTTTGGATCGGCTGGTTTAGTCGCAAAAGCTGTGTATGTAAAAACAATTAAAATTGATGCAATTATGGTTTTCATTTCAGTTTAGATTTTTGTGAATTTTATTTTGGTAAAAATAACTAAATATTGAAATACTATTTATGTTTCATTTCTTAGAAATTGCATTGATACTTGAAGTTGAGCTTTATAAGAAAATTAAATAATCCGTTATGCAATGTCAACTTATACTAAACGAATTCATTTTTACTGAATGCGTGTAACGATTTAAGTATCAGCCAATAATTTAGATTCATTATAAATATTCCCAAATGTAAAATTTGCGGTATTAAAATTTTTGACTTTGAATATTAATAGTATCTGTGTATCAAATTAATGGAAATAAAAATATTCCCGGTGGCTTTTTTTTAATATGAACAAAAGTAATTAAATGGTTCATATTCAGACATTTTGGTATTATAATATTAATGTTAAACTGATAATAATCTTTCAATAAAACGTTTATATTTACACAAATCTATATATATAAATATATACAACCATTAAGTCGACGCTTATGAAAAAGAAAATTATCATTTCAATTGCAGTGGTTTTATCTGGCCTTGCCATTTATTTAACCACCGGATTCAATGCTGCGCCGTCAGCTTCAACTATTTCAAGCGATTATGTTGTATTGGCCTGGAATGATTTGGGGATGCACTGTGCAAATGCTGATTTTTCGGATATCGTTATTTTACCTCCGTATAACAATTTTAATGCTCAGGTAGTTAAACGCGGTGATGCCAGCCAGGAAATAAATCCGGAAATTATTTCGTCAGGACTGGAGGTCTTTATAGTATTCCAGGCAATACTTATTCTGCAGGTAAAACTAATTTTTGGGATTATGAAGATAAATTATTTGGTGTAAACTTGCCGGAAAACATTGGACTTGCCGGGAAAGGTCTTTCCGGAACCATGGAAGTTCCTTCGGGAGAAAACTATTTTCACGTGGAAGGTGTACCGATCACTCCTTTTACGGACAATGATCTGGTGAACGAAGATCCTTATCAACTGGCTCTGATTGAAGTAATGCTCAGTGGAGAAAAAATCACTTCAACTCAAAGCGTGATGCCCGTTTCAAACGAAATTAATTGTCTCAGCTCCGGTTGTCATTCAAGTACAAGAGACATCAGAAATCGGCATTCAGATTCTAAAAACTGGCCCAAACCGGTTCTCTGTGCTTCATGTCATTCTTCCAATGCATTGGGAGCACCTGGTAAACCCGGCGTAATGTCACTTTCTGAGGCAATGCATACGAGACACAAGGGTAAGACAAACGATTGCTATAAATGCCATCCGGGGCAAAATACCAAATGTTTACGTGGTGTAATGAGCAATGAACATAATATGGATTGTTCTGATTGTCATGGTGGAATGCAGCAAATGTCGGAATCCATTCATAATGGGCGTCAACCCTGGCTTGAAGAACCTAAGTGTGGAAGTTGTCATAGCTCCAATTTCGCTGAAGAGCAAGGAAAACTTTATCGTAATTCAAAAGGACACGGAGGCCTATTTTGTACCACCTGTCATGGTTCACCACATGCTATTGTTCCGTCAAGAGAAGAAAATGATAACCTTCAAAACTACAATTTGCAGGGTTATGCAGGCACGCTGAGTGATTGTAAGGTTTGTCACACTACTAATCCAACGGGTCCCGGGCCCCATGGCATTTACGCCGAAGATGGTGTGGTTGATGCCGATAATGACGGATATAATTCGGATGTAGATTGTGACGACAATAATCCGGATGTGAATCCTGGTGCTGTTGAAATTTGTGATAATATTGATAATAATTGTAACGGTGAAATCGATGAAAATTTGTCAAAAACTTTTTATAAAGACATTGACGGAGATGGTTACAGCGATGGTACAAATTATACCGGATGTGCACTGAAAACAGGATATGAAATGGCTGAAAATTTAGTTCAAGTCTACGGTGATTGCGATGATACAAATGCAAATGTTAATCCCGGAGAACTGGAGATTATTGATAACTGTTTGGATGAAAACTGTGATGGTGTAGTGGAATATTCAACACCATATAATTTAAGCTGTTTGCCACTTAATGTTTATCCAAATCCGTTTGCGACATTTATTACCATCGACTATGGTGAAAGTTATTCATACAAATTGTATAATGGTCCTAGATTAATCTTAGAATCGGGTACAACTTTTATTAATACACACACGTTTAATGTTCCTAATAATTTAAAAGATGGATCTTATGTTTTGTTAGTTATTAATGAAACAACCAAGGAATCGACATCTGTAAATCTGGTAAAGAAACGTACCAAAGGAGGTCGGGGTG
>CAVYOB010000013.1:0-8844 GCA_963769925.1 uncultured Prolixibacteraceae bacterium
AGCCCATTACAATCATAAATACAGGGACTCCAAAAGGGCCTCCAAGAAAAAGTAGTACTTTTCCGTATAGGCTTTCTCTGCCCGGATAATCAACAAATGTCTCAAGAATTTGGATCGGAACAATGAGAAAAACCGCAAATCCTTTTAACAAGTCGGGTAATGGTAATCGCTTCATCGTATTACAATACTAAAAGTGGCCTCTTCTACGAAACATTTTTCCTTTGCCAGGAGAATTATTCGTTGATTGCATCATGCAATTTCCCATACCGTTTCCTCTTTGATGAGGCGTCTTAATAATATTTTGAAATTCATCTGCGGATAAAACCAAAGGCGAATAATCGATACCCTGGAAAGAAAGTTGTCGGGTAAGCGCCCGCAAATGATTTCCTGATGCGCGAAGCAGATTCTCAAAGACAGATATAATTGTTTTATTATCCGTTTCATTAATAAGCCGTTGCAAGTCTTCAATGTCAAGCTCTTCAAAAAAAGCTCCTGCCTTAAACGCGTTCACTAATGATTGACTGCCACTATGGGTCAGAGAATCGTATAGCTGCACTAATTTCGGGTTTCGAAATTTTCCGGCCTTTTTAAAAGCCGGGTCATTTAATTCAAATTCATTTAAAAGAAAACCAACGGCCTCAAAATGTCGTGTTTTACTGTTCCAGATATTATTGAAGATTGGAATGTTCCACTGGTCTGAAAAACTTAAATAAATATCATGAGCAAGCTTTTCTTCCTCCCGCATTAAAAAAATGCCTTCTTTTTCATTCTCTGAAAGTTGATTGAATCCTGCGGATATCTGAGTTTCGGAAGGGAAAAGTAACAGAATAAATGTGACAATGATGTTCATAACCTGTGTTTTTGATTTTAGGTTAGACACGATTTATCCTATAAACTTGTGTTTAATTATTTTTATCCAAAGTGAATTTGGGCAGGCTTGCTTAAAACTGAATATTTATTCTGCTTCCACCAGGAGAAAATCAGCAATATAAAAATCGGGATCTACTTTTAATGTCTGAAATGGTTCTTCGAGGTCAAGGTTCTGCCAACGTGGATTTGGTTTCAACCAAACAGGTTTCCCGTTAATATAAACTTTTACCTTCATATTAAACCCTCTTATACAGTTACTCCATCGGTAACGAAGTTGATTTTTAATCAATCCGTATTCAAATGCCGGAATACGGATATCACACAAATACTGGTCGAAAATTGGCTTCATATCAATACCGGTTTGCTCGCTCATGTAATTTTCAATTTGCTCTGCTTTAACCGTTTGATGATAAAATGTTTTGTTCAATCCCCGCAAAACCTGTCTCCATTTTTCGTCGTCATTTACAATTTGCCGGATGGTATGTAGCATATTGGCTCCTTTTGAATACATATCGCCGGAGCCCGGATAATTAACACCATAAAATCCAATAATCGGCCTGTCGTTCCTGATGTTCAATCGGGTTCCCCTGCAATATTCGGCTCCGGCTTCTTTTCCCCAGAAATATTCCACGAACAGGTTTTCAGCATAAGCGGTAAAACTTTCATGAATCCACATATCAGCTTCGTCCCAGTTGGTAATGTTGTTGGCGAACCATTCATGCCCCGATTCATGAACAATAATAAAATCGAATTTCATCCCTAACCCTGTATGGCTTTCATCGCGACCACCATATCCGTTTTTGAATCCGTTTCCATAGGTTACCGAACTTTGGTGTTCCATTCCGGGATACGGAACTTCGACCAGTTTATAACCATCTTCATAAAAAGGATAGGGACCATACCAGTGTTCAAAAGCTTCAAGCATCATGTGGGCTTGTTTAAATTGCTCTTTGGCCTTTTCAAGATTATAATCCAAAACCCAGTAATTACAATCGAGGTTACCTTTTTCACCTTTGTAAACATCGCTGAAATTAACGTAGTTAGCAATATTGATATTCACTCCGTAATTGTTGATTGGATTGGCAACAAACCAGTTGGCAGTTTTTGTACCGTCATTGTTTTCTGTTAAACTACGAAGTCTTCCATTGGAAACTTCCATTAAATTTCCGGGGAAAGTAATACTAATCAGCATGCTGTCTGGTTCGTCATACGGATGATCTTTGCAGGGCCACCACAAACTGGCTCCGTCACCTTGGTTAGCAGTTGCAATAAAAGGCCTTCCTTTTTCATCCTTTTTCCAACTTACTCCTCCATCCCATGGAGGGCGTTTACTAACTTTTGGTTTTCCACTGAAAGTAACAAGGAGTTCCTTTAGATCACCGGTATTTTGATTTTCTTTTAAATGAACGTGCCAGGCGTTTCCGTCTCTTTCATATTGCTGATCTACACCATTTTGAGTTATGCGTGTAATTTCCATTGGTGGCTGCAAGTCAATCTGCATTATTTGATTGGGTTCCAGAACACGATAAGCGATAAGATTATTTCCAGTGAAACTGCTGTCTTCCGGATTTACTTTTACACTTAAATGATAGTAAGTCAGGTCCCACCATTTTCGTTCCGGGGTAATACTTCCGCGCAATGTATCCTGACGTGTGAAAACCGGTGTTTGGGAAAATCCCTGAAATGAAAGCCCAGCTATCAGAAGGATTAAAAAAATAATTTTCTGAATCATTATATATTTTTTACTCGATTTTTGTTGCGTTCTTAAATGCTTCGATGCCGCCGACAACAGGCAGAGATAAAGATGTAGCATCGAGATCCACAGTAAGTTTAGTTCCGGGTTTTGGCCACAGTGTAAAATCACGGTCACTGGAGAAAATCATCAAACCAATTTGTTGCCCGGCGGGAATAATCTGATCATCGGGTTCCAATTCAAATGTCACTTTATAGAATTTGCCTTTTTTCAGCGGTTCACTTTTGGTAAGCGATTTATAATTCTGAGGATCTGCCCATCCACGAGTGATAATGTTATCGGTTATTTTTGCATTTCTTCTGTCGTTCCAGGGTAATGAAACCAGCCAAACGGATAAATTGACTGCCGGCTTACTGCTTGCCAAACGAATAGTAGTTGTTATTTCCCCAGAAATATGAACATCATTTGAAAGCACAGGAGTAACATATAATAAACGATGCTCGGTATTCTCAGCCTGTGCCAGGACCGATCCGCTAAAAGATACATTATCAACCAGCGTTTCTTTTCCTTGTTTTGAAAGCGGTTCAACAGAAAGTTTTCCTGTTTCCGGAGCTCCTTTTCCCAGGAAGAGTTTAACAGGAGATGCTTCAGGATTTGGATAATCAGCGTAAGGAGTAGGATTGTCGCGATCATCATTTTCACGCACGATCCATGCTTTCGGATCATTCTCTACATTGTTATCCACACCAAACAAATAATGTGTAAACCAGCGGTTCATCATTCTCATTGGTGGTTCTCCACCATGTCCTCCCTGATGATAATAAATCTGAAGTGGAACTCCTTTTTCTTTCAACGCTTTAATAATGCGGTAACTGTGTTCTGGCACTACATTCCAGTCGTTAAATGCATGAGCCATTAAAACGGCTGCTTTGAGGGGACCTAGATCATTGAGGTAGTCGCGGCCGGCCCAAAAGTCATTATAGTCACCATAAATACGATCAAAGTTCCCGTACATTTCCTTGTCTCTTACAACGCTGTCGCAATAAGCGCATCGTTCAGGATTTCCACTGTGGATCCAGTCGTACAGGAAATCAATATCTTCTCCCTGCCAGCCCCCGGGGTTTCGAATTAATCCGTTTGAACGATAGTAGTGATAATAAGAAGTATTTGGAGCTATTGGAATAATTGCTTCCAATCCATCGACACCATTAGTAGCAGCGGCCAATGGAAGTGTGCCATTGTATGAAGTTCCCGTCATTCCAACTTTGCCGGTAGTCCAGTAAGCAACAACTTCCTCATTCCCGGCAGGAGTTGTATATCCTTTGGCACGACCATTCAGCCAATCGATCACTGCCTTTGGTGCCAGCGATTCGTTATCACCGCCAACAGTAGGGCATCCCTGTGAAAGTCCTGTTCCCGGTGAAGATGAATGTACAACAATAAATCCCCGCGGCACCCATGTTTTTTCGTGCGATTTCGAAATAATCGGCCGGTTAATTTTTGCTTCAAATTTGGGTACATGTTTCCGGGGAGGTGGAGGTGTATTAAGTTCCTGTTTTACGTCCCAGAAATATTGTCGGTCCGATGAACCTGTTCCTGCATAATACGGGCTGGTGATATAAATAACGGGAAGTTTCAGCCCTTCAGTATCAGTCTGTCGCTGTCGGGTAACTGAAACGTGCATCCGGTCAGGTTTCCCGTCTCCATCCGAATCAAATTCCGTTTCTACCCAGAGGTCATGTCTGATCCACAGATCCGGGTCGCTGAATTCCGGAACGACCTGTGCTTCACCATTTTCAAAAACAGGACCGGCAGGTTCTTTACTCGAATTTTCTGATTGTGCCGAAGAACGATTAATGGTTCCCAAAAACAAAAAAAGGGCTGATGCCAGAATTAAAAATTGTAGTTTATAACGCATTGCAGATATTTTTTGTTGGTTTAATTCAACTCTAATTTTGGCTTTCCAGAGATATCATGAAATTAATCAGGTAAATTGAAAGTCTAAAAATATAATTAAATCCGTTATTTGGGGTTACAATTCCAACATTCAATACCCATAAAAACAATAACTGTATCTCAATTGTTAAATTTTCGTGAGGATTATTTATGACAAATATCATATATTTGGATATAAATATTAATTTGTATTTAATTTGAGATGATTTAATAACCTGAAAATTATTACCATGATAGATTTAATATGTCCTGTGTCGACAGAAAAGACCAATGAGCGATTAACAAGGCTGAATGCATTTTTTACCATTTTACTGGCCTTTTCGTCGTTTCTGTTTAATACTCCGGTATTCCTTGTGATTTTATTATTTGATTTTTTTATTAGGGCTTTTACCGGTGGAAAATACAGTCCGGTATGTATGGTTAGCCGAATTTTATTAAAACTGCTGGGACTGGCAGAAAAGAAAATTGATAAAGCGCCAAAAATATTTGCTGCACGTATGGGGTTTTTAATGACCCTGGTGATAACGTTGCTTTTCTTTTTGAATTTTAGTGTTTCAGCAATGGTTGTTGCAGGAGTACTGGTTTTTTTGGCTACACTGGAATTTGCATTAGGAGTTTGTGTGGGTTGCCTTATATATACATATCTGGTTTTGCCTTTCAATAAATAACTTAATAAACTTACATTCAAATGGGGAGGCATTCATTTTTGGATGCCTTTTTTGATATAAAAAAGGGAGCCTTTGCTCCCTTTGCGCTGTTTAATTCACTATTTCTATTTATAGTTTAATAACGCGTTGTGCGTTTTGATTTGTTAATAAAATAATTAATATCTATAAATAAAAAAGTTATGCATAATTCAGATATTCAATACCTTAGAAGTATAATCTCTCACCAAAATACTTCTTTTATGCATAACTTGAAATCAAATTACGACAGATTCTTTCATATCACCAAATCTGTGTTTAAAAATCGTATCAATTCTTTTGATAATTTCCATTTCTATAGAAATCGTCCAAAGATGTCTGATTGTCAAATTATTGCATTCGCTATTACTGGCGAATCGCTTGGAATCGACAGTGAAGCTTTTCTTTGGGCTAAAATCAAAAGCGAACATGCTGATGATTTCCCCAACCTAATCGACCGAAGCAACTTTAATCGTAGAAGAAAACGCCTGTATCCTTTTATCGAAGAATTAAATAAGACTGTAGCCAGCTTTCTCAATGAAGGAGAAGACTGTTTCCTTGTTGATTCAATCCCCATACCTGTGTGCAAAAATGCCCGTGAACAAAGGAGCAGGATTTGCAAAGAGAACTTTGAGACAGCACCAAACAAAGGGTATTCTGCTGTAAACAAAACCTGGTATTACGGTTACAAGCTTCATTTGCTTACCTCTGCAAGTGGTGTCTTTCATAGTATGGACTTAAGCAAAGCAAGCGTCCATGATGTTCATTACTTGTCGCAGGTAAAGCATTCCGGTCTAAACAACTGTACCTTGTTGGGTGACAAAGGTTATTTATCCAGTTCTCAACAACTTGATTTGTTTTCTTCATGTAACGTAAAACTGGAGACTCCAATGCGAGCAAATCAAAAGGATTATAGTTTGTATGCTCCTGTATTTAAAAAGTTTAGAAAAAGAATTGAAACCCTGTTTTCTCAACTCTGTGACCAGTTTATGCTTAAACGTAATTACGCAAAAACACTCATTGGCCTATCTGTCAGAATACTTACAAAAGTTACCTCGGTAACTTTATTACAATACATTAATTTAAAGAACGGTAAACCAATTAATAATTTAAAATATGCGTTGGCGAGTTAAACCGCACAACGGGTAGTTTAATAGTCTTTTTATTTATCATTAACCTTTTTGAACCAGATTCGGTTGCCAATTTCGTAATACTGCTTTGCCATGTCTGGATTGTCTGCTAGTTGTTGTTTGGTATATGGAAAATAAGGAACAATAACGTCATCACCTTTATTCCAGTTTGCCGGGGTTAGAACTTTTTGCTGATCCGTGGTTTGCAAAGCCTCAACAATTCTTACTATCTCATTTAAATTTCTACCAACCTGCATTGGATAGAAATTAATCGATCTAACCACATTATTACCATCAATTATAAATACACCTCGAATATCTCTGTCTGTACTTGTAGGCTGGTGTAACATACCATATTCTTTGGAAACAGTTGCACTTGGATCTTCAATGATTGGAAAATTAATTTTTAAGTTTCCCCTGTTCTTGTAATCTACGTTTTCAAGGTATTCTTTCCATTCTCTATGCCGTTCAACATTGTCGGTGGAAATAACAGCAACTTTAATGCCTAGTTGGTCAAATTCCTTTTGCAGATTAGCCATTTCCAGGAGTTCGGAAGAACAAACCGGGGTAAAATCCTGCGGATGACTAAAAAGAATTTTCCAGTTTGATCCGAAATCATCAGGGAATGTAATTTTACCGTTAGTCGATTGCGCGGTAAAAGAAGGAGCTTTTGATCCGATTAACGGAATTTTAGAATTGTTTTTAGCTAACACGCTCATCACTAATGAAGTGATAATGAGGGTAAAAAATAACTTTTTCATGATAATTTGTTTAATTGTGAATAATTTCACGTGTAATATCATGATATTAACACGCCAAAGTCAATGTTGTAAAACATAAAAAAAGATACACCATAAAACTTGACTTTCTAGGTTTTCAGATAATCACAAAAAAAGATATAAGAATGCTAAAATATTTAGTGTTTTGGTTATATATTAAAAGAGAAAACCCGGGTTTTCTCTTAAATTGTTATTTGTTAACCAAATATTAAAAAAATACATTTTAGTATTAATTAACACGAATTGTTAAATTTCAGGAGGATTTAATGATCTATCAAATGTAATCCTGTTATTAAGGAAACCGGATATGAAAAAAGGGGGCATCTGCCCCCTTTTGCGCTGTTTAATTTACTATTCCTATTGTGTATAGATTAAAATAACAATTTAAAATAGTTTACTTATTTACTTTTTTAAACCAAATACGATTACCAAGACTATAATATTGATCCTTGAGTTCAGGATTGGCTACTAATTCTTCATTTGTGTATGGAAAATGAGGAACTATGACATCATCTCCATCGTTCCAGTTGGCAGGGGTTAAAACCTGTTGCTTATCTGTTGTTTGCAAAGCTTCAACAATCCTTACAATTTCAT
Organism: uncultured Prolixibacteraceae bacterium; assembly: GCA_963769925.1. GTDB lineage: Bacteria > Bacteroidota > Bacteroidia > Bacteroidales > Prolixibacteraceae > Draconibacterium. The sequence goes on from CAVYOB010000013.1 coordinate 7,706, forward strand.
TAAAATTTCTGCCTACCTGCATTGGATAAAAATTGATTGATCGGATAATATCATTACCGTCGATAATAAATACACCCCTGATATCTTTATTTGAGCTGGTGGGTTCATGCAACATTCCGTATGTTTTGGAAACAGCTGCACCAGTATCTTCTATAATTGGAAAAGTAATTTTTTGTTGACCTCGGCCTTTATAATCCAGTTCTTCAAGGTAGGTTTTCCACAAAAGGTGCTGTTCGACATCATCAGTAGAAATAACAGCCACTTTTACGCCTAATCTGTCGAACTCTGAATGCAGGTATGCCATTTCCAAAAGTTCAGAGGAGCAAACAGGGGTAAAATCCTGCGGGTGGCTAAAAAGTATCTTCCAGCTTGATCCAAAATCTTCAGGAAAATTAATATTTCCTTCAGTTGATTTAGCTTTAAATGAAGGTGCTTTTGATCCGATAAGAGGGATGTTAGAACCACTTTTTGAAAATGCACTTACCGCTACAAAAGCGATGATAATAAATGTAAATACTAGTTTTTTCATGATACATTGTTTTAATTATTTATATACGATTTCTAACCACAAGGTATGGTGGCAAAATGACCCAATTATATGTTTTATAACATAAAATATAGTGGTCTCAGTATAGATTGAAATCGAATCGTAGCTGAATAGCACCAAAAAATATTAAATTAATATTTAACTAAAATAAATTGTATTAAATCGATTTTTATTTTAAGGAAATACGTCTAGATTATAAATGAGGTATAAATAAATAATAAAGAATCTTATAATATTTATTAACATTTAAGATTAATCATTCAGTGCTTATCGAACAATAAGTTTAAAAATTCAACTAACTTTATTGTACTGAAATAGAATAAATAAACTACAAGCATGTGCTAATAATAGAAAATATTCGATTTTTGGGCAGGGATAATAAAAAGGAGGTTGTTTAATACAAAACAACCTCCTTTTTATTTTTTTCAGGAATTATCACTTTTCGGGTTGAGCAAAAATGGAATCATCAAAGTCTTCGTTGAATTTGACATCTTCCATGGTGATTACTGCGTCTCCCATTGGGGTTTTCTGTTCAATTTTCGTTGCCATTGTAATCCCGTCAATGGTTTTAAAGCCGCTCATTTTTTGTTCT
>CAVYOB010000014.1:0-11938 GCA_963769925.1 uncultured Prolixibacteraceae bacterium
CGGGTAAAGCAAATAGTATTTACTATTGCGATTAAATAACCACGGACCTTCTTCGTAATCAGCTGTTCTTCCATCATTTTTCACTTTTCGAAAACCAAAATTTTCGTCCTTCAAATCTTCTTTAACAATACCAAGTTCCTGATCATACGAAATGATATCTTCATTTAACTTCACGTGCCAAAGATTTGGATTTCCCCAATACAAATAGGCTTGTCCGTCGTCATCAATCCAAACTGTCGGGTCAATATATCCATTGCCAACCAGTAGGGGTTTGCGTAAAGCGTCTTTAAAAGGCCCTGTCGGACTGTCGGATACGGCAACACCAATGGCATTGCCACCACCTTTTTGATTAACAGGTACATAATAATAGAATTTACCATTTCTAAATATAACCTGCCCGGCCCATGCATCGCCTCTTGACCATTCAAAATCGGTATAGGCCAGTGGCGAACCATGATCTGTCCAATTCACCATATCTTTTGAGGAATAGCATCTCCAATTGTTCATGGTAAAAAAGTTACGGACGGTTTTATCTTCGTCATGTGACGTGTAAAAGTAAACAGTACCATCGTAAACCATTGGCGCCGGATCGGCTGTATAACTGGTTTGAATTATTGGATTCTGACTTTTACACGGAAAGAAGAAAATGATTATCAAAATAGAATTTATTCCTAAAGTTTTTAAAATAGTTCCCATGCTGTTTATTGACGACCGTTTTTATGAATTATAAAATAGTAATTCTTGCCGATTTCAAATCTTTATTATCCGAACTGTTTCCATAGAACACTTCATAATCACCCGGTGTGACAGTCATTTCACGCTATGACCAATCATAAAATTCAAAAGAAGATGGTAGCAGGTCAATAGTAGCCTGTTCTGTTTTTCCTTTTGCAACTTCCACACGTTTAAATCCTTTCAAAGTTTTTAAAGGGCCTGCAATATCATTCACTTTCCGAACATAAACCTGGACGATTTCGGTTCCATCACGTTGCCCTGAATTTGTGACAGGAACTGTAATTTGAATAGTTTCATTAGCATTAAAAGAAGTTTTGCTCATTTTGGCAGAACCGATTTCGAAATTTGTATAACTCAAACCAAAACCAAAAGGGAACAAGGCATCATCCATGTAGCGATAGGTACGGCCTTCCATGGAATAGTCCTGGAAATCTTTGAGCTGATCGGAATTTTTATAGAAAGTAACGGGCAATTTTCCAGCAGGGTTATAATCGCCAAATAAAACATCGGCAATAGCTTGTCCGCCAGCCTCACCTGCATACCAGGCCTGAAGAATTGCATCACAACTTTCCGTTTCGGGAGTTAATGCAATTGCTGAACCTGAGCAATTTACAAATACAATTTTTTTCCCAGCTTCTTTTAAAGCTTTCAAACAGTTACGCTGAGATAACGGCAGTTCAATATCAGTGCGGTCACCACCCTTGAACCCCGGAAATGTAACCGGCATTTCTTCACCTTCAATTCTTGTTGAAAGTCCGCCAACAAAAATAACTACATCAGTACCTTTTAACTTATTTTTCAGGTTGGTGTATTCAATATCAACCTCTTTCCCAAAATCAAATAGTAAATTTCCCTGCCAATTATACAACTGTGTATAATGGACTTCTATTTTATATTTTTTCCCTGCTTCAACTTTAAATGGTTGTCTTGATTTCAATATCCTGTGATAATCATATTTAATCAGTGATTCCCCGTTAACAAGCAACTCAAATCGTCCGGCAGCTCCCGTATTAAATACAATTTCTTCCGTTTCAGGCGCAACAAACTCAGTCTCATATTTAGCAGAAAACCCTTCAGTTTTAACTCCAGTTGCAAATTCGAGCCCACCAGCAGTTGTTAATTTTATTGGTTCCAAAATTTGTTGTGTTGCTTCTACATTTCCTTTAAGCTCCTGATTATTCCAGTAGGTAGCTTTAATACCTGTTTTTCCGTCAATCGAACATTTTGAAAAATAACTTTCAGTTGCTTTATCTTCTACAATATCACAACCCTCATCATACAATATTTTTCGTTCAGGAAGTTTTGTTTTAATTCCATCGAGAATTGTAATTGTGCGTACAGGTGTTCCATTATAATTCCCCCATAACATCTCCGCATCATCAACATTTGGCCCTATTACAGCTACTTTTTTGATTGATTTCTTTAATGGAAGAATGTCATTTTTGTTCTGAAGCAGTGTCATTGTTTCCCTTGCCATATCAAGGGCAAGCTGGCGGTGTTCTTCATTGTTTAAAACCGAAGCCGGAATATTTGTCCAGGGAACAATTGCATCATCATCCATTTCGCCGAGGTCAAAACGGCCAATTAAAACACGCATTAAACTTTTATTGATATCGTCCTCTTTAACAAGATCTCTTTCAACTGCTTCCGGCAAAGTACTAAAAAGGTAGTTTTCCCAGATACATTCTACGTCAGTGCCTGACAGAACTGCTTTAGAAGCTGCATGAACAGAATCTGATGAAACTTTATGGCTTGTAAAAAAGTCGGATACTGCTCCACAATCGGAAACAACCATGTACTTATAACCCCATTCATCGCGTAAAATTCGTTGCAGAAGTCTTGTATTTCCACAGCAAGGTTCATCGTCAAGACGTTGGTAAGCACACATCACCTGGCGAACACCAGCATCCTGAACCAGTGATTTAAAAGAAGGCAAATAGGTTTCGTACAATTCGCGTGGATTAACATCATTAAGATTTAGTTCGTGACGGCTCCATTCTGGTCCGGAATGAACTGCAAAATGTTTTGCACAAGCCAAAAGTTTACGGTATCTGGAATCTTCAGGTCCCTGTAATCCTTTTACTACTGAAACTCCCATGCGAGAAGTAAGGTAGGGGTCTTCACCATAAGTCTCCTGTCCACGGCCCCAGCGAGGGTCACGGAATATATTTACGTTTGGCGTCCATACCGAAAGACTAAGAAAACGCTTGTTTTCATTTCCTTCCTGAATCCATTGGTTATATTTTGCCCGAGCTTCGTCGGAAACAGCATCGTAAATTTTGTACAATAATTGGTCATCAAACGACGCAGCCATGCCAATTGGTTCAGGGAAGACGGTTACATTATCGTTATTAGCATAACCGTGCAACGCTTCGCTCCACCAGTTAAATTTTTTAATACCCAGTCTTGGAACCGGTTCTGATTGATCAAGCATCAATCCAGCTTTTTCTTCCAGCGTTAACCTTGAAATTAAATCTTTTGCACGTTCTTCGGAACTGAGGTTTGGATTTTGAAAGGGATACTGTTGTGCCCATAAACCGGATGTAATTAAAAGTATAGCTGCAAAACAAAATCCTCTTTTAATGTTTGATATTCGTTTCATATATTTTCCTATTATGATTAATTAACCGGTTTTAAAGAAGCTACAAAACCACCCAAGCGAAGCATAGTAACATCAACGGATGCCGACTTATCTACAACCATATATTTTGTTGAAAAAGCCTTATCGTGTTCACCGTCAGCAATTAAAGTAAGTTTATAGGATTTCCCTTCAGGTAAAAAATCAAAATTTACTTTCTGAACTTTACCTCTTCTCCCTCCTGCATTTATTCCGCCAATATACCAGTCGGAACCTTTTCTACGTGCAATAACCGTATATCTTCCCGGGTATCCGTCCAATAATTTTGTATCGTCCCATGCATTCGGAACCTCCTTTAAAAATGTTCTGGCTGCATCCGGCAAATCGTAATAACCTTCAGGTCGATCAGCAAAATGTTGAATTCCTGATTCAAATACTACACTAAATGCTAATTCATGTCCATAAGATGTGATATGCGGATATTGCGAATTGGTAAAAGTCACAGGTGTGTAATCCATAGGACCGATTGCGTTGCGTGTAAATGGCAAAGTGTTATTATGTTCAGGAGCAGTTGTCGTCAAATCCGGTCCGTTATTGTACCATTCAGCTCCACGAACTCCTTCGTAGGTCATAAGATTCGGGTAAGTTCTTGACCACCCTCTGGGCACCAAACAACCGTGAAAATAAACCATCATTTCAAATTTGGCAGCATCGTCAAGAATATCAAGATAATATTTAATCATATCCTGTTTTTCACTTTCAAAGAAATCAATTTTAACTCCAGCCACACCCAACTTTTTCAGTTTAGTAAATTCTTCAACTCTGTTTTCATGAGTAAGCATGCGGTCGCGGGGTGTTGAAGTTACCCGGTATGTGGTCCGCCCGAATTATACCACATTAAAGGTTTCACTCCCAGTGAGTGAATGTATTTTAAAGCATCTTCCAGATTTCCGCCATTGCTCATTTGGTCCCATTCCCAATCGAGCAATGTGTAAGGCCATCCCATGGCTGCAGCCAGATCAGCAAATTTGCATACAATTTTAAAATCTTTGGTACCATGATTGCTCGACCAGTAATTCCAGGATGCAACCCCTGGTTTAATCCAGTCGGTACCTGTCACTACTGATGGGGTAGAAACATCAGTAATCAATGTAGATTCTACAATATCAGCAAGACTTCCCAAAATAATTACCCTCCAGGGCGATTTCCATGGCAGAGTAATTGTTGGCTGCGATTCCCCAATTCCGTTTCCATCTCTTTTATCGGGAAATGTAATTTTATATTGAGATTTTTCAATCAGGTTACTCAATTTTGAACCACAGTAATTCCTGTCAACATCAGCTTCGTGTATCAGATACCAGCAATTATTATTATCAGTGTTATTAAATAGAGCAGGATAACCCCAGCTTTGTTGTGTATTATCGTCATTCATTGCACCGTATAAGACCTTCATTTGCAGTATTCCATTTTTCCATCCAGCGTTTTGTATCATCCGGAATTGTATAGGACGTCAGTTCATCTTTAACCACAAATGTTCCCTCTTTTTCAGGAAATTCATATCTGAAAGTAACGCCATCATTATATGCCCGGATAATCAGATTCAGTTTTGCTTTGGAAGGATTCTCAAAATACAAAACTAGCTCGTTTGCCGAATTACTGCATTGAGAGCGTTTTCCGTGCAACATGGTGTATTGTTCATTGATAAGCAGCGGTTTCCCGGCCTTTATAAATTTAAGTTCATTTGAAAAATCCTGGTCACTGCGGGATATTCCCAAATTTATCATTGGAATTACTTCAGAAGTTTTATCATTATCAGAATAATTTACCTGCATGTACCAGTTTCCTGTATTTTCATTTTGATTGGAAAATACGCCAACACTAATTTTTTTATTTGGGGACTGAATTGTGGCCTTCTGCGAAAATGCAGGGATAGCTGCCATGATTAGTAAAATTGTAATTAAATTTGATTTCATGATATTCTATTGTATTAAGATCAACAGGTTGATATATTTATTATTTTATAATCTGCACAAGAAATGAAAATTTTCACCAGTAATTTCGCATTAAAAATACTACCTGTGGCATAAAATAATCTATAATTTGTTAAATAATTAATTTAGATCAATTTTCGGAAGTTTACGATTTAATATTCAACATCGAATCTAAATTATTATAGGTATTCTCGAATATTCTTTTTAGTTATAATCGTCATTCCACCATTTTTTTTGCAAATTCTTTTTTAAACTTATTTTTTGAGTTTAACTTCTTTTCTTCATTAATATTTATTGTTGTAAATTATTCAAATAAAATATCATTTCAAATTGAACTTTTAAGTGGTTATTATCAGGCTGAACGCAAAGCTTTGCGAAAACCTTTGCATAAATTAAAATATGTTGAAAAACATGAATGAATAAAATTATGGGATCAAATATTATTCCCGGATTACTTTGAACAAAAATCAATGAATCATAACCAATAAAAAAATCGGTCGGCCCTGCCCGGCAATAAAGAACTATTCTGAATATTCCAGGATAAATCCATATTGGTACGACATGTTTCCCGGTATGGTATATTTTTCCAAGGTTCTGGCGCCCCAGGCATCGTTTCCGCCAACACCGTGAATATTTAAGTCAATATTCAGGTTTATAAAATCGCGCTGCGGTAATTCATACGGATGATTGGCTTTTTCAATATCCTCTTCGGTGTATGGCCAGGCACGGAAACATAACGGCTGCAAGCCAGTTACTTTTATACTTTCCCTGTTTTGATCTGAAAATGTAAACCAGCGCACATCGCAACGGTTGGAATTATCCTGCGGCGCTACATAATCAACATCGAAATTTTCGAGTTTTAATTCGTTCAGGCCAATCAAATAACCGGTTTTTCTGTCCGGATAATTTTCATAAGGACCTCTTCCGTACCAATCAATTGTATTCAAATCCGAGGGTATCCTTATCCGCATACCAAATTTTGGAATTAGCGGAATATCATCCGATTCTGGTGTGTATGCAGCTTCAACCTGTAATTTGCCAGCCCCGTTTACTGAATAAGTTAATTTATACGAAGCGCCAATTTCCGGAAGTTTCATGTTGAAAGTGATTATTGCCAACCCCTGTGAATTTTGAGTTTGAACATTTTCCACCACACGGGTTTCTGCTGCTGTTTTCCATTTTCCAAGCCGCCTGTCGTAACCGTTTCGTTTCTGGTTATCGTTGGCCGGTTTCCAGAAATAGGGTTCCAAAGCACCTTTTAGCAACTCGTTATCATTTAATTGCCAGCTTGTCAAAGCTCCATTGGATTTATCAAAATTAAATTTGAAATCACCGGCTTCAACTTTTATATCTGATGGTGTTTCCACAACAACGGGAGTACTGCCAATCGCATCTATTTTTTTTGCCTGAACTGTATTAATTACAAACTGGTCTTTGGCAACAGTGAATCCTGTTTCGGCCCACAATGTTGGCTTTTTTAATTTTGCATACAAATTCAAAATAACTTCGCCGTTTGTTGTATTGTATCCTTTCGGAAAATCAATTGAAAAAATTTGCGATTGTCCCGGAGAAACCGGCGGGCAACTTAACAATTCGGTTTCAGTAACTTTTCCATTCACAAGAAATTCGTAAACCAAATCAAACTTGTCGGTAGAAGTAAAATCGTATCGATTAATTACTTTCACTTTAACTGGATTGGTACTCTCCAAAGTAAAATTGATATTCTGATACACCTTTTGCACCTGGTAATAATGAGGATGAGGAACTCTGTCGGGACCAATTAACCCGTTAATACAAAAAGCCCCGTCATTGGGTTGATCGCCAAAGTCGCCGCCATACGCCCAATATTCATCATCTTTAAGTTTTAAATCAGCAGGGTGCTCGTCGTATCTTAATGGAGAACCGTCAATTTTCTTTGCAATTCCCTGGTCAACCCAGTCCCAAATGGCAGCGCCGGTAAAACTTGAATCAGCATAAATTAACATCCCAGTATTCCTGTAGGTTTCCTTCCGAATTTCCCATTGCATGCGCATATTCACGCATAAAAAATGGTTTGTCGGTAATATCCTGTGCCTGTTTTTTTGCCCTGTCAGGTGGTAAATAACTTTCATCATAAAGATCAGACAAATCGCGTTGAGAATCGGAAAAAACCGGTCGGGTAGGGTCGAGGCTTCTTACCGTATCAAACATGGCAACAAAATTCTGGCCGCGGCCTCCTTCATTTCCCAGCGACCAAATAATAATGCTTGCATGGTTTTTATCACGTTCAAGCATTGAAACGGCTCGTGAAACATGCGCTTTTTTCCAGTCGGGATTATCGCCCAAAACTTTGTTTCCGATTCCATAACCGTGCGATTCCTGGTTGGTTTCGTCCATTACATACAAACCGTATTCATCACACAATTCATAAAATATCGGATCGTTTGGATAATGACTGGTGCGGACCATGTTGATATTTGCCTGTTTCATCAGTTCAATATCTTTAATAACCGTTTGCTTGTCAACGTATTTACCAGTTCGCGGATGATGTTCATGACGGTTTACTCCTTTTAGTTTAACGGCTTTCCCATTCACATAAAAAACTTCGCCTTTAATTTCTATTTTTCTGACTCCAAATTGTCCAGCTTATCGTTTCGATGGTTTCATTTTTGCTGTTTTTAAGTTTCAACTGCAGTGCATACAAATCCGGCGTTTCTGCCGACCACAAACGCGGTTGATTTATTTGTGTATTTAAATCAATACTATTTTCACCCTGCCTTTTCAGGTCGCCAACATTTTTTAATAATTGAATATCAATTAAATCTCCATTTGCAGAATAGCCGGAAAAAGCAGCTTCAACTTTTAATCCTTCCTGATTTGCATCCGATCGATTTTCAATGTTTAATTTAATGTTTACCGATGCGTTGCTGAAATCTCTGCCGGTTCAGCATTAACAGAAAAATCGCGAATGAATGTTTTTGGACGGGCAATCAAATCAACATCCCTGAAAATACCACTTATTCTCCACATATCCTGATCTTCGAGATAGCTGCCATCACTCCAGCGGTAAACTTCAACTGCCAGCTTATTTTCACCTTTTTGAATGTATTTTGTAATGTCAAATTCAGCAGGCGTCATTGATCCCTGGCTATACCCAACTTTTGTTCCGTTAACCCAAACGTACATTGCCGATTTGACGCCTCCAAAATTCAGAAATACCAGTTTGTCGTCCCAGTTTTCCGGTATGGTAAAAGTTGTACAATAGCTTCCAACCGGGTTTCTGTTTTTGTAAGCTGTGAAATTTTGAGGCGGTTCGCTGGTAACCCTTGGTTGATCACGTTTAAACGGATAGTTAATGTTGGTGTAAATGGGTGTGCCAAAACCCTGAAGTTCCCAGTTTCCGGGAACTACAATATTATCCCAATCAGCGGTGGAGTAATTTTGAGTATAAAAAGTTACCGGCCTTGACTGTGGATCCGGTGACCATTTGAATTTCCAGATTCCGTTGAGCGAATGAATCATCGGATTATTTGCTTTTTCCCTGGAAAGGAAAAGTGTTGCATGCGGCTTTTCTTTGTTTAGCCCAATAACTTCAGGGTTTTCCCAATCGTTAAGTTGTTGAGCATAAATAACATTTAATGGAAATAATATAATTGAAATGAATACATAAAGGAATAAATGGTTTTTCATCTGTTTAAAATTATCTGGTAAGATAACGGATGGAACTCTCGTGTCCCGATAGCTATCGGGGTCAATTGAGCTTTTTCGTGTTAAGATTTTTATCATAGTTGTTTCATCTCATTAAAATTGTTTATTTCGTTTGTATTTGATGGAACTCTCGATGAATTTTAATTCTTCTTTTTTGTGAATTTGAAGAATAAAAATTCATGTTCGTTTCATAAGAGTAAATTTAGAAAGATTATTTTATAGCTTTAATTTAATCAATAATAGCAATAGCATCAATTTCCACCAGGGCATTTTTTGCCATTTTTGAGACTTCAATACAGGCTCTGGCCGGCGGGTTATTTTGAAAATATGTGGAATAAATTTTATTTACTGCATCAAAATCATTCATGTTTTGAAGATAAACGGTGCATTTCACAACATTTTCCAGAGAACCGCCTGCCGCTTCAACAATAGCTTTTAGATTATCAAGTACCTGTTTGGTTTGTTCTTCCACCGTTGAAGCAATTTCCCCTGTTTTTGGATTCATAGGTAATTGTCCGGAAGTAAACAGGAACCCGCCCGCAACAATTCCCTGGTTATACGGACCGATCGCCTTTGGTGATTTTTGGGTACTTATTATTTTTTTAATCTGATGACCAGAAGTACCGGGCATTTGAGTCTCTTTATTATCCTGGGCATTAAGGAATACAGGAAACAAAACTAAAACAAAGACAATTAATCCGGATAATGTTTTCATACGTTCTAATTTTTTATTCTACTTCGTCAACATCAACCTGTACTTTCTAACAGTAACTGAATTTTTATGATTGATTCGATACTAATTTAATCTGCTTTCGCTATTTCAATATCGTGCGCCACCCAGTCTGTTATTTTCACCCAATCAACATACCCCACGCGATTAGTCCATAATGGATTAATATTTTGTTCCATAGCGGTTTTTGTATATTCTTTCCAAAAATTCAATGCCTGTGTTAACTGGGAAACTGCTTCATCCTGGTATTTTTTATCTTTTGTTTCACGGTAGAGTGCAACATTGGTTGATCCCGAAATTTTAGATGCATAATATTTCCCAAGTAAAGCCATCGTTTTAATATCATTTAAAGTTGCTTTAAGTTCCTTGTCATCTTTAGGATCCAGGGATTCCAGAATCGTTAAAGCTTTATCGGAATGTGCATTAAGTTTTTGTGCAACCTCAAAAGGTGATAACAAATCAGAAGTCCCCGAAGACAGTGTCATTTTTACAAAATCGGGTATCGACTGAAATCCTGATGTTGGATGTGGCGGCAGATTAATAAAACGGTTTACATCGTGAAAACCGGTCTCATTTTGAGCATACGATGGGTTACTTTTACATGCCTCAATGTACCATTGGAAATCCAATGCCCCCCAGTGAAAACCAGTTGTAGTAGGGTAAATCATGGAAGCTTCCTGCCAGGCTGTAAACAGCTTTTCTCCATCAACTCCGGGGAAATGTGCCTGCAAAATTTGAATAAACCGTTCATCGGACAAATCAGGATTATAACCCAGCCGTCCCCACATCATCCAGTGGTACCAGTGTTTTACGATTTCCAGTTGACGCGGTGATTCAGGATCTTTCATCAAAAATTCACGACCCCAGATCCACTGGTCAGAACCATAATAAAAACCACGCGAAACATCGTAAGGAATATTTTTTATAAACTCCCGGGTGAAATCAGGCGCCCCCCAGCGGAAATAATAGTTATCATCATTCCGCAGTGTCCAGAGTGTTTTCATCCCCGCAATATCTTTTACAAATTCTTTATGAAAAGGTTGAGTTGTGGAGCTAAAAACATGTGCCTGCGCATATTTAAAGCTAAAAAGAAATTCAATGTTTTTATTGTCAAACAATGGCTTAAATTTTTGAACCATATCCTGCGCGGAAGTCATGTGCTGGCGGTGGATAAAAGTAATTTTACGATCGGGCATTTCTGCTATGGCATCCAAAACTCCTTGCGCATAAGTCTGGTAAATCCAATCTTCCTTTTCTTCATCCGTTGATCCAAACATATTTTCACCCGCGGTTACACCAATACCAGCCAAATCAGGGTAGGTTACAAACATTTGTTTTACGCTTTTTCTGAAATAATCTCGGGTAACCGGATTATCTAATTTATCTGTGATTCCGTATTTTCCGTTGGTGCCATTTACAAAAGTATTCCATGTTACAATGTAAAAATTGATATTCCGATCTTTAGCATATTTCATTACTTTTTGCCAAAATTGTATTTTCTCATCGATCGTCATTTTTTTTAAAACCTCTACATTATTTATAATTTCAGGGGCATCGAATCCTACGCCATACCCACTGTAAAATTCTTTCCATTTTACGGTTGAACGTTGAACATCGTCCAATGCGACATCAGGATAATCAGGTACTTTTACCATGGAAGGGAAGGGGTGAAGGTTCCACAACGAGATGTAGTTGTAACGATAACGCGCCAGGTTGTCGATGTATTCCTTCCAAAAATCAAAATTCCACATTTCGGCGATGTTCTTTTGAGCGGCATCGCAAGGATCGGTATAACTGGGTGTACGAACATCAAGAGGGATGTTGAACTTGGTTCCCCTTATTTCCATATATGGATTTTGAGTGGTTTCTTTTACATCCTGCAAACCAAATAATTTAATTTGTTCGGCTAGTTCAAGCCCACCGTACATGGCGCCTGCATCATCAGCCCCAACTATATCAATCCTGTTTTTCTCTTTTTTCAGACTGAATCCCTCTTTTTTGAGTTCACCATTTTCCGGTTGCAGTGAAAAAACGATGTCTGCATTCTTGTTTTCTCCAGCCGTGGTTTTTATACCTTTTTCGGCTAACGAAGATTTGATTTCATCAACAGCAAACTGGATTTCCGGATTTGATGAATCAAAAGAGATTGTAATCTGACTTTTTTGATTTGAACAACCCTGAAATGCAATCAGGTAAAGGCTTAACATAAACAGTTGA
>CAVYOB010000015.1:0-127588 GCA_963769925.1 uncultured Prolixibacteraceae bacterium
GCGCAACCGCATTGGATGGTTGTGACGGAGCAGTTCAGGTAACTTCACAGGATGGTGATGTTCTGACAGACGGATGTATGATGTAACATACATGTACTTCTGCTATTGCCGTTAACGAATGTGGAAACGAAGTTACAGAAGCTGTAACAGTAACCTGGCAACTGGATCTCACTGCACTCGAAAATTACTGCGAATGCTGATGATAACCTGGGATGTAACCCGACCGATGATGCCATACAGGCAGCACTGGGAAGCGCAACCGCATTGGATGGTTGTGACGGAGCAGTTCAGGTAACATCACAGGAGGTGAATGTTCTGACAGACGGATGTATGATGTCGCAGACACGTACTTTCACTGCCGTTGACGAATGTGGAAACGAAGCTACAGAAGCAGGTAACAGTAACATGGAAAGTCGATCTGACTGCACCTGAAATTACTGCAAATGCTGATGATAACCTGGGATGTAACCCGACCGAATGATGCCATACAGGCAGCACTGGGAAGCGCAACCGCATTGGATGGTTGTGACGGAGCAGTTCAGGTAACTTCACAGGATGGTGAATGTTCTGACAGACGGATGTATGATGTCACAGACACGTACTTTCACTGCCGTTGACGAATGTGGAAACGAAGCTACAGAAGCAGTAACAGTAACATGGAAAGTCGATCTGACTGCACCTGAAATTACTGCAAATGCCGATGATAACCTGCAATGTAACCCGACCGAATGATGCCATACAGGCAGCACTGGGAAGCGCAACTGCATTGGATGGTTGTGACGGAGCAGTTCAGGTAACTTCAACAGGATGGTGGCGTCCCACAGACGGATGTATGATGTCACAGACACGTACTTTCACTGCCGTTGACGAATGTGGAAACCAAGCAACAGAAGCAGGTAACAGTAACATGGAAAGTCGATCTGACTGCACCTGAAATTACTGCGAATGCTGATGATAACCTGGGATGTAACCCGACCGATGATGCAATACAGGCCGCACTGGGAAGCGCAACCGCATTGGATGGTTGTGACGGAGCAGTTCAGGTAACATCACAGGATGGTGATGTTCTGACAGACGGATGTATGATGTCACAGACACGTACTTTCACTGCCGTTGACGAATGTGGCAACGAAGCAACAGAAGCTGTAACAGTAACATGGAAAGTCGATCTGACTGCACCTGAAATTACTGCAAATGCTGATGATAACCTGGGATGTAACCCGACCGATGATGCCATACAGGCAGCACTGGGAAGCGCAACCGCATTGGATGGTTGTGACGGAGCAGTTCAGGTAACTTCACAGGATGGTGATGTTCTGACAGACGGATGTATGATGTCACAGACACGTACTTTCACTGCCGTTGACGAATGTGGAAACGAAGCAACAGAAGCTGTAACAGTAACATGGAAAGTCGATCTGACTGCACCTGAAATTACTGCGAATGCTGATGATAACCTGGGATGTAACCCGACCGATGATGCCATACAGGCAGCACTGGGAAGCGCAACCGCATTGGATGGTTGTGACGGAGCAGTTCAGGTAACATCACAGGATGGTGATGTTCTGACAGACGGATGTATGATGTCACAGACACGTACTTTCACTGCCGTTGACGAATGTGGCAACGAAGCAACAGAAGCTGTAACAGTAACATGGAAAGTCGATCTGACTGCACCTGAAATTACTGCAAATGCTGATGATAACCTGGGATGTAACCCGACTGATGATGCCATACAGGCAGCACTGGGAAGCGCAACCGCATTGGATGGTTGTGACGGAGCAGTTCAGGTAACTTCACAGGATGGTGATGTTCTGACAGACGGATGTATGATGTCACAGACACGTACTTTCACTGCCGTTGACGAATGTGGCAACGAAGCAACAGAAGCTGTAACAGTAACATGGAAAGTCGATCTGACTGCACCTGAAATTACTGCAAATGCTGATGATAACCTGGGATGTAACCCGACCGATGATGCCATACAGGCAGCACTGGGAAGCGCAACCGCATTGGATGGTTGTGACGGAGCAGTTCAGGTAACATCACAGGATGGTGATGTTCTGACAGACGGATGTATGATGTCACAGACACGTACTTTCACTGCCGTTGACGAATGTGGCAACGAAGCAACAGAAGCTGTAACAGTAACATGGAAAGTCGATCTGACTGCACCTGAAATTACTGCGAATGCTGATGATAACCTGGGATGTAACCCGACCGATGATGCCATACAGGCAGCACTGGGAAGCGCAACCGCATTGGATGGTTGTGACGGAGCAGTTCAGGTAACTTCACAGGATGGTGATGTTCTGACAGACGGATGTATGATGTCACAGACACGTACTTTCACTGCCGTTGACGAATGTGGCAACGAAGCAACAGAAGCTGTAACAGTAACATGGAAAGTCGATCTGACTGCACCTGAAATTACTGCAAATGCTGATGATAACCTGGGATGTAACCCGACCGATGATGCCATACAGGCAGCACTGGGAAGCGCAACCGCATTGGATGGTTGTGACGGAGCAGTTCAGGTAACATCACAGGATGGTGATGTTCTGACAGACGGATGTATGATGTCGCAGACACGTACTTTCACTGCCGTTGACGAATGTGGCAACGAAGCAACAGAAGCTGTAACAGTAACATGGAAAGTCGATCTGACTGCACCTGAAATTACTGCAAATGCTGATGATAACCTGGGATGTAACCCGACCGATGATGCCATACAGGCAGCACTGGGAAGCGCAACCGCATTGGATGGTTGTGACGGAGCAGTTCAGGTAACTTCACAGGATGGTGATGTTCTGACAGACGGATGTATGATGTCACAGACACGTACTTTCACTGCCGTTGACGAATGTGGCAACGAAGCAACAGAAGCTGTAACAGTAACATGGAAAGTCGATCTGACTGCACCTGAAATTACTGCAAATGCTGATGATAACCTGGGATGTAACCCGACCGATGATGCCATACAGGCAGCACTGGGAAGCGCAACCGCATTGGATGGTTGTGACGGAGCAGTTCAGGTAACATCACAGGATGGTGATGTTCTGACAGACGGATGTATGATGTCGCAGACACGTACTTTCACTGCCGTTGACGAATGTGGCAACGAAGCAACAGAAGCTGTAACAGTAACATGGAAAGTCGATCTGACTGCACCTGAAATTACTGCGAATGCTGATGATAACCTGGGATGTAACCCGACCGATGATGCCATACAGGCAGCACTGGGAAGCGCAACCGCATTGGATGGTTGTGACGGAGCAGTTCAGGTAACATCACAGGATGGTGATGTTCTGACAGACGGATGTATGATGTCACAGACACGTACTTTCACTGCCGTTGACGAATGTGGCAACGAAGCAACAGAAGCTGTAACAGTAACATGGAAAGTCGATCTGACTGCACCTGAAATTACTGCGAATGCTGATGATAACCTGGGATGTAACCCGACCGATGATGCCATACAGGCAGCACTGGGAAGCGCAACCGCATTGGATGGTTGTGACGGAGCAGTTCAGGTAACATCACAGGATGGTGATGTTCTGACAGACGGATGTATGATGTCACAGACACGTACTTTCACTGCCGTTGACGAATGTGGCAACGAAGCAACAGAAGCTGTAACAGTAACATGGAAAGTCGATCTGACTGCACCTGAAATTACTGCAAATGCTGATGATAACCTGGGATGTAACCCGACCGATGATGCCATACAGGCAGCACTGGGAAGCGCAACCGCATTGGATGGTTGTGACGGAGCAGTTCAGGTAACATCACAGGATGGTGATGTTCTGACAGACGGATGTATGATGTCACAGACACGTACTTTCACTGCCGTTGACGAATGTGGCAACGAAGCAACAGAAGCTGTAACAGTAACATGGAAAGTCGATCTGACTGCACCTGAAATTACTGCGAATGCTGATGATAACCTGGGATGTAACCCGACCGATGATGCCATACAGGCAGCACTGGGAAGCGCAACCGCATTGGATGGTTGTGACGGAGCAGTTCAGGTAACTTCACAGGATGGTGATGTTCTGACAGACGGATGTATGATGTCACAGACACGTACTTTCACTGCCGTTGACGAATGTGGCAACGAAGCAACAGAAGCTGTAACAGTAACATGGAAAGTCGATCTGACTGCACCTGAAATTACTGCGAATGCTGATGATAACCTGGGATGTAACCCGACCGATGATGCCATACAGGCAGCACTGGGAAGCGCAACCGCATTGGATGGTTGTGACGGAGCAGTTCAGGTAACTTCACAGGATGGTGATGTTCTGACAGACGGATGTATGATGTCGCAGACACGTACTTTCACTGCCGTTGACGAATGTGGCAACGAAGCAACAGAAGCTGTAACAGTAACATGGAAAGTCGATCTGACTGCACCTGAAATTACTGCAAATGCTGATGATAACCTGGGATGTAACCCGACCGATGATGCCATACAGGCAGCACTGGGAAGCGCAACCGCATTGGATGGTTGTGACGGAGCAGTTCAGGTAACTTCACAGGATGGTGATGTTCTGACAGACGGATGTATGATGTCGCAGACACGTACTTTCACTGCCGTTGACGAATGTGGCAACGAAGCAACAGAAGCTGTAACAGTAACATGGAAAGTCGATCTGACTGCACCTGAAATTACTGCGAATGCTGATGATAACCTGGGATGTAACCCGACCGATGATGCCATACAGGCAGCACTGGGAAGCGCAACCGCATTGGATGGTTGTGACGGAGCAGTTCAGGTAACATCACAGGATGGTGATGTTCTGACAGACGGATGTATGATGTCGCAGACACGTACTTTCACTGCCGTTGACGAATGTGGCAACGAAGCAACAGAAGCTGTAACAGTAACATGGAAAGTCGATCTGACTGCACCTGAAATTACTGCAAATGCTGATGATAACCTGGGATGTAACCCGACCGATGATGCCATACAGGCAGCACTGGGAAGCGCAACCGCATTGGATGGTTGTGACGGAGCAGTTCAGGTAACATCACAGGATGGTGATGTTCTGACAGACGGATGTATGATGTCACAGACACGTACTTTCACTGCCGTTGACGAATGTGGCAACGAAGCAACAGAAGCTGTAACAGTAACATGGAAGGTCGATCTGACTGCACCTGAAATTACAGGAGTTGAAGACTATGCCGTTTGTGAGGAAGAATTACCGGTAACCATTTGGTCTGATTGGACTGACAACTGCTCAGCAGGAGGAAGTATTGAATCAACTGTTGGCGTTCTATTTAGTGCAACTGAATGTGACACTACTTATGCATACACATTCTCGGTAATGGATGATTGTGGCAATACTGCCGAAAAAACGGTTTATGTTACCAGAGAATCTCAGAAGTATGGAGGTTGTGAAACCGCATTTGGTAAGTTGGTTGGGGAAGATGCTGCTAATGCAACATGTTTCCTTGACATTCCGGAGATTAAAAATAATCGTTGGGGATGGACCAATTTAATTACAGATGCAGGAACCTATACAATGACATTGTACGCCGGAGCAGCAAAATGCGAGGTAGCCAAAGGAACTGAGGTAGGATCGGTAGTTGTAACCTATGCAAATGGAAATGTAACGGTTGAATATCTGCTTTCTGAAGGATACTCATTGAGTGAAGCACACGTTTATGTGGGTTGTACTCCTTATCCGATTGTAAAAAAGGGTAAGAAAATGACTCCAACAGTGGCTCCGGGACAATACACTTACAATGGTGGCAGCCTGGATCATGCAACTGATGTAACAGTTACTTTCAGCGGTGTTGGTAATGATGGCTTCTACATTATTGTACATGGTGTTGCCTGCGAGATGATTTGTGCTTGCAGTAACAGCGAATCGGTAAATTCGATTGTTGAATCTGAACCAATTGCATTGGCGCTGGATTGTAATTTAAAATCCGGTGAAGTTGTAAGCAGAGTAAGTGCCTTTGAACAGCGTGATTTGAAAGTTTATCCGAATCCTTTCAGCGAAAAGGTGACTTTTGAATTTGTTTCAAAAATCGATGCACATGCAATTCTTGAAATTAACAACATCCTTGGACAAAAAGTAACCATTTTAATGGATCAGTTTGTTAAAGGAGGAGTTGTTAATTCTATTGAATATACTCCGGAGAGTAAAGTATCAGGAATGTATTTCTATAGATTAAATCTTGATGGTAACATTCAAATTGGTAAGTTAATTTACAAGAATAAATAGTTATCACCTCAAAAAGGGAATACCTTTGATTAATTAAGAACAGAGGCTGTTGTAAAACGGCCTCTTTTCTTTTGTAAGCTACTGAAAATCTTTGAATAATACTGAGTAAACTCTAATAGCTGAAACATTATAATTTCTTCCAATGTTTGGATGAATTGGCCTACAACAATATTTCTCATTTTAAAATCAGTACTTATTTATATCCATACCATCCGCTTTAAAATCAAAGCGCCTTAATATTCATATTTTATTTGTTAATCAGAAATGTGTGAATAATGTAAATTTTCGAAAGAATTGTGTAACGATTTAAAAATGCAGATGGCGTAATTTTACATTGGATTACTGACATCTGGCTAAAAGAATAGAAAATGTACAACAATGCGATTGGATACTGGAACGGGAAAAAAGAAAAAATCAAACAAAAATATCCTGTCATTACCGATGAAGATTTGAACTTTCATGAGGGAAAGGAAGTAGAAATGATTGAGATGCTTGGGTACAAATTGGGAAAGACAATAGACGAAATGCGCCAGATAATTGCTGCACTTTAAAAGGTAAATTATTGATTAAAAAATAATTCAATACGATCTGAATGATTCTTAAAATTAAAAATATGGAAAGTCGCCGGTGTAAAATATTGGTGAAGAAAGAAATGGATAAACTGGGTCTTCAGAACATTACTGTGGAATTGGGTGAAGTTGAATTTGAAGGCGATATTTCCGACGAAAAACTACAGTTGTTTGATTCGGCCCTTAGAAATTTGGGGTTGGAAATTTTAGTGGATAAAAGGACCCGGCTTGTTACTGAAATAAAAGATGCTGTTTATCAATTGGTATATCATACTGACGATCTCCCAAAACCAAACTATTCCGATTATATCAGCGAAAAGGTGAACCTTAGCTACAGTTCTCTTAGCACTGTCTTTTCAGCAAAGGAGAATACTACCATCGAAAAGATATATTATTATTCAACGAATTGAACGCGTAAAAGAATTGCTTATCTATTCCGATATCAGCCTTAGCGACATTGCTTTTAAAATGCATTTTAGCAGTGTGGCTCATTTATCCAATCAGTTTAAAAAAGTTACCGGCTTAACACCTTCTTTTTTCAGAAAACAACTAAATCCCCCGCCACCCCCGCTTAATTTCAAAAATTTCCACTACTGAACGGTTAGTTTAGACAAATTCCCCACATTGCAGCCGTAACAAATTTTATTTAGCCCCTGGAACAAATTATGGGTGACGCCCTTAACTGACTTTTGTATTGCATGTATAGTCGTCGTGCTGAACTTGTTTCAGCATCTTTGTAATACCACATTATGACCAATAAAAATTTGGTGAACTATTGGAATGAAATGGAACGAAAGGATCTCAAAAATTTTAGTTTTTAAATCGGAAATATTCCTATGAATTAAACCTATTTCGTTTTGTTGAAATGTTCAGATTACCCCCGGATAATGCATTAGAAAATCCTTTCCAAACTAGAAATTAAAAAGGCCATCGTTGAATACCAACGACAGCCTATTTTTTAAACAGAAACTATATAGAACTAAAACCGGTAACCAAGCGAAAGCCCGTATCCGGTATTTCTAACGGTTTTATCACTGTTTGAAGAATCAGGATAAATATTTACCATCCCAAATTGTGTATCCAACTGTAAAAATAATCCTCCTGCCAGCTCATATCCAAAGAAAAGATTACCCCCGGCATCGAATGGTTTAAAAGTCCTGTCAGGATCGCCTGAACCGATATCTTTTTTGAATTCGATATTCTTGCCCCCGACTCCGTAAGCCAGGTAAGGTCCAAATCCAAGCATAAAATATCCATTTCCAAGCAAGGCTTTGTAAACAAAATTCAGAGGCAGTTCAACATATGAAAGATTATATGTTTCCGAGCCGTTGAACTTTTGGCACCCTTTGTAGAGAACAATAATCCCGGCTGGAAGTAAAATTGCGGAGCAACGGGGATTTGGACATTCACCCCGGCATGAAACCCAACAAGCATGTCATTTTCAAGTTTATTGCCATTCATATCTTTCCCGTTCAGGTTTTGTAGGTTTACTCCCCCCAGAATGCCAAATGAAGTTTTTGAACTTTCGATGCCCTGTGCAAATGCCAGGGTTGTTGCAAGTAAAAATATCAGTGTAATAGAAAATAATCTTGTTTTCATCATTTCTTATATTAAGTGTATTTAATGAATTAATCGACTGCATTTTGTTCGGCATCAGCCTTCATTTTTTCATTGGCAGTAATCAAAAATTCAACCCTGCGGTTTTGGGTACGGCCTTCTGCTGTATCATTTGAGTATTTTGGTATATTTTCGCCAAATCCTTTAATTGTTAAACGATTATAGGCAATGCCCTGACCCGAAAGATAACCGGAAACAGTACCTGCCCGTTGTTCCGATAAGGTCTGGTTATACGCTTCACTGCCTTTGCTGTCGGTATGTCCCTGAACTTCAATATCGGTATCAGGATAACTGTTCAATACAACAACCAGTTTGTCCAGGTTGGTTTTAGCATCGTCCGACAGGTTCGATTTGTCGAACGCAAACAGCACGTTGCTGCTGAATTCCACCACAATACCTTCACCCACGCGTTCAACTTTTGCATCGGGTACTGTTTTTTTAATCTCCTCTGCCTGTTTATCCATTTGCCGGCCAATTATTGCACCGGAAGCGCCGCCAACTGCTGCCCCAATAATTGCTCCCAGGGCTGTGTTGCCCGATGTCCTGCCTATTACGGCGCCTGCTGCGCCACCGGCTGCGGTTCCTATTACCGCCCCTTTTTGCGTTTTATTCCATGTAGCACAGCCCGTAAAAATAAATGCGGAACTTAAAACGATTACAAAACCCATTTTTAACTTATTCATTCTTGTATATTTAATTGTTTGAAACATTCATTTAAAACTGTATTTTAAAAAGCCGGAATGAGTACTTCAGATTCTTATATCTTACATTGTATTCATCCCATAATTTCTAAGATTCTCGTTTAGCGAAATTTGAATTTGCTTTAGTTGTTTTCTGAGCATCATTACATCCTTCTCATCAACGGATTGCCATAAATCATTTTCCCAGTTATCCTTCATCTTTTCTCTGAATACCATTTGTTGAATTTTTTTAATGTATAACACACTATTTATATCAATTAAAGGTAGGCTCATTTTAACTGCGAAATGTTACACAATTTTGATTATCAGTTACAACATTCACACATTATGAGAACATTTTAAGTGGATTGGGCGCTGAATATCTGGCAAAACGGGCATGGAAATATTTTGTCACACAGGATGAATGATAATTATAAGCAGGGTCCATGTGTTACAATTAAAAATAACCCTTATAAACTAATGAATTAACCCATTGACAAAGATCTGACACATCCCAATGCCCAGCTAAAAATGTGTGAATTATGTAAATTTTCCTGTAAATAATGTAACAAAACCGCACCTCTGACTTTTTATTTTAGTACCCAAATAAATTTTTATGAAAAAAGAGGAGAAAAAGAATTTCGTTGAAGGAGACGGGTCCTTATACAATTATAGTTGTTATTATAATTCTGGTGTTTCTGTTAACAGGTGGAAGAAGGTGAATAACCGGACAAATGCATGGACCGGGAAACAGTGGAAATAACAAATTGGAAATAAGATCAAATGCTGATTAGTTAGTCATAGCAAATCTTGTTATGGAATGCGTATATTTATATCTGTTTTTAAACTGTTCACTGAATGTCAGGTAATTTAATAATATTCCGATTTTGGCAATACCTGGTCCAAATGTAATGGCGAATATTGGTGTCTGACAAGCTGTTTTGCATCAGTTAAAGATTAATTCGTAAATAATAAATGATAAAAAGTTAAGATTTGAAAAGCAAAAAAGTAAAACCTGCGACACTAGCTCATAAAAAAAAATCCGCTACAACTACTCCCATGTTCCCAATTGTCGGAATTGGTGCATCGGCCGGTGGATTGGAAGCGCTGGAGCAACTGCTGAAAAATGTTCCCGAAAACAGCGGAATGGCCTATGTAGTTATTCAACATTTGGATCCTACACATAAAGGGATGCTTCCGGAATTGCTTCAACGAATTTCCAAAATGAAAGTTTTTCAGGTGGAAGACAGAATGAAAGTGAAGCCCAACTGTGTATATGTTATTCCACCCAACAAAAGCATGTCAATATTAAAAGGGGTTCTGTATTTGTTTGAACCCGTTGAAGCAAGGGGAATGCGCCTTCCCATCGATTTTTTTATGCGTTCGCTGGCCGATGATCAAAAAGAATTTGCCGTCGGTATTATTCTTTCGGGTATGGGTTCGGACGGCAGTATCGGAATCAGGGCCATTAAAGAAAAAAACGGAATTGCGATGGTACAGGAACCCGAAACGGCAAAATTCGACAGCATGCCACGTAATGCAATTAATTCAGGATTGGTTGATGTTGTTGCTCCCCCAAATGAAATTCATACAAAATTGATTGATTTTCTTGAACATGTGCCAGTAGTCAAAGCCGATCGAAATGTTGGGAAGGATAACAAAAGTGCATTGGAGAAAATTATTATTTTACTGCGCACACACACCGGAAACGACTTTTCGTTGTATAAAAAAAATACAGTTTACCGCCGAATCGAAAGAAGAATGGGCGTACATAAAATTGATGCAATCAATTCATACGTTCATTTTTTACAGGAAAACCCGGATGAGGTACATATCCTTTTTAAAGAGTTGATGATTGGCGTTACCAATTTTTTTCGCGATCCGCTGGTTTGGGAAAAATTAAAAGAAACGGTTATTTCGGAAAAGGTTGGCAGGCACCAACCGGGCTCAACAATTAGGGCATGGATACCCGGTTGTTCTACCGGTGAAGAGGCATATTCTTTTGCCATTGTATTTAGGGAAGTAGTTGAAAAAATAAATCCGCACGGAGGATTCTCTTTACAGATATTTGCCACCGATCTTGACAATGATGCCATTGAAACGGCACGAAAAGGAATATTTCAGGCAAATATAGAAGCGGATGTTTCAGCAAAACGATTGAATCGCTTTTTCATAAAAACAGATGATGGTTATCGTATAAATACTGAAATAAGGGAAACAATAGTGTTTGCGCAGCACAACATTATTATGCATGCGCCTTTTACCAACATCGATATTATTTCGTGCCGGAACCTGCTTATTTATTTGGATCCCGAGTTGCAGAAAAAATTGCTTGGGTTGTTTTTTTACAGCCTTAATCCTGAAGGGATTTTACTGCTGGGTAGTTCAGAAACGCTGGGATCGCAAAGCCATCTTTTTACACCCGAACATTCCAGCCTGAAAATTTACAAACGTGGTAATTCCAGTCTGAATCCTGAATTGTTAGATTTTCCTTCTTCATTTTCACGGTCAAAACTAACCATTAACGAAAACAAAGTACCTGATAAACCCATCATGAATATTCAAACGCTTGTTGATCAATTGTTACTGAATCAATTTTCACCTGCCGGAGTTTTGGTAAACGAAAATGGCGATATATTATACATCAGCGGACGTACTGGAAAATACATGGAACCAGCCGTAGGAAAGGCAAACCTGAATATTTTTGCCATGTTGCGTCCGGGATTTCAAAATGATTTTGCCATTGCATTCCGCAGGGTAGTCATGAAAAAAGAACCGGTGATTTTGCACAACGTTAATATTGGCACAAACGGAAGCACAATTGCACTAAACGTTACTATTCAATGGATTAATAAACCTGAGGCCTTATTTGGGAAGATAATGATAATTTTTACAGATGTTGCCAAAACTGCTGAAAACAAAACACTTTCAAAAAGAGGGAAACAAGCTATTGCAAGTGTCAGGGAAAAAGAACTTGAAGAAGAACTGCAGCATACCCGCGAGGAAGTACAGAATATTTTGGAAGAAATGCAGACTTCGCAGGAAGAGTTGAAATCAACCAACGAAGAATTGCAGTCAACCAACGAAGAACTGCAGTCAACCAACGAAGAGCTGACCACTTCGAAAGAAGAGATGCAAAGCCTGAATGAGGAACTTCAAACCGTAAATGCCGAATTGCAGTCGAAAGTAGATGAATTTTCGCGCGTTAACAACGATATGAAGAATTTGCTCAACAGCACCGATATTGCCACTTTATTTCTCGACAAGGAATTGAACATCCGCCGTTTTACCGACCAGGCAACAAAAATATTTAAACTCATAAAAAGCGATATCGGGCGGCCTTTTACCGATCAGGTTTCCGAACTCATTTACCCGGAGTTAACTAAAGATGCCTTTGAAGTTTTGAGAACACTTATATTTATTGAGAAACAAATTCCGACAAAAGACGGCAAGTGGTTTTCCACTCGCATTATGCCTTACCGCACTTTCGACGACAGAATAGACGGACTGGTCATCACTTTTATCAATATCACCGATTTAAAAGAAGCGGAAGAGAAAATAAATGAAATCGACCAGTTCAACCAACTGCTACTCAATTTGTCTTCCGATGTAATCATTAAATTGTCAACCGATTGGAAAATAATGGCGTTTAATTCGGTTGCTGAAGAATTTTTTGGGAGAAAGCACAATGATGTTATCAATCAAAATTACATGGAATTATTTGTTCCTGAACCTGAGCGACATAATACAGAGCAACAGATGAATCAACTGCTGAAACAGGCAGGCAAAAATAAAATAAAAATGAAGGCAATTGGAGCAGGTGGCGTTGAAATGGAAATGGAATGGATGGTTAATGTCCTTTCCAATAATCTGAAATTGCCATCGGAAGTAATAATTATCACAAAAAAATAAAGTCATGGAGAGATTAGAAATGGATTTTACGAATGCCACAATGTTGCGCAAAAAAGCGGAAGAACTACTCATAGAAAAACAAAAACAAGTGAGTATTCCTGATGAAACCGACATAAAAAAACTCCTTCATGAATTGCAGGTACACCAAATTGAACTGGAAATGCAGAATGAAGAGCTACGCAATGCCTATGAATGGGCAGAAGCAGCGCTTAAAAAATACACCATGTTGTTCGATTTATCGCCCATGGGCTATTTTACGCTCGATTCAGAAGGAGCCATTTGCGAACTGAACTTTACAGGTGCTAATATGCTGGGTGAAAGACGTTTTAGTTTGATAAACAGCAACTTTAAGCTATTTGTTTCAGAAGGTTCAAAACCAGTATTTAATAATTTTTTCAGAAAAGTTTATACCAGTAATTCAAAAGAATCGTGCGAAGTGTTATTAGGATATGATAATAAACCATTATGTTCTGTGTATATGGAAGGAGTTATTACTGAAGATGATCAAAAATGTCTTCTTACGTTAGTCGATATTTCAAAGTTCAATTTGCAGAACAAATCGTAATACCAAAAGAGGCGTTTGCGGTTAGTCTTGATACTAGTGTCAAGTCATGTATGAATCGTTTGGTCGTCATGCTGAATTCCTGCCTATCGGCAGACAGGCATTTCAGCATCTCTGCTTCGAACAACAGATTCCGAAACAAGTTCGGAATGACGTACCCGGAACTTGACGCTTGACTTAACACTAGTGTTGTGTTAAGCATGAAATATTTAACGTCATGCTGAATTTATTTCAGCATCTCATTAATAAATAGCAGATTCCGAAACATCCCGAAGTTTCGGGACGGAATGACGATCTGACAATTGGCACTTAACACAGCATTATTTATACTAATGTCGTGTCAACATTAATCTGTCATTTCGACCAGAGGGAGAAATCTGCTACATATTGAGATTTCTCACCTTCGTACCTCAGATTTCGAAATGACAGGAACTGAATTTTTATGATTAACATGACACTAATTTAGTTCCTTCAATAAGCGAATCATCCGACCTCGTCCATCTTGCGGTTTTATTCTTGATACTTAATACTCTTGTCTTAAAACTAATTTAGAATATCATAATTACATTCCTGATCAACTTCTAAAGAATGTGTGAATGATGTAACTCCTTTCTTGAATTGTGTAATGAATTGAGTGCATTCAGGAATTACCTTTCTGCCTGATATTAATTCATGCATAATGGGAATAAAAGGGATAGTTCTTACAGTATATATTTTGTTGTCAGCTATAACATTACCGGCGGTGGAACTTTCTGACTCCATCTGTCAATTCCTGAATAAGCAACCGATAGGTTCACGTTATGAAATTGATGAGGAATACCTTTTTTCGGATAAATTATTGCTGCAGTTTTATCAAAACCGAAATTATACTTCTGCATGGATAAACTCCAGACATAGTATCTGGATAAATACCAATCTCCCCATGTGGATTAATGAAGGTTCTCCGGTTCGGTTAACCGGTTATTCTCCGGCGATGAATGAACCAGACATCCCTACACAAATTAACTCAGATATACTTGGCAAAAATGGATTTGTTCTGTTGACCTATATCCGCCATATTGAACGGCATGGTTTGAACCCAAACGACTATCATTTAGCTCTGATTGAAAAGTATCTGGATAAAGCAGTGTCGTATATGTCAGTAAATACTGAGGATTTGATGAAACTGGATGTTTTGCTTTCCGATGCATTTATGTTAATAGGTTTGCAAATGTACTATGGTAAAGTTGATTCGGAGAAAGATGGGGAAAACTGGAAAATAATGCGGAAGAAACCTGAATTGCAGCTTGATTTAATAATGGAAGAAGCGCTTGCCACAAATAACGTTTCCAACGCTCTTAACCTGCTTGCGCCGAGGTATCGATCCTACTGGATGATGAAAGAAGAACTGGCATTTTTTCTTGGATTGGAAAATGAACCCTGGCCGGCAATTTTGTCCGACACAATAATTAAACCCGGCCAATCAAATCATTTACTTCCGAAAATAAGGGAGAGGCTAATAAAACTGAGATACCCGTTATTCAACAGTGTTTCAGTAAACTACGACGAGGAATTGGGAAAACAATTAATGGCATTCCAAAAAGACTGGGGTTTAAATGCCGATGGTATAATTGGCAAAGGAACAATTCAAGCTCTAAACGAAAAACCACATAAACTTATCGACCAGTTAAAAGTAAATATGGAAAGGTATAGATGGCTCCCGTTGCAGGAACCGGAAAAATACATCATTGTAAACATTGCAAATTTTAAACTTGCTCTGATAAAGGGAGTTGATACCCTTATTTCTATGCGTGCGATTGTGGGAAAAGATTACCGGAAAACCCCTGTATTTAATGCACGAATGACCTATATTGTATTTGCCCCAACCTGGACTGTGCCTCCAACGATATTAATGAATGATGTGATTCCGGAATTGCTCAAAGGTCCGGGATATCTGGAGCAAAAGAATATGAAACTACTCCGGAACAATGGCTCGGAAATTGCTTATAGCGACATTGACTGGTCTAAAATATCGAAAACCAAATTTCCGTATTGGGTGCGGCAAAATTCCGGATCCCAAAATGCACTTGGCAAGGTAAAATTTATGTTTCCTAACAGCTACAATGTATATATTCACGATACACCAACAAGAGGTCTTTTTGCCCGCGACGACAGGGCAATCAGTTCAGGCTGCATAAGAATTGAGAAACCTTTTGAACTGGCTGAATTATTACTTTCCGATTCCCCTGAATGGACACCAGCGAAAATTCATAAAGCCATGCAACAAAACAAGGAACAAACAGTAGGCCTTAAAACGCCAGTTGACGTGATTTTGCTCTACCTTACTGCCTGGACCGACGGAAATGGCCGTGTACAGTTCAGAAAAGATATTTACCAACGGGATGCGATGGTGCTGAACGCATTAAATAAAAAACCGGAAGCTGAAAAAATAGAGGTTATCCCTTTTTAAAAGGTATTATTTTATGGATAATTTGTGATTCGGACAGGTAATCTTCTGATGGCGCATAAACAAACAAACAAGTGCCACCTTTAATGGTTTCAATAATTTCCTTGCTCATTTCTTCAGGAACTGCCGGGCAACCGAGACTTCGGCCAAGTCTGCCATTTTTTTTCACAAAGTCAGGAGACACATAATCTGCCCCATGAATAACAATGGCACGTTCCCGTGCTTTGTCGTTAATCCCGCTTTCAATTCCATCGAGTCGAAGAGAAACGCCATGTTTCCCGATATAAGTTTCACCGGTGGTGTAAAAGCCGGGGCTGCTGGCATATGAACCTGGTTTGTTGGAAAAGGTCTTCGCCATAAGATTGCCGGAATTGCGGCCATGAGCTACCAGGCAATGGTATAACACTTTTGCCTCCACAAGGTCAAGTACCCAAAGCCTTTCTTTATTTGACGGAAGGGTATAATCAATGATTGTAATCACTTCAGGCCTGTTAATAGTGTGCGTTTCCTTTAGTAATTCGTAGCCGGAAAGTGCGGTTTGAAGCAATTGAAGTTTTGGTAATTCAGAAGAGTTTTCAGCGCTTGCTATTTTAAATTTCTCAAATAGCAGTAGCGAGCTATTTTCCTTGTTAGATGCAACACTCCATTCACTTAAAATAGAAACCGGAAATAAAAGAGCAAAAATTAAAAGGGTTTGTTTAATCTGCATGGGCTAAAAGTAACTTATTTTTAGCCGCTTAGATCACGTTTGTTGATTTATTTTGAAATAAATTGTGAAATTAGGATGTAATTGGAGTTTTTGTTTCAGTTTAATTCTAATATGTTTATAAAACCATCAACAGATTACATCAGTCATTATAGCCGGAATTTTCGCATTAATGTGTGAATCATGTAACTATTATGCAGAATTGTGTAATGCTTTCCATTCCGGTAGCGCGTAATTTTAAGGAAATCATTGAACCTGCATTTGGGTTTCTTTATAAATATTGCCATGAAAAATTCACTATACATAATCGCGGGGCTGCTTGTACTTCTTTGGGCAATTGTAATTTTCGGATTTTACTCTTTCCGATACATCGATATTCTTTTACCAGTTGCAGGGTTTATCGTACTACTTCAGATTCTTTTTAATAAAAAGTCACCCAAGAATTATAACAATAAAATTAAATAGATATGAAACGACCACGCAGAAATTCTTTACAAAAAAAGTATTAAAAAGTGGGAGTTACATCTAATACCTTTGAAAACTTTAAATTTTAAATCGATGAAAAAACAGATTTTAACTTTCGTTTTGCTGATAGCAGCAAGCGTAATTTTTGCACAAGGCCCAATTTCCAAAGGACAATCACAAATTAATGTCGGGGTTGGACTTTCTTCATGGGGGGTACCCGTTTATGTGGGATTCGACTACGGAGTACACCCGGATATAACGCTGGGTGCCGAACTATCTTTCCGCTCTTATAACGACAATGGCACGATTACAGATATCATCACTCAATAATTGGTTTTTTAGGGAATGCCAATTATCATTTTAACACCGTATTAAATATTCCTTCTCCGTGGGATTTCTATGCAGGATTAAATCTTGGGTTCTATAACTGGAACTCCCCAAACGACTATGAAGGTTCTTATAAATCAGGCCTTGGACTGGGCGCACAAATTGGTGGCCGGTACTATTTTAGTAATAAAGTAGGCATAAACCTGGAATTTGGTGGAGGGAACGCGTTTAGTGAGGGAAAATTTGGATTAACAATAAAAATATAATCATGGAAACAAAATTTGACATGAACGAATGGGGAAGAATAAGTGGACAACTTAGAGATAAGTATCCTGAATTAAACGATGCCGATTTGTATTGGGGACGTGTATCGAGAGACGATTTGATAGAAATGATATCAGCCAAATTGGGTAAAACCAAGAAAGATTTGATGGATGTAATTGACTCATTTGTGTATTCTACCTGAAGGTAAATAGACAAAATAATAACATAAAAACATTAAAATGAAACGAGCCATCACAATAAGCTTTTTGAAACACACGAGTTTTATTATGGCGAGTTCCATGTTTTACCAATAAAAAACAATAAATAAAAAAACATGAACTATTTGTATTTCATTGTTCCTGTAGTAATAATACTTTTTGCAGGAATCAGGATTGTCAGGCCAACACATCGTGGTTTAATCGAACGACTTGGAAAGTACCACAGTCTTGCAGCTCCCGGGTTTCACTGGATTATTCCGGTAATCGACAGGTTGTTTCTGGTGAATGTAACCGAGCAAATGGTAGATGCTGAACCACAGGAAATTATCACCAATGATAACCTGAATGCCAGTGTGGATGCACAGGTTTATTTCCGTGTAAAATCCGACGAAGAAAGTGTGAAAGGTTCGATTTACAATGTAAATAATTACAAATGGCAGATTGTAAACCTGGCCCGAACAACACTTCGTAATATAATAGGTACACTCACACTAAAATCGGCTAACAGCGAACGTGGAAAAATTAACTCCGGACTATACCGGACTCTTCACGATGAAACTCAAAATTGGGGAATTGAGATTGTAAGAACCGAATTGAAAGAAATTGATCCGCCAAAAGATGTGCAGGAAACCATGAATAAAGTGGTAAAAGCTGAAAATGAAAAAATAGCAGCTATTGATTCTGCCACTGCCGCAGAAACCGTTGCTGATGGTGTAAAACGTGCCAAAATTAAAGAAGCAGAAGGTTACAAACAATCAAAAATTTTACATGCCGAAGGTGAAGCCGAAGCCATAAAACTGGTAAACGAAGCTGCCGATAAATATTTTATTGGAAATGCGCAGTTGTTAAGAAAATTGGAGGCGCTTGAAGCATCGCTGGGGAATAATGCCAAAATAGTTATTCCAACCGGTACCGAATTGGTGAATATAATAGGAGAGATGGCTGGTATTGTGCCGCTGGAAAGAAAACATAAGGAAAAATGATTTCAAGGAAAACTTTTTTGAAGCGGTTTTTTGGGGGTATTGAAGAGAGAAACAGGACAAAATTTCAACAGGAGAAAATGAAAAAAGTATTGATAGCGCTGGACTATAATCAAAGTGCTCAAAAAGTTGCTGAAAAAGGTTTTTCATTAGCCAAAACAATGAAGGCTGAAACTACTTTGTTACATGTATTATCTGATCCACAGGATTATATATTAACTGAACATGTTACTATTATGGGTTTTGCGGGTCACCTTGATACAAGTGAAGAATTAACTCAAGAAACTATTGATTCCAAAAAATTAGCCCGGCAATTTCTTGATAAATCGAAAATTTATTTGGGAGATAATCGCATTCGAACGCAGCTCGGAGAAGGTGATTGCGCAGAAGCTATTTTAAATGCAGCAAATAGTATTCGGGCGGATGTTGTTGTGATGGGCTCGCATAGCCGAAAATGGTTTGAAAATACAGCCATGGGAAGCGTTTCTGAAAAAGTTTTGCAAAATACAACCTTTCCGGTTTTGATTATTCCAACAAAAAAACAAGACTAAATCCAGGTTAAATTTTTTGTATAACCGATTTAATATCAGGTTTCTATATTATAAAATCATTAATCAGATTATACTAAATCATCAAAAATTTAAATATTATGAAATCAGTAAATAAGTTGGGAATTTGGATGGATCATTCAACAGCAAACATAATGGAATTATTAAATGGCGAGGTAATATCAAAATCGGTGGAATCGACTCCGGCTTTCCCTGAACAAGTCGAAAATTTAAGAATGGATGAAAGCCTGATGCATAACAA
The DNA here is from genome assembly GCA_963769925.1 of uncultured Prolixibacteraceae bacterium. Classification (GTDB taxonomy): domain Bacteria; phylum Bacteroidota; class Bacteroidia; order Bacteroidales; family Prolixibacteraceae; genus Draconibacterium. Next base: position 19,796 of record CAVYOB010000015.1, read on the forward strand.
AGAGCAAAATCAATACGCGGATTTTTATAAGAAATTAAGTTATATTATTAACGATTATAGCGAAGTACTCCTTTTTGGACCCACCGATGCCAAATCCGAATTATTTAATTTTTTAAAAGATAACCGCCGCTTTGAAAAAATAAAAATTTCTATTCAACCTGCCGATAATATGACCGATAATCAACAAAAAGCCTTTGTAAAAGATTTTTTCAACACGCATAAGGAAATAACAAATAAGTGAAGTTAAATGGATGAAATAAAACCGAAAAATGTTGCCGTAATTGTTGCCCACCCCGACGATGAAACGTTATGGGCCGGAGGAACAATATTGAGCCATCCATCATGGAATTGTTTTATTGTTTCGATTTGCAGGGGAAACGATGCAGATCGTGCCCCTAAGTTTTATCAAGCATTAAAAGTACTTAAGTCAGATGGAATTATGGGCGATCTGGATGATGGCCCTGACCAAAATCCGCTTGATGAAGAAGAGGTTGAGCAAACAATTCTGGATCTGCTGCCCGAAAAACATTACGATCTGATAATTTCCCATAATCCAAATGGAGAATATACCCGGCATTTGAGGCATGAAGAAGTGAGCAGAGCAGTTATCAATCTCTGGAACAACAACAAAATAAAGGCTGATGAACTCCGGACTTTCGCTTACGAAGACGGTCAGAAGAAATATCATCCCAGGCCAGTTAAGAGAGCAGCAATTTACCGGACATTAACAAAACGCATTTGGTTAAGAAAATACAGTATTCTAAGAGAAACGTACGGTTTTGAAAAAGATAGCTGGGAAATACAAACAACTCCCCGCGATGAGGCTTTCTGGCAATTTACAAATCCATTTAACGCTAAAAAATGGCTTAATAACGGAGGAGTTTACCGATGAAGGTATTGGTTTTATATGATTACCCACCTTCTCCCGGAGGACTTGCCACCCAGGGAGATTTGCTTTATAAAGGACTGGTTGAAATGGGGATTGACGCCCACCCGGTACATTTCGAATCGGCGCAGGAAAAGGAATGGTATTATCGCTGGTTTGAGCCCGACGTTGTTGTTGGAGTAGGTTATTGGGGGCACACACCGCAACTGGTGCTTCACCCGCAGCGGTATGGCATACAAGCGGTTCCGTGGCTGGTTGCCGATGGCTATATTGCCAACTACCAGGAAGTGTTAAATGCACTGCCTCTTATTCTGGTAACGTCAAATTGGGTGAAAGAGATGTATGTCCGCGATGGTATCGATGGCAGTAAAATCGAAGTTTTGCCTGTGGGCTGCAATACAGATACTTTTATTCCCTTTCAAAAGGATGATCCAAAAATTTTGGCCGTGCGCGAAGCGCTGGGTGTTTCACCCGACCAGTTAATGATCCTTACCGTTGGTGGCGACGCCGCATCGAAAGGTGCACAAGAGGTGATGCAGGCGCTGGCTATTATCGATACCAAAGCGCCCGACTGGAAGTATGTGTGCAAAGTATGGCCGCAGCCTCGAACCAAAAACCAAAACCTGCTCGATCTGCAAATGGCGGTGAATCTGGGGATTGAAAAGAACGTCACGTATGCCACCAATACCATTTCCCGGAATTTTATGCCTTACCTGATTGGAGCATGCGATATTTACGCAGCACCTTCACGCCTGGAGGGGTTCGGAATGCCACAAGTGGAAGCCGGGGCCTGTGGAAAACCGGTGATCAGTATTAAGGCCATGGGAATGTTGGATACCCTGGTTCATGGAGAAACAGCCTTGTTGGCAAAAGTGGCCCGGAAAATTGCTGTGAACGAAGTCATCCTTGGTGATGAATCGGGTTTTGAAGAGCAACATAAAATAACCTTTAAAGTTCCTCGGATTGTCGATTACCGCGCCAATGTGCAGGATATTGCAAAATACCTGTTGGAACTGATGAAAGATCCGGCCCTTCGTGAAACAATGGGCAAAGCTGGTCGGGAGCGGGTCGTGGCAAATTTTGACTATCGGGTGGTTGCCAAACGGTTTGTGAAGATTATAAACGATAAACTGGGAATATATTGATACTGCCCCATATTTATAACAATAAGCAATTAAATCATGAAACGAACATGAAATTTAATCTGCGATATCACACAAACAAGCATGATTAAATTTCATCGAGAGTTCCATACGATTACAATTGAAAAATAAAAAATATAAACGGATGAAAAGAACAGAAAACAAAGTTGTCATCGTTACAGGTGGCGCGTTAGGAATTGGGCGAGAAACATGCATTTTATTAGCCAAAGAAGGTGCGAAAGTCGCCGTAACTGATGTTCTGAACACAGAAGGTCAAAACTTAGCTGAAGAAATTAATCAATCAGGCGGAGTAGCAAAGTTCTGGCATCTTGATGTAGCAGACGAAAAAGAGGTTGAAAAAGTTTATGCCGAGGTAGTCAAAGAATATGGAAAACTGGATGCCACAGTTAATAATGCAGGAATTGCCGGCGCTGACAAGCCAACCCATGAATTAACTGAAAAAGAATGGGATGTCGGTTATGAATGTAAACGTAAAAGGAGTTTTCTTTTGCACGAAACATGCCATTCCTTACCTGCAAAAATCGGGTAAAGGAAGTATAGTAAACCTTTCCTCCATTTACGGGCTGATTGGAGCAGGAGATATTCCTCCTTATCACGCTTCAAAAGGTGCAGTCAGGTTAATGACAAAAAATGATGCACTTATCTATGCAAAAGACAATATAAGAGTGAACTCTGTGCATCCGGGATTTATCTGGACACCACTGGTGGAAGCGTTGGGTAAAAATAATCCTGAATTCAGAAAACAGCTGGATAGCCTGCACCCGATAGGACATGTTGGTGAACCGATAGATATTGCTTACGGAATACTATATCTGGTTTCCGACGAATCAAAATTTGTTACCGGAAGTGAATTGGTTATTGATGGTGGTTATACCTGTAAATAAATGGAGTGGAAAGTGAAAATCATTTTGTAAAAAGAAGCGGATGGCTGAGAGCCTCCGTATTAGGTGCCAATGATGGTATTCTTTCTACCACCAGTTTAGCCATTGGAGTTGCTGCCGCAAGTGTGGCAAGAGACCCAATCATACTGGCAACCCTGGCAGGCCTGGTTGCGGGAGCTTTGTCAATGGCTGCCGGAGAATATGTTTCTGTAAGTTCGCAACTGGATGTTGAAACCGCAGATTTAAAAAGGGAAAAAAATGAACTTGCCAGTACTCCGGAAATTGAATTGGATGAACTTTCTAAAATATACGAAAAAAGAGGGCTGACCAGCGATTTAGCCATAGAAGTTGCAAAACAACTTACTGCTCATAATGCTTTGGAAGCGCACGCACGGGATGAATTGGGTCTTAATGAAATATCCAGGGCAAAACCTTTGCAGGCTGCCTTTGCATCTGCAACTTCGTTTATAGCGGGCGGAATATTTCCACTTTTGATTTCAATTTTTGCTCCATTAAGTCAAATGATATACTTCCAATATGGGTTCTCAATTTTATTTCTTGCTTTATCCGGAACTATTGCAGCAAAGGTTGGGGGTTCGGTAATTAGAAAATCTGTATTGAGAATTTGTATCTGGGGAACCATTGCAATGGTAATGTCAGCATTGATTGGATATCTGTTTGGAGTTAGCATAAATTAGGTTTTTGATATTTATTATCTGACGAACAAATGAATTTCATCGATTATTACAAAATATTAGGAATAGACAAAAAGGCCACTGCTATCGACATTAAAAAGGCCTACCGTAAACAGGCCAGAAAATATCACCCCGATTTGAATCCCAAAGATGCAGATGCGAAAAAGAACTTTCAGCAAATCAATGAAGCCAATGCAGTACTTAGTGACCCTGAAAAACGAAAGAAATACGACAAATACGGGAAAGACTGGCAACATGCTGAACAGTTTGAAAATGCAAAACAGTATCAGGAACAATCTTCAGATTTTAGTGGCCAAAAGTATTCCCGGGCACAATCCGGCAACGATTTTTCCGATTTCTTCGAATCCATGTTTGGTGGTTCAGCATATGGCGGAAGTAGCAGGCAGGTAAAATTCAGAGGCGAGGATTATTACTCGCAATTACAGCTCGACCTCACAGATGCTTATAAAACCCACCAACAAACCCTTTCTGTAAATGGCAAAAACATAAGAATAACCATCCCTGCCGGCATTGAAAACGGGCAAACCATTAAAATTGCAGGACATGGGGGGCCGGGAATAAATGGCGGGCCAAACGGTGATTTGTATATTACATTTTCAATAGCCAATCATCCCGGCATTAAAAGACTGGGAAATGATTTATATACTCATGTCGAATTAGAATTATACACAGCGGTGTTGGGTGGCGAAATAACCATCGATACCCTGAGCGGAAAAGTGAAACTAAAAGTAAAGCCCGAAACGCAAAATGGAAGCAAGGTAAAACTCAAAGGGAAAGGATTTCCTGTTTATAAAAAGGATGGGCAGTTCGGAGACTTATACATAACATATACGGTTAAAATCCCAACCCATTTAACTGAAAAGCAAAAAAGCTTATTTACCGAGTTATCAAAATCTTAATCTTTTACATGAAAGCAACACAAATAGATGATTTAATAGCGGTAAATGAATTCTGTGTCAATCACAATATCGGGATTGCTTTTATAAACCATTTGCAGCAAAACGGATTAATTGAAATCAGTATAATAGAGTCAAAGTACTTTGTTGAAAAGGAGCAGCTTCCTCAGCTTGAAAAATTTGTTCGTTTCTATTATGATCTGGATATTAACCTCGAAGGGATTGAGACGATAACCTATTTATTGCAGCGAATAGAAAACCTGCAGAATGAGATTGTTGAGCTTAAAAACAGGCTTCGGTTTTATGAAGGATAATATTTAAATAAATTAACAAGATAAGATCGTGCAAACCAATAACGGAAAAGAAATTGAACAAGCTAAGAAAGCAGCACTGGAAGTCCTTCTTCACAACGCTCACGGACCATTTCACGGCTTGCCCCGAACAGCAGGCTGGGGATATCCCGAACCTTATACACGGGATTTAATGATTTCCATTCTTGGGATAGCCGTTTCCGGAAATCAAAAATTGCTTGACAGTATTCGGAAAGTGCTGGAAACACTGGCAAAAAATCAAACTGAACATGGTCATATTCCTTCACTGGTGCATGATAAAGATGATCGTGGAGCCAGTGATACTACTCCCCTGTTTTTGCTGGCAACCGGTATATTCAGAAAAGTTACAGGTGAAGTTGATTTCCTTGCTGAGGCAGTTGAAAAATCCTTGGTTTGGATGAGTTATCAAAGCCCTTCCGACCGATTTTTGGTAGCACAACAACCCACCAGCGACTGGCGCGATGAACAATGGGTGATTGGGTACGGGCTTTATGTAAATACATTGGTTTACAGTTATCTAAGAATTCTTGGAAAAAACGAAACAGCAGAAAATATGCGCCACGCAGATGAGCCGGTTTACCATTACGGGAGGTACTATTCACAGGCATGTCCATGAAGGTCTGGTGGTAAAACATAAACCTTACTATGCTTTTTGGTCGTACAAAATTTTTAGCAGCGAGCGTTTCGATCTACTTGGAAACAGCCTTGCCATTCTTTCAGGAATTGCTTCACCTTCACGAGCCGATGAAATGATTTCATGGATTGAAGAAGAATGTGCAGCGATGCGTGAAAGAGGTGAATTAGCCGGCGACTTGCCACCCAATTTTTTTCCTTTTACAAAACCGGAAGATCCTGACTGGCACGAGCGATATTCATTATACAATAAACCTGGAAATTACCACAACGGCGGAATCTGGCCATTTATATGCGGATTTTATGTGGCGGCGCTGGTTGCTGCAAAACACTTCAAACTTGCCGAAGAAAAGTTAGTCGCGCTTACTCAGTGCATCAAATTAAAACGTTCTGAAAACCTTGAATTTGGATTTAACGAATGGATTAAAGCACAGGATGGAAAACCAATGGGACAGGACTGGCAAACCTGGAGTGCCGCAATGTATTTGTACGCCGCAAAATGCGTGGAAGAAAAAAGAACGCCTTTTTTTGAGGAGATAAGAAATGAATCAATTAATACAAAAAATGATAAATGATCTTTCACGATGACAAACGTTGAATTTCAACATAAATTAATGCACCTTCAGAAACATCTGATTTTGTTTGCCTCTTAGTCTAACCTCGGACATGTGAAAATGCCCGCGATCTGTTACAGGAAACAAATTTGAAAGATTGCTGGCGTCACGCTCGCAAAAAATTTGTATAGGTGAAGACCAATCTATTCAAGGCCTGGACAATTAAATAATGAGAAATCACGATCTTATTCAATGATTACAGGCGCAACGCAATTGACAAAAATAGTTGAATCTATGGATGAAAGATTAAGATATTCTGTCCAAAATGTCAGCACAAGGGATTAAAATACTAACGAAAATTACAGAAATACTTGATTTAAGGCTTGGAACAGTAAAAGCAGGATTTTATTTGAAACGAAAGAAATTGATGAAACAACTGAGCTGATGCATTTTTTTGAATATAATAAATATAAGCTCATAAAATATATCTTTTAATATACGAAAAATTAATCCGGAAAAGTATTTATTAAACTCACTGTAAAGCAGATAACCGGACTATAAATACTAAATTCCTTAAATTATATATAACAATATAAAGTGTGAATTTTGCAAATTTCGTGCGGAATTGTGTAACACTTTTTTGGAATATTAGAATTAATTTAAATCTAAAATATTAAGGGCATATTTTGAGAAATGATGAAAACTAAGGAGCGTATTTTTGAAACTGACCCGTTATCAGAAAAAACAATTTCTGGGGAAAAAATAAGTGTTTCGATTGAAAGCAATGATAAAGAAAAATCATCCAGTCAGGATTTAAATTTCTTTAGAAAGAATCGTTTACGCGGCAATAATAATGTGTACTATCGAAACTCTTTAGAAAATTTTGAGAAAAACAGGTCTAAGACAAAATATCCTTTTATTGTAGATTGGCAAGTACCCGAAACTTAATAAAGGAAAAACTTTTTTTGAATTACTGCCTGAAAAAAACAAATCAAATTAACAGGAAATCCGGCAATCAGGATTTAGGATGGATTGCATAATTGTTCAATTTATTTAAACCTACTATCAATGAATGTATTAATGTTCGGATGGGAATTTCCACCAAATATTTCAGGTGGATTGGGTACAGCATGTTATGGTATCGTTTCAGGATTATCTGCTTGCCGCGATGTTCATGTCACATTTGTAATCCCTAAAGCTTATGGAAACGAGCAATCAGAAAATGTTCAGTTAATCAGTGCCGATAATGTTTCGGTTGATAAGAAATTATTAATTCCCGGAAATCCCGGGACGGCGGTCAGTTTTATCAGTGTCTCATCAAAGCTGGTTCCATACCTCACTCCTGAAAGTTTTTCTGAAAAATATCAGTTGCCGGCAACTGAAAATAAGCCAATGGAAGTTATTCAGAGAGGCGATAAGATCTGTTTTTCGGGGAAATATGGCCCGAATCTTTTCGACGAAATAAACAAATATGCCATTGTTGCAAAAACCATCGCGCAGGATAATCAGTTTGACCTGATACATGCTCACGACTGGCTCACTTTTCCTGCCGCAGTTGCAGCCAAACAAATTTCAGGTAAACCACTTGTTATTCATGTTCATTCTACCGATTTCGACAGAAGCGGAGGCGCCATTAATCCCGCAATCTTTGCTATTGAAAAACAAGGAATGGACGAAGCTGATCAGATCATTGCAGTTAGCAACCTCACAAAAAAACGCATTATAGAACAATATCGGATACATCCTGAAAAAATAACTACAGTTTACAATGCAATCGAACCTGAAGTAAAAAGTATTTGCACCTTGGTAAAACGTAAACACAAGGAAAAAATAGTTACATTTTTAGGACGTATTACCATTCAGAAGGGACCTGAATATTTTGTTGATGTTGCAAGAATGGTTATCGCCCGGATGAAGAATGTACATTTTGTTATGGCAGGAAGTGGCGAACTAAGGGACAATATCGTTGAATTATGCGCCAGGTACGGAATCAGTGACCGGTTTCATTTTACCGGTTTTTTAAAAGGGATTGAAGTTACCCAAATGCTCCGCCAAAGCGACCTGTTTATCATGCCTTCGGTTTCAGAACCTTTTGGTATAGTTCCGCTTGAAGCCATGCAGGCCAATGTTCCCATAATTATTTCACGTCAATCGGGCGTTTCAGAGTTAATAAAGAATGCTGTAAAAACCGATTTTTGGGATGTGCATGCTATGGCCGATGCGGTGCTTGCCATTTTGAAATATAAAAAGTTGGCCAAGACACTGGCTCTCGAAGGGAAAAAGGAGGTTGGGAAACTAAACTGGGAAAATTCTGCCCGGGAAATCAGGCAGGTTTACCTGAATACACTTCATAAAAAAGCTTCCTGACATGAAATACCATTTGCCTTTATTTTCAGATTCACCATCCCTTTCACTTTCGTACATTTCGTTTCTTTGATGTAGGAGAATCAAAGTCATGGTATGATGATTCGAGGAATGAAAAGGAAATTCAGGATGCCGTAAAAAACTATTATTTGCCAACCAATAATTTTTTCCTTGAAACTGATTCATCAGACAAAAGGGAAATTTAAACTCTCGTATCATATTTCCGGAACATCACTCGAACAATTTTTGATGTACGCACCTAAAATGCTCAGTAGTTTCAGGCAATTGGCCGATACCGGGATGGTTGAATTCACAGGAGGTACAGCATCACATTCCATCGTTTCGCTGGCAGGAGGGAAAATGGAAGAATTCAAGCGTCAGATTCGAATTGAACAGGGAGCAAATTGAATATTATTTTGGATAAAAACCTAAGGTTTTCGTAAATTCCGATTTACTTTATACCAACCAAATAGGTGAAGCAGTGGCTGATTCAGGATATAAAACAATTATAACAAACGGAGCGAAAAAGATTCTTCAGTGGAGAAGCCCCAATTTTTTGTATTCCGGGAAAGATGTCAATGGAATCAAAATACTTTTTAGGAACGAAAGTATCAGCAATGAATTTTCGTCACTGTTATGCAACCCTGGCAACCTTGAAAAGCCGGAACAAATGGAGCAGCTTTTTGAAATTTTGAAGACTATTCGACCGGAGGAACCAGTGGTGAATATCTACCTCAATTACAAAGATATGGGTGGAATTGGATTGGATGTCAAACAGCGGTTTTTAAGATTATTTGTTTCTAAAATAATAAAAGATCAAACATTCAACTTTAGCTTACCTTCTGAAACTGCTGAGCAATTTGGCCCTATTGCTGAAATCGGATCGGAAGAGCCGGTTTGCTGGGTTGAGCATTTCCATTCATCTCCTGGCAACGAACTGCAAAATGAAGCCCTGAAACAATTATTAAAACTCGAAAAGCGTGTACTTGGTTCTTCAGACCCCAATCTGAAAGCCGATTGGAGTTACCTGCAAACTTCTGATCATTTTCAACTGATGGATGAAAATCATCCGAATTATCTTGAAGAGAGCCTTTCTCCTGGAGCTTATAAAACGAAATATGATGCTTTTATTAATTTCATGAATATTCTGGAAGATTTCAGAAAAAGGTTGAAAGCAGATAGAAATAGGAATAAAATAAGAAAAGTCCACCATGAATCCAATACTTCTTTGGCGAATCACTAATTTTTTCTCATTGCGAAATCACGTACCTATTCATTTTTCAGAAAGATAAATTCTTTGATTAATGTGTGAATGATGTAACTATTCACTAAAATTTTGTAATGATTTTGGCAACCGGTTGGTTTACATTTATACAGAATTAAACAACTGGTAAATCATTTATGTCTGAAAATAAAAGTCATTGCTTAATATTTAGTCATTAGAAAGAAGAAGTTTATGAACACAGAAAAAGTCAAAACATTAATTATTATGGCGCTCTATTCCATAATGTTTATAGTAATATCAGCAAGCTGTGATTCCAATCAAGGTATGATGCAAGGAAATGGAACTACAACTATGAACGGTTGGAATTGGAGCCAGTTGCTTATCGGAGTAGGTATCGGTATTCTTATTGGTTTTTTAATCTTCAGGAAAAAAAAGTAATCCATTTTTGGATGCCAGCTATAATTTCATTAAATTAATGCCTCATAATAATTTGCAGATTGAATCATAATATGCTGCGAAACAAAAGGGAAAAATGTAAGAGCCTCCCAACAAAATAACTACAGCAGTAAAACTGGTTTTTCCCGGTAGATACACGAAAGACTATCCGCGCTAAACATTTGAAAAAAGCAACAATTATTGGCATTCCACGAAAAAGGAATTAAAAATTGCATTAAATCCAATGTTGAAATCATGATAGAAAAATCCAACTTAAAAAAACCTGTTTACAGTTTATTACCAAAAAAACAGAAAGAGGTCAATGCCCTTTCCGAACTGGCGCTCGACTTGCGATGGTCGTGGGATCACTCCGCCGATGAAATCTGGCGGCAACTTGATCCTGAACTATGGGATATTACTCATAATCCATGGGCAGTTTTACAAACCATTTCCCGGGATCATTTCCAATCAGTAATCGACGACCCGGTATTTAGGGAAAAGATTGATTTACTGGTAAAGTCGATGAGGGATACAAACGCTGCGCCTGCATGGTTCCAAAAACATTATCCAAATTCTTCACTTAGCTGTATTGCCTATTTTAGCATGGAATTTATGTTGACTGAAGCGCTCCCGATTTATTCAGGCGGTTTGGGCAATGTTGCCGGCGATCAATTAAAAGCCGCAAGTGATTTGGGCGTTCCGGTTGTAGGCATTGGACTACTTTACCAACAAGGCTATTTTCGACAGGAAATTGATTTAAATGGAGAACAGCGTGCGCTTTATCCTTTTAACGACCCCGGACAACTGCCAATAACACCATTGCGTCAATCCAACGGGGAATGGTTGCGTTTAAAGATCGACCTGCCCGGATACCCTGTTTGGCTGCGCGTTTGGCAGGCCAAGGTTGGCAGAATAAAACTATATCTGCTGGACAGTAACGATGTTGCAAATTTTCCGGTTCACCGTGGTATAACAAGTGAATTGTACGGTGGAGGTAACGAGCTTAGGTTTAAACAGGAACTGATCCTCGGAATTGGAGGGTGGCGTTTACTTCAGGAATTGGATATTCACCCCGAAGTATGCCATCTCAATGAAGGTCATGCTGCTTTTGCCATTTTGGAACGCGCGTATAGTTATATGAAGGAAACCGGGCAACCTTTTAATGTTGCCCTTGCCGTTACCAGAGCTGGTAATCTGTTTACTACCCACACTGCTGTACCAGCGGGATTCGACCTCTTCGAATCGAAGATAATTGAACAATACCTTGGCGAATATGCCGAACAGAAATTGGGAATTACACGTCAGCAACTGCTGGCATTGGGCCGAAAAAATCCCGATGATGAATCTGAAAAGTTTAATATGGCATATTTGGCCATCCGTGGAAGCGGTGCCGTAAACGGTGTCAGTTGGCTCCACGGAAAAGTCAGCCGTCAAATTTTTGAACCATTATTTCCTAAATGGCCAACATCTGAGGTGCCGGTTGGTCATATTACCAATGGAGTGCATATGCCAACCTGGGATTCAAAAGAAGCAGACGAAATATGGACGGAAGCTTGTGGAAAAGACCGGTGGTTGGGTATGAACAAAACTTTGGGAAAAGATATCCGCCACGTGTCTGATGAAAGGCTTTGGGAAATGCGTACCAATGCAAATAAAGCCCTGATTAAATTTGCCCGTGAACATTTTGCACGGCAATTAATTGGTTCCGGATACTCTCCCTATACCATTGAACAGGCAAAACATTTGTTCGATCCCAATATTCTAACGCTGGGTTTTGCCCGTCGCTTTGCAACTTACAAACGGCCTAATCTATTACTTCATGATCCGCAACGATTGCTCCGGTTGTTAACAAATCCAAAGTTTCCTGTTCAACTAATCATTGCCGGCAAAGCCCATCCCGCCGATCAGCAAGGTCAGAATTTAATCAAAGAATGGATGCAGTTTATAAAACAGAATGGATTACATCCTCCTGTAATATTTCTCAGTGATTACGATATGAATGTTTCTGAAAATCTGGTGCAGGGAGTTGACGTTTGGATCAATACACCGCGCCGCCCCTGGGAGGCTTGTGGAACCAGTGGCATGAAAGTGCTTGTAAATGGTGGCATTAATCTTTCGGAACTGGATGGTTGGTGGGCAAAAGCATACACCCCCGAAGTGGGATGGGCGTTGGGAGATGGAAATGAACACGGCGATGACCCGGATTGGGATGCCAGGGAAGCTGAACAACTTTATAATATACTGGAAAACGAAGTAATCCCGGAATTTTATAATCGCAATGAACACGGAATCCCAACTGCCTGGATATCGAGAATGCGTGAAAGTATGGCACAATTAACGCCAAAGTTTTCAGCCGACAGGGCAGTCAGGGAATATACCGAGCAACACTATTTGCCGGCCGCAACAACTTATCTTGATCGTGCTTCAGATAATGGTGCAAACGGAAAACAAATGATAAACCAGTTGCAAACCCTTCAGGAAAATTGGGATTGGGTGCATTTTGGTGAAGTAAAAATTGCAACTTCAGAAAATCAGTATGTTTTCGATGCTCAGGTTTATTTCAATGATATTGAACCGGATAAGGTGCAGGTGGAGCTATTTGCCAATGGTTTAAATGGAGAAGGTCCAATAATAACAAAGATGGAACGAGGTGAAAAATCAGAAGGCACAGTCAACGGTTATCACTATTCCGCATCAGTAAATTCATCCCGCCCTGCAACGGATTATACTCCTCGTGTAATACCGCACCTCCCCGGGTTATCAGTCCCGCTGGAAACAGCTTTAATTCTTTGGCAACATTAATTTTTAATTTATGAAACGACCTTGTAGAAATACTTCACAAAAAAGTATAATTAAAAAGTGGGAGTTACATCGAATGCAAATAAAGTAAACAATTTTAATGAGATGAAAAATACGAATTCAAAACAAGCATATGAAATTGGCATGGTGGGCTTAGGTGTCATGGGCCGTAACCTTTTATTAAACATGGCCGATCATGGTTTCTCAGTGGCCGGTTATGATAATGACTCAACCAAAGTCGAATCACTTAGAAAGGAAGCAGAGAACAGAGATATCCATTGTACTGATAACCTTCAGGAATTCATCTCAAGCCTTCGTTTACCACGTGCGGTAATATTACTTGTTCCTGCAGGAGCTCCGGTAGATTCAGTTATAAATGAATTGTTACCTCATCTTCAGAAGGACGATCTTATAATAGATTCAGGCAATTCCTATTTTAAAGATACTAACCTGCGAACCACCAGTTTAAAAGAAAAAGGAATACATTTTATGGGGATGGGTATCTCCGGAGGAGAGGAGGGGGCAAGGCATGGTGCAAGTATCATGCCTGGCGGACCTAAAGAACCTTACGAACAGGTAAGGTCAATTCTTGAAGCTGTTGCTGCCAGGGTGAACGGGGAACCTTGCGTGACATATTTGGGACCTTCATCCGCCGGCCATTTTGTAAAGATGGTACACAATGGTATTGAATATGGAATCATGCAGCTTATCTCCGAAACGTATGCTTTAATGAAACAGGTACTCGGTTTTTCTGATAATGAACTTCAAAGCATTTACAGCGAATGGAATAAAGGGGAACTGAATGGCTTTCTCCTGGAAATTACCAGTACTATATTTGGCAAGGCAGATGAGAAAACCGGAAAACGCTTAATCGATGAGATACTTGACGTGGCCCGGCAAAAGGGAACAGGGATGTGGACTTCGCAAAGTGCAATGGAATTGCAGGTGCCTATTCCAACCATTGATATGGCAGTTGTTATGCGAGACTTATCTGTTTTTGAAAAACAGCGCGAATTGGCAACCAAAATATTTCAGTTCCCGGAACAGCCTTTCACCGGTGACCGGAAAAAGTTTATTACACAAATACGAAAAGCATTTTATGTGTCGATGATTACAACATATACGCAAGGTTTTGCATTACTGGCAGTGGCATCGGATAAATACAAATATCATCTCGATCTTGAAGCCGTAGCGAGAATCTGGCGTGGTGGTTGTATCATTCGCGCAGCCCTGCTTGATGACATTCGGGCAGCTTTTCATTCCAAACACGATCTTGCAAATTTATTACTTGATCCCAATCTTTCGAAAAAGATAAAAGAAAATCAGGAATACCTCCGTCAGATTGTATGCACTGCAAGTTTGACAGGCATTCCCATTCCCGGCTTGATGGCTTCGCTGGGTTATATCGATGCTTTCCGAAGTTCCTGGTTACCTGCGAATCTTATTCAGGCGCAACGCGATTATTTTGGTGCACACACTTACGAACGGATCGATGCCAAAGGTACTTTTCATACCAATTGGCAGCTAGAAGGAAAATAAATAATATGAAACAAGAATTTTAAAATTATGCAATACAATCCTTTAAAAAAATTGGAAACATTTGGTCAGTCAATTTGGCTCGACTATATCCGGAGTGATTTAATCACAAGCGGAGAACTTCTTCAACTGATAGAAGAGGATGGACTTCGGGGTATGACCTCGAATCCTTCCATCTTCGAAAAAGCCATTGCAGAAAGTAATCTATATGATGATGTTATTCAAAAAATGGCTCGCAAGGGGAAAAATGTCAATGCCATCTACGAGGCCATCAGTCAACAGGATGTGCAAAGTGCAGCTGAAGTATTCAGACCTTTATATGAAAAAACGGACGGTAAAGATGGCTATGTCAGTCTGGAAGTAAATCCTCATTTGGCTCACGATACCAGAGGCACAATTGAGGAAGGTCGCCGGTTGTGGGCTGCGCTGAACAGGCCAAACGTTTTGATCAAAGTTCCGGCAACAACTGAAGGTCTGCCAGCTATCCGGCAACTGATCAGCGAAGGTATCAATGTAAATGTTACTTTACTTTTTGCTTTACCGCGATACAGGGAAGTAACTGAAGCTTTTATTGCCGGAATCAAAGATCGAATAAATCAAGGCAAGCCAATAAAAAATATTGCCTCGGTGGCCAGTTTCTTTTTAAGTCGCATCGATGCGATGATTGATCCAATAGAAGCAGATTTTATCGCTTCGGAAGGAGAACAGGCACATTTTGCTACAAAAATACGAGGGCAGGTTGCCATTTCAAGCGCAAAAATTGCCTATAAAATTTATAAGGAAGTTTTTGAAAACGAACAGTTTCTCAAACTTGGCGCATCGCCTCAGCGACTGCTATGGGCCAGTACCAGCCCCAAAAATCCGGATTACAGCGATGTAAAATACATTGAAGCGCTAATTGGGCCAAATACAGTCAACACAATTCCTCTCACAACACTTGAAGCTTATCGTGATCACGGTGACCCTGTGAATTTATTGGAAGTCGATGTAGAAAAGTCATCCTGGGTATTATCCGAGTTGTCAGAAATCGGTATCGAACTAAAAAGTATTACTGAAAAATTAGAACAGGATGGAGTCGCTAAATTTATTCAAGCATTTGATAAACTAATGCAAGCCTTGAAAAAGAAGTCATCAACCTGAAATTAAATTGAAATAAAACACACTAATGGATAAATCGAATTCAGTAAAAACATTGTTTGTAGATATTGGTGGCGTTTTGCTCACCGACGGCTGGGGACATAAGTTTCGCAAAATGGCGGTTAAAGAATTCCACCTGAATCAACAGGAGATGGAAGACAGGCATCAAAGCGTATTTGAAACTTTCGAGTTAAGTAAAATAACTATGGAAGAATACCTGAATCTGGTGATATTTTATGAAAACCGTCCCTTTACTCCGGCACAATTTAAGGAATTCATGTTTGCCCGGTCAGAATCCGACCCGAAAATGATTGACTTGATCCGTCAACTTAAAGCCACGTATGGATTGAAGATTTTTGCGGTAAGCAACGAATCAAGGGTACTTAATGATTATCGTATTCATAAGTTCAGGTTGAATGAGTTTATTGATGCTTTCATTTCTTCTTGTTATGTCGGTCTTCGCAAACCTGATGCTGATATTTTCCGGCTGGCGTTGGACGTTTCTCAGGTTAATGCTGAACAAGTTTTGTACATCGAAAACACCCAAATGTTTGTGCAGATTGCAGAAGGATTAGGTATTCGTGGTATTTGGCATACCGATTTCAATTCAACATGCGAAAAACTAATTTCATTTGGATTGGAGGTGGAATCATGAAAAAATTGTCATCCACAAAACCAACTCTCAATACTGTTTTGACCATTAATGGCGGCTCATCCAGTATAAAATTCGCACTTTATCAAAATGACGAATCTTTCAATCGTTTACTCCGGGGAAAAATAGATCGGATTGGCCTGCCTAATTCAAAACTTTCATACATCGAAGAAAAAGAGAGCCGAATTGAAACATTAAATCTGGAAGCTCGCAATCATAAGTCAACAGCAGATTTTCTTATGGATTGGCTGGATTATAAAATAGATTTTTCAACCATAAATGGCGTTGGCCACCGTATTGTTTTTGGAATGCAACATACAAAACCCGAAATCATTACGCAGGAATTATTGGATGAACTGTATCGGTTTTCTGCTTTTGATCCTGATCATCTGCCCGTTGAAATTGATCTTATTGAGACTTTCCGTAAACGTTATCCCAACCTACCGCAGGTAGCTTGTTTCGATACAACTTTTCATTCGGGGATGCCCCGGGTTGCAAAATTGATTCCGGTTCCCCGTCGATTCGATGAGAAAGGGATACAACGTTATGGATTTCATGGTTTGTCATATACCTATCTGATGGAGGAACTTGCCCGTGTTGCCGGACCAGAAGCTGCAAATGGCCGCGTGATACTTGCACACCTCGGCAATGGTGCAAGCATGGCTGCTGTCCGCGATGGTAAAAGTATTGACACAAGTATGGGCTTTACTCCTGCAGCTGGCATGTTAATGGGTTCCCGGCCAGGGGATTTGGATCCGGGTGTGGCGTGGTACATCATGAAATCAGAACATCTCTCAACCGAACAATTTAATCATTTAATCAATCATGAATCAGGCCTCCTTGGAATCTCTGAAATTAGTTCTGACATGCGCGATTTGCTGAAAGTTGAATCGAATGACATTCGGGCAGCAGAAGCAGTGGAATTATTTTGTTATCAGGCAAAGAAATGGATTGGTGCTTTTGCTGCTGTACTTGGAGGGCTCGACACACTTGTTTTTGCCGGCGGAATAGGTGAAAACAGCCCTGTCATCCGATCCCGCATTTGCAATGGATTGGAATTTCTTGGGATTGAACTTGACGAGAAGCGAAACACGAAAAATGATCCGCTTATTGCTACGGAGAAAGCAACAGTCACTGTCCGTATTATCCATACCGATGAAGAACAGATGATTGCAAAAACAGTCAATGAAATAATAAATATTAATTAATGAAAGGAAAACAGTTATGTTAATTAAAGCAAAAACCCTAAAAGGGTACAAATTAGACAGTAAAGATGGTGAAATTGGCAAAGTCAAAGAATTCTATTTCGATGACAAACATTGGGCTATTCGTTATCTCGTTGCCGATACTGGCAACTGGCTTACAGGCAACAAGGTGTTAATTTCACCGTATGCATTGATTTCGTTAAATAAAGAAAAAGAACAAATCGGTATTAATTTGAGCAAAAAACAGATTGAGGACAGCCCTTCTCTGAGTAGTGACAAACCAGTATCGCAACAATTTGAAGTAGATTATTATGGGTATTATGGGTATCCGTATTATTGGAACGGTACAGGCATGTGGGGTGTTTATCCATATATTATGCGTGACAGTAAAGAATGGAAATCAAACAATAAAAAGGAGAAATCCTGGGATCCACATTTGCGAAGCACTAACGCTGTGAGCGGCCATAACATCCAGGCCAAAGATGATGAGATTGGCCATGTCGAGGATTTTATCATCGATGATGAGACATGGGCGATTCGCTATTTAATCATCGACACGCGAAACTGGTGGGCAGGAAAGAAAGTACTGGTTTCACCTCAATGGATTGACCGTGTAAGCTGGGACGATCAAAAAGTATTTGTAAATCTTTCCCGTGAAAGTATTATGAAATCTCCTGAATACTCCGAAGAAAATCTGCTCACCCGCGATTATGAAACCCAATTGCATCGGCATTACAATCGCAATATATATTGGACAGATGAACCCTCAACACAAGAACATTTCGATAATAACAAATTGTAGAGATATGAAAACAAAAAAAGATTCAGACAAAAAAATTGTTGACAAAACAAAAATTAAAAATATAAAAAAGCATCCTCTTTCAAAGGAACTTCTAAGCAAGATGAATGCATATTGGCGGGCCGCCAACTATCTCTCAGTCGGCCAACTTTACCTCCACGAAAATCCATTGCTTCGGAAGCCGCTGGAACTATCGCATGTTAAATCGATGTTGTTGGGGCATTGGGGCACAACTCCGGGACAGAACTTTATTTACGTGCACCTGAACCGGGTCATCAAAAAGTATGATCTGGATATGTTTTATATTGCAGGTCCTGGTCACGGTGGCCCTGCTTTGGTGGGCAATACCTATTTGGAAGGTACTTACAGTGAAATCTATCCAAACATCACGCAAGATGAGGATGGACTAAAAAAACTGTTTACTCAGTTTTCTTTTCCCGGAGGGATTCCAAGTCATGTTTCACCGGATTGCCCCGGATCAATTCACGAAGGTGGAGAGTTGGGATATTCTCTCAGCCATGCTTTTGGAGCAGCTTTCGATAATCCGGAACTGATTGTAGCTTGTATTATCGGTGATGGTGAAGCAGAAACTGGTCCGCTGGCTACAGCCTGGCACTCCAATAAATTTTTAAACCCAATCACCGACGGAGCCGTTTTGCCCATTCTGCATCTTAATGGCTACAAAATTGCCAACCCAACGGTACTGGCTCGGATTCCACACAAAGAACTGGATCAGCTACTGCGCGGTAATGGCTGGAAACCTTACTATGTTGAAGGCGATGAACCTGAAAAAATGCACCAGTTAATGGCTTCTGTATTGGAAAAATCTATTTTGAAAATCAAACGAATTCAAAGCCATGCACGGAATAAAAATGACGCAACCCGTCCACGCTGGCCAATGATTGTATTCAATTCACCTAAAGGCTGGACAGGTCCGAAAGAAGTTGATGGATTGCAAATCGAGGGCACTTTTCGCGCCCACCAGATTCCGTTGCTCGTTGATTCCGATCATCCTCATCATTTACAACTTCTTGAAAATTGGATGAAAAGTTATAAGCCGGAAGAATTATTTGATGAAAATGGTTCCCTCCTAACCGAGCTGGCTGAGCTCGCACCAAAAGGCGAACGTCGGATGGGTGCAAACCCACATGCCAATGGCGGACTTTTATTGCATGATTTGAATATGCCTGATTTTCGAAAATTCGCCGTAGAGGTTCCTTCACCGGGCTCTGTTCAGGCTGCCGATACACACGAACTTGGAGAGTTTCTTCGCGAAGTGGTTAGGCTAAATGAGGATCAAAGAAACTTCAGGATTTTTGGTCCGGATGAAACACTTTCAAACCGTCTGAACGCCGTTTTTGAAGTTACCAACCGGCAATGGGAAGCTAAAACAAAAAAGAACGATGAGTTTCTGGCTACTGAAGGTCGTGTGATGGAAGTACTGAGCGAGCACCAGTGCGAAGGATGGCTCGAAGGTTATTTGCTCACCGGAAGGCACGGACTGTTTAACTGCTATGAAGCGTTTATTCATATTATTGATTCCATGTTTAATCAACATGCCAAATGGCTGAAAATTAGCAATAAATTACCCTGGAGAAAGAAAATTGCATCGCTTAATTACCTGCTTGCTTCGCATGTCTGGCAACAGGCACATAATGGCGATACCCATCAGGATCCGGGCTTTATCGATCACGTGGTTAACAAAAAGGCTTCCATTGTTCGGGTTTATCTGCCACCCGACGCCAACTGTTTGTTGTCGGTTTGGGATCATTGTCTGCGAAGTCGCCATTACGTCAATGTTGTGATTGCCGGAAAATACCAGGCGCCACAATGGTTAAGCATGGATGAAGCAATAGAACATTGCACCCGGGGAATTGGGGTCTGGAAATGGGCCAGCAACGATCAGGGTGGCGAGCCGGACGTGGTAATGGCCAGTTGTGGCGATGTGCCCACACTCGAATCACTGGCCGCAGTTTCCATCCTTCGCGAACACTTGCCCGATCTTAAAATCAGGGTGGTTAACGTGGTTGATCTAATGAAACTTCAACCCAGTACTGAACATCCACACGGGTTATCAGATTCTGAATTCGATGCCTTGTTTACGAAAGATAAGCAAATTGTTTTTGCTTTTCACGGATATCCCAAACTAATACATCTTCTCACATACCGCCGTACTAACCATGAAAACATGCATGTTCGCGGTTATAAAGAAGAAGGTACCATAACTACTTTTTTTGACAACCTGGTGCTCAACGATCTTGACCGGTTTCACTTAGTGATAGATGTGATAAATCGTTTACCACAACGGAGTGATAAAGCTTCTAAACTGAAAATCATGTTAGAAAAAAAACTTATTGAACACAGAGCATATATTGATAAAAATGGTCAGGATATGCCGGAAATTCGAAATTGGAAATGGAATAACTCAAAATGAAACAGCTCAATATGAAATCTAAAAGTACTATAAAAGACTTTCCTGTAGTTTGCGTGGGTGGTTCAGCGGGTGGCCTTGACGCTTATATCCGCTTACTAAAGCATCTGCCTGCTGATATGGGTGTTGCCAGTTGTCATCGTTAATCACCTAAGAAAAGTAGCCACCCTGCTCCACGAGATTCTCCCCCAATACACTGAGATGCCGGTTGAATTGATTACAGAAAAATTAGACATCGAGCCCAATCATGTGTTCATCATCCCTGAAAAGAGGGATTTGCATGTTCTAAACGGAGAGTTCCGCCTGAAACCGATATCAAAGCCCTGGGGATGGCCTGACGTGATTACGGTTTTTATGCGTTCACTGACGGAGCACTGGGCCGGCAAACTGATCGCTGTTATTGTCTCCGGCTATGATGGTGATGGGGCAGCAGCGCTTTGCGGTATTAAAGATGTAGGCGGCATTACCATCGCTCAGAAACCCGACACCGCCGGGCAGCCTGATATGCCTGAGAGTGCAATAGCCAGCGGATGTATCGATTTTGTTCTTGCACCTGAAAAAATCGCTCAGGAAATTGAACGAATTGCCCACGCGGAATCAGAGACCAGGTAAACGTTGGAAATACAATAATGGAAATGGAATCAGGAAATAATATAGAAAAAGAAAATTTAGGTGGTAAAAGAGATATGATGCGTATTGGAATAGCTGCCGACCACGGTGGGTTTGAGTTGAAAGTTCAGTTGATTGCGGCCCTCACTTTTGCTGGTTATCTGGTAAAGGATTTCGGTGCTTTAAAATTAGTCCCGGAAGATGACTACCCCGATTTTGTGGTGCCACTTGCCAAAGCGGTTTCAGCGGGTGAAATTACGCGTGGACTGGCTATCTGTGGTAGCGGTGTTGGGGCTTGTGTTGCTGCTAACAAAGTTTCCGGTGTACGCGCTGCATTGATTACTGATTCCTTCTCTGCTCATCAGGGAGTCGAAGATGATGATATGAATGTCATGTGTTTGGGTGGCCGGATTACAGGGAACGATCTGGCCTGGGAATTGGTTCTAACATTCCTTAATGCTGAATTTAAGGCAGAAGAACGGTTTATCCGACGATTGGATAAAGTGGCAGCACTGGAAAAGGGGAAAGTGTAACACTACCACATCCGGATTACTGAAAATTGAATTTAAAAAAGGATAGATTATCATGAGTAAAAATGAACACAATCAGCATCAAGGAGGAAATCGCAGGATCACATAATGCCTGAACACAGTCACAGACGACGCTTGAAGCAGATACATCATTCCTGGATTTTTTGGATTTTCCTGTTTTTGATGTTTGTTGGTATTATGTATTATATAACGACTGTTGATTTTGCTTTTGCACCTCGTTGACAATTGCAGCTCACCGGTGAACATGGCGGGCTCCTTAGATATTCATAATTAAAGAATCAGATAAGATGGAAATACAGGAACTTATAAAAACTGCAAATTCGTTGGTTGCCAACGACAAAGGCATCCTGGCAATGGACGAAAGTAATCCAACCTGCAACAAAAGATTTGCAGCGGCAGGGATTCCTCAAACCGGGGAGTTCCGGCGTTCTTAACAGGAAATGAAGATAAGCAATGAATAAGCTAAAACAACTCTGGAGCAATCTGCGGTCAAGCTTTTGGTTTGTGCCTTCGCTGATTCTTGCATTCAGCATCGCCCTCGCGATGGCATTGGTTAAAGTGCATTCTACCGCGAACTCGCAATGGCTGGCTCGCTGGCCGCATCTGTTTGGCGCCAGTGCGGAAGGCTCGCGCCAGATGTTGTCCACGATTGCCGGCTCGATGATGACCGTTGTGGGGGTCACGTTTTCGATGACCCTGGTGGCTCTGGTGCTGGCCTCGAGCCAATACACCTCGCGTATCCTGAGAAACTTCATGAGTGACCGCGTTACGCAGGTCTTACTGGGAGTCTTCAGCGGCGTTTTCGCCTATTGCCTGATCGTATTGCGCACTATTCGAAGTGGCGACTGAGGGCGGATTTGTTCCAAGCCTGGCCGTTTTTTTCGCCATGGTACTGGCGATGGGTGGCATTGGCGTTCTCATTTTCTTCATTCATCACATAGCTTCTTCGATTCAGGCTTCGAGCATTATTGCCACGGTGGCCGAAGAAACCATAACGGCAATCGACCAGCTCTTTCCGGAGAAAATTGGACATGAGCCGATGGATAGTCAGGAGAATCAGACAGGGCTTCCCCCGACGGAGCGAAACTGGCAGGCCGTTCCCGCAAGAAGGAATGGTTACATCCAAAGCGTGGATAATGCAGCGCTTTTGAGATTAGCGCGAAAGCACAAGACCGTCGTGCGGATGGAAATCGGCATCGGCCATTTTGTGGTACAAAACGAAACGCTCGCCTCACTCACTCTGGAGGGCCCGCTCGAAAAAGATATCATCAAAGCCCTGCAGTCGGCCTATAGCATAAATCGGCACCGCACTGTGTATCAGGACTGTGCTTTCGGTATCAGGCAGATCGTGGATATGGCGTTGCGCGCGCTATCATCCGGTATCAACGACACCACAACGGCTGTGATGTGCCTGAATTATCTTACGGCGATTCTGGCACGACTGGCCAGTCGGGGAATCCCTTCATCACGCCGCTATGAGGACGGAGAACTGAGGATCATAGCCATCGGACCGACTTTCGCAGGCCTGGTGGCCGAATCGTTTGATCAAATTCGGGGAAGCGCAAACGGTAATGTTGCCATCATGATACAGATGCTTGGCTCAATTCAAACCATAGCGAGTCTGACGGCAAGCCAAGGCCAGCGGCAGGTGCTCCGTGAACAAGCGCAATGGATCGCCGAATTGGCCGAACGCACCATCGAGTCACCGCATGACAAAACACGGTTTGAGAACCGCCTGGTACATGTGCGTAAAGCACTCGATTAATTTTTGTTAAAATTAGGGAGGTATACAAGATGAATTTAAAAGAGATTATAAAAACTGCAAAGGCAATGGTTGCCAACGACAAAGGCATCCTGGCAATGGACGAAAGTAATCCAACCTGCAACAAACGATTTCGTTGCGTTTGGAATTCCACAGAATGAGGAGACACGGCGTGCCTATCGGGAGATGATTGTTACCACACCCGGATTGAGCGATTGCATCAATGGAGCTATACTTTATGATGAGACAATCCGGCAGACCCTAACCGATGGTACTTCCTTTGTAAAAGCGGTCACCAACGCCGGAATTATTCCCGGCATAAAAGTGGATGGTGGTGCAAAAGATATGGCAGGTCACCCCGGTGAGAAAATAACCGAAGGACTGGACGGATTGCGAGATCGGCTCAACGAATATTCCAAAATGGGTATCCGTTTTGCGAAGTGGCGTGCAGTAATTGCAGTGGGTGATGGTATTCCCAGCCGGGCTTGCATAGAAGCGAATGCACATGCATTGGCTCGTTATGCTGCACTCTGTCAGGAAGCCGGACTGGTTCCAATCGTTGAACCTGAAGTGCTGATGAATGGCGACCACACGTTGGAGAGGTGCTTTGAAGTAACTGAGGAAGTTCTGCACGCGGTATTCAATCAGCTTTATAAACAAGGTGTACTATTAGAAGGCATGATCCTGAAACCCAACATGGTAGTTCCGGGATTGACTTGCCCTACACAAGATATCGGTTAGCTGATGTTGCCGATGCCACGGTGAAATGTCTGCTTCGGACCGTTCCGGCTGCAGTTCCCGGCATTGCATTTTTGTCGGGTGGTCAAACTTCAGAACTGGCTTCTGCGCGATTGAATGCCATGAATTTCAGGTTTAAGTCACAACTTCCCTGGGAACTGGCATTTTCGTTTGCCCGTGCCATCCAACAACCGGCTATGGAAATATGGGGTGGTAAAGAAACAAATGTGACGGAAGCACAGAAAGCGCTGTTTCACCGGGCATAGTGCAACCGTGCTGCGCGTCGCGGTGAATACAATATTGAAATGGAAAGGAAATAAACATGTCAGCAAAAGAAAACACGATAAGCCAAACACCGTTATATCCCATTCGTTTTGAGCCGATCTATCAGTACCGGATATGGGGTGGCCGGAATTTAGCCAACCTGCTTTCCGCACCGCTGCCTGGCAACGATCCTATCGGTGAAGCATGGGTGCTCAGCGATCGCGATGATCATGCAAGCCTTGTTGCCGATGGACTGTTAAAAGGGCAGACTCTCGGGCAATTGATGAAACAGTTTCCGGAACAACTGATGGGAAAACTGGCCGGACGCTTCAGTAAATTTCCTTTGCTCCTTAAATTTCTCGATGCGCATGAAATGCTCTCCGTTCAGGTGCATCCATCGGATCGGCAAAAAGATTTTATACCTGAAGGAGAACATGGAAAGACCGAAGCATGGGTGGTGTTAAAGGCAGGAACTGAAAGCCGCATCTATGCAGGACTGAAACCGGGAACTACTGCTGAAAATCTACGTCAATCGATTGCAAATGGTGCAGTTGAAGACCACCTCAGCTATTTCACACCAACTCCCGGCGATGCCGTTTTCCTGCCTGCCGGTACTGTTCATGCGCTTGGCGGGCGACATTGTGGTGTTTGAGGTTCAGCAAAACAGCGACGTCACCTTTCGACTTTACGATTGGAATCATATTGATAAAAAAACCGGACAGCCAAGGGCACTTCAAATCGATCAGGCGCTTGCCTGCATTGATTTTACGCAGGGTGTGGCGAGTCCGAGTAATTCCGGAAGTGGTAACAATAACGCCGGCGGAGCGCGAGCAGCTTTTTAATTGTGAACATTTCAGGTTATGGCGATTTCGAGGGCAATTGCCATTTACAATTGGCGCCATGGATTTACCCCGGGTGCTGGTTTGCCTTGAAGGAAATGGGATGTTGGAACATGCAGGTATCCTGTATCCCGTCAGAAAAGGTGATGTATTTCTATTGCCTGCTGTGGTCGGAGTTTGTGCATTTCGTCCGGAAGAACCGGTAACTGTACTTGAAATTGCAATACCGAATTAAATGAATAAAAAAATAGGACTAAAGGACGCAATGGCCATCGGAATCGGCGGAATGGTTGGAGGTGGAATTTTTGCTGTTTTAGGCCTGGCTGTTTCCTTAGCCAAAGGAGGAACCCCGGTTGCATTTCTACTGGCAGGTATTTTAGCATTAATTACATCCTACAGTTATGTGAAATTATCTCTCGCTTTTCCTGACAGGGGAGGAACAGTTAAGTTTGTCAACCAGGGTTTTGGCAAATCGATTTTTAGCGGTGGTATAAACAACTTACTGTGGTTAAGTTATATCATCATGTTGTCACTTTATGCTTCTGCTTTTGGTTCTTATGCACCAAACTTATTTCATCTAATTGGCAGTAAAACAGTAAGTTTTCATGTCTATGCAAGTGGGATAATTATTATTGCCACAGCCATAAATTACTATAGCCTGAAAATTGTTGGAGAAATTGAGACCTATGCAGTAGTTATTAAACTAATAATTCTGCTTGCATTCGTAGCAATTGGAATTTATGGCTTGTTCGGAAATCCGAACCTGAACCAATTATCACCCAAAAACTGGGAGAGCACAATTAATCTTATTACAGGTGGGATGGTAATTTTTGTGGCGTATGAAGGATTTGAACTGATAGCTAATGCAGTTCCTGATATTGAAAACCCCAAAAAGAATGTTCCGAAAGCGTTTTATTATTCAGTTATTTTTGTAATTTTTCTTTACATCATTATAGCTGCTGTAACTGTAGGATCTTTACCCTTCAATAAAATTGCCGCTGCACAGGATTATGTATTGGCAGAAGCCGCAAAACCCATGATCGGGAAAATTGGTTTTACGATCATAACTATTGCTGCTTTAATCTCAACCTTTTCGGCAATAAATGCCTCTTTGTATGGCGGGAGCCGGGTGAGCTACGAAATTGCTGAGGATGATGAGTCACCACACCAGTTAACTGGTCTGTTGTGGAATCATCCTGTTGGATTAATGATAACGACCATCCTGACCTTGCTTCTTGTTAATTCCGTGAATTTAGAAAGCATTTCTACAGCCGGCAGTGTTGGTTTTATATTGGTTTTTACATCTGTAAATTATACCGGCTTCAAATTATCGAAGACTATTAATGGAAATAAAACGATTCCTTTAACCGGTTTTATTTTAGGAATAGCTGCATTAATAATTTTGATTGTACAACAGTATTCATCGAACCTACTTGGAGTTATTTTAGCGATTTCAATCATCTTTGTTTGCTTTATCAGCGAATATATTTATAAAAGAATTGAGAAAACAAGAAATTAAAAGAGAAATAATGAAAAGACTAATCGTTTTTGATTTGGACGGCACATTGGCCGAAAGCAAATCATCGCTCGACCCCGAAATGTCGAAACTGCTGCATAAGCTTCTCGGTATCGTAAAGGTGGCGGTCATTTCCGGAGGCGATTGGCCGCAGTTTGAAAAACAACTGCTCTCCAACCTTCCCCACGATGAATGTCTGGAAAATCTCTCCCTGTTGCCAACCTGCGGAACAAAGTTCTACCAGTACAGCAAGGATTGGAAAAAGCTCTATTCCGAAGATTTCACTGCAAATGAAAAAGAGAAAATTATCGGTTCCCTGAAAAAAGCGATTGATAAAACGGGGTTCAAAGTTGAAAAGGTCTGGGGTGAAACCATTGAAGATCGGGGAAGCCAGATCACCTATTCAGCATTGGGGCAGGAAGCACCCATCGAAGAAAAGAAAAAATGGGACCCTGATTTCGCCAAACGAAAGAAGATCAAAGCAATTCTCGATAAGAGTATTCCTGAATTTTCAGTGCGTCTGGGTGGAACAACATCGGTTGATGTGACCAAACCCGGCATTGACAAAGCCTACGGAATTGGAAAACTCCGCGATACGCTGGGTATTTCAATTCAGGAGATGATTTTTATTGGTGATGCTTTATTCCCGGGAGGAAACGACTATCCGGCCAAGGAAGCAGGAGTTGTCTCTATCCGGGTAAAAAATCCGAACGAATCGAAGCGGGTAATTGAAACGATCATCGCTTGTTTGGATGACGTTTATGATTCAAAGTTAATAAGGAGGAAAACAAATGAGTGGATTAAAATTGCAGCGCCTTGGACAGATCATGGAGCCGGAACCCGGCAATCCGATGGAAGTGGAAGGCGTACTCAATCCGGCGGCTGTTCGTGGCCCCGATGGTGAATTGTACCTGTTTCCACGCCTTGTGGCAAAAGGCAATTATTCACGCATTGGAATTGCCCGGGTTAAGTTTAATAAGGACTGGCGATCCGGAAAGTGTTGAACGGCTTGGAATTGCCCTGGAGCCTGAATCCGAATACGAACTCCGGCCCAATGGCAGCGGTGGATGTGAAGATCCACGGGTCACATATATTGAGCCACTCAAACGCTACATGATGAGCTACACGACATTCTCTCCCAACGGTCCGCGCATTGCCCTGGCCATCTCGGAAGATTTGTTTCACTGGGATCGATTGGGCCTCGCGAGGTATTCCACGTTTCAGGGCATCGATTTTGTCCAATGTGGACGATAAGGACGCCAGCCTTTTCCCTATTGCCATTCCCAACCATGCAGGGAAAATGCAAATGGCTATTCTGCACCGGCCACTTTTCCCCGGTACCCGTCCTGAAGAAACTGCCTGGAAGGGAAAAAGACGCATCGTCGATCTTGACCATGAAAGTATCTGGATTTCGTATTGTCCCATGCCACATGAAGGCATCGAACCTCAACACATTGGCTTATTTAATTCGCATCACCGGCTGGCAACTCCTGTGTCGCCCTGGGAGCGGCTCAAAATTGGTGGCGGGACTCCGCCCATTCTCACAAAGCACGGTTGGTTAATAATTTACCATGGCGTCAGTGATTTGGCAAAGGAAAATGAGAACCCGCAGCTTTGCTACTCCGCCGGAGTGATGATACTCTCCGAAGATCATCCGCGTGTAATTAAATATCGCTCAGTGAATCCGGTATTAACTCCGGAAGTTACTAAGTGAACGCAGCGGAAGTTATTGACAATGTTGTGTTCCCTACCGGCATTGACCGGCGCGACGATCTTGGCCAGCCCAACCGCTTCGATGTGTATTACGGAATGGCTGATAACCGTATTGGCGTGGCGCGACTTGATTTGCCGGATGTTTTGCCACCGGAAGGAATCGCCGATTCACCGGATGAAAAAGTGTGACTTAATTATCATATATCTGAAATTAATCTAAATTCAATAAAAAAATGGCAACACAAAAAACCTGGCATGAAAAACATCATGCAACATTAAGTTTTGGTGGTCGTGTAGCTGATGCAGTAGCAAATGGAATGGGTTCATGGAAGTTCATCATCCTTCAAACAGTTTTAGTTATACTTTGGATGGGATTAAACCTTGTTGGATTTATGTTTCATTGGGATGTTTATCCCTTCATATTGCTCAATCTTCTTTTTTCAACACAGGCAGCTTATGCAGCGCCTATTATTATGATGTCGCAAAACAGGCAAAACGAACGCGACCGGATGCATGCTGAACAGGATTACAAAACGAACAAAGATGCAAAACATGAAATAGAAGCTTTGGCAATCATGTTAAAGTCACTTGAAGTGGATAAATTAGATAAAATCATTGAATTGCTTCAGGAACAGAAAAGTAATAATTCATCAAAAAAGAACAAATCCAACTAAGCGCCGAAAATTGCCGGGAATTTGGCAGGATATACAGTTTGAAAACTATTTCCGAACCTAAAAATCAAAGATTTAAATCATAGCAGAAAAAGGATTTTGTTGTCTTTAAATATCTATTCTTCCTTAAATAAGTTCTGATGAATATTAAAAGCCGGGCAAGGATGGTTATTGTGTAAGTGTTGACAACCGGAATAGAACTGGCCCTACTCAATTTGACAGATGTTATTAACAAAGGGTGAAACTGCTAGGTGCCTCATAAAAAGGTACAGTGCACCTTGTGAATCATTCAAAAATGTGTGAATGATGTAATTCTTCTCAAAAATTCTGCAACACTTTTCAGACCTAAAAGAATCACCTTCGTTAATTGAAGTATTCACAATTAAAAAATTGAAAGCATGAAAACATTACAAAAAATCACCTTATTTATTGCTATAGTGGCTCTGTTCGCATCGTGTCAGACCGGAACAGATGTAAACAAAATTCTTTCAAATCAGGATACAAAAAAGGCAATCATGGACACCATTGCGAATGATAGTAATCTCTCAATAGAAATGATGGAGGCTATGATGAATAATGAAAATGGCAAAATGATGATGATGGGAAATGAAAAAATGACCACGATGATGATGCAAAACCAGGGAACAATGATGAAAATGATGCAAAACAATCCTGCTTTGATGCAAAGCATGATGACAAATATGATTGAAACATGTTATCGTGACTCAGCAATGATGATCTCAATGTGTTCAAGCATCATGAATAGTTCGCGGATGATGGATATGATAAATAAAAACATGGTGGAAAATATGGACATGAAGGGCATGAATAATATGCAAGGAATGAATCGTAAAACCAAATAGAAAATCATGAAGTATTACATCAGCAAAAAAATCAGTACCGATTTTGATCAGGCCGTTCAGCTTGTAACAAAATCATTAAAAAAAGAAGGATTTGGAGTACTAAGTGAAATTAACCTTCAGAAAAAACTGAAAAAAAAACTGAATGTTGATTTCCGGAAATACAAAATACTCGGAGCCTGCAATCCTGCTTATGCCTACAAAGCAGTTCAGCATGAAGACAAGATTGGAACCATGCTACCTTGTAGTGTTATCGTTCAGGAATTAAAGAATAATGAAATAGAAGTTGCTGCTGTCGATCCGGTTGCTTCGATGATGACAGTTGAAGACCCCGGGTTGGTTGGAATAGCGCATGAAATAAAAGAAAAACTCGAACGGGCTATTGCATCTTTATAACAAGAATTTATAATGGTCTAATTTATTTATTTAAGGAGGCATATTATGATGGACGGAATGAATAATGGTTGGGGAATGGGGTATGGATATGGCTGGATAATCGGCCTAATTGTTCTTTTGGTTATTATTTGGCTGGTTTTTAAATTAATATATAAAAACAAAAAATAGGCACTGTTTCACAATACAGTTAAGAAATTGCAGAAACAAGGTCACATTGTAGCGTTGGCCGGCGATGGCATTAATGATGCCCCGACTCTGGCTCAGGCAAACATTGGAATAGCAATCGGTACAGGATTAGACCTCGCCGTGCAGAGTGCCGAAATCACCCTTATAAAAGGAGATCTGAATGGAATTGCCCCGACTTCTAAGCAAAGACGTGAGTTTTAGTTCAGTATCAGTAATTGCGAACTCATTGTGCTTGAGAAGAAAATGATTCAGTCAATATTCACGTTTCAGAAAATGTGTGAATGATGTAATTTCTTTAAAAAATTCTGTAACACATTTCCTGTCTTTGCCTATTAACTTAGGTTTCTTAAAATACATAAAGATAAAATGAAAAGAAGAAGCGATAAGTTGAAACCGTCTGAAATTAAGACAGAAAACGAAAAAGAAACTAATCTTCTTGGTTACCAAATCTATCACGACAGCAAAGACATTTACATAAACTTTCAGGAAGAAGAACCGTGAGAATAAAACACCATTAAAATAAAAACATATAATGAAAAAAGTATTGATTGCTTTGGATTACGATCCAAGTTCAGTTAAAGTAGCAGAAAAAGGTTATGCTTTAGGTAAAATGATGGGAGCAAAAATCGTTCTCATGCATGTATTATACGAGCCGGTATATTATTCTTCTCTTGAATATTCTCCGATCGTGGGTTTTAATGACATAACTATGGGAACCTTCCAGACAAATACAATTGAAGGATTGAAAGAAGCGGCACAACATTTTCTGGATAAAACAAAACACCATCTTGCTGATGAAACCATTCAAACCATTTTAAAAGAAGGGGAAACAGCTGATTCAATATTGGAAGCAGCTAAAGACATGAATGCTGATATTATCGTGTTAGGTACCCACAGCCGGAAATGGTTGGAAAATATACTCATGGGAAGTGTTGCTGAAAATGTACTAAAACATTCGACCTTGCCACTTTTCATAATTCCCACAAAAAAGGAAGTCGATAAAAAATGAAATGGGATACTTGAATTAAGAGATAATTCAGGATTAAAAATAATGATATGATAAAAATAATCAATGATTTACCCAAAAATGTTTTGGGAGTTTCTGCTGAAGGAAAAATTACCGGAACAGATTACGAAACTGTTTTAATTCCCGCTTTGGAAGAAAAACTGAAAGCAAACAAAAAAATCAGGATGATCTATCAGCTTGGTAGTGAATTTACCGGATTTGATCTGAGCGCCATGCTGGATGATGCAAAAATAGGCATAAAGCATTTATCGGCTTGGGACCGCATTGCGTTGGTATCCGACCACGAAACGATCAACTCCTTTGCCAAATTCTTTGGTCATTTAATGGCCTGTGAGTTACGGATTTTTAAAAATGTTGAGTTTGAAATGGCAAAAAAATGGATTTCTGAAAAATGAATTCGACTCTTAATTTTTTATTATTGAAATGTCTGGAAGGCCAGGTGTATAGCAAGGAGCAATAAAGAGAATATTAGATATGAAATCAAATAAGAAGACATCAAAGGCTCCGAAATTGAAGGTCAAAGGAAAGTCAAACGGGAAGGATGCGCTCAAATCCATGCCAATGGACGAACTGCAAAAAAAGCTGGAATCGTCGCCTGATGGTCTTACAGTTGCAGAAGCAAAAAAGCGATTGGCCAAATATGGCCCAAATGAGCTTGAGGAAAAGAAAACCAACATGTTCCTGAAATTCCTAACTTATTTTTGGGGACCTATTCCCTGGATGATTGAAGCGGCCGTAATCCTTTCGGCAGTTGCCAGGCATTGGCCCGACTTTGGCATCATCCTCGTTCTGCTTCTGGCCAATGCGACCATCGGATTCTGGGAAGAACGCGAAGCCGGAAATGCTATTGAAGCACTGAAAGCCAAACTGGCCGTCAAAGCGCGGGTTAAACGCGATGGTAAATGGATGACTCCTGAGGCGCGTGATCTGGTTCCTGGTGATATCATCCGCCTTCGATTGGGCGATATTGTACCGGCAGATGCCCGGTTGCTGGAGGGCGATCCTGTTGAAGTGGATCAGTCGGCATTAACGGGCGAATCATTGCCTGCCGAACGTAAAACAGGCGAGGCGGTGTTTTCAGGATCCATTATTCGCCGTGGTGAAATTGAAGCATTGGTTTATGCCACGGGGACAAATACCTACTTTGGTAAAACGGCACAATTGGTGCAGGAGGCTGGCACCATCAGCCATTTTCAGAAAGCCGTGCTGAAAATCGGAAATTACCTCATCATTCTGGCTATCGTGTTGGTGGCAATAATCATAACCGTCGCGTTAATCCGGGGTGATAAGATTCTCACTACATTACAGTTTGCATTGGTACTTACAGTTG
The DNA here is from genome assembly GCA_963769925.1 of uncultured Prolixibacteraceae bacterium. Classification (GTDB taxonomy): domain Bacteria; phylum Bacteroidota; class Bacteroidia; order Bacteroidales; family Prolixibacteraceae; genus Draconibacterium. Next base: position 52,902 of record CAVYOB010000015.1, read on the forward strand.
CTGCCATTCCGGTGGCCATGCCAACCGTTTTGTCGGTGACAATGGCGGTTGGAGCGCGTCTGCTGGCAAAGAAAAAGGCGATTGTCAGCAAGTTGGTGGCCATTGAGGAATTGGCTGGAGTTGATGTGCTTTGTGCGGACAAAACCGGTACACTAACTCAAAACAAACTTACTCTGGGCGATCCTTTTTGTGTAAAAGATGTTCCGGCTGAACAACTTATTCTTTTTGGAGCTTTAGCTTCACGTGCCGAAAATAATGACACCATTGATCTGGCTGTGCTGGCTGGTGTAGAAGATAAGGATGCCCTGAAAAAATATAAAATTGAACATTTCCTTCCATTCGACCCGGTACATAAACGCACCGAAGCCACCGTAAAAGATTCTGCCGGAAAAGAGTTCAAGGTTACCAAAGGCGCGCCACAGGTAATTTTGGAATTGTCAACAAATTCAGGAAAGGTCAAATCTGAAGTTGATAAAGCGGTGAATGAATTCGCGTCACGTGGTTTTCGTTCATTGGGTGTAGCACGAACTGAGGGCAATGATAAATGGCAGTTTGTTGGCGTGTTACCCTTATTCGATCCGCCACGTAAGGATGCAAAAGCAACCATTGCGACAGCTCTCGCCATGGGTGTAAAAATAAAGATGGTTACCGGTGATGCACTGGCAATTGCCCAGGAAACAGCCAAAAAGTTAGATATGGGCACAGGTATCCTTGATGCCAGCAGTCTGGGTGATTCAAAGAAAAAAGAAACAAAAGCTGTAGCTGAATCTATTGAGAAGGCCGACGGTTTTGCCCAGGTATTCCCTGAACATAAGTTCCACATTGTAGATGTTTTGCAAAAACTCGGGCACATTGTAGGAATGACTGGTGATGGGGTGAATGATGCACCCGCGTTGAAGAAAGCCGACTGCGGTATAGCCGTCTCCAGTGCCACAGATGCAGCAAGGGCAGCAGCAGCAATCGTACTAACAACTCCGGGTTTATCTGTTATTATAGATGCCATAAAGGAGAGCCGGCGCATTTTCCAGCGGATGAACAGCTACGCCATTTACCGCATCGCCGAGACCCTGCGTGTACTATTGTTTATGACGCTTTCAATCCTGATATTTAATTTTTACCCGGTCACTGCAGTCATGATCGTGATGCTGGCGCTATTGAACGATGGCGCCATCCTGTCGATTGCTTATGACAACGTGCAATACAAGAATAAGCCTGAAGCCTGGAACATGCACATGGTGCTGGGGATTTCAACTGTATTGGGTGTAATTGGAGTCGTCTCTGCTTTTGGGTTGTTTTACCTTGGCGAAAAGGTTTTCCATATCGATCGTGAACACATCCAAACGCTCATGTATTTGAAGTTGTCTGTTGCAGGTCACTTAACAATTTTTCTGACGCGAACCCGCGGCCCGTTTTGGTCCATACGTCCGGCAAAAATATTATGGATAGCCGTGCTCGGTACTCAAATTGTAGCGACTCTAATCGCTGTCTATGGAATATTTATGACGCCACTTGGCTGGGGTTGGGCAGGTTTCGTCTGGGGATATGCATTGATTTGGTTCCTTGTAAACGACCGGATAAAACTACTGGCTTATAAGATTTTCGATCCTGTAAAAATCAGGAGATCGGATAAATAAAACATTCAACAAACATGAAATCGCATTAAATTTAAAGCAGATTTTAACACAACTTCTGCCATTTTTAACCTCCGTTGCTTGACTTCACCCTTTATCTTCTCAAATCTGTAATGTTCAGCAAAAATGTGTGAATAATGTAAAGATTCATGAAAATTTTGTAACGATTTCCTTTATCAGCCTAATTAACTTTAATAAGTCAATGGTATAAAAAATCTTGCTTCATTCAGAAAGTAAATTTCTGTCCGACATTAATTATATGAATACCAGTTTAATTTGAAAACCCGGCAATACATGCCGGATAAATAAACTTCAAAATGAAAATAGAGAACAACATCAAAAAAGGAGGAGTTAATGGCAAGAGAGAAATGATGCGCATTGGAATAGCCACCGAATTTGGGTGGTTTGAATTAAAGCGGAAACTAATAGCAGCCCTTAATGCTGTCGGATACGAGCTGACTGATATTGGTAATTATGAATTGGTTGCAGGAGAAGATTATCCTGATTTTATAATTCCCCTGTCCAAACCGGTTTCTAATGGAGATGATATACATAATCGAAAGACCTCGGAAAATGGTATTGAGGCATGTGCAGTAATAAATAAAGTACCTGGTGTTTGTGCAGCAATAATTGTAGAACCATATTCTCCCGGTGAGGAAGTTAAAGATGAAGATTTATATGTGAGATGCCTAGGTGGCCAAATCAAAGGATATGCTTTATCAAGAAAAAAAGTGATGACATTCCTCAATGCTGATAAACCTACCACTTTACCGTCCAATCAACTTTTAGCGAAAGTGAGGGTGTTGGGAAGAGAATTTAATACTTCAGAAAGGAAACCTCACTTTGCTTAAATTGGGTTGTACTTGATCTGTATTAATGAGATTATTTGACCGAATTTCACGCAAGCAAAAGGTCTTCGGCAGACAAATTCTGTAAAACCATTTTTAATGAACAGCTTACGTTCAATAGAAGGTTCTACCCTTTTAAAATTAGCGGCATTAATTATCATTTTTGCCGGGGTTATTTATGCAAAAGCAATCATCGCTCCCGTCTTACTTGCGCTTTTTATCAGTATCATTTGCATTCAACCCATTTCATGGCTTGAGAAAAAGAGAATACCCAAATGGATAGCAATTATCATTGTTATATTGGGATTGATTCTAATTTTTTTCGGATTTACTTCACTTATAGGAGGAACATTATCATTCTTCCTAAGCAATGTTTCAAAATATGAATCAACTATTTCAGCGATCAGCAATTCAACCATTCGGTTTTTAAATGAAAATGGTTTCAATATCCCAAAAGATCAAATAACAAAACTCATTCAACCGGAAAGAATCCAGGAATTTACATCACATGGGGTAAAGGTATTGTTCCATATGCTTGGAAATGCTTTCCTCATCGCAATTATCATTTTATTTATTCTTATGGAATTCGGCAGTTTTTTTATCAAAGCAAAAGCAATTACAAACGGATCATACAAATCCATTTTATATTTTTCTACCATTTTAAAAAATATTCGCCATTTCCTAGCTATAAAAACCATGATATGTTTTGCTATCGGAATTTTAATCTATATCTCTTTATTAATTATCGGGGTTGACTATCCTCTCATGTGGGCCTTACTTGCCGGCCTGATGAATTATATTCCAAACATTGGCTCCATTATCGCCACAATTCCTGCATTTTTCTTTGCACTGCTACAACTGGGTTTAGGCGGTGCACTGTGGACTTTGGGTTCGTTTGTAGTTATCCACAATGTACTTGGTAATTTTATTGAGCCTAAACTTATGGGAAAAGGATTGGACCTGTCAGCTCTGGTAGTGATACTTTCGCTTATTTTCTGGGGTTTTATTCTGGGGCCAGTGGGGATGTTCCTGGCTACTCCATTCACACTAACAATTAAAATAATCATGGAACAGAATGAGAAAACACGATGGATTGCCATTCTTTTGGGAACTCCTGCTGAAGCTAAAAGCTATCTTCAAAACAAAGAACAAATTAATGAACAGAGCTAAAACCAATAAATATCTGTTTTCAAAAGGCATTGACGAATATTTTTCAGGAATAAACGATGCCTATAAATTTACCTTACGTTTTTTTAAAGAGGTTTTTAAAAAGCCTTTTCACTTGCACGAAGTAATTCACCAGTGTTTCGAGGTAGGTTTAAAATCGCTGCCTTTAATTACCCTCACCGGTTTTATTGTAGGCATAGTTTTTACAAAACAATCGCGTCCATCATTGGAGGATTTCGGGGCAACATCGTGGCTGCCTTCGTTAATTGGAATTGCCATAGTAAGAGCATTGGGCCCTTTAGTTACAGCACTTATTTGTGCGGGAAAAGTCGGTTCTGGTATAGGCGCTGAACTTGGCTCAATGAAAGTGACCGAACAGATAGAAGCGATGGAAGTTTCAGCAATTAATCCGTTTAAATATCTTGTTGTTACCCGCGTTTTAGCCACTACCATCACAATTCCCGTGTTGGCGTTATATTGCAGTTTTTTCGGATTGCTGGGTTCATTTATAAATGTTCACGCCCAGGAAACCAGCAGCCTGCTCACTTATTATCAAAACGCTTTTTCATCCATTAGTTTCCTCGACATTTTTGCATCGGTAGCGAAATCAATTGCTTACGGTTTTACAATTGGAATGGTTGGGAGTTACAAAGGTTATCATGCCACACAGGGTACTCGTGGAGTTGGCAAAGCAGCAAACCAGGCAGTTGTGCTTGCTATGTTCCTAATATTTATTGAGGAATTAATTTTTGTTCAGGCCGCCAATTGGATTCGATATTTTTAAAGAAATGAAAAAAACAGAACATCATATTATCATAAAAGAAGAACCGGTGATTTCTATCAAAGGATTATATAAATCGTTTGAAAATCTGGATGTTTTAAAAGGTATAGATTTTAATCTTTTTAAAGGCGAAAATGTTGCTGTTTTGGGTAAATCGGGCTCTGGCAAATCGGTTCTAATAAAAATAATTGTGGGTTTGCTAAAACCCGATAAAGGAGATGTATTTGTACTGGGAAAACAAGTCGATAAATTAGGCGGAATTGAATTGGATAAATTACGCCTGCGCATTGGATTTTCGTTTCAAAGCAGCGCTTTGTACGACAGCATGAATGTTTACCAGAATCTTGCCTTTCCGTTAACCATGAATGCAAAAAACAAAGTAAAAAAGAGGTTGATGATGCTGTGGAGGAAGTACTTGAGGCAGTGGGTTTAAAAGATAAAATCAATCAAATGCCTTCCGATCTTTCAGGTGGCCAACGTAAAAGAATTGGCATTGCACGCACTTTAATCCTGAAACCCGAAATCATGTTGTACGACGAACCTACCTCGGGTTTAGATCCAATTACAAGTGCCGAAATCATTAAACTAATCAACGAAGTTCAGCAAAAATACAACACCAGTTCTGTTATTATTACACACGACCTCACCTGTGCAAAAAACACGGGAAACCGAATAGCAATGTTGTATGGAGGCAAATTTTTAAAAGACGGGAAATTTGAAGACGTTTTTGATTCGGATGATGAACAGATTACAGGTTTTTTTAATTACAATTTTATACAATGAACAATGAATGAATCACCAAATAAACGCGCGGTAATTGTAGGACTTTTTGTCTTTTTAGGGTTTGCATTTCTTATTGCCGGGACGCTGATAGTAGGCAACCTGCACGAAACCTTTACAAATAAAATGGAAATAGTTTCGCTTTTCGATGATGTGGGTGGTTTGCAAAAAGGCAACAACGTCTGGTTCTCGGGAGTTAAAATAGGTACAGTGAGCAATCTGGATTTTTCTGGAAAATCGCAGGTTGAAGTGCGCTTAAAAATTGATACGAAAACACAGCAATATATTCGAAAAGATGCCAAAGTTAAATTGAGTAGTGATGGTTTAATCGGGAATAAAATACTGGTTATTTACGGTGGTACCAATAGGTTTCCTGAAATTCAGGAAGGAGATACTTTGGGGGTGGAAAAAACCTTTACTTCCGAAGATATGATTAATACGCTTCAGGAAAACAATATTAACATTATGGCGATTACCGATGATTTCAAAACTATAAGCAAAACATTGGCTGCCGGTGAAGGAACCATTGGAAAATTGCTTACCGACAGTTCGGTGTATTCAAACATTAACGCCGCTACTGCATCGCTTCAAAGTGCTTCCAAAAAGGCAGACCAATTGGTCGGTTCGCTGGCTGATTTTAGTTCAAACCTGAATAAAAAAGGTACACTGGCAAACGAATTAACAACCGATACAGTGGTTTTTAACTCGGTAAAAGCTTCTGTTTTGCAATTGCAACAAATTGCCGACTCAGCAACATTAATTGTTACAAATCTAAAACTGGCAAGTAGTAATCCGAACAGTACGATTGGCGTGTTGCTTCAGGATGAAGAATCAGGCACACGGTTAAAAGAAACGATTAAAAATTTAGAGAGTAGTTCGAAAAAATTAGATGAAGACCTTGAAGCCGCACAACACAATTTTTTATTACGCAGGTATTTCAAGGATAAGGAAAAAGCCGCTAAAAGTAAATCTACTAAAAAATAAAAATTGAATTCCGGTGAGCGCATTCCCCGTCAGCTTTGCTGCGAGGAGTTTCAATTGCTTTTGAATTCTTCTATTTCTTTGGGTTTTTTGTCATACTTGATTTTATTCCCGACATGATGGATTTGAAAATATAACTAAATAGAAATTTTTCCGGGTCTCTTTCATATTCTATAATTCCCGGCCTCAACTCTTTACCCGGCATCGGGTTCGATTCCATCACTATTACGTTTGCAATCACCGATTTTACCTTTTCTTTAATGGAGGTGGTATTTCCGGTTTGCTTATTTATAACAGCAAAATTTAATCCCTGATAATGCAGTTTTGCATTTCCGCTTGCTTTTGTATTGTTTGCTGAAAAACTGAAAATCAAGGCATTTATTCTTCCTGAATTGATGTGCATAAAAGCGCTTTTCTCCAAAATGGGGTTCAGTTTCGATGCTTCCATTCCGGAAAGTGATCCATTTACTGAAAAGGTATTCTGCCTGTCAAAAATTCTTGCTTTCAATAAAACACTAATTTTACTTTTGCCCATCAACAAAGCATTTGCATTCAACTCAAAATAGGCTTTTTCAGTTTTATAAATCGTATCGTTGGTAATTTTATAAATCCGGGCATCAATTTCGTTAAAGCTGATACTTCCTTTTTCGCTGGCCTCTTCGGCATGTTCGGCGTAAACAATGTTTCCGTTTAAAATACCGATTGAGTCAATGTTTATCGTACCGGGATAATTATAAATCATATCCTGAAATGTGGGTCTTTTAACATGCCTGAACGTCTTTACGTTTATCGCGAAAAACATTCATTTCCATATCCCCGATTTCGATATATGAACTTATTAAATTCCCTGATTTAATATAGTCGGCAACAGAAAAATCATGAAAGGTTAGCCCACTGAGATCGGCTTCAATGCGGTCTTTTTGATATTTGTTTCGGGAAGAGAATCCATATTCGGTATAATTCGGTTGAACGACAAATCTACTTGCTTTCAAGGTATTTGAAGTTGCTGAAAAGTTTATGCCAATGGCTGAAATCGTGTACAGGCTGTCTGGTGTTACTGCTTTGAGTTCTATCGCATCAAAATCGAATTGACCAAAACAATAGGGCGATAAAGTATCCTCTTTATCAACATTAATATCAGATAGTTTTAATACGCCGTCTTTTATTGAATAAGCTTGTGATGTTGTCGTGCTTTTAATGTCAACAAGCAACTTATCAAAATACAGGTTTTCTATCCTGATATTGATTTGTGAAACTTTTACCGGTTTTGCTTTATTTGGAAATGCCACCTTCCCTGTTAACCGACTGTTGAAAATATCTACTTTCCTGATGTCGATTTCTTTTCTGAAAAAAGCTTTTATCAGATGAATACCTTTGAATTTAACAGATTCAATTTCTCCGCTTAAATCGGATTGTCCTTCATGTTCCGGTTTCGAAAGCAGCGTAATGTTGTCAAGTTCAATTCCGGATTGAAAGGTTAAAACATGTACCTTTTCAATTTTAAGCAGGAAATCACCGGAGTTTGTATTTAAAGAGGACTGAATTTTTTCTCCTATCCAGGGTTCGACAACCACTTTTATTAAAAGCATTACCAGCAGAACAATTGCTGTTATTCCAATTATAATCCTTAAAAATATTTTTCGTCTCATTCCAGTTCAAAGATACCATCAATTTGTTTTCCAGATTGTTACAGAATTCTTTTGATTATTTACATCATACACACTTGTGTGAATGATGTAAATATTTTTTAAAATTGTGTAAGGTTCCCAAACAGAAAACCTCTGACCTTTGGTAGCATATCATTCAGCATACAGTTATTTAAAGTTGATTTAAAATGAATCTATCATTTCAAAAGCTGTTTTACGCAATAGCCACTGTATTTTTGCTATTTGCAATACTGGTTTTGGCGAAACCAATTCTCATTCCGTTAAGTATTGCTTTGCTTATTTCATTCATACTGCTTCCGTTGGCAAAAAAGTTTGAGAAATGGAAAATTGGCAAAATACTTGCTGCTTTTCTCTCCATTTTCTCTGTGATTTTAATAATTGGAGGAGTCATTTACTTTTTTTCAACTCAAATTATTAATGTAGCACAAGAATTCACTCATTTTCAAGATAAAATTATCCGTGCTTTTGCCGATGTTACGCTATTTATCAATAACCATGTGAGTTTCATGGAAAATCTGGGAAAGGATGAACTTTTTAACCGCATGAAAGTTTGGCTTACTGATTCAACAGGGTTTTTGGTTAGTAAAACAGTTAGCAATACAGCAACTTTTATGGCCGGACTGCTGGCAACAATCGTATTTACTTTTCTATTTCTCATATACAGAGATGGATTAACAAAGGCATTTCTGGCTTTTTCGTCCGGAGAACAATCGTGAAAGGGTATTAAAAATGTTTAAATCGGTTCAACAGGTTGGACAAAAATACCTGTTCGGTATGGTAATTCTTACGGTTATAATAGGATTAGCCAACAGCATTGGGTTGTTGATTATTGGCATCGACAATCCTTTCCTTTTCGGATTTTTAGGCGCTGCACTGGCCATAATACCATACATTGGGACTACAATGGGAGCTATCATTCCTGTAATTTATGCTTTTGTTTCTTACGATTCAATTTGGACGGCAGTTGCAGTTGCTATTTTATTTTGGGCTGTTCAATTGGTTTCTGATAATTTTCTCACTCCACGAATTGTGGGAGGTAGTTTAAAAATTAATGCTTTAACTGCCATACTTAGTCTGTTTATTGGTGCTGCCGTTTGGGGACTGGCCGGAATGATTCTGTTTTTGCCGTTTGCCGCCATGCTAAAAGTGGTTTGCGAAGAGTTTGAAGAGCTCAAACCAATTGCACTAATCATCGGCGAGAAAAATATAAAAGTGAGTGATGGCCATGAACAATTTTTATCTCGATGGTGGGGAAAAATAAAAAGGCAGTTTTAGAAATAATTAATATTCAAAATGGCTAATGTGTGAATGATGTAAACCTTTACCAAAGTTGTGTAACACATGTCAAATCAATGTTCATGAACTTTGTCTTTTCAGTCATTCACCACTGAATACTCACGCTTTTCAAATAAATATTTTAACACTTATAAAAAAATTATTATGGCAGAAATTAAGATTGAACAGAAGAAACAAATTTGATTAAAATAAAATATCATAAAATGCAAATTCAATTAAATACAGACAAAAATGTAATCCTTGGCGAAGAACAAATAGCTTCTTCTACTTCTTTAATATCGGAAGAATTAATCAGGTTCAGTACTCAAATAACCCGGTTGGAAATTCACCTCTCGGACGAAGACGGCAACAAAGATGGGTTTAACGATAAGCGTTGCATGGTAGAAGCCCGACTTGCAGGTATGAAACCAATTGCAGTTACCGACCACGCAAACACCCATGAACAGGCTATATTTGGCGCTATTGACAAATTGAAAACTTCTTTGGAAACGATAACCGGTCGTTTAAAAAATTATTAACTACGATTATTTCATTTTTTTTATCCCGGTACTCAATTGGTAATACCATTGCAGAATAGAGAATTATAATTGACGCAAAAGCCATTGTTAATTCGAAGTGAAATAGATAGTTAAATGAAGAACTGATAAAGTTTACATAAAAATGAGCTGACTGACATTTGGCCTAAAATAACAAATGTGTGAATTATGTAACTTTTTCGAAAAATTATGTAACGCAATAAAAATCAAGCTTTCTTACCTTGCGTGTAATATAATTTATAAAAATGAATTAAGAAACAGTAAAGTTTTACAATGAATCATCAAAAGAGTATTTTATACATTCAACCAGTATTAAAGAAAGTATCAGGGGAAATGACGAAGTAACTTTTGATTTGCAGGAAAGGAAAAAAGGATTAAATGCAGTGAATGTGAAACTTACGTAGTTTAAGATATATATAATCTAAGAATCAGGTTTAAATAAACATTGTTTAATTAATGTTTAACAAAGCCTCACTTGGTCATTCATAAAAATATAAAGGGTAGAGCTACTTCTATATTTAAGATTGGTTTTTTTTTAGGGTTTTAAAATTATCAATTATCTTCAAAAAGCGTCCAGAGAGTTCTACCCTTTAGCCTTTTTGGTTGTCCTGTTACAATTAATCCTAATCGATATTCCTTTAATTCAAAGGGCATTTCATTTGCAAAAGCTTGATTTGGGATGTTGGTTAATTGCAATTTTATTAGGTTTGATTCCGCTGTTGGTTAACGAGATTGTCAAAATATTTAATCGGGCACGGATACAACAGGAAAATGTGTGAATGATGTAATTTTTTTAAAAAATATACAATCAAAGTGTAAATAAAGAGTGCAATAATAGAAAATAATTGTAACTTGCACGCAATTAATAATTTAATACAATGAATAAAGGAACAGTAAAATTTTATAATGAATCCAAAGGTTTTGGGTTTATTAAAGACGCCAATTCATCGAAGGAATATTTTGTACATTCATCCGGTTTAAAGGATAGTATCGGGGAAAATGATGAAGTAACTTTTGATTTGGAAGAAGGAAAAAAAGGATTAAATGCAGTGAATGTTAAACTAGCTTAGTTTTAAATATTACCCATTTATAATTTTGTCCCGCCTTTTAGCGGGATTTTTTTTTATACTATTCTTAAGTCCGATTTATGCAATTCTTCGTAAGCTTGCAGAACAGTCAAATGTGAGATTAAATAAGCGAGCGAACTTTCGGCGCCCTGGTTGCGGTTTACACCATAACTTTCGAATCCATCGCAGCAACCTTTGGTTTCAAAGTCGTATAAACTCATCCGCAAATCATTTTCACCCAGAAACCACAAAAACGAAGTGTAAAGTTTATTCAGATAATCCTTGTCTTTTGTAACAAAATATGCCTGATGGTACATTAATACCATCGCCATTGCATCAATAGGTTGTTGTGCGAAAACGGAGCGTTCACCCTCTTTTTTATACCACTTTTCATTTCCAATAATCGAAAGGTAATTATCCTTTAATGTATGGCTGGTTAGAAAATCCATCGATTCGATAGCGATTTCTGTAATTTGTTGATCGTTCAATATTTCTGCCGAATGTAAAAGCGCAAGTGGTAAAATTCCATTATCATAAGCCAGTAAAGATTCAAACCATTTCCACTCGGTGGTTTGGTTTTCTTTGTAATGTTTGATTAAAACATTGGCAAGATTTCTTAATCTTTCTGTCATCGAATCGTCTGACGGATTACTTTTCAGGTAATAACTGATTCCAATCATTGTATTGGCGATTCCCCGAATTGATTTTAATTTTTCAAAATTGGGAGCTGCATTAAAAAATACCAGTTTGCCGGTTTGGTAATAAGCATCGTTAGGAGCATTCCCAAGTAAATAACCAAGTGCCCATATCGTTCTGCCAAAAGAATCTTCGGAGCCAATTTCATCCAAAAAATTCCGGTTAAAACTCAGGAAGTTCCTGAAAGTACCATTTGTATTTTGCATGTAATGGATGTAGCTTAAATAAATGGGTGACAATTCAAGTGCCCGCATATCTTTCTTTTGTCGGTATGCCATTAAAACCATTAATAAAGCTCTCGAATTATCATCCAGACAATATCCTTCCTTTAAATTCGGAATACCAAATTTTGCATGTTGAATGATGCCGGTATCATCGGTCAATCTATTAATATGGGCAAGGGAAAAGGGGGGAAGAATGAGTAAATCAGGTTCAGTTTCTTTCCGCGTAACAACCGGATGCTCATTCCTCATTATTTTCTCCAAAAGTGTTATATATTTTTCACCGGTTTTTGGCCAGGTAATTTTTTTACCATATTCACCGGCATTATTTTTAAGTTTTTTGAGTTCTTCCGGGTTATCAAAAAGTTCAGTTAAAGTTTCTGCAAGGTCGTCAGAATCATTAAAATTAAACAACCTGCCCCTTCCTTTAGCCAGCAATTCAGCGGCATGCCAGTAAGGTGTTGATAAAACGGCTGCTCCAACTCCAACGGCATATGAAAGGGTTCCACTGGTAATCTGGGCTTCGTTCAAATAAGGTGTAATGTAAATATCGCAGGCATATAAATATTTGAATAATTCCTGCTCATCGATAAATTCGTTTAAGAATTCAACATGATTTTCAAGCTGTAGATTTTTCACCAGACGTAAGAGGGAAATTCGGTATTCTTCGCCTGAATGCCGTAGCACATTTGGGTGGGTTTTCCCCAAAACGATATAAATTAGCTCCGGGAATTTTTTAACCACTTCCGGTAATGCTTTTATTACTGTTTCAATACCTTTGCTTCGCCCAATAAAGCCAAAAGTCAATAGTACTTTTTTGCTTTCGAGTTTAAACTCTTTTTTCGATTTTTCAGGACTAAAGTGAATATCAGGAACGCCATGTTCAATCAGCGCTATTTTTTCTTTCGGCACATCGTAAATTGACGTTAGAAATTCAACTGCTTTATGGCTCATCACCACAATTTTATGTGCCATTTTGCAAATTTCTTTCAAAACTGCCTTTTCGTTGTACGAAGGTGTTTTGAGAATGGTGTGCAGGGTAACAATGAGCGGAATCTCAAGCCGATGGAGCAGGGGAAGAATATAAACTCCGCTTTGTCCACCAAAAATTCCAAATTCGTGCTGGAGAATACAGACATCGGCGCCACTAAGATTAATGTATTTTACCGCTTTCAGATAGTCTTCCTGATGATCCTGCCTGATGGTTACTTTAACTTCTTCAGGATATTTATAAGTCAGATCGTTGTCGTTTATTGCAACCACAAAACCTTCATGCACGTGTTCATTTCCCAAGTCGTGGGCTAACATCGATTTGAACAGGTTGTTTGTGAAAGTTCCAATGCCACATTCACGGGGTGGATATGTTGCAATATATGTGATCTTCATTTATTAATGATTACGTTCAAGGAAGTTAACAAGCCTATATTTTTTATGTCGAGTGGAAGGAGTTCCCTTTCGAAATAAACCAAATCCTTATGGGTAGGATTTTCCTGTATCTTACAATAATAAATTTGGTTAACATACCTATTTACTATCAAATTTTGATTTGGATTTATCCTTGCCCGCACGACTTCGCCTTCTTTAAATTTGTTTTCCATTACTGATATTGAACTTATTTCTTTACTATTCTTTACCTAAACTTTACTTTCAGTAGTTCTATTCTTATCAGCAATCAAATTAAACTCGAATCGCTTTTCCCGGCCTTTTTTGCAGCTTTATCGGCTCTTTTTTCTTTCAGGTTTTTTACTGCTTCTTTTTTCACGTTCTTTCTCTCTTTTCCTTCTTTGCTTTTTGCCATGATATTTATTTTAAAATATTTCTACTATAATGTATTCCCTTCATATCCGCTTTTAATCACTGTTGAAATCATTTTGAACCGACCGTTTGCTTTTACAATATTCGATATGTGTGCCGGTATAATTATGCCTTGCCCCATTTGCAGCATTTTTGGCTGATTGTCAATAACAACTTCGGCTGTTCCTTCAATAATCTGGATAAAGGTGTCGAACGGAGATATTTTCTCAGCAAGCGCCTCTCCGGTATCAATAGCAACAACGCTAATATTTCCGGTTGTTTTCCGGATAATGGTTTTGCTAACCACCGAATTGGGCACATACTCAATGATTTCGATAAGGATGTGAATTTTTGATTTTTCAATTTCTTTTGTTTGCATCAGTTTCCAACCTAAATGATCCTAACAAAGTTACTTCTGTTCAATTCTGAAAACATTACACAATTGATGTTATAATTTACATCATTCACACATTTCAACGATTTAAAACAATCACCTTCGTAACCCGTAAACGGTTCTGAAATGGTAACCATAAACCGAAAATGTAATCGCATCAACTATTAATTTTGGCTTGTTGAAAAGGGTCCAGATCATAAATTTCCAGTATTCAGTTCTGCCCTTGTTAAGGAAACCAATAACATAAACCGATCTTATAAATGCCAGCAGCAGCGAGAATCTTAATGTGCTTTGTCCTTTATTCAACCGGTTGTAATTCAATAATAATTGTCTGACCCTTTTGTAATAAGGTTTTACCGAGTAAATATTGTTGATTATCTTTTTATAACCTTCCTGAAGCTCATTGTAATCCATTTTAGGAATAAAATTCATCGATGAATCGGTATTATTCCCGGTAGCTTCAGTGGATAAGCGGTTTTCTGCTTTTAACTGATTGTAGAGTTTAGTGTTTTTAGGTGCGTTTAATAATCCAACCATTGCCGAAACAATTCCGCTTTTTTGAATAAAATCGATCTGACGTTGAAAAACCGACGGTGTATCGCTGTCGAAACCAACAATAAAGCCGCCTGAAACCTGTATTCCTGACTGCTGAATTTTTTTTACGCTATTCAGTAAATCGCGGTTTCTGTTTTGTACTTTGTCGCAATAGTAGAGCGACTTTTCCTCTGGAGTTTCAATGCCAATAAATGTGGAACTAAATCCGGTTTCTACCAGCAGCGACATGAGTTGCTTGTCATCAGCAAGATTTATTGAGGATTGTATATTAAAAGTAAACGGATACTTGTGAACTTTCATCCACTCTCTCATAGCGGGCAGCAAGTTGTGTTTTATCTCTTTCTTGTTCCCGATAAAATTATCATCGACAATGGAAACCGGTCCGCGCCATTTGATATTGTGATATAAAACATCCAGTTCCTTAATAATCTGGGCCGTACTTTTCATCCTCACTTTATGCCCCAGCAGCGAAGTTATTTCACAGAAATTGCAGTTAAACGGGCATCCCCGCGTAACCTGAATATTCATAAAAGCATAATCTTTCTTCGATAACAAATGGAAATCAGGAACCGGTGATTGGCTAAGATCGGCATATTCATCCGTCGCATAAATCCGTTGCGGTTGTCCTGCATTTAAATCTGCCAGAAAAAGGGGCATGGTTATCTCTGCTTCATTTAAAATAAAATGATCAACATCCGGATAATTTACATGTTCCTGCGTAAAAAGCGGACCTCCTGCAACTATTTTTTTGCCCCATTTTTTACTTTCAGTAATTACCTTGTCTACCGATTCTTTTTGAATATACATGGCGCTGATAAAAACATAATCAGCCCACTGAACATCGCTTGCCCTAAGTGGAGAGATATTCAAATCCACCAGTTTTTTCTGCCACGTATCGGGCAGCATTGCCGAAACGGTAATTAACCCGAGTGGAGGTACCGCGGCTTTTTTCGAAATAAATTTCAGGGCATGAGAAAAACTCCAGAAAGAGTCGGGACATTTCGGATAAACCAGTAATACATTCATTTTTTATTTTGTTGAATTACTAAATAAAATGCAAGCTAATTGCAATCCTTTTGGGAGAATGTAATTTTAGAGCTACGCTTTACGAAGTAAATGTCGTGAATAGGGTTTAGGAATGTGTTACACAATTCTGATGAATATTTACATTATTCACACATCTTAGAGTGTTTCACGGCGTTTATTTTTGAGCTTTTTAAAATGATTTGGCGTGAGGCCGGTATATTTTCAAACTGATTTGGCTGTGACTAATTCTCCAAATATTTTGAAACCAGCATAACCGAGGAATCGTCAGGGTCGGGAGTTTCTTCAAAACCCAACCCTTTGACGAACTGGAGCATACCCGGGTTACTTTTGAGAACGGGGCCATGGATTCGTTTTATCCCACGTGCCTGAGCATGACTTATCAATGCTTTCATCAGTTTGGCACCAAGACCACGGTTTTGCCATTCATCAGCAACAACAATTGCAAATTCGCAGCTATTGCCATTCGGATCAATTATGAATCTGGCAACGCCGATTTCTTCTTCATTTATTTCTCCTTTATGCAGAATAATCAGGGCCTCTTCGTTGAGCGGATCGGGATTTGTAAACGTTTCCAGCTCCTTTTTATTCAGTTCTTTGATTGATCCGTGAAAGCGCAGGTAGCGTGACTGAACTGAAAGTTTACGTATGAATTTTTGTTCTTTGATTGCATCGCCATGTGCTATATGACGAAGTGTTATCTTTTCCCCGTCATCAAGAGTCCATATTTCTGTGTCAGCTTTGTCAACCATGGTTTGATCCTCCATCCCGTTTTAATTTTTTATTCATATTATCTTCTTCTTCGTGCATAACCACCGCCACCGCCACCAAGAAGAATAAAAATGCCCAAAATATATCCTATCCAATATAATAAACCCGTATTATTTTCAGCATACACTCCTATATGCGCCCCTAATAGTTTTGCTATCAATACGAAAGGGGAAATGAACCCCTGAACAATACCATAAAGGAACCCATATTGCTGCCCGGTTATGCCAACAGGAGCGCAAGAAGTAACAAGAAACAGAACCAACAATAATGATGATCCAATAATTATTCTTTTTGTTATCATGTAAATTAATTTTAAATAATGATTATAAATGAAGCTATTCAGAAAATTTTATCGTACGATTTTTTATAATGATAACCGTAAATGGAATATGTAATGGCCATTGGAAACAACTTTGGCCGGTTGAACAGGCTCCAAAAAAACAGGCGCCAGTAATATATTCGGTTACTGTCGAAAATTCCTATGTAAATCATCGATTTTATTAGGGCCATAACTTTTTTCAAATCCAATTTATTTTTGTTTTTCACTACAGGCTGAAAATCCTTCAGAAAACTTTTCACGCGTTCATAAAATGGCTTTCCGCCATACACTCCTTTAATAACTTCGTTAAAACCTGCATACAAATCTGCTCTATTCATTTTGGGTATAAAGTTCATGGCTGCGTCGGTATTGTCACCAGTCCATTTTTCCAGAATTCGGCCTTCGGCTTTTAACCGCTGATAAAGGTTCGATTTGGTAGGTGCATTCAGCAGTCCTATCATAGCAGAAATAATTCCACTCTTCTGAATAAAATCGATTTGTTGCTGGAAAATGCCGGGAGAATCACTATCAAAGCCAATAATAAATCCACCCATAACTTCCATTCCGGCACGTTGTACCTTTTTCACACTGTCCAGCAGGTTCCGGTTTTTGTTCTGTACTTTGTTGCACTCTTCCAGGCAGTTTTCCTCGGGTGATTCAATACCAATAAAAACATTAAGAAAACCGGCATCAGTCATCATTTTCATCAATTCATCGTCATCGGAGAGGTTTACCGAAGCTTCGGTTGTAAAATGAAAAGGATGTCGGTGTTGTTCCATCCATTGTATAATAGCAGGTAAAAGCTGTGTCTTCAGAAACTTTTTGTTGCCAATAAAATTATCATCCACAAAAAACAGCTCACCACGCCAACCCAAATCGTACAAATTTTGCAACTCCTGTACAATCTGATTTGCCGTTTTTATTCTCGATTTGTGCCCGAGCAATGCTGTTATATCACAAAACTCGCAATTGAAGGGACAGCCGCGTGAAAACTGAATACATTTAGAAGTATATTTATTTAACTTAACCAGTGAATAGTCGGGTAGGGGTGAATGCTCAATATTTGCAAACTCATTGGTTTGATAGATTCTTTTAGCGTTCCCGGTTTTCAGGTCTTCCAAAAAAAGAGGTAATGTTATTTCTGCTTCGTTTAAAACCAGGTGATCTACATTTTCAAACTTTTCATAATCGGCGGTAAAAAGTGGACCGCCGGCAACTACGGTTTTATGCATTGCCTTGCTGCGATCGATAACGTCAACAGCCGATTTGATTTGAGTACTCATGGCACTGAGAAAGATATAATCGGCCCATAAAATATCTTCTGTTCGAAGTTTTTCGATATTCATATCAATGAGCTTCTTTTCCCATTCTTCAGGCAACAGTGCTGAAACCGTAATTAGTCCTAATGGTGGATAAGCCGCCTTTTTTGAAACAAATTTCAACGCATATTTATAACTCCAGAAGGTGTCGGGATATTCCGGATAAACCAATAATACTTTCATTTTTAACTTCAGTTGAATTTTTTATGTATAGACCAAAACAATTGCAACTCCTTTTATTGAAAGATGCAATCTTAAAAGCAACTAAATCCAAAAATAAATTTCGTGATAAAGGATTATGAATAAGTTACAGAATTCTGAATAATATTTACATTATTCACACATCTTCGAGTGTTTCACGACGCTTGTTTTTGAGCATTTTAAAATGGGTTGGCGTGAGGCCTGTGAATTTCTTAAACTGATTTGAAAGATGTGCAACGCTGCTGTAGTGCATCTTGTAGGCTATTTCCGAAAGATTCAGTTCATCGTAAACAATTAGTTCTTTTACCCTTTCAATTTTATGGGTCAGGTAAAACTTTTCGATGGTGATCCCTTTCACTTCTGAAAAAAGATTGGACAGGTAGGTGTAATCGTAATTGAGTTGTTCGCTCAGGTAATCAGAAAGGTTTACTTTGATTTGATCTTCGGTATAATGGACTAATTCGATAATTGCACTTTTAATTCTTTCGACAAGTACACTTTTTTTATTGTCCATTAACACCAGGCCAGCCTTTTTTAAATCGACTTTTAAATTCTTCAACTGTTCTGGCTTTACATCTCCAATAATATTTGCTTCTCCGATTTTTACATAAATATATGGCAGGCCGAGTTTTTCAAGTTCGGCTTTCACTACCATCTGGCAGCGAATGCAAACCATATTTTTGATATAGAGTTTCAAATAATTTATTCTGTTTCAGAATTAATTGCCGATACAAAATTAGACTTCCTAATATGTCATCAGTTTTTAATTGAGTCATATCTTATTCTCTAAATTTACTGATTTTCATCGAGTTTGTAATGTTAAACTGCCATTACTTTATTTTTATTAGAAACCCGGGCAGTTTGTTTAACCAGGTCCCGGCTTTTCCCAAGCAATTTCAACATTTTAATGTGCTGTTGGATTGCGGTGGCAAAACTCTTGTTAACATGGTATGGCAGGTTATATTCTTTTGCTTTGTCCTGTACAATTTTTGAAATATTCCTGTAGTGTATATGGCTGATGTAAGGAAACAAATGGTGCTCCACCTGGTAGTTCAGCCCTCCGATTAACCATGAAAAGATTCTGCTTTTAGGCGCATAATCACACGTTGTGTATAATTGATGTACAGCCCAGTTATTATTGAGTTCGCCATTCCCGTCTGGAACAGGGTATTCTGAAGTAGGAACTACATGGGCAGTTTGAAAAATAGTGCTTAACACCAATCCGCCTGTAAAATGCATCAATAAAAAACCGCCAATCACCCAATACCATGCAATATGAATTGTCAAAAACGGAATTATAAGGAATATACTGTAATAAATAACTTTCGAGATTGCTATATCAACAAACAACCTGCTATATTTCCGGTTACTACTTAATTTCGCCCCGGTTTCCTGGTATTTTTTTAATCGTTTAAAATCTTTGGCCACAATCCACGAGATTGTCATTAAACTATAAAAGAACCAGGCATATATGTGCTGGTAGCGGTGTATCTTCTTAAAAGGACCGTGAGGCGAGAATCTAAGTATTCCTGGAGGAGCTATATCTTCATCATGTCCTTCAATATTTGTAAACCCATGATGAAGTGTATTGTGCTGATAACGCCAGTTAGTTGGAAATCCTCCAAGCAGGTACAACGAATTGCCAAAAAAACGATTCACCTTTTGGTTTTTGGAAAACGAACCATGATTGGCGTCATGCATGGTCACCATTCCAAGTCCCGACATTCCCAGTCCCATTACAATCCAGCACATCAGAACCAGGGGAACTGAACTTATAATTCCTGAAATCATCAGGATAAACGGGGCAAGATACAATACGGCCATAAAACCAGTTTTCAGATATATTTTTCGGTTTCCATATGGCTGAATATTGTTTTTGCTGAAATATTCATTTACCGAATTCCGTAACTCGGTTGTAAAATCAAGTCTGTTTTTTGAATATCTAATGTTTTTCATCACTCTAATTTTATAATTTTCTACTTTTCGTGACGGACCTCCCGAAGTCCGTAAACTGTTCTGAAATGATAACCGTACACGGCAAAAGTTACAGCTTCTATAAAAAAACGTGGTTTATTCGCTAACGTCCAGGCTATAAACTTCCAGTACTCAAACCTGCCTTTATTTAAAAAGCCCAAAACGAGAATGGATTTAAGAAATGCCTTAAGTCGTGCAAAATCAATGTTGCTTTTACCAACTTTTACTGGTTTATAATTCAAAAATAATTCCCTGACACGTTTATAATAGGGCTTTTCTTTATAAATGTTATTTATAATGTACCTGTATCCATCCTGCAATTTCTGATTATCCATTTTTGGAATAAAATTCATCGTGAAATCAGTATTACTCCCTGTTGCATCGACAGTTAACCGGTTTTCCTCCTGCATTTGTTTGTACAGCTTTGTATTTTTAGGTGCATTAAGTAAACCTACCATTGCCGATACAATTCCACTTTTTTGTATAAAATCAATTTGCCGCTGAAATACAGTGGAAGTATCGCTATCGAAACCTACAATAAAACCACCGGAAACCTGTATCCCTGCCCGCTGAATTTGCTTTACATTTCCCAGCAAATCCCTGTTTTCATTTTGAACTTTATGGCACCCCTGCAAAGATTCTTCAACCGGAGTTTCAATTCCAATAAATATTGAAGTGAATCTTGCTTCACGCATCAAAGTCAGTAATTGATTATCGTCTGCCAGGGTTATTGTTGTTTGAGCATTAAAAACAAATGGATGTTTATGCAAACTCATCCATTCTTTCATGGAAGGAAGCAACTCATTTTTTATAAATTTTTTATTCCCGATAAAATTGTCATCCACAATAGCTATTGCGCCTCTCCAATTCAGATTATATAATGTTTCCAGTTCATTTATTATCTGCTCTTTATTTTTGATCCTTACTTTGTGCCCCAGTAATGCTGTAATTTCACAGAAGTCGCATGAAAACGGGCATCCTCTTGAAACCTGGAGGCTCATGGAAGCATAGGCTTTCAAATTCAGTAAATGATAATCAGGGACAGGAGAAAAAGATAAATCAGCATATTCATCTGTTGTGTAAATTTTTTTTAGCGATTTATCATTTTTTATATCGGATAGAAAAAGTGGCAGCGTAATTTCCGCCTCGTTTAAAATAAAATGGTCAATTTGAGGATAATTATCGTATTCCTGGGTAAATAGCGGTCCTCCTGCAATAACCCTCACAGCGTGTTCCTTGCATCGGATTAAAATTTCGGCTACCGATTTTTTTTGTACGTACATACTGCTTAGAAAAACATAATCCGCCCATTCCAAATCTTTACTTTGGAGCTCCTCAATATTTAAATCGATCAACCTTTTTTGCCAGTCTTCCGGCAACATAGCCGAGACCGTGATTAACCCCAAAGGTGGTACAGAAGCTTTCTTTGAAATAAACTTCAAGGCATGTTTAAAACTCCAGTACGTATCGGGGTATTTTGGATATATCAACAATATTTTCATAATAATTTTGAATATTAATCGCCGGATAACAATGTTTCTTTACTGTTAAATCAATTCCGTCGAAGGATAATTATTAAAAATACGATACAATTCTCCCAAAAAAAAATGAAAGGGATTGGCAGAAGTTTTTTGGGACAAAATATGAGTTGTATAAGATGAATGCTAAAATACGATGGTGAATACCATTCGCCCCTCCACCCTATATTAAGTCCTTTACAGCCATTAAATACTGTCGTGATACGGGAATTGTCTCGTGGGTATTATTAAGCGTCAACCAGTAGGTATTAAAGTTTTTATTCAGCTTGTCAATGTATTGGATATTGACAATACATGAACGGTGAGTACGTACAAAATTATTAAATTCATCCAGTTGTTTTTCGATATTCCTTAAGGTGTTTCTAATCATCTTCTTTTTAACTTCATTGTCTTTATGGAAACCTACTTCAACATAATTATCGGCTGATTTTACAAATACTATTTCCGAAACTTGTATTATTAAATTATCCGATTCATTATCAGAATTTAATTCGATAAACTTGTCCGCGTAGCTCTCAGAGAATTGTCTTAACTTATCTTGCATCATCCTGTTTTCTTCCTTCAGTATTTTGTTTTTTTCATTCACCAACCAAAGGGTATTTTTCAGGTATATAGTAATTGGCGCACTCACATTAATTATTACAATCCGCAGCACAGTATTATACGTAATACTTGTATTCCCAACATATCGGATATAAAAAACAAACGCAACGCTTGTTAATGCTATCTGCGAAAAGTAATACAGTGAATTCAGCAATGGATTATACTCTTCATCTGTATTGATGCGAAGAAGGTGCCGTTGAAAAATAATTTGTACGATTACCTGAATAATGAAAATTATTAAACCATAGCCAGCAATGAACAAATTTTTATTCTCAAATTCGAATTTATGTGAAGGAAAAGGTTGGAAAAAAAGAATAAACAGGAAAACGGAAATGCTGATTCCAAGGTAAATCTTAAAATACTTTTTTGACAGGGTAATAAACTGATTTATAATATTGTTTAACATTTCTATTGTTATTTTAAAATCAGAATAAATTGTATTTACTATTATACAATCGCCAATACATATTCAATAAAAAATTCTAAAATGTTTCTCTCTTTATCTTCATTTCCTGAATATAAATTAACTTAAAATTAGGGAAATTACTATTCTAACCGAAAAGAATCATCAAGTTTTTTATTAAAATTCTATGCGTTTAATATCAGGGAACTAGTGGCGACTAACATATTTTTTAATAGTCTCAGTTTCTTTCTACCTGTTGTGTGATAGCGTATAAACTTCAAAACAGCGTCATAATCTTCAAGCAAAGAGTTAGACATCTCTCCGATTGGGTTCACTCATAAATCTACAGGTAAAATAAGCCCCTATAAAAGAGGTTTTTATTTGTCCTAACTTTTTAAACCAGTACTTAGTTTTTGGCGTAACGCATATATAATGTGTGTGTTATGGTGTTTGGTTTTTTAATAAAATCTATTATTTAAGCAAAAGAATATTGTTTTTAAGTTCAAATTATTTGAATATATAGTTATCAGGCCCCATTATTTGACCAGTAAAAATTAAATCATTTTCGAATTTTCACTTTTCGTATTTCGTTGTTTCCTGAAAATACAGGGAAATACATCAATTCTACTTTGGCCGGATTTGAAGTATAAACGCCAGTGTCCCTTGGAATCAACTTAACTTCAAAAGCATACTGTCAACTATGCGCACCGTGTGTCCCGATGGAACCAGTTCATCAATATTCGTTAGAAACAGCATCGATTGTTTATCATGATAAGGTTTGAAAGGTATCTTTTTGTATCTCCATGTCATGCCTGACGATCTTAAATAGTAATTTTTAGTTTGATAATATCATGAAATTCTTTGAGAACGATTGGATGATTCTCTTTCAACAAGCTTTGTCTTTAAGACCACAATTCTGGGAGCTGTTTCAGATCGGATTCTTTCAAAAAATAATTCAGCAGCCTTGCGTCCCATTTCAAAAGTAGGATGAGTAATTGAAGTCAGAGTTGGTTCAACTACAGTAGCATGAAAATCATCGGTAAAACCTACAATTCCGATATCATCAGGAATACGAAATCCCTGCTGTCTTATTTTTTTCATCGCAGCAAAAGCAACAGTATCATTAATTCCAAAAACAGCATCCGGCGGATTTTTTAATTCCAACAAACGTTGCATAGCGATGCTGGCAGATTCGTATGAAAGATCACAGTTTTCGATTAATTCTTGACTGGCGGATAACCCGGAATTTTCGAGCCCTGACAGATAACCAGACATCCTTTCTTTGGAAATATTCAGTTGTGGAGGACCCGAAATAAAAGCAATTCTCCGGTACCCTTGCTGATAAAAATGGCTGGTAATTTTTTCTGCTGCTTCTCTATTGTTCACGGTTACTGAAGATACTTTTCCTGGCAGGCAAACCCGATCAAAAAATATTAACGGGATGTTTTGTTCCAATAGAGCTTCAAAATGGGATATATCAGTAGTTTCACTGCTTAAACAAATAATTAATCCTTCAACGCGTGCTTCCAATAAATTTTTAATGGATTCTTTTTCCTTCTCATATGACTCATTTGAACTTGCGATCAGGATGAAATAACCTTTCTCATGGGCTAAACTTTCAATTCCTGAAATCACAGAGGCATAAAAATGGGTAACCAAATCAGGTACAATAATTCCAATCATCCTCGTTTCCTGCTTCAATAAACCCATTGCCAGTGGATTTGGGCTGTAATTCTTTTCTCTTGCCAGTTGTTTAACTTTTTCTTTCATCTCCCGGCTAATATCCGGGTGATCTTTTAAAGCCCTGGAAACGGTAGAAATGGAAACATTCAGTTCTTTTGCAAGGTCTTTTAATGATATGTGCCGATTTCCCATTATCAGTTATGCAGCTATAATTAAACAAAAAGTTTTTCTTTTTTATATCTAATCTCTTCGGATTTAGTTTTAGGTAGTCTTACTACAGATTAAAACTACTTCCCAGTAAATTCCCCTCTGTTTGCAGTTGGAAATTTCATTTTAAGATTCAAAATTATGTTTTAGAGCATATTATACTCAATGCAAAGCTTTCCGCAAAGCTTTGCGGAAAGATAGCAACATATAATGTTTTGACAAAATAATAAATTATAGGAAATTTACTTGAAAATAGGCTAGGGATAACATTCAAAGGATATTGTAAAACGTTGATACTGAAGAATGATTCTCAGTTAATCGAAAAGTACAAAAAAGATTCATAAGCCAGGAATTACATGTCCTAAAATTGCCCCGGGAATGAATGAAAAGGAAATTTCCGCCATGAAGAATACCTGTATGATAACCCTTTAATTATACGTTGAAAAAGGCAAATGATAATACGGCAATTGACGGATCAATTTAAGAAGTTTGAATAAATGAATAGTACAAACTTACTAGGAAAAACGGGATTATTTTGCCCGCAAATTATTTATGGAACCAGCTATTTGGGAAACCTTTACCGCGAACTTTCCGAAACTGAAAAACTAACTTTGATGCAGGAGTGGTTTAATGTTGCAGATGGTAAGGTAGTGATTGACAGTGCAGGGAAATATGGTGCCGGTTTGGCATTGGAAGTTATTGGAGCAGGACTAAAAAAACTCGGCATTGAGCCTTCGCAAATTACAATTAGCAACAAACTGGGCTGGTATCGTATACCATTAAAAACATCTGAACCTACTTTTGAACCAGGTGCGTGGGCAAACCTGAAATACGATGCGGTTCAGAAAATAAGTCACCATGGGATTTTGGAGTGTTGGCACCAGGGATGTGAGTTGCTTGGAGATAAATACAAACCCGAAATCGTTTCGGTTCACGACCCGGATGAATATTTAATGGCTGCCGTAGATAGTAACGATCGTCGAAAAAGAATGAACGATATTTTAGGCGCTTATAAAGCCTTATTTGAATTAAAGGAAAAAGGTGAAGTCAAAGCTGTTGGAATTGGCTCTAAAGATTGGCTGGTTATAAAGGAATTGTATAAACAGGTAAAGTTCGACTGGGTAATGTTTGCCAATAAATTTACCGTTTATCACCATCCGAAACCCATTGTGGATTTTATTGTTCAGCTTGAGAAAGAAGGGGTTGGAATTATCAACTCAGCCATATTTAATGCGGGGTTTTTAACGGGCGGAGAATATTTCGATTATAAACTTACCAACCCTGAAAATCCAGAGCATAAACCTCTTTTTCAGTGGCGGGATAAGTTTTTTACCATCTGCAAAAAACATGAAGTTTCTCCCGGTGATGCTTGTTTGAAGTTTGCCCTTTCTCCACCGCAAATTTCTGCAGTAGCGCTAAATCCAAGCAAACCTCACCGCATGGCGCATAATAAAAATGTTTTGAAAAATGAATTACCCGATGCTTTTTGGAAAGAGTTGAAAGCAGAAGGTGTTGTTGATCCGGAATACCTGCATTTATAAAATTATACAATGATAATTGATACACATCATCATTTATGGAATTACAATCCGGTTGAGTTTGACTGGATCGATGATGACATGGCGGCAATCCGAAAGTCCTTTTTGCCTGCCGATTTGCAAACTACACTGGCCAATGTAGGGGTTGAAGGTGTGGTAACAGTGCAGGCACGTCAATTGCTTAAAGAGACAAACTGGCTTTTGGAACTGGCTTCCGAAAACAGTTTTATGAAAGGTGTTATAGGGTGGGTGCCACTGGCTGACGCTAATATTCAGCAAATCTTAGAAGAATATAAAAGTAATCCGTGGCTAAAAGGTGTACGTCACGTTGTTCAGGGAGAACCTGATCCCGGGTTTATTTTAGGTACGGATTTTAATCGCGGAATTTCACTTTTGAAGAATTATAATTTGGTTTACGACATACTGATTTTTGAGCATCAATTACTCAATACAATTCGTTTTGTCGATCAGCACCCCGAACAGCAGTTCGCATTAGATCACATTGCGAAGCCAAAGATTAAAATAAACGAATTTGAGCCCTGGGCAAAAAATATAAAAGAACTGGCCCGACGCGAAAACGTTTCATGTAAAATCAGTGGGATGATTACCGAAGCCGACTACAAATTATGGAATGAAGAACAGCTTCAGCCTTATTTTGATGTTGTGCTTGAGGCTTTTGGTCCGTCGCGGCTGATGTTTGGATCCGACTGGCCCGTGTGCCTGGTGGCAACAAACTATTCCAACTGGCTGGAATTAGTGAAAAAAACAATTTCGAAATTTAGTAAAGAAGAACAGGATATGATCTTGTATAAAAATGCACAAAAGATTTATCACATTTAAATTCAGAACAGATAAATGAAAGCAATAGAAATAACAACTCCGGGGGAAGTAAAGGTGGTAGAAAGGGAAATGCCACAGATGGGGAAAGATGATGTTCTGTTTAAAATAAAATATGTTGGATTTTGCGGCTCGGATTTGAGTACTTACCTCGGAAAAAATCCGTTGGTGCGATATCCGCGCATTCCGGGGCACGAAATATCTGCAATTATCGAAAACACAGGGGAAAATGTACCTGCTGCTTTCAAAAAAGGACAAAGTGTAACGGTTGTTCCCTACACCAACTGCGGACAATGCACTTCTTGTAAACAAAAACGTTTTAACGCCTGTCGCTATAATCAAACGTTGGGTGTTCAGCGCGACGGTGCAATGGCAGAATATATTGCTGTTCCGTGGCAAAAGGTGCTGAAAGACGAAGCTTTGAAAGATGTGCAGCTGGCTTTGGTTGAACCTCTCACCGTTGGTTTTCATGCCATAGATAATGGGAAAGTGACAGATATTGATACTGTTGTGGTATTTGGCTGCGGTATGATTGGCAGCGGGGCAATTGTTCGTGCAAAACTGCGGGGAGCAACTGTTATTGCTGTAGATATTGACGATTCGAAACTTGAAATTGCCCGGAAACTTGGTGCAGAATATACAATCAATTCGAAGAATCAGGACCTACATGAAGAACTTCAGAAAATTACAAACGGTGACGGGCCAACTGTGGTTATTGAAGCTGCCGGAAATCCGGTTACTTACAGGGCCGCTATTGAAGAAGTTGCATTTGCCGGCCGGGTGGTTTGTATTGGCTACGCGGGTAGCGAAGTCTCGTTTTCAACCAAACTTTGGGTACAGAAGGAGCTCGAAATAATGGGATCGAGAAATGCTAACCCATCGGATTTTGAAGCGGTAATAAAGTACCTGAAAAGTAGCCGGGTTGACGATACTATTTTGGTTTCGAAAATTGTGAGCCCGGAAGAAGCGCCTATAGCTATGAAAGAATGGTCAGAGGCACCGGGAAAAATTATGAAAATACTGGTTCAGTTTTGAAAACTATTAGTTGTTAATCCGTTTAATAAATTATTAAAAACAGGAAGGTTCCTGAAAAATTAACTGAATAACTCGCTAAAACTAAAAATATGAATCGTAAAATTTATTGTCTGGTTTTTATTTTACTGGTATTACTTGCCGGGTGTAATAATAATAAAGTAGAAAAGAAAGCGCCAATTGTCTATCAACCCACCTGGGAGTCAGTTGAAAAGTATGATGCAGTTCCTGAATGGTTTAAAGATGCCAAATTTGGTATCTATTTTCACTGGGGTGTATATTCCGTTCCTGCGTTTGCAAACGAATGGTACCCAAGGAATATGTACATCGATGATTCGCGGGAAAATAAGCATCATAAAGAATTTTATGGCGATCCTAAAACTGAATGGCCTTATCATTATTTTATAAAAGGTGCTAAAGATAAACAGGGCAACTGGGTTCAGTTTGCTCCTAAACTTAAGTCGGATGGAGGAAATTTTGATCCGGATGAATGGGCCCAGTTATTTGCCGATGCCGGGGCAAAATTTGCCGGGCCGGTTGCTGAACATCACGATGGATTCTCGATGTGGGCAAGTAAAGTAAATCCATGGAATGCCAAAAACATGGGACCCAAAATGGACCTGGTAAAATTGCTGACAAATGCTATTCGGGGAAAAAACATGAAGGTGATTCTTTCAATGCACCATGCCTTTAACATCACAGGTTTTTATGAATTTGTACCCAAAACCGATGATCCTGAACTTCAAAAATTATACGGTCAGCTTGGTAAGGAAAAAAACGAGGAGGTTTGGCTGGAAAAACACAAAGAAATTATTGACAATTATAAACCCGATATTATCTGGCAGGACTTTAATCTAACTAAGATTAGTGAACCTGTGCTCTTACAGTTCCTGGCTTATTATTACAATAAATCTGAAGAATGGGGAAAACCGGTAGTAGCAACGTATAAAGATGCCCTAAATCATAAATGTGGCGTATTAGACTACGAACGCGGTGGTCCAACCGATCTGAAAGATTATTACTGGTTAACGGATGACGCTATTAGTACTTCAAGCTGGTGCTACACAGAAGGTATTGGTTATTATTCCCCTAAACAGGTATTTCATGGATTTCTGGACAGAGTAAGTAAAAACGGGAATTTGTTGTTGAACATTTCACCTATGGCCGATGGAACAATTCCTCAGGCGCAAAGGGAAATTTTGCTTGCTATGGGCGGATGGCTCAAAAAATATGGTGAAGCAATATACAACACAAGAGCATGGGAAACGTACGGCGAAGGCCCAACCAAAATGGGAGCAGAACATGGTGTCTTTACTCAACCATCGGAAGGAACTCCCGAAGACGTGCGGTTTACGCGGACGAAAGATAAAAAAACGCTTTATGCAATTATTTTAGGATGGCCAGGCGACAACGCTGATTTTGTTATTAAATCATTGTCGAACGACCAGATTGATCTCGCTTCGTTAAAGTCAGCTTCATTACTCACACAAAATCAAAGTCGGTTGATGAATCTTGATTCACATCAGGAACAGGATGGTTTACATATTAAATTACCTGTAAAACCGGCTGATGAGATGGCTTATGTGATTAAGTTAACATTTAAAAGTGAAATTCCGGCCTGGCATTCAAGTGCAGAAAAGGAAAAAGAGGATAATTTGTAATTAAAAAAAATTAAAAAATATTAATATAGATGAAAAATAATTTATTACTCGTTTTTTGCTTGTTGTTTTCATTGAGTTTGAGGGCTCAGCAATATTCTTTTCAAAACCCCAACCTTACTTCAGAAGAACGGGCAAAGGATTTAATTTCGAGATTAACCCTTGAAGAAAAGGCAACACTGATGTGCGACCAGTCGGAAGCCATCCCACGTCTCGGTATTAAAAAATTCAACTGGTGGAGCGAAGCATTGCATGGCCTCGCCAACAATAACAACGTAACCGTTTTCCCTGAACCAATTGGCATGGCTGCTTCGTTTGATGATGCATTAGTTTACAAAATTTTTAATGCTGTTTCCGATGAAACCCGCGCCAAGTATAATGAAGCCATAAAAAACGGACAGGGAAACAATCGCTTTTTAAGCCTTTCTGTATGGACCCCAAACATTAATATTTTCCGTGACCCACGTTGGGGGCGTGGACAGGAAACCTATGGTGAAGACCCATACCTTACTTCCCGCATGGGAGTTTCTGTTGTCAAAGGATTGCAAGGCCCGGCTGATGCTAAATACAGAAAGCTTCTTGCTTGTGCAAAACATTTTGCCGTGCATTCCGGGCCGGAATGGAGCCGTCATACCATTAATCTGAATGACATTGAGCCACGGAATTTGTGGGAAACCTACCTGCCGGCATTTAAGGTGTTAGTTCAAAAGGCGGATGTTCGTGAAGTAATGTGTGCCTACCAGCGATTAGACGATGAACCGTGTTGCGGCAACAGTCGGTTGCTTCAGGATATTTTGCGCGACGACTGGGGCTTTAAATACCTGGTGGTTTCCGATTGCGGGGCGATAAGCGATTTTTATAAAACACACAAAGTTTCTTCTGATGCCTTACATGCCGCAGCCAAAGGAGCCTTGGCCGGAACGGATGTCGAATGTTTATGGGAAGGTTTTGAAACAAGTTATGCATTTAAAAAATTACCCGAAGCTGTCGCCAGGGGTTTGATAACCGAAAATGATATCGATAAACACTTAATGAGGGTACTGTCCGGACGTTTTTCTTTGGGCGAAATGGATAACGATTCTTTAGTGCCGTGGTCAAAAATCCCCATGTCGGTTGTTAATAGCGAAGAACACAAAAAGCTCGCACTGGATATGGCCCGTGAAACAATGACACTTCTGCAAAATAAAAATCATACCCTTCCTTTAAAGAAATCAATCAAAAAAATAGCGGTTATCGGGCCAAATGCGAACGATAAACCAATGTTATGGGGAAATTATAACGGAACACCCATAAGTACCATCTCAATTCTTGACGGGATAAAAACCAAACTTCCGGATCGAAAAATATTATATGATAAAGGATGTGACCTAATTGAAGATAAGGTGATTCAAAGCTACATCGATCAATGTTCATTTAACGGGAAGCAAGGTTTACAGGCTACTTATTGGAACAATCCAGATCGTAAGGGGGAAAGCATAACCATGCAACAAATTACCCATCCGATAAAAATGGCTACTGTCGGGCAACATGAATTTGCACCGGGTGTTAAGCTCGAAGGATTCTCGGCTGTCTTTGAAACAGAGTTTGTCCCTAAAGAAACCGAAGAAATTGTATTTAAAGGCGGGGCAACCGGCCATTTTGAATTATTAGTAAATGGCAAATCGTTGGAAGGATACGATAATTGGAGGACGCTTCCATCGCGGATACCGTTGAAAGTTGAAGCAGGGAAGGAATATAAAATTGAAATCCGCTATGCCCAGTTGAATAACTGGCAGGCCAATATCGAATTCGACTTTGGCAAGGAAGTGGATGTCGATTATTCTGACCTGATCAACAAACTCAAAGACATCAATTTCGTGGTATTTGTTGGGGGGCTTTCCGGAAAACTGGAAGGCGAAGAAATGCCGGTATCTTATCCCGGATTTAAAGGTGGTGACCGTACAAATATCGAACTCCCATCTGTACAGCGAAACTGCCTGAAGGCGTTGAAGCAAGCTGGCAAAAAGATTGTTTATGTAAATTGTTCAGGCTCTGCCATTGCATTAACTCCGGAAACAGAAAGTTGCGAAGCCATCCTTCAGGCTTGGTATGGTGGCGAATCGGGGGGGCAGGCTGTTGCCGATGTCCTGTTTGGCGATTATAATCCTTCCGGAAAACTTCCGGTTACCTTTTATAAAAATTCGCAACAATTACCCGATTTTGAAAATTATTCCATGAAAGGCCGGACATATCGCTTCATGACCGATGCCTTGTTCCCGTTTGGCTATGGCCTGAGTTATACAACATTTTCAATTGGCGAGGCTAAAGTGAGCAAGAACAAAATAGCGAATAATGAAAGTGTTAATTTAACCATCCCTGTTTCAAATACCGGGAAACGCGATGGGACAGAGATCATCCAGGTATATGTACATAAAGTTAATGATATAGGAGGCCCAATTAAAACATTAAGGGGTTTTCAGAGGGTGGAAGTTGCTGCCGGCAAAACAAGCCAGGCTGAAATAACCCTGCCGCCATCGGCTTTTGGATTTTTCGATACAGCAACTTATAAGGTAGATGTAACCCCCGGAAAGTACGAGGTATTTTATGGAATAAGTTCGGATGAAAACGATCTTAAAAAAGTGACCGTCAGTATTGAATAGACAGGAAATTATAAACGATATACTCAGTAAAGAAAAAAGAAAATTCATATCAAAAAACTATATGATAATGAAGAAAAAAACTCAAAGACTAAAATTATTCTATGTTTTTATTATTGTAATTGCTTTTGTTTCATTCAGTAAAGAAACCCGGGCTCAGTCTTATGCATCATGGTATAATCATGCACAGGAACGGATCGATACGTTAAGAAAAGGAGATTTTGGAATTCAAATATTTGATAAAGACGGACAACCTTTTACCGGTGATGTCTCTGTGCGAATGAAAAAACACGAGTTTCCGTTTGGAATTGCTTTCGATTTTTATGAAGGATCGTCAAGTATGGGAAATAGTTTTAGTACAAGTAGTGCTATTCAGGCTGAAACTGATAATGAAATATACAAGATAGAACGTTGGAACAAAAACCTGGGGTATGCCATTCCTGTAGAAAACGGAAAAGAGTACAAGCTCACATTAAAATTCGCTGAGATTTATTCAAGTTCAGTCAATTCCAGGTTGTTTGATGTTTCCGTAGAAGGCCAGTTGTTTCTTGAAAACTATGATGTTTTTAAAGAAGCGGGAGGAAAGTACATAGCCGTGGATACAAGCATTACCGTTCTGGTAAATGATGGTTTTATTAATATTGAATTAAATGCATCAAAAGATAATGCCGCTATAAAAGGTATTGTTGTTGATGAAGTGGGAGGAGAGAATGTTATAAGGATTAATTGTGGTGGTTCTGCAATTACAACTTCAGATGGAAATAGTTATGTAACTGAAGCAGGTTATTTCGACCCTGAAGCAAATGCAGTTGCCAGCAAAGAACAATGGATGCAGGCAGCAATGTATAAATATTTCAATTTTGGAGTTTCAGGAAATTCATTTAAGTGGAGTGGTATTCAACCCAATCATACAACTCCGAATTATACCAATTTTGATAATGCCGTACGATGGACTCAAAAAGTAGGTTGGGATCTAAAAGCTCACACATTACTTTGGGGTGGAAATGACGCTCATTCTATGCCTGATTGGGTTAGAAATTTACCTACGGCGCAAGATATTATGGATACATGCCAAATGAGGGTAGTTCGTGAAATGACCCGATACAAGGGAATCATAAAAGAATATGATGTAATGAATGAACCATTGACAGGTCATGCAGATTGGTTACGAAATACAGTGGGCGACTCGGTAATTTGGAACAGCTTTAAATGGGCACGTTCCGCTGATCCTGATGCTGAATTATTTGTAAATGATTATAATGTGGAATATAACTGGGGTCAAGCTGCCGAGTATCGGGATTTGATTTTGAAAATGAAGGAAATGGGCGCACCGGTAACAGGTGTAGGAATGCAGGCGCATTTTTGGGATTGTTGCCGGCCAGGCGTCGATGAACTGGTTAAAAATGTAAATATTGTCGCTCAGGCAGGTTTGCCAATCAGGTTTACAGAATATGATTATGGAGGCAATCTAACTCAGGCACAGCAAGCAGCAGATTTTATTAAAGTACTCACCATTGTATTTTCACACCCGTCGATTACCGGAATGATTAGCTGGGGATTGAGCGACGATGGCGCATGGCGGGAAAATACCGGATTTTTCGATGCCAATCACAAACCAAAACTGGCTGCAGATACTTTGCTGTATTACACCAAAAAGAAATGGGCTACTAATTTCGACTCTATAATGAAAAGCGGGACCCCGTTGGATTTTAATGCATACTACGGAGATTATGATGTAGAGGTGCAATTTGATGATACCGTGAAAGTTTTTACAATACCATGTCTGAAAATAAATAAGGATTCTGTTTTTACATTATATGAGAAAGATGCAAAATTAAAAGGACCTCAATTGGTTAGTACCGAACTGGAAAGTGATAATCTGGTGAGACTGTTTTTTGATAAGCCAATTGAAAGTAATTCTTTGGTAAGGAGCAACTTTAAGTTCTTTTCGAATAGTGAAGTTGGTCTTAATTCAGTTGAAACTGATCCGAATAATAAAAATGCAATTCTATTGACATTAAGCAAAGATGTAACAAAAGGCGATTACGTTTCAGTATCCTATTTCCCCGGAAATCTGGCTGCTGTAGATGGTAGTAAAGCTAATGCTTTCGGACCGGAAGCAATTTCCAATCCTGATAATTCAGTAGGAATAAAACGGATTAACGACCGGACTTTTAAAGTGTATCCAAATCCTGCCACCGATATTTTAAATGTTGAATATGACAATGCACCTTACCAGGTTTCAATATATAACAGTATTGGAGTACTTGTGCATACCGAGGTTTCCACCAGCGAATCATTTCGGTTAGGTGTTAGTCAATTTAAAGAAGGATTGTACCTAATCAGAATTAAGGATTCTGAAAACAATTTTGCAACGCAAAAAGTATTGTTGAAATAGACAAAAATTATTAAATAAACCTGAAAATGAACGTAAGATTATCGGTTACCCTTTTATTGAGTATGTTGTTTTATTCGGTAATTATCTACGCACAAAATCCAATCATCCAAACAAAATACACTGCCGATCCGGCTCCAATGGTTTATAATGATACAATTTTCTTATACACCAGTCATGATGAAGATGACGCTTTTGGGTTTAAAATGCAGGATTGGTTGCTTTATACTTCCACTGATATGGTAAACTGGACTGACCATGGTACGATTGCGTCCCTGAAAGATTTTAAATGGGTGCCTTACGACAATGGCGCCTGGGCTCCGCAATGCATTGAACGTAACGGTAAGTTTTATTTGTATTGCCCCATGCCCAACGGTACTGGAATTGGGGTATTGGTTTCTGATAGCCCGTACGGGCCATTCAAAGATCCAATCGGAAAAGCGCTGATTCAAAACGGGCCTCAGGATATTGACCCAACTGTATTGATTGACGATGACGGGCAAGCCTATCTGTATTGGGGTAATCCCAATCTTTATTATGTGAAACTCAGTGAGGATATGGTTTCTTATTCAGGAGACATCGTTAAAGTACCGGAATTTGCAAAAGTAAAAGGTCAGCCAGACCCTTTCCATTACCAGGAAGGTCCATGGGCATATAAACGAAACGGACATTATTACATGGCTTATGCATCTACTTGTTGCCCCGAAGGAATCGGTTATGCGATGAGTAGTTCTCCAACCGGCCCGTGGAAATATAAGGGCATGATTATGGACGGAAATCCGCGTTCCAACGGAAACCACCCGGGTATCATTGACTACAAAGGGAACTCCTATGTGTTTGGCCTTAATTATGAAATCCTGAAACAAACCATGGCAAAACATTATGAAAGACGCTCCGTAGGCCTTGAAAAAATAACTTATAACGAAGATGGCACCATCCAGAAACTTCCGTTCTGGTCGAAAAATGTTGACCAACTGGGAACCAACAACCCTTACGATAAGGTACAGGCAGAAACTATGGCTTATAGCGAAGGCCTCAAAACAAAAAAAGTAGAAGAATGGGAACGAAATGTTTCGTGGAATAAAGGAAAATTACTGGCAGAACGCATGGTAGTAACCTCCATTCACAACGGCGATTATATTGAAGTTAAAGGTGTTGACTTCTCAAATGGGGCATCGTCCATCGAAGTATGTGTGGCTTCCTTGTATGGCGGTAAAATAGAAATTCATATCGATAAAACCGATGGCCCACTTTTGGGAATAGTGGATATTACTTCTTCCGGTGAAGGAGACATTTATAAAACGCTTACTACTCCAGTAAAAAATATTGACGGTGTTCACGATTTATTCTTTGTATTCAGAGGTGAAAAGGATTTGTTCAATTTCGACTGGTGGAAATTCAATATTAAATAGTTTAAAAATTGTAAACTCAAAAAATATGAAACGTATTTATTTTCTACTGTTTTTAGCTTTCGTAACAGGACTAAGCAGTAAAGCGCAAACTTATCTAAGGACAGATTTAGGAATAAAATCAGCAATTGATTCCGTCAGTGTTGAGATTCAGTTTTATAGCCCGTCAGAAGTAAGGGTATTAAAATGGCCCGAGGGAACTACATTCGAAAAGAAAAGCCTGTCGGTAATAAAAAAACCTGAAAAAACAGCATTCAGTGTACGACAGAAAGGCAACGAACTAAACGTGAAAAGTGAAAAACTACAGGTAATCATTAATCTAAAAAATGGAAGTATTTCATTTAAAACAGCAAAGGGAAATCCCTTGTTAACTGAAAAAGAATCAGGAGCGTCGTTTACCGATTTCAATGATGCAGGCTCAAAAACCTATACCGTAGGGCAATCGTTTGTTCTGAATAAAGAAGAAGCAATATACGGTTTAGGTATTCAGCAGAAAGGTAAAATGGTACAACGAAATCTGCGTTTACACATGATCCAAAACAACACGGAAGATTTTATAACTTTTTTCCAATCGGTAAAAGGATACGGCCTTTTCTGGGATAACTACTCGCCAACAACTTTTGAAGATACACCCGAAAGTACTTCATTCACTTCGGATGTTGGCGACTGTATCGATTATTATTTTATGGTTGGAGGCAATGCCGATGGGGTAATTGCAGAAATGCGCGACCTTACAGGTCAGGTACCAATGTTTCCTTTGTGGACTTTTGGTTTCTGGCAGAGTAAAGAACGTTACAAAAGTCAGGATGAAACAGTTGGTGTAGTCAAAAAATACCGCGAATTGGGTGTGCCTCTTGATGGTATAATTCAGGATTGGCAATACTGGGGAAATAATTATTTGTGGAATGCAATGGAATTTCTAAATGACCAATTTCCAAACCCGCAAAGAATGGTTGATGATATTCACAACTTAAATGCGCATATGATTATATCAATCTGGAATTCTTTTGGTCCAATGACAAAACAATATAAAGAATTGGAACAGATTAATGCACTTATGGATTTTAGTACCTGGCCTCAATCCGGTTCAACATTATGGCCTCCAAAACGTGATTATCCTTCGGGAGTAAAGGTTTATGATGCATACAATCCCGAAGCCCGCGATATTTACTGGAAATACCTGAATAATGGTATTTTTAAACTTGGAATGGACGGTTGGTGGATGGATTCATCAGAGCCCGACCATCTCGATTTCAAACCTTCCGATTTGGATAACAAAACGTACCTCGGTTCTTTCCGCAAAGTACGAAATGCCTTTCCTTTAATGACTGTTGGCGGTTTATACAAACATCAACGTTCTGTAAGTTCAGATAAAAGGGTATTCATACTCACCCGTTCGGCATTTGCGGGGCAGCAACGCTACGGTGCCGATACCTGGTCGGGCGATGTCGCAGCCTCGTGGGATGCCTTGCGAAACCAAATTTCCGGTGGATTGAATTTTTCGCTTTGCGGTATTCCTCATTTTAACAGCGACATTGGCGGTTTTTTCCTTTGGAATTTCAGAAACAAACTTGAAGATGCCGAGTATCGCGAATTATATGCGCGCTGGTTGCAGTTCGGCGCTTTTTGCCCGATGATGCGCTCACACGGAGCCGACGCCCCGCGCGAAATTTACCAGTTTGGTGAAAAAGGAGGCAAAGTATATGATGCCATTGAAAAATACATCAACCTCCGTTATAGTATGTTGCCCTATATTTATTCAACGATGTGGGATGTTACAGCCAACCAATCGAGTATAATGCGTGCGCTGGTAATGGATTTTGCAGCAGATAAACAAGTGCTTGATATTAATGATGAGTACATGTTTGGAAAATCAATCCTCGTTTGCCCGGTAACTGAAAGGATGTATTCAAAAGATATGAAAGAGGATTTCAGCACAGTTAAATCAAAAGAACTTTACCTTCCTAAAGGAACAGAATGGATTGATTTCTGGACGGGTGAAAGATTCCGGGGCGGACAAACTATCAGCAAAGAAACCCCGCTTGATATTATGCCTTTGTACATTAAAGCCGGTTCCATTCTTCCGGTCGGGCCAAAAGTACAATATGCATTGGAAAAAAAATGGGACAATCTTGTGATACGTATTTATGAAGGAGCTAATGGCGAATTCACGCTTTACGAAGATGAAAATGACAATTACAATTATGAAAAAGGAGTTTATTCAACCATTACATTTTCATGGAACAACGAAAAAAAAGAACTGACTATTGGCGACAGACAAGGTGAATTTCCGGGAATGCTCGCTGAACACAAATTCAATATTGTACTTGTGTCGGAAGATAAGGGCGCGGGTATGGAAACCTATGAGAATTACGATAAAGAAATTACTTACAAAGGGAATAAGATGGTTGTTAAGCTCTGACATGTTGATTAATACCGATTTAAATTTATAAAGGTGATTTAGTTTTGATGCAGAAAGAGAAATTATGAATAAAGATTTAAAATTCTACTCAATTTTAATATTCGGATTACTTGGAACACATTTGACAGGTATTGCGCAAAATCCAATCATCCAAACAAATTACACTGCCGATCCGGCTCCAATGGTGTACGACGGTACTGTTTATGTTTATACTTCGCACGATGAAGATGTAACCGTTCGCAATTTCTTTACCATGAATGACTGGAAATGTTATTCATCGAAAGATATGGTAAACTGGACAGATCATGGTTCGCCACTGGCTTATACCGATTTTGATTGGTCAAGAGGAGATGCATGGGCCGGTCAGGTTATATTTAGAAATGGTAAATTTTATTACTATGTTCCTGTAAATAAAAAGAATGGCGGAAATGCAATTGGAGTTGCTGTTTCTGATAGTCCAACCGGCCCGTTTAAAGATGCACTTGGCGAACCTTTGCTGATTGGATACGGATACATTGACCCAACAGTTTATATTGATGATGACGGACAAGCCTATTTATACTGGGGAAATCCAAATCTATGGCATGTAAAGTTAAATGAAGACATGATCTCTTATGATAAGGAACTTGGTATCGTTAAAGAAGATCTGAAAGATGAAAATTTTGGTTATCGTGCTAAAAAAGTAGACAATAGAACCGCTGATTATGAAGAAGGACCGTGGTTGTTCAAACGAAAAAGTAAATATTATTTGCTTTATCCTGCCGGCGGTGTACCTGAGCATTTGGCATATTCAACTAGTTCAAGTATAACCGGCCCATGGGTCTATCAGGATACAATTATGCACGTAATTCAGAAAGGCGGCGCTTTTACGAATCATCCGGGTTATATTGAATTCAAAGGAAAATCATATTTGTTTTATCACAACGGGAATTTGCCCGGCGGTGGTGGTTTTAAACGATCGGTTTGTATTGAACCATTTAAATTTAATGCAGATGGTTCAATTCCATTAATTGCACCGACAAGGGAAGGTGTCACGAAAAGTGCCGATTATTTAAATCCATATAAAAGAGTTGAAGCTGAAACCATTGCCTGGGAAGAAGGTATTGAAACAGCAAACGCAGAAAAAATTGGCATTTACGTTAACGATATTGACAACAACGATTATATAAAAGTACGTAGCGTTGATTTCGGTAATGGCGCTAAAAAATTTGAAGCCAGTGTTGCTTCAACGTCTTCCGAAGGAATTATCGAAATCCATATTGACAGGAAAGACGGAGATTTGATAGGTGTCCTTGAAGTTAAAAGCACAGGCGGTGATCAACAATGGAAAATCCAATCGTGTAAAGTAAATAAAGTGAAAGGTGTTTACGATGTATATTTTGTGTTTAAAGGGAAACAGGATGATTTATTGAATTTCGACTGGTGGAAATTCAATATGAAGTAACCCCGCATATCCGTAATTAATTTTTAAATATGATATCAGCAATAAGTAAGTATTTTATTTTCTCAATAATACTGATTTTATCATGTCAATCCATGAGAGCCCAACAGCTTTATGTTGGTGCCAATTACCATCCTCATGACGATAAAAACATTGAAAAGATAAAATCGGATATCGAACTGATGAAAGCCGCCGGACTTAATGTAGTTCGTATGGGCCATTTGGCGTGGGACAGCTATGAACCGGCAGAAGGACAATTCGACTTTAAATGGTTCGATAAAGTGATGGATTTGATGAATGATGCCGGAATTAAGGTCATCCTCGACATTGCTATCCGTCCCGCACCTCTTTGGCTTCACCATAAATTTCCATCCATCGATATTGTGGACGAAAAAGGCAATGTGCTGTACCCAAACCATCGCTACATGGAAGATGTGGGAGATCCGAATTACCAAAAATATGCCTTGCGCTTTACCGATGCAATGACAAAACATTATGCCAATCATCCGGCACTGCTGGCGTTTGGTATCGACAATGAATCCGGCGATGGACCTATTTCCTATTCCGAAACTATACGACAACGGTTTATTGTTTGGTTGAAAGATAAATATTCAACAATTGATAATGTAAATAAAGCCTGGGCTGGGCAACGCTGGTCGCGCTGGTTAAACCAGTGGGACGAAATTGGCCTCCCGGTGGCAACTCACAATACCGATGTACCGGAGAAAATGCTCGATTTCCGACGTTTTATGTCCGATGAGGTGAATGGAATTTTGTTTAAAGTGCTTGATGTTGTGAATGCCAACGCTCCAAATGCTTTAACCAACACTAATGCATGGTATTACAGTACATTAAAATATTTCGATTACGCACCAATTGCCTATTCAGGCAAAATGACCCGTGAGGGGTGTGGTTTTTATCCCGGACTTTCATTGACCACAAACTGGGGTGTTATGAACGCCGCATTCGGAATATCCCGTATTCAGTTCGAAAGTGAAAATCCATTTTGGTGCAGCGAGTTTACCACAATGACAGCGGTTCCGAATTCCATCAGAAAATCGGCTTATGCCAGTTTAATGTACGGCAA
Source organism: uncultured Prolixibacteraceae bacterium (assembly GCA_963769925.1). Taxonomy (GTDB): domain Bacteria; phylum Bacteroidota; class Bacteroidia; order Bacteroidales; family Prolixibacteraceae; genus Draconibacterium. The sequence goes on from CAVYOB010000015.1 coordinate 93,833, forward strand.
CCAAATGGTTTGTGGCTGGACATGGCAGAGCATGTGGGCCGGCGAAGAACAATACCTGGAAGGAATGCTGGATTGGGATGGTGTTCCAAACCGTAAGTATAATGAATACAAACAAATTGCTACGGAATTTAAAAAGATTGAAAAGTATTTTCCATACAAGCTAAATGCTGAAGTTGGGATAGCCTTCTCATTTCCAAGCCAGATTGCAAGCAAGTATTTTCCGGTACAACACGAAAATCAGGTACAGGCCATCTGGGACATGTTTTATTGGCGGAACATGGATTCCCGCGTGTTGGATATCAAATACAGTTCACTCGATTACAAATTATTATTTGTTCCCGGAGTTGCTGTGATGGATAAATTAACCGCTCAAAAAATTCGTGACTATGTAAAAAAGGGTGGGACAGTTATCATGACCAGCAACTCGGCCATCGTTGATACAACGGGTCAGGTGTTTTCAACCACTCGCCCCGGAATGCTGAGTGATGTATTTGGCATCAGGTTGGGAAGCTATGAAGAAACCGAAGCAATGAACGAGATTTCGCGAAAAGGTTACAAAGGCAAGAATCTTGAGGTTACCTATAAAGGGAAATCAGTTGATGCAGAATCCGCCAGATATGACATTATTGATCCGAAAGGCGCTGTAGTGCTGGGTAAAATTACAAGCCTCTACAAAGATTACCCAATAATAACTTTGAATAAATACGGAAAAGGACGGGCCATTTATGTGGGGTTACCAGCAAATGGGAATGTGCTTGGCGGCCTGCTTGAAGATCTTATAAATGAACTCGGCATAAAAAAAGGTCCCGATGTTCCTTCCGGAGTGATGGCCCGGCAAATTGACGAAAAGCATTTCTTGTACTTGAATGTTAGTGGTGAACCAAAAGAAATTCAAATGAAAAGAAAATCGCACAGCATTCTTTTCGATAAAGACTATAGTGGCAATATTACGATTGCCCCTTATGAGCCAGAATTTGTTGAGATTAAACTTTAAATCATAAAAAAGAAGAAATGATCAAATTTAATATATTACAATTTGTCTTAATTATCACAGTATCTTTTGGATGTAGTGCACAAACAAATAATACTGAGACAAACACCAGCGAAAAGGCTCACGAGTTCAGATATACAAATCCCATTACCAGAGACACGTCCATCGCTATGCGCAACCATTGCATCATAAAAGTTGGTGACAAATGGTATTGCACAGGAACTTCACTGCCGGTTTGGACAGGGCCAAATCCTGGTGTTCGTTTATTGGTATCCAATGATTTGATTCACTGGAAACAACATTCATGGCTAATTGATGCGAGTAAATTGCCGGAAGATTGTCCTTACAACGGAAGGTTCTGGGCTCCTGAAATTCATTTCATTCAGGGTAAATACTGGTTAACCGTTAACAACGGAAAAGTCACAAAAGAAGACCCAAAAGGCATGGATACACATAGCGTCTGGCTATTTTCTTCTGATCAGGTTACTGGTCCATACACTTTGGTCAATGGTCCGCTTACGCCACAGTACAACAATGACGCTACCCTTTTTGAAGGCGAGGATGGACAGGTGTATTTTTACTGTAGTGGCAATGGGCTTTTTCAGGCAAAAATTGATTTAAATACAGGTAAGTTGACCACTCCTATTGAGAAGTTTTTAGATAAGAAACAACCTGGCTGGCCTGAATGGATGGTTGGCGGTATTGAAGGTCCTTTTGTAATTAAACGCGATGGTACCTATTTTATGTTTTTTTCTACCTGGACACGCGGATACGAAGTTGGACTTTTGAAATCAAAATCACCGCTTGGTCCGTGGGAACTGGCATCGCCTGAACCAATTTTCGGCACACGGAAAAAGGGATATCGACCAGAGTTAGCAATTGGTGGAGGATACGACCATTTAAAATTTCAGGATACGGAAGATCCTTATTGCGAAACAGGGCATAACTCTTTATTCATAGGACCTGATGGGAAATTGTGGAGTTCCTGTCATTACATGGGGTATGAAAAACGTCCATATCCCTATTGTTCCGAACTTCTGGATTGGGAAAAGACTCCGCAAATGGGCATTGAACCAGTATTTTATGAAAACGGAACATTTCATATCAAAGATCCAACCTGGACAGAACAGATTATTGAATACTAAAAAGAAATGTATAACTGATTTCAACAATCAAAAAATATATCTGGAAAATATTAAAAGATCATGAAAGGAATTTTACGAAAAACCAGCGTGCCAAAAATTAAAAGTTATAATGTAATTTTATTTGTGTCGCTTATCTTGTTTTTTGAGAGCTGTTCACAAACAAAATCACCTGAACCAATTGGACCGCTTCCTTCAGAAAACCAGATGCGCTGGCAGGAAATGGAATATTATGCCTTTCTGCACTTTTCGTTAAATACCTATACCGACCAGTCGTGGGGTTATGGAAACGAAGATGTCAGTCTTTTTAATCCAACGGAACTCGATGCACGTCAATGGGCGCGTATTTGTAAAGAAGCCGGAATGAAAGGCATTATCATTACAGCAAAACACCATTGCGGATTTTGTCTATGGCCATCAAAATATACCGAGTATTCGGTAAAAAATGCTCCATGGAAAAATGGTAAGGGCGATGTGGTTCGTGAACTAGCCGATGCCTGTAAAGAATATGGCTTGAAGCTGGGAATTTATCTGTCGCCATGGGACAGGAACTATGCTGATTACGGAAAGCCAGAATACATTACCTATTTCAGGAATCAATTGAGGGAACTGCTTGACCAACTATGGTGATATTTTTGAAGTTTGGTTCGATGGCGCCAACGGAGGTACCGGTTATTATGGTGGAGCCAATGAAAACCGTAAAATTGACCGAACTACTTATTACGACTGGAAAAATACTTATAAACTCGTTCGTGAATTACAACCGAACATCGTAATATGGAATGATGGCGGCGACCGGGCTGATTTACGCTGGGTTGGAACTGAAGGCGGTTCTGTTGGTGAAACCAACTGGAGCTTGTTAAATGCCACAGGAGATGTGCCTTACGATATGTTACACTATGGTGTTGAAAACGGAGATTCGTGGGTGCCGGGAGAGGTAAATACTTCCATTCGTCCGGAATGGTTTTATCATCCAAGTGAAGACACCAAAGTAAAAACGCTGCCACAATTGATGGAAACTTATTACAATTCCATAGGACGCAACGGAACTTTGCTTCTTAATTTTCCAATTATGCCAAATGGATTAATTCATCCAAACGATGAAAAAGCAGCATTGGATTTTGCCGCAGCCGTTAAAGAAGTTTTTGCTATTAATTTTGTTGAAAATGCAACAGTGGAAGCAACGAACGTTCGCGGAAATGCAAAGAAATTTGGTGCAGACAAAGCAATCGACAATAAAAAGGAAACTTACTGGACTACCGACGATGAGGTTAAAACAGCTTCACTGACCGTTGATTTTGGCAAGCCAACAACATTTAACCGTTTTATGGCTCAAGAATACATCCGTTTGGGACAACGTGTAAAAGCTTTCACGATTGAGGCTCTTGTTGATGGAAACTGGCAGAAACTGGCTACAGAAACCACTATCGGGTATAAACGTATTCTTCGTTTCCCAACCGTTACAGCAACAAAACTTCGTTTTAGTGTTACTGATTCAAAAGCATGTCCGGTGATTTCAAATATCGGGGTTTATGATGCACCTCAAATCCTTACTCCGCCAACTGTCATCCGAAATCAGGCGGGCGAAATCAATATTATTCCTGCTGATGCTGAATCTGAAATTTATTATACAATTGATGGTTCAACCCCAACAAAAGATTCAAAAAAATACGATGGCCCTGTTCAAACAGATGGAAAGTTACAGGTAAATGCAATTGCTTGTGAACCTGCTTCCGGGAAAAGCAGTCCGGTAACTAATGAAGAATTTGATCTTCCCAGAAAAGATTGGAAAATTATCGGAATTGAAGATGAAAAGGTGTATGCAATCCTGGATGGAAATCTAAAAACATCCTGGCATCAGAGCAAGGATAAAAAACTCCCTATCGATTTGGTTATCAACCTTGGGAAAGAAGAAAACCTGGCTGGTTTCAGGTATTTTCCCGACCAGGGAATGTGGGGCCCCGGCATCGTTACCAACTATCAGTTCTATATTTCTCCGAATGGTAAGAAATGGAAACTGGTTAGCGAAGGCGAATTTTCAAACATCAAAAACAATCCGCTTTGGCAAACAAAAAAGTTTGAAACTGAAAAGGCGCGATACATTAAGCTTCGCGCTCTAAAAAACACAGAGAACAACGATAATATTGGATATGCAGAAGTGGATGTTATTACAAACTAAATATTTATGTATGAAGAATTTAAAATCTAAAATTTGTGTGTTTTATTTCGGAATGTTTTGTGTTTCCACCACAACTCTTTTCGCTCAAAACACCAATTGCTTTTTAGAAGACTTTGAACCTAAAACAGCCCAAATCCCGATTTCGGTAGTCGAAAGCAAAACTACGAGTGACCCAACGGTAACCGCAACTTTAACTACCGATACATTGGGTAAAATATCTAAATACGTTTTTGGAAATGCCCTGGCTGTTTGGATGGGAAATAATACCAGTAATTCCACATTTGTTAAAAATGTCCAGGCTTTAAATCCATCTTTAATACGGTTTCCTGGCGGAAGTTGGTCAGATATTTTTTTCTGGAATGGAAAACCGAGCGATGTTCCCGACTCTGTGTACAATGGCACTACAGGCAAAAAGGAATTGTTCTATGCCATTTCAGGAAAGAATGATTGGCCTACCACCACCGATAATTATTACAAACTGCGCCAGCAAACGGGTTCGCAAGGGCTGATCACGATTAATTATGCCTATGCGCGATATGGCTTAAGCGCCAAACCGGCTGAGCAGGCAGCCCATTATGCCGCTGATTGGGTGCGTTACGATAAAGGGCGAACAAAATTCTGGGAGATTGGAAACGAAAATGGTGGTCCCTGGGAAGCTGGTTGGATGATTGATACAAATACCAACAAAGATGGTCAACCCCAGATAATATCAGGTCAATTGTATGGTCAGCATTGTAAAATAATTGCTGATTCGATGCGAGCTGCTGCCACCGAAATTGGCGCTAAGATTTATATTGGGGGTCAGGTCCTTCATTTTGACGGCACAACAAGCTGGAACAATGTTGATAAAACCTGGAATTCAGGCTTTTTCAAAGAAATTGACGATGCAATGGATTTCTACGTTATGCACAACTATTTTGGAACTGCAGCAACTGTGGATAACTTACTGTCGGTTGCAACCACCGAACCAAAGAAAAACATCAGTTTTATCCAACAAGATATTATCAACAAAGGGGCATCTTCGAAACCGGTGGCCCTGACTGAGTATAACATGAATACGCAAACCAATCCAGCGAATGCTTCCGCTCCAATTTCGTATATCAATGGAATGCAGGCTACTATTCTGTTCAATGAATTAATAAAGAATAACTTTGGCTTAGGTGCCAGGTGGTTGCTTGCCTCCGGCGAAGGTGGCATGTTTTATCAGGGTGACAATAGCAGTTTGTTGTGGCAGCCACGTCCGGATTTTTATTATGCTTATTATCAGCAGAAATTTACCGGCGATCATGTAATTTCTGCTACTTCAAATAATTCAAATATTTTGGCTTACGCCTCCCGATTTGCATCAGGCGAAACAGGAGTTGTGATTGTAAACAAAGGAAAAACAGCGCAAGTAGTAAAGATAGATCCAAAGAATATTGGTGTTGGAAATCAATACTATAATTACTCATTGACTGGCGGTACCGATAATGGTGATTTTTCGCTGTATGTATCGGTAAACGGTGTTAATCCAACAGGAACACAATGGGGGCCTCGCGAAAGTCTGGAAACGATTCCTGCAAGCGCCTATTCAATAGATGATGCCATAACGGTGAATAGTCCAGGTCGATCGGTTCAGTTTATCATGGTTGAGGCTGGTACCAATAAACTTTATCCTACATTAGTTGCAAGCGAACTAAAAAACGAATTTGAGATAACAAATTATCCCAATCCGTTTTCTGCCAGTACAACTATTCAGTTTCAAACTCATTCCAATGCACACGTTTCTCTTGAAGTTTTTGATCAAACAGGGAGGAAAGTTACCACATTGGTAAACAAAAAATTACCATCAGGAACACATCATTTTGAATTTGACGGTAGTTTTTCACCTGGTGGAATTTATTTCTACCAATTAAAAGTTGGAGGATCTTCAACTACGCGAAAGATGATCTTAATAAAATAAACCATTATAACACCTAAAACTATGAAAATGAAACGATTTTATTTATTCCTGCTTTTCATCTTTATCACCGGAACGGCTTTCTCACAAAGCAAAACCAACAAAAAAACAGAACAACCTGAAAGGGTAATCAATGTGGATTTCAGGAATGAAAAGGGGCCCTTGAATACCATGTTCAAAGAATGTGTTGGCGCGGGAAGGGCAAACGAAGGCCTTCGTGCCGACTGGCAGCAACAACTCGCGTATGTAAAAAAAGAATGTGGTTTTAAATACATTCGTATGCACGGCCTTTTAACCGACGACATGGCCGTTTACAAAGAAGACCGGAACGGCAATCCCGAATACAATTACATGTATGTCGATGTCTTATTCGATTATTTGCAAAGTATCGGGATAAAACCATTTGTTGAACTGGGATTTATGCCGGGAGCGCTGTCAAGCGGAAGACAAACCATTTTCTGGTGGCGTGGCAATGTAACTCCACCAAAAGACTATGAAAAGTGGAAAGCTTTGATTCGCAACATGACTGAACATTTCACTGAACGTTATGGCGCCGATGAAGTAAAAACATGGTATTTCGAAGTTTGGAACGAACCGAACCTTTCGCCGGGATTCTGGACAGGTACGCAGGAAGATTATTTCAAGCTGTACAAATACAGCGCCGAAGCCGTCAAAAGTGTCAATCCTGAATACCGGGTAGGTGGCCCGGCAACAGCAGGAGCTGCCTGGGAACCTGAACTGATTGATTTTTGTGTGAAAAACAATGTTCCCATTGATTTTATAAGTACACACTCTTACGGCGTAAAACAGGGTTTTCTTGATGAGTATGGGAATTCAGGGACGGTGCTGGCCAAAGAAGAATTTGCTGTTAGCGGAGATGTTTTACAATCTCGCAAGGAAATCGCGAACTCACCAAAACCGGATTTGGAATTGCATTATACTGAGTGGAGTTCTTCATATACACCGGCTGACCCTATTCATGACAGTTATCACGAAGCTGCTTATGTACTTCAAAAACTGAAACAGGTTGGCGATGCCGCACAATCCATGTCATACTGGGTTTTTACTGATATTTTTGAAGAAGCCGGGCCTCGTTTTACCCCGTTTCATGGTGGTTTTGGAATGTTAAACATCCAGGGAATTAACAAACCTGTATTTTATGCCTACCAGTTTTTGAATCGCCTGGGAAATACCGAATTAGAAAATAACGATACCAGAATCATGGGTTTGTAAAGACTCAGATGGAAATATACAGGTTCTGGCCTGGGATTACACCTATACGCTGCCCGGATTCGGTCAATAACCAGCAATATTATATACGCGATTTACCTTCTAAATCAAAAGGCAAATTAAAAATTACTATTGCAGATGTACCTGAAGGTAATTATTCGCTTGAAGTTTATAAAGTTGGTTACCGATCAAACGATGCTTACACAACTTATTATGATTTGGGCAGGCCGGATCAGCTCTCAAAACAACAGGTTGAACAGATTAAGAAGCTTAATGATGGCTCACCTGTTTCTGCTGAGATTGTAAAAGTAAAAGCAGGAACACCGTTTTCAAAAGAACTGGACATACGTGAAAATGATGTTTTCTTTTTGAATCTTGTTAAACTTTAAAAATTACGAATTTGAAGAAATCAATATCAAAAATATATCTGGGATTGGGATTTTTGTGCTGTATTGGACTGAATGTTGCTTTTGCTCAGGATGTTACTGTTACTATTAATGCAAACGAAGCCAAACGGGCAGTATCACCTTATATATACGGGCGTAACAATACTTTCGATAAACCAGCTCAGTTTTACGATGATGCAGGTTTGCGTTTTGTTCGCATGAATGGCGGGAACAATGCAACCAAGTATAACTGGCGCAAAAAGATTACCAGCCATCCTGACTGGTACAACAATGTTTACAAAAATGATTGGGATGCCACATCACTAAAAATTGCAGCTGATCATCCGGATATGCAGGTTATGTGGGCTTTTCAGTTGCTTGGAAGAGTGGCTTCCAACACAAACCATAATTTTAACGACTGGGGATTTAATAATTCGCAGTGGTGGGATGGTGTTAGGCAGAATTTAGCCGGTGGCGGTGTTCCAAATACCGAGAACCCCGGAGGAAAAGCACTGGTTGAAGGCGATATTAATCTTTATACCGAAGAATGGCCTGCAGATTCCACAGTTGGAATTCTCAATCACTGGTTTGGTACTGAAGGAATTGGCTTAAATAAGGACCAGTTTCTCTACTGGAATATGGATAACGAAGCTGATGTTTGGAATGGAACACACGATGATGTGATGTCAAATGGTCTGCTGCCTGCTGCGGAATTTATGGATCGTTTTATCGAGGTGGCCAAAAAGGCCCGTGCAATTTTCCCCGAAATTAAAATTTGTGGCCCGGTTACAACCAGCGAATGGCAGTGGTATAAATGGGGAGAAGAAAGCATCAGAATCGATGGAAAATACTATTGCTGGCTTGAATACTTTATTAAAAGACTTGCCGATGAAGAAAAAGCAACCAGTATTCGATTACTTGACGTGGTAGACCTTCACAATTATCCATATGCACCAACCAATGCCGATGCATTGCAGAATCACCGGATGTATTACGATAAAAGTTACGTTTACCCGGGTGCTAACGGTGTAAAAACAATTAACGGTGGCTGGGATACTTCGCAAACAAAAGAGTATATTTTTCAACGCATTAACGATTGGCTGACAAAATTTTTTGGTGAAAATCATGGCATTACACTCGGTATTAGCGAATGGAGCCCTGGACCTGACGACCCGAATCTTGCTTCAGTAATTTACGCTTCTCACCTTGGTACATTTGCCAATAATGGAGTTGAATACTTTACTCCCTGGTCGTGGGTTAATGGTATGTGGGAAACCTTGCACCTTTTTAGTCGTTATTCACAAAGTTACAGTGTTTCAAGTACTTCATCGCTTGAGAATACAGTGTCGGCTTACACAACAGTAAATGAAGCTGCAGATTCGATGACCGTGATAATTGTTAACCGCGATATGAATTCAGCCCGTAATATCACTGTAAATCTTAATGAATTTTCGGTTGCCGACGGAAGTTATAAAACATTGCAGTTGGCCTCACTGCCATCATCAGAAACTTTTAAATCTGATTCTGAAAACACACTAAAGGAAAGCACATTAACCGTAAGCTCCAATTCGTTTACTATTTCTGTACCGGCACTTTCAATAACGGCTGTTTTTTTAAAGGCAGGAACCACAGGAGCCCGAGAGTTGAGCAGTCTGGTTAGTAGCATGAAAATTTTTCCTAGCCCGGCAACCAACCAACTTAAAATCAGTTTTGAATCAGGGGTTGCAGAACCAACACAAATTACTGTATCAGATCAGACTGGAAGGAGGATGATAACTTCTGATGTAAATTATGACGGGTATTCACCAATCAATCTGGATTTGTCTTCTCTGTCAGAAGGATTTTATTTTCTGTCGGTTAAAAACAGTCATTGTGCGTCAACCAAAAAATTTATTATCAAGAGATAGAATATTAAATAACAAACAATTATCTTTTATTTATAGATATATTTATACCATATCGAATTAAACTTAAAAATTATGAAAAATAGATTTCTGCTAAAAAGCGTAGTTATTTTTTCAGGTTTTATTGTGATTGTTTTTCTTGCAGCATTAAAACCTGCAGAGCTAAATAATCAGGTTTCCAAAGTTCCTATTTACCTGAATACCTCTTATTCTTTTGAGGAGCGGGCCGCGGATCTTGTATCAAGGTTAACGCTGGAAGAGAAGCAAAGTCTGCTTGGAAACAATATGGCACCAATTCCACGTTTGGGTGTAAAAGCATACAATACCTGGAGCGAAGCATTACATGGCGTGCTGGGTTTTGCCAATTCAGGAGCAGGAATCCAGGGACCAACATCATTTCCTAACAGCGTTGCTTTGGGAGCTGCATGGGATCCGGATCTTATTCAGCGCGAAGCAAAAGCAATTTCCGATGAAGCACGGGCAATTAATGCTACCGGGACCAAAGGACTTACATACTGGTCGCCGGTAGTTGAACCAATAAGAGACCCTCGCTGGGGACGGACTGGAGAATCGTACGGAGAAGATCCTTTTCTGGTTTCACAAATTGCAGGAGGTTTTGTAAGAGGTATGGTTGGAGACGATTCAAAGTACCTGAAAACCGTACCCTGCGCCAAACACTTTTTTGCAAATAACAGTGAGTTCGACCGTCATGTAAGCAGTTCGAATATGGACAGCCGGGACATGCGCGAATTTTATCTTACCCCTTATAAAAAGCTGATTGAAAAGGACAATCTGCCTTCCATTATGTCGTCGTACAATGCAGTAAACGGAGTTCCTACTTCAGCAAGCCCGTATTATCTCGATACTATTGCCCGCAGAACTTATGGTATGAAAGGTTATGTTACCGGCGACTGCGCTGCCATCGAGGATATTTATACCGGACATTATTATGTTGAAACTGCTGAAGAAGCAACCGCCCAGGGATTAAAAGCAGGAGTCGATTCTGATTGCGGAAGTGTTTATCAGCGAAGTACTGTAGATGCTTACGACAAAGGTTTAATTACCATGGCCGATATTGACAGAGCGCTTATACATACATTCACTGTTCGGATGCGGACTGGCGAATTTGATCCTCCCGGAGAAGTTCCATATGCGTTGTTCCAGCCTGGTGTTGTAAATTCTCCTGCCAACCAGGCATTGGCGCGGGAAATTGCCACGAAAACTCCTGTTTTGCTAAAGAATAATAGTATAACAAAAACTAACCGACAGGCGCTTCCACTTTTCGCTGCTGAAGTGAAAAAAATTGCATTAATAGGTCCGCAAGCCAATGAAGTTGAACTGGGGCCATATTCAGGAAGGCCTGAAAAAGACAATATGATTTCACCGATTGCAGGAATTGAAAAATATATTTCGGAAAAAGGATATAATATTGAAGTAGTGCATAGCTCAGGAGGGAATACTTCAAGTAAAAGTAATTTGCTTTATGTTGTAAGTTTTGAATTATATAAAACCGACGGTACTGAAAGCAAACACGATGCAACAAAATATAATGCTGCATCAAAAGGTATAACTGTTGGTTCGGGTATGGGATCCACCGATCAGGTCAGAACAATTGACGATGGCTCGTGGACTGCTTACAATAACATTGATCTTGCCAATGTCGATAGCATGGGAATTGTTGCCAACATTCCTACTGAAGGCGGAATTATTGAAGTAAGAGTGGGTTCTCCTGATGGAAATCTTGTTGCCACACTAAATGCAACAGTTGCAGCCGGACATCGTTCGGGTGGTGTTTACGGCGGCGGAAGCCTGATGAAAATTAAGGTGAATAAATTAGGGGTAACCGAACCACAAACGTTGTATTTCTGTTACCATGCTCCCGAAAATGCTCCAATCGACGATGCTACAATCGAACAGGCAAAAAATTCGGATGTCGCTGTCGTATTTGTTGGTACGGATGAAAAAACGGCAACTGAAGAAGCTGACCGTCTAACATTGTTACTTCCCGGAAATCAGGTGGAATTAATAAAAGCAGTGGCTAAAGTCAATCCTTATACCATTGTGGTAATGCAAACCCTTGGATGCGTTGAAGTGGAAGAATTCAAGCATTTGCAAAATATCCCAGGAATTATTTGGGTAGGTTACAACGGACAGGCTCAGGGCGATGCCATTGCAAGTATATTATTTGGTGATGCAAATCCGGGTGGAAAGTTAAACGGAACCTGGTATAAATCGGTTAACGATCTTCCTCCGATAACAGACTATACTTTAAGAGGTGGCCCGGGTAAAAACGGTCGTACATTGTGGTATTTCGACAAAGAAGTAAGTTATGAATTTGGATACGGGTTGTCTTATACCACTTTTGAATACAGTAATTTTAAAATCAGCAAAAATGCCATCACACCAAACGATAAAATCACGGTTAGTGTCGATGTTAAAAATACAGGAATTTATGATGGCGACGAAGTGGTTCAGGTTTATATGACAACTCCGGAGAGTCCTGCAGAATTGGAACGCCCGATTAAACGACTGAAAGGATTTCAGCGTATTACTATTCCGGTTGGGCAGACTAAAACAGTTAACATTGATATCGATTGCGCGGACTTATGGTTCTGGGATATGAAAGAAGATAAAATCACCTATGATAAAGGGAATTATGTTTTCGAGATAGGTTCTTCTTCAAAAGATATTAAAGGAACAGTTAGTGCAACAATGAACGGTGAGTTTGTTCCTGAAATAAAGACTGTTGTTGCGGGTTGCGGAACGATTGTTTTAAGAAAGGGAACAAGTGCGCAAACCAGTGTAACTGCTGCTATGACTGATGATAGTTTTTATGACATTGGTAAGGCAAAAGTTGTTTATAACACCAATAATCCAACTGTAGCAACTGTTGATGAAAGCGGAAAAGTGACAGCAATCGGAACTGGTATTGCTACGATTACCGCGCAAGTTACGATCAACGGAAAAACAAAATCAGATGGTTTTCCTATTAAAGTAATGCCAAATCTGAATGCAGCCTCAATAATGGTTGAATAATAAGACCAGTTAAGGGATTTAGTCCTGAAGTAGTCCAGTACAGCTATCTGATGAAAGCAGCTTCAGATAAAGCTCCGGTGGTTGATGTAAAAGCAGTTGACCCGTTAGTTAATGTTGAAACTAGTTCAGGCTAAAGAAGTTCCCGGAACTGCATACCATTTCTCTTGGTTGATTACATCACTATGGATAAAAAAGAGTACGCAGTTAACTTTGGTATTAAATCATTAAGCGATGAATTTAATTCAACTACATTGGGTAGTCAGTGGAAAATTATAAGAGAAAATGCAGGCAACTGGAGCTTATCGAAAAAGCCGGGTTCATTGATTATTACCAGTTCAAAAGGCGGTATTGCTGAAGAAAGCAATGATGCACAAAATATCATCCTGCAAAGTGCCAATACCGACTGGACCATAGAAACAAAAATTGTTTGCTCGCGTAAACCAACCGGATTTTCAGAAAATGCGGGAATTGTTGCTTATCAGGATGATGATAACTTTGTGAAGTTAGTCTATAGAGCCAGTTTTGGGAGACGAGGTTTTGGACGCAGAGGCACAGGAGAACAACCCGGCGCTGTCGAACTTTCTGTTGAAAACGGAGGGAACCAAAAATCATCAGCAACCATCAGCATGGATGAAATCATCAAAGACAATAATACTTTATTCTTGAAATTGGTAAAAAAAGGTGATGTTTATTCCGCCTACTGTTCGTCAGACGGCAAAAAGTTTGAAGAAGTTGGAAACGCCAACATAGTGCTAAAAGATATCAATGCAGGAATGATAGCTTGTGATGGTGCAGCACCTCCACGAATGGCTCGTTTTAGAAGGTTTATGCCTCAAAATAATGAACCTTCATTACCATTTGAGGTAGCTTTCGATTATTTCAGAATTAAAAATAGCGGGTTAAAATAAGCTATTTTTATCAGCCTATGTGAAACTATTGTCGTTGGGGAATAATTTTATTAATGCATTTACAAATGGATATTAAGTAAGTTAAAATCGCACTATTACTCACCCTGATAACGTCTGCGACATTATCGTCCCTCTCTACGCGTAGAGAGGGAGAAGAGGGAGAGTTTAAACATTAATTTAAAACAAAAAGATATTTAATGAAATTAGGAAATCCAAAATCGATTCTTGTAATTACAACCCTGTTATTAGTAGTTTATAGTGGTTTTGGGTTTTCTTTACCACATTTCACCGTTGCTGAAATACCCGAAAATTACGTTGATGTTGTTAGTTATAGCAAAGGATTTATTGCAATTACAAATGAGGGGCGAATTGACTGGATTTCAGAAAAAGGTGATATAACTCAAACGAGAAGAATAGAAGGTGAAACCGTTAGCAATTTAATTGCAAATGGTCAACAGGTGATTGCTTCCGGGATCCGGGGACAGATATTTTGTATAGAAAATGATGAAACCATTAAAAAGGTGGCGTGTAATACAACAAAAGAGGTTAATTGCATGGTGCAGTTCAGGAATAAAATTATTGCAGGTTGCAATAACGGAGAGCTGCAAATCGGAGATTCCAAAACTCAGTTTGAGACAATCCATCTTGACTTAAATGGAAACATCGTTTCTTTATCATCTGAAAATTCTGTTTGTTACGGCGTTACCGATGAGGGAGAAATTATTCATTCCACCGACGGACAAAGCTGGACTATTTTTAATTTTAATGAAATTTATAAAGGTTATTATAAAACTTGTTCTTTTAAAAAAGTATTAAGTACACCAAAGCAAATTACGGTACTTGGTATAAACAAAGATGGTTTTCCTGTATTATTTTTCTCTTCAAAAGGAAATGTATGGACGGAGCGCCCGCTGATTTATTCCGACGAAGAAGGCTTTAATACACAGCTAACTGATATTCCCAATGATATTTATTTCGATGCGGCAAAGGACCAGTTTATACTGCTTTGCTCTGATGGGAAATTAATGACTATACCATCGTGTTCGCATTGCCAGAAACTGTACAAAATTTCAGATGAAAAACTAAACAGCATTTCGGGGAGTGAAAACGATATTATCCTTGTTGGAGATAACAATTACATAAAAATAATAAACGGTGATCTTTTATAATCTGTACAACTTAAACTAATTAGCAATTTAAACATCTAACAACATGAACTATCCTAAAAAACATAAGCTTATGAAAAATCTAAGAAATTTCATGTATTTCATGATAGTAAGTTTGCTTGTCGTGAACGCATCAGCCCAGGAACCAGCAGTAATTAAAATTGATTTGGACCGGCAAATTGACACGATCGATCCGAACATTTACAGTGCTTTTGTAGAACCTATACGAACGACTGTTTATGGCAGTATTTATGATCCGCAATCTTCGTTCGCCGATGAAAATGGTTTTCGTAAAGACTTTATTGATTTGATTAAGGAGTTGAATGTCAGAAGCGTCAGGTGGCCTGGAGGTAACTTTGTATCCGGTTACAATTGGGAAGATGGTATTGGACCCAAAGACCAGCGTCCTGCAAAACTGGATTTGGCCTGGCATCAGGTTGAAACGAACCAAATGGGTACCGACGAATATGCTAAATTCTGCAGCTTAATCGGTGCCGATAACTTTTTATGTATAAACGGCGGAACCGGCACACTCGATGATGCCCGACATTGGGTAGAATACTGTAACGGAAAACCAGGAACCTACTATGCCGATTTGCGGGTTAAATACGGAAATGAAAAACCATTTAACGTAAAATATGTAGGCCTGGGCAACGAAATTGACGGCCCATGGCAAATGGGACAGAAAAGTGCCGAGGACTATTGCAAGTTCGCTTTGGAAGCCGGAAAACTTATCAACTTAATAGATAGAAATGTTAAGCTGGTGGCTTCAGGGGCATCACTTTACAGACCCGGCAATGAGTGGATTGACTGGAACGACTATGTATTAGAGCATATGGTTGGGAATATCGATTACTTATCCGTACACCGTTATGCTACCGAAGCACTTCCGGGTGGACGTCGAAACCGTAACTTTTCAGACCTGATGAGTCTTGGGTTGGATATTGATCAAAAAATTGAAACCACACAGGCTCTCATTAAAAAAGCGATGGTAAAATCAGAGTCGACAAGACCGGTTTATATTTCTTTTGATGAATATTCCGGCGGTTTTGGAGGATTATCCAGCTCATTGCTACTTGCTCAACATCTGAATTCATTTATCCGTCACGCCGATGTGGTAAAAATGGCCAACTTAACAATGATTACCAGCCTGGTTGGAAACAGTCCTGAAGGTGATTTTAAAAATTCCAATTATTATACTTTTTATCTTTTCTCAAACAATGCGCTGGGTATTTCGCTCAATGTTCACACGGATTGTGGCAGTTACGACAATGAGGTATTTAAAAACATACCCAATCTGGATGTTACCGCAGTGCTGAATGAGTCGGCAAAAAAAGTAATTGTTAATGTTGTAAACAGAAGTGAAACGAAAGACATTGAAACAAGTATCGATCTGCAAACCGGTGATTTTACAGGAAAAGCCACGGTAAATCTTATCAATGCCAATTCTACTGATGCCAGAAATACAAAAACCGAACAGCCGATTAAAATCAAGACTGACCAGGTGAGTTTTAAAGGGAATCTAATTAAACACAATTTTCCGGCTCACTCGTTTACTCAATTTGAAATACCATATAAATAAATCATTAAAGACTTTATTATGAATTTTAAGCTAACTCGAACTGCAATTTTAGTCCTTTCTTCCCTTTTAATTTTAGCTTTTATACCACAAAGCAAAATGGCCAAAAAGCCAATTTATCTGAATACTTCTTATTCTTTTAAAGAAAGGGCGGCAGACCTTGTTTCAAGAATGACACCTGAAGAAAAACAGAGTCAGTTGGGGAATACTATGCCTCCCATTCCGCGTTTGGGAGTTAACCACTATGATTTCTGGGGAGAAGCTTTACACGGAGTAGTGGGAAGAAATAATAACAGTGGAATGACAGCAACCTCATTTCCAAACAGTGTTGCTGTTGGGGCTACCTGGGATCCGGAATTAATAAAACGTGAAACAAATGTAATTTCTGACGAGGCCCGGGGTTTTAATCACGACCTCATTTTTACACTTACTTATTGGTCGCCGGTTGTTGAACCTGCCAGGGACCCACGTTGGGGAAGAACTGCAGAAACTTTTGGGGAAGACCCTTTCCTGGTTTCCCAAATCGGAAAAGGCTTTATTCAGGGCTTAATGGGCGACGATCCAAAATATTTAAAAGCGGTTCCCTGTGGAAAACATTATTTCGCAAACAATACCGAATTTAATCGTCATACCGGTAGTGCCAACATGGATGACAGGGATATGAGGGAATTTTACCTCTTTCCTTATCGAACTCTAATCAGGGATTATAATCTTCCGGCGATAATGACAGCTTATAGTGCTGTTAACGGCATTCCAATGTCGGCCAGCAAATACCTGGTGGATACTGTTGCCCGAAAAACTTATGGATTGAACGGTTACGTAACAGGTGACTGTGGTGCTATAGATGACATTGTCAGAGGACATCATTATACGGAAAGTTATGAAGAGGCTGCAGCCATGGGAATTAAATCAGGCGTAGATATCGATTGCGGAGGTGTTTATCAAAGCCAGGCCCTTAATGCACTTGATAAAGGATTACTTACAATGGGAGATATTGATAAAGCCCTGGTAAATATTTTTACTGTAAGAATGAGAATCGGGGAATTTGATCCCCCGGAGATTGTTCCTTATGCAGGCATAAAACCAACTATAATCAATGATCCTTCGCATAACGATTTGGCTATTGAAGTTGCTACAAAAACTCCCGTTCTGTTAAAGAACAATGTAGTTGGACAAACTGGGAAAAAAGCATTGCCAATTAATCTGAAGGACATCAAAAAGATAGTAATATTAGGACCACAGGCAGATAAAGTAGAATTGGGAGATTATTCAGGACAGGTTGAACCTGAGTTAAGAATTACTCCGCTTGCAGGAATTCAAAATTACATCAAAGCGCATAAATTAAATACCGAGGTAGTCACTAAAGAAAGTGGAAATACCGAGAGAAAAACTGACTTCATAACCATGAATGACTTTTCAACCGTAAGGAACGGTGTTGTTCTTAAAGAATATGATGCAACAAAATTCGATTCTTCAGCTCCTGGTCTAATTGTTTCAGCACGTTTTGGACGTACTTCAATGAGAGGGATTAAAGATGGCGACTGGACTGCTTACAATAATGTAGATATAACTGATGTTGATTCCATACGGTTTAACGTAGCTGCATCCGGAGATGGTGGATTACTGGAAGTTCGGGTTGGCTCGGTTACAGGTAATGTTTTGGCCACAAAAAAAATTGAAGCAAATCAGCAACGTGGCAGATTCCCGGGTTTTTCGAGATCAAAAATTGTTCCGGTGAAGATTAATACGCTTGGGATTTCCGGTCCTCAAACGCTTGTTTTGGTATATCGTGAAGCCGAAGCAAAAAGCATCGACCAGGAAACACTTGATATGGCTGCCTCTGCTGACATTGCGCTGATTTTTGTTGGCACTGATCAAAGTACAGGGAGAGAAGAGTCTGACCGCTTTTCTTTAACATTACCTGGTAATCAGAACGAACTGATTAAGTCAGTTGCAGCAGTAAATCCGAATACCATAGTGATAATGCAAACCATGGGGATGGTTGAGGTGGAACAATTCAAGAACAATTCCAACATCCCCGGTATTATCTGGACCGGTTATAACGGACAGGCTCAGGGAACGGCCATGGCTGAAATTCTGTTTGGCGATGTAAATCCAGGCGGAAAACTTAATGTAACCTGGCACAAATCGGTTAATGACCTGCCTGATTTTAACGATTATAACTTACGTGATGACATGGCTAATGGAAGAACCTACTGGTATTATGACAAAGATGTTACTTATGAATTTGGTTATGGATTATCATATACAACTTTTGAGTACAGCAACTTTGCCATCAGCAAAAACAACATTACTCCCAACGACAAAATCACGGTGAGTGTTGATGTTAAAAATACAGGGGCGGTTGATGGTGATGAAGTTGTGCAGGTTTATATGAAAACTCCTGATAGTCCTGCATCACTGGAACGCCCAATTAAAAGGTTAAAAGGATTTAAACGGGTAAC
This sequence comes from uncultured Prolixibacteraceae bacterium, assembly GCA_963769925.1. GTDB lineage: Bacteria > Bacteroidota > Bacteroidia > Bacteroidales > Prolixibacteraceae > Draconibacterium. The sequence goes on from CAVYOB010000015.1 coordinate 112,758, forward strand.
AATTCCAACAGGACAAATAAAAACCGTTAATATCGATATTGATTGTAAAGACCTTTGGTTCTGGGATGCCGAAAAAGGTAAGACTACCTATGATCAGGGCAGATACATTTTTGAAATCGGGGCATCGTCAAGAGATATTAAAGGGAAGGTAGAAGCCACTATGAACGGAACTTACAAGCCTGTATTAACTACTGTTGTTGCTGAAAGTGATAAAGTAGTTTTAAGGCCGGGAAACACTGTTCAAACGAGTGTTACTGCTGCCATGTCAGACGATAGTTTTTATGATATTTCAAAAGCAAAGGTTACCTATAAAAGTAATAACCCGGCGGTTGTCAGCGTTGACGAAAGCGGGAAAGTAACAGCCACAGGAGTTGGCGCGGCATCTGTTTTTGCATATGTTACCATAGACGGAACAACCGTTTCGAACAGTTACCCGCTAAAAGTTATGCCCGATCTGAACCCTGAATCAATTACCGTTAACGGGAAGAATATTAAGGGTTTTAATAAAGATGTAAAAGCTTACAGCTATCTATTAAAGAACAACTCGAAAATACCGGTTGTTAAAGCAACTGCACTTGGTAAAAATGTTACAGTGGATGTTGAACAAGCCAAGGCAATACCCGGAACAACTATTATTCAGTTTATCGATAATATTACACTTGAAAAGAACACTTATTACCTGAATTTTGATAAAGCATCAGTTAGCGATGAATTTGACGGTGCCACTGTCGGTAGCCAATGGAAATGGCTCAGAGAAAATCTGGCGGACCATAGTCTTTCAAAAAAACCAGGTTCTCTTACAATTACAAGCCAACCAGGCGATGTTTCAGAAGCTACCAATAACGCTAAAAATGTACTGCTGCAAAGTGCAAATAACGACTGGAACATTGAAACAAAACTGGTTTGCTCAAGAACTCCTTCACAACCCGAAAATGCGGGAATTTTAGCCTATCAGGACGATGATAATTTTGTGAAATTAATGTTCAGGGCTGTAATTAAAACTTCAAGAGGAGGCAGATTTGGTAACGTGCGGGTACAACCCGGAACTATCGACTTGATAATGGAAGAAAACGGCATTGCAAAATCATTGGCATCTTTCAATCTAAAGGATGAAATTACGGGAGACAATTCATTGATACTTAAGTTAGAGAAAAAAGGAAGCATCTATACCGCTTATTATTCGATGGATGGTGAGAAATTTGAGAAACTGGGTGCCGCCGATATGTTATTAAAAGATATCAAAGCCGGATTAATTGCATGTGATGGAGTAGTAACCCAATACATGAAAAGCACATTCTGGTTTGATTCGGATACAACAAAACCAGATACACCTTTTGACGTGTCTTTCGATTACTTCCATATTAAGAACAGCGGACTAAAACTATAACAGAATAACCAAAACTATTTAAACAGATGAAACGAGCATGTAAAAAAAATTGCACACAGGAGGAGCATTATATGCGAGTTCTATCGAAATGAGCTTGCGAATTCTATCGAATACCATAAATATAAACTCGAGAATGAGATAAATACCATTGAAAATTTTAAATTATAATGAGATGAAATATCAAATTCTAAACATTTTATTTGCATTACTGATGACCGGAGGATTTTATTCTGCACGGTCTCAAACAAAAGTTGTTGAAGATTTTAAACCTTCATCAGTAAATCAACCGGGGAAATTATATCCACAGGTAAATTCTGAGGGCCGGGTGCGTGTTCAGATTTCTGCACCCGAGGCACACAAAGTACAGCTCGATATCAGTGCTGTAAAATACGATCTTGTCAAGGATGAAAATGGTGTATGGACAGGTGAATCAGCGCCGCAGGACGAAGGATTTCACTATTATCAGCTTTGGGTTGACGGGGCTGCGGTACCAGATCCGGGTAGCCTGTACTTTTATGGTGCAGGTCGTTGGGGAAGCGGTATTGAAGTTCCGGCAAAGGACCAGGATATCTTTGCCTTAAAGGACGTCCCTCATGGTGAGTTACGTGAGGTTCAGTACTTCTCAAAAACGTCCGACAAAGTACGTCGTGCATATATCTATACTCCGCCAGGATACAGTAAAGACAACTCAAAAAGTTATCCTGTTTTATATCTGCAACACGGAATGGGGGAGAATGAAACCGGATGGGGTAACCAGGGGCATGCCAACTTGATTATGGACAATTTAATTGCTGAAGGGAAAGCCGTTCCTTTTATCATTGTTATGGAAAACAGCGGTGTTAATTTTGACAGGCCCCGTGGTCCAAGGCCGGAAAGAAATGCGAATGCTGATTCTACACAAAGCAGACGACGAGGTCCGAGAGGAGGTTTTGATTTTGCAGGTGAATTCAAAAACCTTCTTCTTAACGATTTGATTCCTTATGTTGAGGCAAATTATCGTGTTATTGCTGACCCGGAACACCGTGCTATGGCCGGGCTTTCAATGGGTGGAATGCAAACCCGCATTATCACTTTGGGAAATCCAGATGTTTTCTCACAAGTTGGAATTTTTAGCGGAGGAAGTATAAGTACTGAAGATGTAGAAAATTCTCAGGCGTTTAAATCAAATGTAAAACTACTATTCATCAGTTATGGCAGTCGTGAGCTCGAAAACCGCAGAATGAGTTTTGGTGGTGATCCTAAAGCTAATACTGAAGCTTTAAAAGCTGCCGGAATGAATGCACACTTTTACGTCTCTCCCGGAACAGCCCACGAATGGCATTCATGGCGACGAAGCCTTTATCAATTTGCACAACTTGTATTCAAAAACTAAAAATTATGAAAGCATATTCAATTATCATAACATTATTACTGAGTTTATCCGGTTTGATGAGCATGGCTCAGACTGGACAACAAAAAGCTGTTGAAGATTTCAAACCCTCATCAGTAAATCAACCAGGGAAAGAATATCCCCAGGTAAATTCCGAAGGACGGGTTCGAGTTCAGATTTCAGCACCCGAAGCACAAAAAGTATTGCTTGATATCAGCGCGGTAAAATACGACCTAATAAAAGATGAAAACGGAGTCTGGACAGGTGAGTCAGCACCTCAGGACGAAGGATTTCATTACTACCAGATTTGGATTGATGGAGCTGCAGTTCCTGATCCGGGCAGCTTGTACTTTTACGGCGCAAGTCGTTGGGGAAGTGGCATTGAAATTCCGGCGAAAGATGAGGAATTTTATGCGCTTAAAAATGTTCCTCATGGTCAGGTACGCGAAATTCCATATTTCTCTGAAGTCAATAACAGCATGCGGCGTTGTTTTGTATATACACCTCCCGGATATGATGATAATTTAAATAAACGCTACCCGGTGCTGTATCTTCAGCATGGTGGCGGCGAAGACGAAACTGGTTGGTCTAACCAGGGACATGCGAACCTGATCATGGATAACCTGATTGCCAAAGGGAAAGCCAATCCTTTTATTATTGTAATGGACAACGGTAGCTGGACAATGCAAGCGCCACCGCGCAACAGGCAAGGTGAGCGTCCGGCACAATGGCCACCCCAAGGCTGGGCCGACGGTTTCAAGAAAACCTTACTTGAGGATGTCATTCCTATGATTGACGCCAACTTCAGAACTTATGCTGATCAGGCTCACCGGGCAATGGCCGGGTTATCGATGGGTGGTATGCAAACGCGTGTTATTACACTGGCCAATCCTGATGTGTTTTCATATGTCGGAATTTTTAGCGGGGGCAGCTTAAGTCTTGAGGACATTGCAAATGCTCCTGGTTTTAAGGAGAAAAACAAACTTGTATTCATCAGTTATGGAAGCCGTGAGCTGGAAAACCGCAGGGCCGGTTTTGGAGGGGATCCAAAAGAAAATACAGATAAGCTGAAAGAAGCAGGGATTAATACGCATTTTTACGTTTCACCGTTAACGGCTCACGAATGGCAAAGTTGGAGACGAGCTCTTTATCAGTTTGCACCACTGTTATTTGACAAATAAAACCAGTTAATTATGATAAAATTATCAGCTATCATTTTTGTAATAATGGTTTTATCTGGTTTAAAATGTTTTTCACAAATAAATCAGGCGGAAATAAAAGACGATTTTAAACCAGCTTCAACCAACCAGATGGGGAGGGAATACCCACAGGTTAATTCCGAAGGACGGGTCAAAGCGCGCATTGCTGCACCTCAGGCACTGAATGTTCAGCTTGAAATCAATGGGATAAAATTCCCGATGACAAAAGGTGAGGATGGCTTCTGGACCGGAGTTTCAGCACCTTTTGACGAAGGCAACCACTACTACCAACTTATAATTGATGGTGCTGAGGTTCCTGACCCGAGCAGTACTTACATTTTTGGTTCGGGCGCCTGGCGCAATGACATCGAAATACCGGCCAAAGACGAGGATTTTTATGCCCTGAAAAACGTGCCACACGGACAATTGCGCGAAGTGCGGTACTTTGGTAAAATCAGTAATGCCATGCGGCACTGCTTTGTTTATACACCGCCTGGTTACGACAATGATGTTACAAAACGCTATCCTGTTCTCTATCTTCAGCATGGTTACCGCGAAGGTGAAAGCGGCTGGGGAGCCCAGGGACGTGCAGGTTTTATAATGGATAACCTGATTGCCGAAGGCAAAACCCGTCCGTTTATTATTGTGATGGAAAATGGAGGAATTTCAGGAGATTTGAGCAATAAAGGAGGTCTGGGTTCTTTTGATTTCAGTGTGTTCGAACACATACTCCTGGAGGATGTTATTCCATACATCGATGGCAACTTTCGTACAATGGCCAACGCACAAAATCGTGCAATGGCCGGACTCTCGATGGGCGGCATGCAAACACGCATAATTACGCTGGCTCATCCCGATGTATTTTCTTATGTAGGACTGTTCAGCGGTGGCAGTATCAGTGTTGAGGATGTGGAGAAAGCACCCGGTTTCAAGGAAAATGTAAAACTGGTATTTGTCAGTTATGGCAGTCGCGAACTTGAAAATCCAAGACGCGGACCATGGGGCGACCCAAAGGAAAATACAGAAAAACTGAAAGCTGCCGGAATGAACACCCGATTCTATGTTTCGCCACAAACCGCCCACGAATGGCAAACCTGGCGACGCAGTCTGCACGAATTTGCACCCCTTTTATTTCGGGAGAACACACCCCGAAGAGGCGGTTTTGGAGGCCCAATCGAATTGGGTCCCGACGACAAACCTGCTTTCCCCGAACCACCTGCCGGATACAACAGTCAGCGCAAAAATGTTCCTCACGGCAAACTTACCGATGTGGTGTACAGTTCAAAATCGCTTGGAACACAACGTCCGATGAGGGTTTATACACCACCCGGTTATAAAACCGACAGAAAATATCCGGTGCTTTATCTTTTGCACGGGCTTAATTCAGACAACCATCAATGGACTGAATGGTGTCAGGCTGATAATATCGTGGATAACCTGATTGCTGATGGTAAAATTCAGCCAATGATAATGGTTTTTCCAAGCTGCGATACCAAAATCACGGCAAACGATACCGTAAATGACAATGGTTCGGGAAGAGGAAATGGTTTTGAAGGCTACGGAAAAAGCTTTGAGGTTGATTTACTTACAGATATTATCCCTTACATTGAATCGAACTATTCAGTGTATTCCGACCAGAAACACCGTGCCCTTGCAGGTTTATCAATGGGCGGCGGGCAATCGTTGAATATCGGGATGTATCACATCGAAACTTTTGCCTATGTCGGAGGCTTTTCTTCTGCACCAAATACAAATATGTTTGGCGGAATGTCAAATGTTGAATTTCTGCCAGACCCAGTTGCAGCAAAGGAAAACCTGAAACTCTTATGGGTTGCCTGCGGAAATAAAGACGGTCTGATTCGCGTCAGCTCAAAGGTGCACCAATATCTGAAAGAGAAAGGTGTAAACCATGTTTGGCATGTCGATTCCAATGCCCACGACAATTATGAGTGGGACAGCAACCTTTATTATTTTGCACAACATCTTTTTAACTAATTTAATATCAAAAAAATGAAACGATTTATTATTCTTTTTATAGCTTGTTCAATGGTAATGTTTTCCTTTGGTCAGGCGCAAAACACCCCAACAGAAATTAAAGAAGATTTCAAACCATCGACTCTAAATCAGCCAGGGAAAGAATATCCCCAGGTCAACTCGCAGGGCTATGCGCGATTCCTTATTGAGGCTCCCGATGCCCAAAGTGTTGTTGTAAGTCTTGGACTTGGAGGCACCAGGGGGGGAACTCCGCTGGCAAAAGATGCAGATGGAAAGTGGGTGGGAACTACAGCTGGCCCAATGGAAGAAGGATTCCACTACTATCGTTTAACAGTTGACGGAGGAGTCTTTAACGATCCCGGAACATTAAACTTTTATGGATCTACCCGTTGGGAAAGTGGCATTGAAATACCCGCTCACGACCAGGATTTCTATGCATTGAAAAATGTTCCGCATGGTAATGTAGTACAGATTCTTTTTCCATCAAAAAGTACAAATACTTCACGCAGGGCGTTTGTTTACACTCCTCCGGATTATTATAAAAATCAATCGAAACGCTATCCGGTATTGTACCTGCAACATGGCTGGGGAGAGGATGAAACTGCATGGACAAACCAGGGGCATGCCAACCTCATTATGGATAATCTCATTGCAGAAGGAAAAATCAAACCTTTCATCATAGTAATGACCTATGGAATGACAAACGAAATCAAATTTGGTGGGTTAAGAAATTTCGATATCAAGCCATTTCAAACAGTTCTTGTTGATGAATTAATTCCTTATGTAGATGCTAACTTTCGCACAATAGCCGATCAACAACACCGTGCTATGGCCGGGCTCTCAATGGGAGGAATGGAAACAAAGACGATAACACTTAATAATCCGGATGTCTTTTCATATTATGGGCTTCTGAGTGGTGGAATTTATATGCCGAATGATATTAAGGATAAGTCAAAGGTAAAACTCATCTTTATGAGTTGTGGCAGTTTCGAACGTCCGGATGGAGTTAGAAATGCTGCTAAAGCACTTAAAGAAGCAGGTTTTAATGCTGTTTCCTATGTATCTGAAAACACACGTCATGAATTTCAGACCTGGCGCCGAAGCCTGCATGAACTTGCTCCGCTATTGTTTAAAGATTAATCATTAGAGATAATACATTCAAATAAAAAATAATAACATAATCTGGTAAAATGAAAAATATAATGCCTTTGATTGCAATATTGCTTTTGTTAATAATAAACGCTTGCTCGACGCTTCCGCCAGATCAGGTAATGGTTGAGCAAGGAATAGTACAAGGAACCATTGAAGATGGATTACGGGTTTTTAAAGGCATCCCCTTCGCAGCACCTCCGGTGGGTGATTTACGCTGGAAAGCGCCTCAACCTGCCGAAAAATGGAAAGGGGTGAAACTAACCACAGAATATGCCCCGGCACCCATGCAGGGAGGAAATCCTCCTTCGGGGAAAAGTGAAGACTGTTTATACCTGAACATCTGGACTCCGGCAAAAACATCAAAAGATAAAATACCGGTTCTGGTTTGGATTTATGGTGGCGGCTTTAGTTTTGGCTCCACTTCCGAACCCGTATATGATGGCACAAAACTGGCAAACAAAGGAGTTTTGCTGGTAAGCATTGCCTACCGTGTCAATCAATTCGGATTTTTAGCGCATCCTGAATTGAGCGCAGAAAATCCAAATCATGTTTCTGGAAATTATGGAATTCTGGACCAGATTGCAGGGCTACAGTGGATTCAAAAGAATATTGCTGCATTCGGTGGAGATCCTGATAAAGTAACCATTTTTGGAGAATCTGCCGGCGGGATATCTGTAAGTATGTTATGTGCTTCACCACTGGCAAAGGGACTCTTTCAGGGTGCTATATCTGAAAGTGGTGGATCGTTTGGGCCAACTCGTCCAACAACGTACCCAGGTGAAAATATGAAAACTCTTAAACAGGCTGAAGCCGATGGAGTTACATATGTCAAAAATGCTGGCGTTTCCAGCATAGCAGAACTTCGAAAAATAGACGCCGATAAATTACCAACTGGTTTTGGAATGGCAGGAGGATGGCCAATTGTTGACGGTTATGTTATTCCTGATGATCAGTATAAACTATATGAAGCCGGGAAATACAACGATGTTCCCGTGCTTATTGGCTACAATTCCGACGAAGGTGCAAGTTTCAGCAGGGAAAGAACACCTGAAGAATACATCGCAGGCGTTCAGAAACGTTACGGTAAATTTGCCGACGCTTTGATACAAGCATATCCCGTTGGTGAAAATTCGGTGCCTAAAACAGCACGCGATCTTGCACGTGATGCGGCCTTTGGATGGCACACCTGGATCTGGGCCCGACTGCAATCTGAAATCGGAAAATCAAAGGTTTTCTATTACTATTTTGATCAGCACCCCGATTATCCTGAAGATTCGCCAAGATACGGATATGGCTCTCCGCACGGGCAGGATGTAGCTTATGTTTTTATGAATCTTGATCCGTCAAATCCTCAAATATCTCAATCGGATTTGGATATTTCAGAAGCGATGGGAACTTACTGGACAAATTTTGCCAAATATGGAAATCCAAATGGGGAAGGTGTTCCTGAATGGCCTGCTTTTAGTGATAAAAATCCTGATGTTATGTATTTGACGGGGCCAACTCCTTTCAAAGGTCCGGTCCCAAGTGCTAAATCTCTGGAAGTACTTAATAATTATTTTGAATGGAGACGTAGTCCTGAAGGGGAAGCCTGGGCAAAATGAATTCCGGCTAGCGCATTCCCCGTCAGTTCTGCTACAGGGAAGCGAACAAAACACAACTATATCTACTAATAATCAGTATTATATTTTACTGAAATGTAATGATTTGGGAGTGAGATGAAGGAATGTAAATATGAAATTAAAATGACATCATACAAAGGTGTTGTTTTATAAAGTTGTGGTTTGTGTTATAGGTCAGAAAATTGTTTTGATTATTTAAAAATCAGTAAATACTTGTGATAATATAGGTCTTTCCTCAGTATATCGACATTTATAAACTTCAATACAGCGGCATAATCTTCAAAAAAAGTCTGACATTTCTCCAGATAAGTTCACAAAAAAGAGTTACTTGAAATACGACTCTTTTTATAATGAATATACTATAACTAAACTATGAATTAAGTTTGTTTTAAAAGAGCTATTTTCAAATCCCTGAGTTTCGTGTCATTAACTCAATTGATTTGCAGGTTCTGCCGATTTCAATTTCTCTGATGTTTTAAATCTTAAAATTATCGACGGCATCAGTGAAAGTAGCACCCCTGCCAGAAATACAAAAATAAACTGAATGTTTATATTGAATGAAATGTGGTTTAGAAACAATGCAAACGCAATTAAAAGTGCATTTGCAAACACAATGATAATAGTCACCTTAAAATGACTGTGAACCAATGCCAATACTCTATGATGAATATGGTTGGTGTCGGGAGAAAAAGGAGAACGTTTCTGAGCTATACGGATAGACATAACACGTAATGTATCTATCAGTGGTACAATAATAATAGCAAACGAAACTGAAGGTGCAGCACCAATCGCAAACGATGTGGTATTAACGATATTGAATTCATTGAATTTAACTACTAATGTTGAAACAACTAACCCAATGATTAATGAACCGGTATCTCCCATAAATAATTTATTTCGGTTTCCAAATACGTTAAATAGAAAGAACCCGGCAAGGCTACCAACCAAAGCGAATGACAGAATAGCAAACTGTACATTTTCTGTCATAAAAAACCAGACTCCAAAAGTGGTCGCTGCCAGCATTGCCAAACCTGAAGCCAATCCGTCAATTCCATCAACCAAATTAAAAGCATTTATGATTACTACCATTGTAAAAGCAGTCAAAATCAAGCTGGTTAAATAACCAATTTCATACGTGCCTAAAATACCATGTAAATTCGTAAAGCGAACATTTCCCAAAGTGATAAGAATAATGGCGGCAAAAATTTGAACCATTAGTTTTTTGTGTGCCGAAATATTTAACAAATCATCTTTTAATCCAATAAAGAACATGATGATTACAGAAGCTATAATATATTTTAGTGAATCGAAGCTCAATCCGTCAGTTGCAATTATTGAACTTAGTGTAAAACCAATAAATATTGCAACACCTCCCAGGGGAGGCACTATTTTAGTATGAATCTTTCTTTCTTCAAAAGCCTCGAATAAATGTTTTGCTTGAGCCACCCGGATAATAGGAGGTACTGCAATCATTACCAGTAAAAATCCTATGATAAAAGCTCCAATGATAAGAATGGTTTCCATAACAGTTTATTGGGTGTTTAACTATTTTGATTTAACGGTTCTAACGATATTTCTATAAACAGCAAGCAAATTTCATAAAAAAAATGATAAATCTTCTATCATTGCCAATTTATTTATAAAATAAATACTCTTTCTTAAGGAATTAAATAATTCTAAAAAATAAAGAATTTTATTATATGATACTGCTTTATTTTTTAGTGTTGGCCGATAAAAATGAACTTTAATATTTAAATTGAAAAACACATCGCGTGAGAATAAAACAGAATCAAATAAAAAACGGACAAAACCCTGTTTTGCCTGTGTAGCACTTGATTTATTAACCGATACTTTCTTATTACCAGTTAGGTGGTGCTGACGGACTTACTCCACTGGTGCCAGCACTTGCTTTTGTATCCAGGAAAATAATAGAAGCTGCAGTCAGGCCGGCAATACCTGCAGCCTTTTTGATTGCTTCTTTCCGCGTTATTTTCTCTTTGTTTGATTTGTTTCCTGATTTCTCCCCCTTCTTCATATTCATTTTTTTTACCTGTTGCTTACTATTACTTTGCAGGTTTGAGTTTTTCCCTGCCGGTTAATTCGTACCAAATAAATTCCGGAAGGAAATGCAGTAGCATCGATCTTGTTTTGGTTAGAAACTTCAGCCCGGTTTTGGTACCACATCTTTCCATCGATACTGTAAATCGCAAAGCGGGTGTCTTTATCAGCAGGACCATAGACAAAGATTAGCTTATCACGTACAAAGACATTGAATTCAGGTTGATTTATATCTCTGGCAGATGTTGTAGTAGCATTTGTTGTAAAGTTGGTTACAATCAGGTTAAATCGCCCGTATCCGCTCATTGAGGGTAGTAAAACAGAATAAGCTGCATTTTCAATATTAAGTTGGGTGAGTGTATTTAACTCCCGATCTTCCAGGTAAATCTGCGCACCTTCAGGAAAATTGACTGTTTCCAGTGTGAAAGTTGCTTCGCCTCCGTTCTTCAAATCAAGTCCAACCGGAATATTTCGAAGTTCAAATGATTTATACGGCAGCGTTTGTATTGCAAAATCAATATCGCTGCTTCGGTCAACCAATTGAGTATAAAGTGCAATGTCAGGGTTACCTTTCAATTTTCCGAGATCATTACCTGAATCAAGACCAGGCGTCATGTTCTTTTTGAACCCAACAATGGTTCTGTTCACTAAATCTCCGGATTGGATAGTTAATCTAAGCGCAGGAGCTTGAGTCACAGTTGATTTTAATAGGGTTCCTGTATTAAGTCTTTCCATAAAAGAATTAAAAACCAGATTTTCGGCAGTGGCAACCTTAACCATGAATCCCTGACCTACAGCAATTTTATCCTGATTTAGTTGATCTTCTCCACCCGGGGCAAAAGAATACCCGGCATCGGCAATTACAACATAATCACCCGTGCCTCCTGCTGATGGATCCCAAACATACAAACCTTCATAACCAGATGCCATTAAAGGAGCGTTTGTTTCCAGAAAACTGTTTGCTCCGGTAATTTGCAGTGAAGATAGATAAGGATTGCCAAGTGCATTCCAGCCATAATTATCAGCCGATACATTTTTGTTAACAGGGCCTGCATTAAGATTTTTACCTTTAAATGTGATAGTACTATTGGCCTGGGTACTTAAAATATAACCTTTCCCGGCTTTAATACTATCTGATTGTGCGCCTATTAAGTATAGCGACCAATCGTCCAACGTCTCATCATAGGGTCCAAATGCCTGATAGGTTCCATTATTGCGAATTAAGCCTGAATTATCGGCATAAAAATCTTCAAGACTTTCGTTTACCGGAGATGAAATGATATGCCATTTATTATCTGGCATGTATCGCTGTATTTCCACGTTGCCACTGCTACTTTTTGCATAATTGGTATAAACATTACCGGTTCCTGCAGTATCTAATTGAATATATAAATTACCATAGGTATAAATTGTATCCATTTTGAGCGATCCACGTGAAGCAATGATAAGTTGCTGATCATGTGCAATAGTCAGACCTTTGACTAATTCGGATTGACCAATTACAGGCCAGTTTGTAGGTGAAATTCCAATTGCAGCCCATTTATCTGAGGAAGGCTTTGCTCCCAATGACCAGTTATTCGGATTTGACCAGTCATTATCCGTTGCACCATTCCAGAAATTTGTTCCGTTAATATCGGTTATTCCAACGGGTATTGTCCCATTAATTTCTGAAGCGACAAGTGTTCCATTTCCGCTAATACCAGTAGTTGATTCATGAAAAATTCCATCACAGATTAATGTTCCGTTTAAAATTAAAATTTTATTGTTTCCAATGAGCGTAAAATTACCAATAACAAGCGTAGCATCCGAGTTGATCGTAAATGTACAATTATTAGGGATGGAGTAATCAGCATTGTAAAATACATTGTGATTAATTGTGATTGTGCTTTCCTTTTTCCCGGAACCTCCAAAAGATTCTGGTACAATACCACCCGACCAGGTAGAAGGACTGGCTGCATCTCCGTCATTAATAGTAATATAATCAGTAGCAAAGGTTATATTGGCAAATAGCATTATTACTACGTTTGTAGTAACCAGCATAAATATTTTTTTCATTACAAAGAATTATTCGACCTATCGATTAATTAATTTTTGTTTCTATATACAAAACTATAAACACCATTTAAACCGGGCAACCCTGATCGGGACGTTTTTTCAAAATGGGACAACAAACCTGTCTAAATGCTTAATGTCAAATAAACAAAAAGCCTGTTAATAGGTTTAACCGGCTCTTGAAAAAAATATTAACAGGATGCTGTTATAAACTTTTTGACAATGTGATTTGCATCCCTAAATTGTTTTTTTGACGATGAATCATATCACCGGCAATGATCACTCCGGTTTCAAAAGGAAGTTGCTTGTTGCTATATGTAACTTCAAGAAAACCAGATAATTGTTTTCTTTTTTGCAGGTAATGATTTTGATGGGTTCCCCATTGTTGAATATATGTAGCCATTCCTTTCCAGGCTATATTTTGACTGAGTTTTCCTTTTGTCCCAAAATGATGGGCAAAAAAACGTGTCGATTTGAAACCATAACTAATACCATCATTTATTATAATCGGAAAAAACAGGGGAGATACTATTGCCTGTTGCTGATAAGTGACTCCTGAACGATATACTCCGTGGTTAAAATAATTGTCGTATTCTTCTTTCCTCCAGGTTTGGCTGCCTTCGTGCCAGTAATAAAGTGTATCCGACCGTGCACTTTGATTATGTGTATCAGTGAATTCGTAAATAAAATCAGTTATAAATCTGTCTCTGTCATTGGAAGTCAGGTAAATTCCTATAAGATTATCTGTCCAGTTGCGCCAGTTCATTCCCGATAAATCGTCAAAAGGGTGGCTTAAATTTAAAATTGCAGTCCATTCTTTGAAGTGGTAAGTGATCATTGCCTGGTAAGTTCCATATTGATTTCCAGCAACATTTTTCTGGTCGGTAGGCAAAAAACTATCATTACCGCTGTGTCCGGTAATATATTTTAAGTAAGCGCTGAAATCGTCGGGTAATTCCCCGATGGCTGAATTTGGTGATGTTCCTCCCCACATCACATAATGTTCGAGTCCGCCCTGAAAATCAAATTTTTTGCTGAATTTTAACTTCAGGTAAAATGATTTATGATGCAGATGCGTATTTTTAACATAACGTCTATCATTTAACCAACCTTCTTCATATTCTCCTTTAAACAATACAAACTTCCCGATCCATGGCAACGGTTTATAATCTGCAACACGAATACTAATTCGAGGGTGTGGACGGGCATTGCGGCTGTTGGCAATATTTCCATTGGAAGTTGAAAGTCCACCAAACAGCATTTCATTCGCCCACAAACCGCCTTTTACTTCCCAGTTCTTCATGTTAATCCCTGCAAACAGTTCATTTGCCTGCAGATACTGTGATCGGTTACCAAGTCCTGCCACAAGATCTGTTCCTGCTACTAAAAATGAAGTCGAATCTTTTCCGTAGTTCAAACCGGAAAAACTTACATCGGTCAAATTAAGAAATCGGTTTCCACCGATGATTTTACCATCGCGATTGGCCCAAAGCCAGAGCGGTTGATTGTCAGTAGAAACCAATGTTGAATTCGAAACTTTGTAGTGAGTTTCTGTTTGAGCTTTTATTTGATAAAATAACAGAATGAAAGTGAATATAAGTATTAGCTTATTTTGCATGTGTTTTAATTTTACCTGCTTGTCAAAAATAGAATTAATTTGTCAAATCATTTGATCTTCGACTGTTTCGGGCCGATAACAAATCTAAATGTGTAAGATTTTTATTTACAATGAAGATTAAATTCCAATAATTTTAGCTGCTGATTTCAACTTAAAAAAAAGAATCACATACTTCATTCGCAAATGATATGAAATCTCTTTTCTAAGGCTCATTACCAGAGTCAATTTTTTTAAGTTTACTTATATGATATAAAACATAATATTTTATGTTCTTCAGCAATATATTTTGCTTAAAGATAATATAAAGCATATTTTTAATAATTCTCATACTTATTGTAATTGCAATATATTCAATTACTTATTCTGAGTATCCAGAGTC
>CAVYOB010000016.1:0-16968 GCA_963769925.1 uncultured Prolixibacteraceae bacterium
ATAGTTTATATGAAGTACTTGAAATTTTTGCCCCTTTTGTGCTGAAAAGTAAACCCGGCTGAAAGTAAAACTGAGGGGCAACGGGAATTTGAACATTCACCCCGGCATGGAACCCAACAAGCATGTCATTTTTAAGCTTGTCGCCATTCATATCTTTACCATTCAGGTTCTGCAGGTTTACTCCCCCCAGGATGGCAAATGATGTTTTTGAATTGTCTGAGCCCTGAGCAAAAACCTGGGAAACAGATAATATTAAAATCAATGTGATGAAAATAAATTTTTCTTTCATAATAAATAATTTTAAATGCATTGTGTATTAGTTGGCTGAATTTTGTTGAGCATCAGCCTTCATTTTTTCGTTGGCTGTAATCAAAAATTCAACTCTACGGTTTTGGGTACGGCCTTCTGCAGTATCGTTTGAATACTTTGGTACATTTTCCCCAAACCCTTTAATTGTTAAACGATTATAGGTAATTCCCTGACCCGAAAGGTAACCGGAAACAGTACCTGCCCGTTGTTCCGATAAGGTCTGGTTATACGCTTCACTGCCTTTACTGTCGGTATGTCCCTGAATTTCAATATCGGTATCAGGATAACCATTCAATACAACAACCAGTTTGTCCAGGTTGGTTTTAGCATCGTCTGACAGGTTTGATTTGTCGAACGCAAACAGCACGTTGCTGCTGAATTCCACCACAATACCTTCACCCACGCGTTCAACTTTTGCATCGGGTACTGTTTTTTTAATCTCCTCTGCCTGTTTATCCATTTGCCGGCCAATTATTGCACCGGAAGCGCCGCCAACTGCTGCACCAATAATTGCTCCCAGGGCAGTGTTCCCCGATGCCCGGCCAATAACAGCGCCTGCTGTTCCACCGGCTGCAGTTCCTATTACCGCCCCCTTTTGCGTTTTATTCCATGTAGCACAGCCCATAAAAATAAATGCAGAACTTAAAACGATTACAAAACTCATTTTTAACTTATTCATTCTTGTATATTTAATTGTTTAAAAACATTCATTTAAAACCATATCTTTAAAAAGCCAGGATGAGTACTTTAGATTTTTATATCTTCCATTGTATTCATCCCATAATTTCTGTGATTCTCGTTTAGTGAAATTTAAATTTGCTTTAGTTGTTTTCTGAGCATCATTACATCCTTCTCATCAACGGATTGCAATAAATCATATTCCCAGTTATCCTTCATCTTTTCGCTGAATACCATTTATTGAATTTTTTTAATGTATGACACACTATTTATATCAATTAAAGGTAAGCTCAATTTAACAACGAAATGTTACACAATTTTGATTATCAGTTACAACATTCACACATTATGTGAACATTTTAAGTGGATTGGGCGCTGAATATCAGGCAAAACAGGCATGGAAATATTTTGGTCACACTAAATGACAATTATTAGCAGGGTCCATGAGTTAAATAAAAATAACCCGTTATAAACAAATGAATTAAACCATTAACACAAATCTGCCACATCCCAGTGTCCGGCTAAAAATGTGTGAATTATGTAAATTTTCCTGTGAATAATGTAACAAAACCGCACCTTTGACTTTTTATTTTAGTACCCAAATAAATTTTTATGAAAAAAGAGGAGAAAAAGAATTTTGTTGAACGAAACAGGTCTTTATATTATTATAGTGTTGTGTTAAGCATGAAACATTTAACGTCATGCTGAATTTATTTCAGCATCTCATTGATAAATAGCAGATTCCGAAACAAGTTCGGAATGACGATCCGACAATAAACACTTAACACAACAATAGGTGTTATTGTAATTCTGTTGTTTCTGTTAACAGGTGGAAGAAGGTGAATAACCAGGCCAATGCATGGACTGGGAAACAGTGAAGATAACCAAATGAATATGGAATCAGGTCATGAATAATTTGGTTATGCTAATCCAATTAATTATTAGGTATATTTAAATAGTTTTTAATAAAAACTGTTGAATAAACGATAAAAAAGTTATGATTTGAAAAGCAAAAAAGTAGAACCGGCGACACTAGCTCATAAAAAAGATTTCGTTACAACTACTCCCATGTTCCCAATTATCGGAATTGGTGCATCGGCTGGTGGATTGGAAGCACTGGAGCAACTGCTGGGAAATGTGCCCGAAGACAGCGGAATGGCCTATGTAGTCATTCAACATTTGGATCCTACACATAAAGGTATGCTTCCCGAATTGCTTCAGCGGGTCTCCAAAATAAAAGTTTTCCAGGTGGAAGACAGAATGAAAGTGAAGCCCAACTGTGTGTATGTTATTCCACCCAACAAAAGCATGTCTATTTTAAAGGGGGTTCTGTATTTGTTTGAGCCTGTTGAAGCAAGGGGAATGCGCCTTCCCATTGATTTTTTTCTGCGTTCGCTGGCCGACGATCAGAAAGAGTTTGCCGTCGGTATTATTCTTTCAGGCATGGGTTCCGACGGCAGTGTCGGAATTGCCGCCATTAAAGAAAAAAACGGAATTGCGATGGTACAGGAACCCGAAACGGCAAAATTCGACAGCATGCCCCGAAATGCCATTAATTTGGGATTGGTTGATGTGGTTGCTCCGCCCAAAGAAATCCTTCTAAAATTGGTTGATTTTCTTGAACATATTCCAGTAGTCAAAACAGATCGAACTATTGGGAAAGACAATAAAAGTGCATTGGAGAAAATTATTATTTTACTGCGCTCACATACCGGAAACGACTTTTCGTTGTACAAAAAAAATACGGTTTACCGCCGTATTGAAAGAAGAATGGGCGTGCATAAAATTGGTGAAATTAATTCATACGTTCACTTTTTACAGGAAAACCCTGAAGAGGTACATATCCTGTTTAAAGAGTTGATGATTGGCGTTACCAATTTTTTTCGCGATCCTCTGGTTTGGGAAAAATTAAAAGAAACGGTTATTTCGGAAAAGGTTGGCAGGCACCAACCCGGCTCAACAATTAGGGCATGGATACCCGGTTGTTCTACCGGTGAAGAGGCATATTCTCTTGCCATTGTATTTAGGGAAGTAGTTGAAAAAATAAATCCGCACGGAGGATTCTCTTTACAGATATTTGCCACCGATCTTGACAATGATGCCATTGAAACGGCACGAAAAGGAATATTTCAGGCAAATATAGAAGCGGATGTTTCAGCAAAACGATTGAATCGCTTTTTCATAAAAACAGATGATGGTTATCGTATAAATACTGAAATAAGGGAAAACATAGTGTTTGCGCAGCACAACATTATTATGCATGCGCCTTTTACCAACATCGATATTATTTCGTGCCGGAACCTGCTTATTTATTTGGATCCCGAGTTGCAGAAAAAATTGCTTGGGTTGTTTTTTTACAGCCTTAATCCTGAAGGGATTTTACTGCTGGGTAGTTCAGAAACGCTGGGATCGCAAAGCCATCTTTTTACACCCGAACATTCCAGCCTGAAAATTTACAAACGTGGTAATTCCAGCCTCAACCCTGAATTGTTAGATTTTCCTTCTTCATTTTCACGGTCAAAACTAA
Organism: uncultured Prolixibacteraceae bacterium; assembly: GCA_963769925.1. Taxonomy (GTDB): domain Bacteria; phylum Bacteroidota; class Bacteroidia; order Bacteroidales; family Prolixibacteraceae; genus Draconibacterium. Next base: position 3,515 of record CAVYOB010000016.1, read on the forward strand.
CCATTAACGAAAACAAAGTACCTGATAAACCCATCATGAATATTCAAACGCTTGTTGATCAATTATTACTGAATCAATTTTCACCTGCCAGCGTTTTGGTAAACGAAAATGGCGATATATTATACATCAGCGGACGTACTGGAAAATACCTGGAACCAGCCGTAGGAAAGGCAAACCTGAATATTTTTGCCATGTTGCGGCCGGGATTTCAAAATGATTTTGCCATTGCATTCCGCAGGGTAGTCACAAAAAAAGAACCGGTGATTTTGCACAACGTTAATATTGGTACAAACGGAAGCACAATTGCACTAAACGTTACTATTCAATGGATTAATAAACCTGAGGCCTTATTTGGGAAGATATTGATAATTTTTACAGATGTTGCCAAAACTTCGGAAATCAAAGCACATTCAGAAAGAGGAAAACAAGCCATTGCAAGTGTCAGGGAAAAAGAATTGGAGGAAGAACTGCAGCATACCCGTGAGGAAGTGCAGAATATTATGGAAGAAATGCAGACTTCGCAGGAAGAGTTGAAATCAACCAACGAGGAATTGCAGTCAACCAACGAAGAGCTGCAATCAACCAACGAGGAACTGACCACTTCGAAAGAAGAGATGCAAAGCCTGAACGAGGAACTTCAAACGGTAAATGCCGAATTGCAGTCGAAAGTAGATGATTACTCGCGCGTTAACAACGATATGAAGAATTTGCTCAACAGCACCGATATTGCCACTTTATTTCTCGACAAGGAATTGAACATCCGCCGTTTTACCGACCAGGCAACAAAAATATTTAAACTCATAAAAAGCGATATCGGGCGGCCTTTTACCGATCAGGTTTCCGAACTCATTTACCCGGAGTTAACTAAAGATGCCTTTGAAGTTTTGAGAACACTTATATTTATTGAGAAACAAATTCCGGCAAAAGACGGCAAGTGGTTTTCCACTCGCATTATGCCTTACCGCACTTTCGACGACAGAATAGACGGACTGGTCATCACTTTTATCAATATCACCGATTTGAAACAGGCGGATGAAAAATTAAACAACATCGACCAGTTAAACCACCTGTTACTCGATTTATCTACTGATGTAATCATAAAATTATCAACCGATTGGAAAATACTGGAGTTTAATTCAGTAGCGGAAGAATTTTTTGGTAGAAAATACAATGATGTTATTAATCAAAATTACATGGAACTATTTGTTCCTGAACCTGAGCGGCATAAAACGGAACAACAAATGAACCAACTGCTGAAGCAGGCAGTGATAAATAAAATTAAAATGAAGGCAATTGGAGCTGGTGGCGTTGAAATGGAAATGGAATGGACGGTTAATGTCCTTTCCAATAATCTGAAATTGCCATCGGAAGTAATAATTATAACAAAACAATAAAGTCATGGATAGATTAGAAATGGATTTTACGAATGCCACAATGTTGCGCAAAAAAGCGGAAGAACTACTCATAGAAAAACAACTACAAGTGAGTATTCCTGAAGAACCCGACATTAAAAAACTCCTTCACGAACTGCAGGTACACCAGATAGAACTGGAAATGCAGAACGAGGAGCTGCGTCAGGCATACGAAACTGCAGAAACGGCGCTTAAAAAATATACCATGTTATTTGAATTATCACCCATGGGCTATTTTACGCTCGATTCAGATGGAGCCATTTGCGAGCTGAACTTTACTGGCGCTGATATGCTGGGTGAAAGACGTTTTAGTTTAATAAACAGCAATTTTAAACTCTTTGTTTCAGAAGGTTCAAAACATGTATTTAATAATTTTTTCAGAAAAGTTTACACCAGTAATGCAAAGGAATCGTGCGAAGTTTTACTTGGGTACGATAAAAAACCTTTATGCTCCGTGTATATGGAAGGAGTTGTTACCGAAGATGATCAAAAATGCCTTCTTTCAGTAGTCGATATTTCAAAGTTCAATTTGCAGAAAAAATCCTAAAATCGTCACTAAACTTTTTCTTTCTACTTATCCTTTTCACAGGGTTTCTGTTAATTGATGGTTTGGGTTCTTTAGCAGAATTCATCATTAAATTCCTGATCACCTTCTAAAGAATGTGTGAATCATGTAACTCTTATCCTGAATTATGTAACACTTCCCGTTCCTGGTATGGCGTAATTTTAACGAAATCACTGAACCTGCATTTGGGTTTCTTTATAAATAATATAATGAAAAATTCACTTTACATCATCGCGGGGCTACTTGTACTTCTTTGGGCAATTGTAATTTTCGGGTTTTACTCTTTCCGATATATCGATATTCTTTTGCCAGTTGCAGGGTTTATCGTACTACTTCAGGTTCTTTTTAATAAAAAGTCACCCAAGAATTATAACAATAAAATTAAATAGATATGAAACGACCATACAGAAATTCTTCACAAAAAAGTATACCTAAAAAGTGGGAGTTACTTCTAATACTTTTGAAAACTTTAAATTCTAATTAGATGAAAAAACAGATTTTAACTTTCGTTTTGCTGATAGCAGCAAGCGTAATTTTTGCACAAGGCCCAATTTCCAAAGGACAGTCACAAATTAATGTTGGGGTTGGACTTTCTTCATGGGGAGTTCCCGTTTATTTGGGATTCGATTATGGAGTACACCCCGATATAACCCTGGGTGCGGAATTGTCTTTCCGCTCGTATAACGACAACTGGAACAATAACAAATACCATCACTCAATAATCGGTATTTTAGGAAATGCCAATTATCATTTCAACACCGTATTGAATATTCCTTCTCCCTGGGATTTTTACGCAGGACTAAATCTTGGTTTCTATAACTGGAACTCCCCAAACGATTATGAAGGTTCTCATACATCAGGACTTGGACTGGGCGCACAAATTGGTGGCCGGTACTATTTTAGCAATAAAGTGGGTATAAACCTGGAATTTGGCGGAGGGAATGCATTTAGTGGCGGAAAATTTGGATTAACAATAAAAATATAATTATGGAAACAAAATTTGATATGAACGAATGGGGAAGAATAAGTGGCCAACTTAGAGATAAGTATCCTGAATTAACCGATGCCGATTTGTATTGGGGACGTGTATCGAGAGACGATTTGATAGAAATGATTTCAGCCAAATTGGGTAAAACCAAGAAAGATCTGATGGATGTAATTGATTCATTTGTGTATTCTTCCGGAAGGTAAATAAACAAAATAATAACATAAAACATTAAAATGAAACGAGCCATCACAATAAACTTTTTGAAACACAAAAGTTTGATTATGGCGAGTTCTCCGAGTGTTGGGATTACCAATAAAAAACAATAAATAAAAAAACATGAACTATTTGTATTTAATTGTTCCTGTAGTAATAATCCTTTTTGCAGGAATCAGAATTGTCAGGCCAACACATCGTGGTTTAATTGAACGGCTTGGAAAGTACCACAGTCTGGCTGCTCCCGGATTTCACTGGATTATTCCGGTTATCGATCGTTTGTTTCTGGTGAATGTAACCGAACAAATGGTAGATGCTGAACCACAGGAAATTATCACCAACGATAACCTGAATGCCAGTGTGGATGCACAGGTATATTTCCGGGTAAAATCCGACGAAGAAAGTGTAAAAGGTTCCATTTACAATGTAAACAATTACAAATGGCAGATTGTAAACCTGGCCCGCACAACACTTCGTAATATTATTGGTACACTCACACTAAAATCGGCCAACAGCGAACGTGGTAAAATTAACTCCGGACTGTACAGGACCCTTCACGAAGAAACCAAAATTGGGGAATTGAGATTGTGCGAACCGAATTGAAAGAAATCGATCCTCCAAGAGATGTGCAGGAAACCATGAATAAAGTGGTGAAAGCTGAAAATGAAAAAATTGCAGCCATTGATTCTGCCACAGCCGCAGAAACGGTTGCCGACGGTGTAAAACGTGCAAAAATTAAAGAAGCAGAAGGGTACAAACAATCGAAAATTTTACATGCCGAAGGAGAAGCAGAAGCCATAAAACTGGTAAATGAAGCTGCCGATAAATATTTTATTGGAAATGCGCAGCTTTTGCGAAAGCTGGAAGCGCTGGAAGCATCGCTGGGAAATAATGCAAAAATTGTTATTCCAACCGGCACCGAATTGGTAAATATTATCGGGGAAATGGCCGGAATTGTTCCTCTGGAAAGAAAACATAAGGAAAAATGATTTCAAGGAAAACTTTTTTGAAACGATTTTTTGGGGGTATTGAAGAGAGAAACAGGATAAAATTTCAACAAGAGAAAATGAAAAAAGTATTGATTGCACTGGACTACAATCAAAGTGCTCAAAAAGTTGCTGAGAAAGGTTTTTCATTAGCCAAAACAATGAAGGCTGAAACAACTTTATTACATGTATTGTCTGATCCACAGGATTATATTTTAACTGAACATGTTACTGTAATGGGTTTTGCAGGCCATCTTGATACAAGTGAAGAATTAACTCAGGAAACAATTGATTCCAAAAAATTAGCCCGGCAATTTCTTGATAAATCGAAAATTTATTTGGGAGATAATCGCATTCAAACGCTGCTCGAAGAAGGTAATTGTGCAGAGGCTATTTTAAAGGCAGCAAATAAAATTAGTGCAGATGTTATTGTATTGGGCTCACATAGCCGTAAATGGTTTGAAAATACCATATGGGAAGCGTTTCTGAAAAAGTTTTGCAAAATACAACTTTTCCGGTTTTGATTATTCCGACAAAAAAACAGGACTAGTTCCAGATTGAATCTTTTTGTACAACTACTTTAATATCTGGTTTCTACATTATAAAATCAGTAATCAGACAATACTAAACATCAAAAATTTAAATATTATGAAATCAGTAAAAAAGTTGGGAATTTGGATGGATCATTCAACAGCCAATATAATGGAATTACTAAATAACACGGTAATATCAAAAACATTGGAATCGACTCCGGCTTTCCCTGAACAAGTCGAAAATCTGAGAATGGATGAAAGCCTGATGCACAACAAAGAGCAAAATCAATACGCGGATTTTTATAAAAAATTAAGTTATATTATTAACGATTATAGTGAAGTACTCCTTTTTGGACCCACCGATGCCAAATCCGAATTATTCAATTTTTTAAAAGATAACCGCCGGTTTGAAAAAATAAAAATTTCTGTTCAACCTGCAGATAATATGACCGATAATCAACAAAAAGCCTTTGTAAAAGATTTTTTCAACACGCACAGGAAATAATAAATAAGTGAAGTTAAATGAATGAAATAAAACCGAAAAACGTTGCTGTAATTGTTGCCCACCCCGACGATGAAACATTATGGGCCGGAGGAACAATATTAAGCCATCCATCATGGAATTGTTTTATTATTTCGGTTTGCAGGGGAAACGATCAAGAGCGTGCCCCTAAGTTTTATAAAGCATTGAAAATCCTAAGATCAGAAGGGATTATGGGTGATCTGGATGATGGCCCTGATCAAAATCCGCTTGATGAAGAAGAGGTTGAGCAAACAATTCTGGATCTGTTGCCCGAAAAACATTACGATCTGATTATTTCCCATAATCCAAACGGAGAATATACCCGGCATTTGCGGCATGAAGAAGTCAGCAAAGCAGTTATCAATCTCTGGAATAACAGCAAAATAAAGGCTGATGAACTCCGGACTTTTGCTTACGAAGACGGTCATAAAAAATATCATCCCAGGCCAGTTAAAAACGCAGCAATTTACCGGACGTTAACAAAACGCATTTGGTTAAGAAAATATAGTATTCTAAGGGAAACTTACGGTTTTGAAAAAGATAGCTGGGAGACACAAACAACTCCCCGCGATGAAGCCTTCTGGCAATTTACAAATCCTTTCAATGCTAAAAAATGGCTAAATAATGGAGGAGTTTACAGATGAAAGTATTGGTTTTATATGATTATCCTCCTTCTCCCGGAGGACTTGCCACCCAGGGAGATTTGCTTTATAAAGGACTGGTTGAAATGGGTATTGACGCCCATCCGGTACATTTCGAATCGGCGCAGGAAAAGGAATGGTATTACCGCTGGTTTGAACCGGATGTTGTTGTTGGAGTTGGATATTGGGGGCACACACCACAACTGGTTCTTCACCCGCAACGATATGGCATTCAACCGGTACCCTGGTTGGTTGCCGATGGTTATATTGCCAACTACCAGGAGGTATTAAATGCGCTGCCTCTTATTCTGGTAACATCCAATTGGGTAAAAGAGATGTATGTCCGCGATGGGATCAATGGCAGATAAAATCGAAGTATTACCTGTGGGCTGTGATACAGATACTTTTATTCCTTTTCAAAAGGATGATCCAAAAATTTTGGCAGTTCGCGAAGCTTTGGGTGTTTCGCCAGATCAGTTAATGATTCTCACTGTTGGTGGTGATGCCGCATCGAAAGGTGCACAGGAAGTGATGCAGGCACTGGCCATTATTGATACCAAAGCACCCGACTGGAAATATGTATGTAAAGTATGGCCGCAACCGCGAACTAAAATTCAAAATCTGGCCGATCTGGAAATGGCAACGCATCTGGGTATCGAAAAAAATGTAACCTATGCAACCAATACAATTTCACGCAATTTTATGCCATATCTGATTGGAGCATGTGATATTTATGCAGCCCCTTCGCGGCTTGAAGGATTTGGAATGCCCCAGGTGGAAGCCGGAGCATGCGGAAAACCAGTTATTAGTATAAAGGCCATGGGAATGCTGGATACACTTATTCATGGTGAAACAGCCTTCCTGGCAAAAGTGGCGCAGAAAATTGCTGTGAACGAAGTTATACTTGGAGATGAATCGGGTTTTGAAGATAAACATAAAGTGATCTTTAAAGTGCCGCGGACTGTGGATTACCGGGCAAATGTTCAGGATATTGCAAAGTATTTATTGAGCTTATGAATGATGCCGCATTGCGCGATAAAATGGGAAAAGCAGGCAGAGAAACGGGTCGTTGAGCAATTTGACTACCGTGTTGTGGCAAAACGATTTGTGCAGATAATCAACGATAGATTAGGAATGAATAAAGTGAAATGGAAGAGACTAACTTTGACATATGTAACTTCATGACTTAAGTCACCACAATTCACTCATATAAGAACAACTCATGATTACGAGCAAACAAAGAGATAGAACAAACCAAGAAAGCCGCACTTGAAGTGTTGCTTCATAATGCCCACGGGCCTTACCACGGACTTCCACGAACAGCAGGCTGGGGATACCCGGAGCCTTATACAAGAGATTTGATGTTTTCCATTCTTGGGATTGCAGTTTCAGGAAATCCAAAATTACTTGAAAAGCATACGGAAAGTGCTTGAAACATTGGCAAAAAATCAGACGAACATGGTCATATTCCTTCGTCTGGTGCATGATAAAGATGATCGTGGAGCCAGTGATACCACGCCTTTGTTTTTGCTGGCAACAGGTATTTTCAGAAAAGTTTCCGGTGAAGCTGATTTTCTTACATGAAGCAGTTGAAAAAGCCTGACCTGGATGGAGTTATCAAAGCCCTTCCGACCGATATCTGGTGGCACAGCAACCTACCAGCGACTGGCGCGATGAACAATGGGTAATGGGTTACGGACTTTATGTAAATACATTGGTTTACAGTTATCTACGAATTCTTGGCAAAACGAAAGAGCCGAAAATTTACGCCATGATATGAGCCGGTTTACCATTACAGGAGGTACTATGCACCATCATGTACATGAAGGCCTGGTTGTAAAACACAAACCATATTATGCATTATGGTCTTATAAAATTTTTAGCAGCGAGCGATTCGATCTTCTTGGTAACAGCATTGCAATTCTTTCCGGAATTGCATCACCTTCCAGAGCTGATGAAATGATTTCATGGATTGAAGAAGAATGTGTAGCGATGACGGAAAGAGGTGAATTGGCTAGTCGACTTGCCACCCAATTTTTTCCCTTTATTAAACCGGAAGATCCCGACTGGCATGAGCGATATGTCAAATTATAACAAGCCGGGCGATTACCACAACGGTGGAATCTGGCCATTTATATGCGGATTTTATGTGGCGGCTCTGGTTGCTGCAAAAAGATACTAAACTTGCCGAAGAAAAGTTAGTGGCACTTACTCAATGATAAAATTATCACGAACTGGAAACCTTGAATTTGGATTTAATGAATGGATTAAAGCACAGGATGGGAAACCAATGGGACAGGACTGGCAAACCTGGAGCGCCGCACTGTATCTTTATGCCGCAAAATGTGTTGAGGAAAAAAGAACTCCTTTTTTTGAGGAGATGAGACGTGAATCAATATTATAAAAAGAAATTTACCCTTTCATCTCAGTCATAATTTCCTTAAATTAATAACTGTAAATATTCGCAGATTGAATTGGAAAATTCTGTGTAGCAAAGGGGAAAATGGTTAGTCCTCTGACAAACGAACTAAAGCAGTAAACCGGATTTTTTGCCGGCAAATTGCAATACGAAACACTATCCGCACTAAACTTTTGAATAAACAACAATTATTTGTGTTCCCCGGGAAACCGGGTTAAAAGTTTTATAATATCTAAATGGAATATCATGAAAGAAAATATTGACAAAAAAAAACCTGTTTATAGTTTTTTGCCGCAAGATCAAAAAGAGGTCAATGACCTTTCTGAACTGGCACTTGATATGCGATGGTCGTGGGATCATTCCGCCGATGAAATTTGGCGTCAACTTGATCCTGAACTATGGGATATAACCAATAATCCGTGGGTAGTTCTGCAAACCATTTCCCGTGAACGTTTTCAGTCGGTAATCGATGATCCGTCATTTCGTGAAAAAATCGATTTCCTTGTAAAATCCAGAAAAGAAACAAATGCAGCGCCTGCCTGGTTTCAAAAATATCATCCAAACAATTCGCTAAGCTGTGTGGCCTATTTCAGTATGGAATTTATGTTGAGTGAAGCGCTCCCGATTTATTCAGGTGGTTTGGGAAATGTTGCCGGCGATCAATTAAAAGCCGCAAGTGATTTGGGAGTTCCCGTTGTTGGCATCGGACTACTTTACCAGCAAGGTTATTTTCGACAGGAAATTGATTTAGATGGAGGACAGCATGCACTTTATCCTTTTAACGATCCCGGACAACTGCCGATAACTCCTTTGCGTCAAGCTGACGGAGAGTGGTTGCGTTTGAAGATTGAACTTGTCTGGCAACAATGTATGGCTGCGTGTCTGGCAGGTTCAGGTAGGCAGAATAAAACTTTATTTGCTGGATAGCAACGATGCGGCAAATTTTCCGGTTCACCGTGGAATAACAAGTGAATTATACGGCGGAGGTACCGAACTGAGGTTTAAACAGGAACTGATCCTTGGAATTGGCGGGTGGCGTTTACTTCAGAACTTGGATATTCACCCGGAAGTATGCCATCTCAATGAAGGTCATGCTGCTTTTGCCATTTTGGAACGTGCTTATAGTTATATGAAGGAAACCGGGCAACCTTTTGATGTTGCCCTGGCCGTTACCAGAGCTGGTAATCTGTTTACCACCCACACTGCTGTACCTGCAGGATTCGATCTTTTTCCGCCGGCAATTATTGAACAATACCTTGGTGAATATGCCGAACAGAAGTTGGGAATTACACGTCGGCAATTGCTGGCATTGGGCCGAAAAAATCCTGATGATGAATCTGAAAAGTTTAATATGGCATATCTGGCCATCCGTGGAAGCGGTGCCGTAAATGGAGTCAGTTGGCTTCACGGAAAAGTCAGCCGTCATATTTTTGAACCATTGTTTCCAAAATGGCCAACATCTGAGGTGCCGGTTGGTCATATTACCAACGGAGTGCACGTGCCAACCTGGGATTCAAAAGAGGCAGATGAAATATGGACGGAAGCTTGTGGTAAAGACCGATGGCTGGGTATGAGTAAAACCCTGGAAAAGGATATTCGCAAAGTTTCGGATGAAAGGCTATGGGAGATGCGAACCAATGCAAATAAAGCTCTTATTGAATTTGCCAGTGAACATGTTTCAAAACAATTAATTGGTTCAGGCCATTCACCCGATTCGGTTGAACGGGCAAAACATTTATTTAATCCCAATATTTTAACACTTGGTTTTGCACGGCGTTTTGCTACTTACAAACGGCCTAATTTATTGCTGCACGATCCGCAACGGTTGCTTCGGTTGTTAACAAATCCAAAGTTTCCTGTTCAACTAATCATTGCCGGCAAAGCACATCCCGCCGATCAGCAAGGACAGGATTTAATTAAAGAATGGATGCATTTTATCAGGCAGAATGACACTCCGTCCTCCGGTAATATTTCTTGGTGATTATGATATGCATGTTTCTGAAAATCTGGTGCAGGGAGTTGATGTTTGGATCAATACACCGCGCCGCCCCTGGGAGGCCTGCGGAACCAGTGGCATGAAAGTGCTTGTAAACGGAGGCATTAATCTTTCGGAACTGGATGGCTGGTGGGCAAAAGCATACACTCCCGAAGTGGGCTGGGCGCTGGGAGATGGAAATGAACATGGTGACGATCCGGAATGGGATGCCAGGGAAGCTGAACAACTTTATAATATACTGGAAAACGAAGTAATTCCGGAATTTTATAATCGCAATGAACAAGGAATCCCAACTGAAGTGGATAGCGCGAATGCGGGAAAGCATGGCACAATTAACACCAAAGTTCTCAGCCGACAGGACAGTTAGGGAATATACCGAACAACATTATTTGCCTGCCGCAGCAGCTTATCTTGAACGTGCTGCCAATAATGGTGCAAAGGGAAAACAAATGATAGACCAATTGCAAACCTTCAGGAAAATTGGGATTCAATGCATTTTGGTGAAGTAAAAATTGCAACTTCAGAAAAGCAGCATGATTTCGATGTTCAGGTATATTTCAATGATATTGATCCGGATAAAGTGCAGGTTGAGCTATTTGCCAATGGCTTAAACGGGGAAGATCCGATGATAACAAAGATGGAACGAGGTGAAAAATCAGAAGGCACAGTCAACGGTTACCATTATTCCGCATCAGTAAATTCATCCCGTCCTGCAACGGATTATACTCCACGTGTAATACCGCATCTTCCCGGTATTATCAGTTCCGCTTGAAACAGCTTTAATTCTTTGGCAACATTAATTTTTAAATTATGGAAAATATGAATTCAAAACAATCATATGAAATTGGCATGGTGGGCTTAGGTGTCATGGGACGTAACCTTTTATTAAACATGGCAGATCATGGTTTCTCCGTAGCCGGTTATGACAAGGACTCTACCAAAGTCGAATCACTTAGAAAGGAAGCAGAGAACAGAGATATTCATTGTACTGATAACCTTCAGGATTTTATCTCAAGCCTTCGTTTACCACGTGCAGTAATATTACTTGTTCCTGCAGGAGCTCCGGTAGATTCAGTTATAAATGAATTGTCACCTCATCTTCAGAAGGACGATCTTATAATAGATTCAGGCAATTCATATTTTAAAGATACCAACCTGCGTACCACTAGTTTAAAAGAAAAAGGAATACATTTTATGGGGATGGGAATCTCCGGAGGCGAGGAAGGTGCAAGGCATGGCGCCAAGTATGATGCCTGGCGGACCAAAAGAAGCATATGAACGGGTAAGACCAGTTTTTGAAGCCGTTGCTGCAAAAGTAAATGGCGAACCCTGTGTAACCTATTTGGGCCCCTTGTCTGCCGGCCATTTTGTAAAGATGGTGCATAATGGCATTGAATATGGCATAATGCAGCTTATCTCCGAGACGTATGCTTTAATGAAACAGGTTCTGGGTTTTTCTGATGATGAACTTAAAAAAATATATAGCGAATGGAATAAGGGTGAACTGAATGGTTTTCTCATGGAAATTACCAGCACATATTTGGCAAGGCAGATAAGAAAACAGGAAAACGCTTGATAGATGAGATTCTAGATGTGGCCCGGCAAAAGGGAACAGGGATGTGGACTTCGCAAAGTGCAATGGAATTGCAGGTGCCTATTCCGACCATTGATATGGCAGTTGTCATGCGCGACTTATCTGTTTTTGAAAAACAGCGCGAAATGGCGGACAAAATATTTGCAACTCCCGAAACAACCTTTCACAGGTGACCGGCAAAAGTTTCGTTACTCAAATACGAAAAGCATTTTATGTGTCAATGATCACAACATATGCACAAGGTTTTGCACTTCTGGCAGTAGCATCAGATAAATACAAATATCATCTCGATCTTGAGGCCGTTGCGAGAATCTGGCGCGGTGGTTGTATCATTCGGGCTGCCCTGCTGGATGACATTCGGGCAGCTTTTCATTCCAAACATGATCTTGCAAATTTATTACTGGATCCCAATCTCTCGAAAAAGATAAAAGAAAATCAGGAATACCTCCGTCAGATTGTATGCTCTGCAAGTTCGATGGGTATCCCCATTCCCGGCTTGATGGCTTCGCTAGGTTATCTTGATGCTTTCACCAGTTCCTGGTTGCCTGCTAATCTTATTCAGGCACAACGCGATTATTTTGGTGCACATACTTACGAGCGGATCGATGCAAAAGGAACTTTTCATACAGAATGGCAAAAAGGATAATCATGAAAATGGACAAGGTGATTCCAATCACAGCATTGTTTTTAGATATTGGTGGAGTTTTGCTCACCGACGGCTGGGGACATAAGTTTCGCAAAATGGCGGTTAAAGAATTCCACCTGAATCAGCAGGAGATGGAAGACAGGCATCAAAGCGTATTTGAAACTTTCGAGTTGGATAAAATTACCATGGAAGATTATCTGAAACTGGTGATATTTTATGAGCGGCGCACATTTACCCCGGCAAGATTTAAAGAATTTATGTTTGCCTGTTCAGCATCAGACACTAAAATGATTGACTTGATCCGTCAGCTAAAAGCCAGGTATGGATTGAAGATTGTAGCAGTAAGTAACGAATCAAGGGAACTTAATGATTTTCGTATTCATAAGTTCAGGTTGAATGAGTTTATTGATGCTTTCATTTCATCTTGTTATGTTGGTCTTCGGAAACCCGATGCTGATATTTTCCGGCTGGCGTTGGACGTTTCTCAGGTTAATGCTGAACAAGTTTTATACATCGAAAACACTGAAATGTTTGTGCAGATTGCAGAAGGATTAGGTATTCGCGGTATTTGTCATACCGATTTCAATTCAACATGCGAAAAACTGATTTCATTTGGATTGGAGGTGGAATCATGAAAAAATTGTCATCCACAAAACCAACTCTCAATACTGTTTTGACCATTAATGGCGGCTCATCCAGCATAAAATTCGCACTTTATCAAAATGACAAATCTTTCAATCGTTTACTCCATGGAAAAATCGATCGGATTGGCCTTTCTGATTCAAAACTTTCATACATTGAAGAGAAAGAGAATCGAATTGAAACATTAAATCTGGAAGCTCACGATCATAAATCAACAGCAAATTTTCTTATGGATTGGCTGGATTATAAAATAGATTTTTCAACCATAAATGGCATTGGCCACCGAATTGTTTTTG
>CAVYOB010000017.1:0-562500 GCA_963769925.1 uncultured Prolixibacteraceae bacterium
CCGGAGTTTGTGCAGGCAGGTTAATGGTCATGATCAAAAAAATGATCAGCGACGGAAATAGCGATCTTAGTTTCATTTGCATAGGTTTTTAATTCATTATTTCAGTGGGCCGGGGTTGTATTCTCCTGGACTACACGGTTGTTAGTTTTAGAATTCACGTACAATTGTGCTGAATTATTAATTTTAGCAGATCATTTAATATAACATTTATGCGGGTATTTACGATAATTTTGCTGAGTTGTTTCCTGTCTGTACATGGAATGGCTCAAAACAGGATCAACAAGAAAGAGAAAAGCGAAATCGGTGCTTTGTTGCAAAAGCAGGTGGATGCCTGGAATGAAGGCAACCTGGAAAAGTTTATGGAAACCTACTGGAAATCGGACAAGTTGGTGTTTGTTGGCTCGCGCGGTCCCACTTACGGCTGGCAGGCTACACTCGACAGCTACAAAAAAGGGTACCCCGATAAAAAGGCGATGGGAAAACTGGAGTTTAAGATCCTCGATATTTCCAAAATCGACAAAAAGTCGGTGTTTGTGATTGGTCGTTTTGAACTCACCCGCGAGATCGGCGACGTGCCCGGGTATTTTACGCTGGTAATTCAGCAATTCGGCAAAAACTGGTTTATCATCAGCGACCATTCGAGTGCTGAAAGTAATTAAACGACTTGTCATTTCGACGACGAAGAAGGAGAAATTTCAAACAAAACAGATTTCTCAATCGTGCCCAAAACGGGCAGGCTTAAAAAAGACGTGCTGTATTAACCCCTCCAAACCTCCCCTAATGTGGGAGGCTTAAAGTCCCCTGTAGTGTCCCGAAACTTCGGGATAGGGGTTTAAGATACAAATGCGACTTGATTTTATTTTTTATACTTTAAAAAGAAGTATTATTTTTCTTTACGTGAAAAAATATTATTTTTGACGTAATAAATATAATATGGTTATGGATACAAAGCTGACATTACATTTTGACCGCGACGTAATTGAAAAAGCAAAGGCTTTTGCAGCATCGAAGGGGGTTAGTCTGTCGAGGCTCACGGAATACCTGTATCGTCAGATTACTTCAGGAAACTATATTTCGTTGGAAGAATTCCCGATCTCCGACTGGGTGAAACAGGTTGCCGAAGGAGAAGCAGTTTATAAACGCAGAGAACGAAAGAGCAGCAAAGACGAATTTTTTAATTCCCGGAAATGAAGGTTTTCGTCGATGCAAATATTCTTGTTGCTACACTGAACAAGGAATATCCGCTGTTTACATGGTCGGCCCGGTTGCTGAGTTTACAGGGAAAACAGAATATTCAACTTTATACTTCGCCGCTTTGCCTGGCAATTGCTTTTTATTTTTCAAGCAAGAAAAGTGGTGATAGTGTGGCAAGAAAGAAAATCAGCCTGCTTTGCAAAAATATTGGCATCACTACCATGAATGAAGAAATAACAAAAAAAGCAGCTGAAAATCCACAAGTTCATGATTTTGAAGACGGGCTGGAATATTATTCCGCACTTCAATCAAAATGCAATTACATTATTACTGAAAACGCACAGGATTTCTATTTCAGCGAAATTGAAATTAAGGGCTGTGAGGAGTTTATAAAAGGATTATAAAATATTGTGTTAAACGGAACGGATGGCATCCCTCAAAGGGATGCTATCCCTGAGTTCGTTGGGGCTTTCAACAACCTGCGTTTCCGGCCATGAAACGACAGCGTAATTTCTTACAAACTACTGTGGCCGGTGTTTCTATCATTCATTATTGCCAGGGGCTGCTTTCGTTCCTAACTGACCCCGGGCTATTATAATATGACCCGTACCGGGTCGAAAAGTAATTCGGAGGCATCCCTTAATAGCGATGCTATCCCTGAACAGATCGTTTCTTTCAAAATTCTACACTTCCGGCCATGAAACGGCAGCGCTTTTTTTAACGAACTACCGTGGCCGGTGTTGCTTTCGTTCATTGTTACCCGGGGCTGCATTCGTTCCTCACTTACCCCGGGCTACTAAAATCTGACCCGTACCGGGTCGAAAAGTAATTCGGATGGCATCTCTTTAAGGGATGCTATCCCTGAGTTCGTTGGATCTTTCAACAACCTGCGTTTCCGGCCATGAAACGACAGCGCTTTTTTTTACAAACTACCGTGGCCGGTGTTGCTTTCGTTCATTGTTACCCGGGGCTGCTTTCGTTCCTCACTTACCCCGGGCTACTAAAATCTGACCCGTACCGGGTCTTTTTAATTCACTTTCGGCATTTCCGTATCATAGCATCCAAACACCCCCGCCTTAATGGCTCCGTCGGACATGGACGGCAGGAAATCTCAAACAAAAACAGGTTTCTCAGTCGTTTCCAAAACAGGCAAGCTACAAAATGACTGCTATATTAACCCCTCCAACCTCCCCTAAATTGGGAGGCTTAAAGTCCCCTGCTGGGGATTTAGGGGTAAAAAGAGTGGTCAATTCTTCCAATAAATTTGTTTTAAACTTCTCACGTTCTTATGCGTAATGATGAAGATTCCGGAATGACGTTAATATAAAGGTCCTGTTTCAAATGTAAATCACCTTCGCGTCTCCGCGGCTTTGCGAGAGGTCAAACATAAATCATCTTCCGTGTCATTCCCCCGTCGATGATAAAATTCTGTCCTGTGATAAAACTGTTCCCGGAGTTCAGCAGGAATAACACCATGCTGGCAATATCTTCTGCCTTACCAACTCCGACCTGCAGGATGTTGCGAATGATCTTCCTCCCTCATCGGGTACTGTTTTGCGTGCGATTTCTTTTTAATGTTGGTAACATCAATCCACCCCGGACTGATACAATTCACCCTGATTTCCGGTCCAAGACTCATTGCCAGCGCATGTGTCAGTGAGAAAATACCGCCTTTACTGGCGGAGTAAGCTTCGGTGTTGGCCTCCGACTGAAACGCCCGGGTAGAGCAGATGTTGATAATGCTTCCGTTTGCTTTTTTCAGAAAGGGAGCTGCATGTTTGGAACATAAAAATGCCCCGGTGAGATTAACGCCAATTACCCGGTTCCACTCGTCGATGGATAATTGCGTTATTGGCATGTCGATTTGAATGGCAGCGTTGTTTACCAGCCCGGAAATATTTCCAAACTTTTTAGCAGTATCCCGAACCGATTGCTGAACACTTTTTTCATCGGAAACATCGGTAGTAAAAAAAGCGATATTTGTGGAGTCAGCTTCAACTTTAAATTCATCGATGGCTTCTTCGTCGATTTCAAAAACCGAAACCGCATAACCTTTCTTTAGCAACTCCAGTGCAGTTATCTTTCCGATGCCTTGCGCACCGCCGGTAACAATAATGTTTTTGTTCATTTTGTATTTCTATATCTTTTTATTGCGTCTTCGCATCTTGGCGAGATGTCGTTCAATTCTTTTTCCTGAAGACAATCTTTAATTCTTTTTCCGAATCAACTGGTTGCCTGTTTCTGATTTCGGGTGTCCATTTCGGGCCCTCTTTTATCATCTTCTTCGCTTGTTCAAACAAGAGTGAATCGGCGCTGTTTTCATTAGTGAACCCGGAAATAGCACCAAATTTGTCAAATTTAACCACCAGTTCTACTACTGCCCGGTTCTGTTTGTAATCTTTGGGCAACACGGCTTTTTCTTCCAGGTATTTTTCCAACTCTTCCATGCCACCTACCGGCCATACATTCACATTTTTTTCCACACGAACTGCACTGCTCAGCGCTTTATTTATTTCCGGTTTTCCGTAGCCCGTAACCACTACTTCGCCAAGAGCAGATTGCTCGGGCGCCATACGGATTATATTTATGGAATCTGCTGACGGATGAAATTCCTGTGTTTTCATTCCAACAAAACTGGTTGTGACCACATTGTCCGAATCGCCGATCATTTTTAGCGAAAAATTTCCCTCCTGATCCGAAAGCACTGCATTTTTTGTTCCTTTTTGCAAAATGGTAGCTCCCGGCAAAGGCTGGTTGTCAACCGGCGAAATTACTTTCCCATGGATAACCTTATCTTTCAGTGTTGTTATCTCGCCAAATTTTTGAGGCAGGTCAATTTTATTTGATTTCTGATTGTTTTGAAGTGTGCTGACGCCGCGAATAACCACTTTGTTATCATTTTGAGGAACAGCCTCAATCTTTCGTTCGGAGTCCGTGATTTCGATTAAACTTTCAGCTGATTTGGGCACCATAGTAAAAGTTTTAACTTCCGGTTTCTTTGAAACTGGTTTTTCTGCGGACTTTACAGCTTTGTGCCGGGCTGCCGGTTGTATTTTATTTTTCTCCGTCGCTGATTTTTCGTTGGATTGGATATCAAGTTTAATTTCCGATTCGTCATCGACAGCGCTGTCGGTGAATTCCATCATTTGCAGCGATGTGTCATTTTCTGGAACCGACTTTTCCATCGGACTTTTTTCCTGTTCAACCGTCGGTTCTTCCTTAGTGATTTTTTTATTCTCAGTGAGTTCCGGCACAGGAGATTTATCTTTTAGCTGAAACCATAAAATGCTACTTGAGATCAGCAGAAGAATTGTTGCGGCAGCTGCCCAGTAACGATAACGGGGAGTTCGCTTTTTACGTGTTATTTTCGATTTCATTTCCCGCAGATCATTCGGTAACTCTTCAGGTGAAATTTGCTGTAATCCTTCCAGTGCCTCGGCTTCAAACGGATGTTTCTGCAGTTCGCGCTCAAAAGCGTTACGTTCTGCTTCAGTCATCTGGTTTTCCAGGTACCGCAGAAAATCCTTTTCGCTGATATGTTTTTTCTCTTTTGTCATTTCTTTTCCAAACAGATCTTCAGGTTTCTTTTTCCGTTCTGAATAAAGCTTTTTACTTTCTTTTCTTCCAAATTTAAAACTGAGCAAATCTCCCGATAGCTCTTGTTTTCAAAATAAAATAACCGGATGCACCGCTTTTGTTCTTCTTTTAGTCTTTCAATGCAGTCATTTAATGCATTTTCATTTATTTCATCCGGTTCCCTGTCAACAGGATGCAATTCCGGTTCATTTTCCATAAAAAAGGCAAGTTCATTTTCATCCGAAACCAGCATTGTTTTTCCCGGTTTGGTTTTACGTAATTCCATCAGGCAATGATTTTTTGAAACCACGTATAACCAGCTTTTAAAATTACGAATTTCGTGCTTGTCTATTTCTAAGATTACCTTTTCAAAAATCCGTGTTACTTCATCTTTTGATTTCTCCCGTTCCCGGAAATATTTCAGGCATACCCCGTAAACAAGATGAATGTATCGCTTGTACAACTCACCCGGAATTTCCATATTCCTGGTTTTAAGATAGTCCGAAAGCAGTTCCTCGTCGGACCTCTCTTCCTTTTTTCTGTTGAACGGAATGAGTTGCATGGTTTTGATTTCAGCTTAAAAATACGTGAAATTCCCGAATTCCTGGCGTTGCTATTTTCAGTTGCAATTAATATGCCAGTTGAAAACTTCCTCCGGGTATTGCGATTTTTAATCGCGAAAAATAAGAGAATAATAATGGCGGTTGGAAACCGCCACACCCGAAAATCATGTTTTTCGTTTGCAAATAAGTAAGATGGAAACTTCCCCGCTCGGGTGTTGCGATTTTTAATCGCGAAAAAAAAATAATTAATACAATAGCGGTTGGAAACCGCTACACCCAATAAATCAAAATTTTTTATGGAATCTGAAGTCGCTGTGCATCCTATTGATGTAAATCAAATTTAAAATCGAATGTCATGAAAAAGTTAATCTTTGTTTTTACAATTACAATGTTGATTTCCGGATTCATATCAGCCCGGGAAATTTCAGGAACAGTTAAAGATGCGTCGGGAAATGCTTTGCCAGGTGTTTCCGTTGCAGTTGAGAACAGTACCCGTGCAACAGTTACTAATGCTGTAGGTTTCTATAAAATTCGGGTGTTCCCAGGCGATAAAACGCTTGTCTTTTCTTTTATAGGCATGAAAACGAGAAAAGTGAAAATCGGTACGGGAGACAAAATCGATGTTGTATTAAAGGCATCGCAGGTGGTAGAAAATGAGGTGGTTATAACCGATCGCGAAATGCCGGATGCAGTAATGATGAATGTGGTTACAGAAGCTAAATCATCAGTAATGATAAGGGGTGTATCAAAAATGGCGGGAAATACGAATTGGAACACTGAAAACTATTCCACCATTCACGAGAACGGTTTTAAGGATGCGAAGATCAATCCGCTTTCCACGTTCTCCATCGATGTTGACAATGCCTCCTATTCCAACGTGAGAAGATACATTAACTCAGGTGAACTTCCACTTGTCGATGCGGTTCGGATTGAAGAAATGATTAATTATTTCAATTATGATTATCCTGAACCAAAGGGGGAACATCCTTTTAGTGTAACCACCGAACTGGGAGAATGTCCCTGGAACACTGATCACTACCTGATGCACATCGGGTTAAAAGGCAAAAGTATTGATAAAAGTGAGTTGCCGCCGTCAAACCTGGTTTTTCTGATCGATGTTTCAGGTTCGATGAATTACGAAAATAAACTTCCATTACTAAAACGGGCTTTCAAAATGTTGATAAATGAACTGCGTCCTGAAGACAGGGTTTCAATAGTGGTTTATGCCGGCGCTGCAGGAAAGGTGCTGGATTCAACTCCGGGTGATGAAAAAATGAAAATTCTGGATGCACTGGAAACACTTTCTGCTGGTGGATCGACTGCTGGTGGTGAAGGCATAAAACTGGCTTACAAAATTGCGCGCGAGAATTTTATTGAAGATGGAAATAACCGTATTATCCTGGCTACCGACGGCGATTTTAATGTGGGAGTTTCGAGTACGTCGGAAATGGAACGGCTAATGGAAAAAGAAAGGGATAGCGGCATTTTTATGTCGGTAATGGGATTTGGAACCGGAAATATTAAAGACGATAAAATGGAAACCATCGCCGATAAAGGAAATGGAAATTATGCTTATATCGATAATATTCAGGAGGCGCGAAAAGTGTTTATTTCTGAATTTGGAGGAACGCTGTTTACCATTGCAAAAGATGTAAAATTTCAGCTGGAATTTAATCCAAAGCTGGTGAAATCGTACCGATTGGTTGGATATGAAAACCGTTTGCTGAACGATGAAGATTTCAATGACGATAAAAAAGATGCCGGTGAAATGGGGGCAGGGCACACTGTTACTGCTTTATATGAAATTGTTCCTGTGGGAGCTGAAGATGATTCTCCTTCCGTGGATCCGTTAAAATACCAGGATCAAAAGCCGGTTTCCGGGAAGTATTCCAATGAATTATTAACGGTAAAACTGAGATACAAAGAACCGAAAGGTGGGAAAAGCAAATTGCTTGAACAACCGGTAAAAAATATACTCATTAAAAATACTTCCGATAATTTCCGTTTTTCCGCAGCTGTCGCTTCATTTGGGATGCTGTTGCGACATTCAGAATTTAAAGGAAATGCAACTGTCAGCAAAGTTCTGGAGCTGGCTAAAAGCTCAAAAGGTGCTGATGAAGAAGGTTACCGGTCAGAATTTATCCGGCTGGTAAAAACTGCGGATGATTTAGACCTTATGGCAGAAGAATAAAGATGAAACAAATGAGCTATTCAAAATGACGAATGGCTCATTTAGTTTTTGAGCATCGCTGGTTTATAGTTTTACCAATATTGCTGTAACAGCGATCATAACAACGGCTACTGCAGCCCCGCCAAGAAATGCTGTCGAAGTGCCCCCAAGCGCATAAAAAATTCCGATCATAACAGGCCCGATAGTTTGTCCGATGCGAAGAACCATCCCGTTTATCGACATAAATCCGGCACTTTCGCTCATGGGCGCAAAGCCAACCAAAAGTGTTTGTATTCCCGGAATAATCATGCCATGTGCCATTCCAAAAGTTACAATGGGCAGGAGCAATTGCCACCATTCATGTGCCATCGATAGGAGTAACATCGAAACCATATACAGAACAAAACTAATGTACAACTGTATTTTTGGTTTTAACAGACGATTGATTTTTTTTAACTGGGAGGATGTTATAGCAGTAACTACTGAAAATCCTGACATAAACAGTCCGATGTAGAGTGAGGTTGCCTGCATCCTTTCTTCCATCATTTCGGGGAAGTAGGAAAGATAGGCACCATACAGAATAACAAAAACAAGTATATTAATAATAAAAAGTCCCCAGACAGTTTTCCTGTTGATGTTTTTCCAGGTTCTTTTCAGATAATCTTTTAGATTTTGTTTTTTATTGGGCTCCGGGTTTTTTAACCAGAAAATCACAAATAGCCCTGTTGGGATCGCCAGAAAAGTAAGTAGGAAAGGAAATTGCCAGCCTGCCATAGCTAAAGCCCCGCCAACAGCAGGGTAAGTGGCAGTTCCAATACTTAAAACACTGGCGTTGTACCCCATAATTTCCCCGCGTCTGGGACCTTCATACAAGTCGCCGATTAAGGTTATATTTAACATTCCCAGCGACGCGCCACCAATGCCCTGGAAGAATCTCAGCACAAGCAAAATATGCCAGTCTTTGGTAAAAAAACAACCTAACCCGGCAATTCCAAACAGAAAAAGCGATGGAATTAAAATGTTTTTTCTTCCTATCCTGTCGGCAAGAATACCTATAACAGGCGCCAGAAAAATGCCGGGAAGCGTAAAAACAGTAATAAGTAGTGTTACCTGTGTAGGAGTAATTCCAAAATGTTTAATAATAGAAGGGAAAGCCGGCGTAATACTTGCCACACCCATTACGCCGATCAGTGTGATAAGAAAGATTACGGTAATATTTTTACGGTGCATAGTAAAGTCAGATTTCGTTTTGGAACTCAAAAACAACCGAAAATAGTCAATTGATTTTACAAGGCTTATTCTTTGGCGAGGTTTTTTATCATTCCGTTAAAGATAAAAAAGTGAAATGGCGATGTAGCAATCCAATAAAATCGACCAAAAATTCCACGTGGGCGGAAAGTTGCCGTTTGATATAAAACATTATTATCGTCAATTTTAAATTCAAGCCAGGCTTCTCCCGGGAGTTTCATTTCAGCAAACAAGAATAGTCTTTTTTTTTCGCGACTGGCATATAGAACACGCCAGAAATCAAGGGCATCTCCGGGATTTATTTCTTTGGGTGAAGTTCTGCCACGCATCGGTACCAACGCCACCCACAAGCTGATCGAAGAAACCACGGATTTTCCATAGCCAATTGGCATAGTAATATCCTTTGTCGCCGCCAATTGTCCAGATATTCTGAATAACCCGGTCAATATCATCTACTTTGTATTTTTTAATGTTTTTGTAGCAGCCAAACTGTGGAACTTCAATAAAATCGGACAAAGATAAACCAAGACTGCTACTGATGATTGAATCTTTCCAACTGCTTAAAACCAGGTGTTGCTTTATTTTGATAAACGCATATTTAAGTGCCTGTTCATAGGTAATTGGTGTTACCTCAAGTATTTTTTCCAGATCGTTGTTCTCACAAACTACTTCGGTTTTCATACTCTCAACCAAACTAATAGCCAGATTGTAGGAAACAGAAGTGATGAAAAACAGCCAGTACGACGAGATTTTCGGACTTATGAGTGAAGTGATATAAAATGGCCTTTTTAGCTTGCGCATTTTGGCATACTGAACCATCATTTCTTTATAGGTAAGAATCTCCGGGCCACCGATATCAAAGGTTCGGTTATATGCATTTTTCATGAAACAAAACCCTCTGTAAATAGGAAATTACATCTCTGATGGCGATGGGCTGGGTTTTGGTAAGTATCCATTTTGGCGCGACGATTACCGGAAGTTTTTCTACAATGTCACGGATAATTTCAAACGATGCACTGCCTGATCCAACGATGATTCCGGCTCGTAAAACGGTGAGTGAATAATGGTCGCTTTTTAATATATTTTCAACTTTCCGTCTTGAGGTCAAATGTTTGGATAAATTACTTTGATTTGAAATGCCACTCAAATAAATAACCTGTTTTACAGTGGTTTGGTGCATACATGTTTTAAAATTTTCCGCAGCCTGCGATTCCAACTGACCAAATTTTTCGGATGAGGTAGCCATGGAATGGATCAGGTAATAGGCAGCGTCAATGTTTTTGGGAATTTTCTCGGATTCCGGTGGTTTTAAAAAGTCGATTTCGATAATTTCAACTTTTTTCAGGAGGTTTTTATGAATGGTTAAGCCGGTTTTTCTCGCGGACACAACAAACTACATCGTGCCCTTTTTCAATCAGCACCGGGAGTAATCGCTTGCCAACATATCCAGTTACACCTGTTAAAAGTATTCTCATAATGTATTGATACTCCAAAAAGAAAACAACTAAAATAAAGTGAATTATTTGGTTTTCGAAACTATTTATCAGGATCAATTTATTTTCAGCATTGTATTTTATGTTATTAAAATTCTTTTTACCTGCCGATTCTTTCTTTATTTTCGCTTTCCAAATTACAAAAATAAATCATGAATAAATTTTTTCTTGTTTTTTCTGATGTTGTCGCAGATCGTTGTTGCGCAACAAAAACAAATGACGCTTGAAGATGCAATTCTGGGACGTTACAATGGACTTAATACAGAAACATTAAACGGGCTTTCCTGGAAAAATGACAATATTTTTACCTGGCTGAAAAATGATACACTCTGGGCGGAATCAGCCAAAAAAGGAGAAGTTTCAACTTTGACTAATTTGGATGAAATCAATGCATTGATGCAAACTTCATCTGAAACAAATTTCAGGCATTTCCCGCAGTATTCGTGGTTAAACGATGCAGAAATATTAGTTCGGAATAGAAATAAATTCTTAATAATCAATATTAATGAAGATAAAATAGCCTGGAAAGTTGCAGTTTCCTGAGAACGCTGAAAATACGACATTTAATGAAGCAGGAAAATTTGTTGCTTACACCATTGATGATGATTTGTTTGTCTCATTTTCAGACGGTAAGAAAGTGCAAATAACTTCCGACGGGGGAAACGGGATTGTAAATGGCCAAACCGTTTCGCGAAATGAATTTGGAATTTCAGGCGGGATTTTTAATTCACCCAAAGGAAATTTTATTGCTTTTTACCGAAAAGATGAAAGCCATGTTCATGATTACCCACTGGTAGATTATATGGGAAGGCAGGCGGAATATAAACCGGTGAAATACCCGATGGCAGGACTGGCCAGTGAACAAATAAAACTGGGTGTTTACAACATCGAAACCGGGAAAACAATATTTATGAAAACCGGTGGACAGATCGATCATTACCTGACCAATATTGCCTGGTCGCCCGATGAAAAGTCGATTTATATTGCCGAGCTTAACCGGGAACAAAACCACATGCAAATGAACTGTTACAATGTTTCTTCAGGAGAAAAAGTAAAAACGCTGTTTGAAGAAACTGACGATGCCTATGTTGAACCGCTTTTCCCGATTCAGTTTTCAAAAGTGAATGAAAATGAGTTTTATTATTTGAGCCGGCAGGATGGTTGGTTTCATATTTACAAATACAACACCGACGGAGAATTACTGAAGCAAATTACAAAAGGAGAGTGGGAGGTGACTGATATTCCCGGATTTGATACAAAGGAAAAATATGTTTTCGTGGAAGCCACAAAAGAAAGTCCGCTTGAAAGACATCTTTACCGGGTGGAAATCAAATCGGGTAAAATGGAGAAACTGACATCGGATGAAGGCGTTCATCATGGAATGCTAAGTCCGGGTGGCACTTTTGTGCTCGACAGATGGAGTGGTCCTGAAGTACCGGCCAAAATCGATTTAGTTTCTGCAAACGGGAAAATGCATAGAAACCTGCTGACATCAAAAGATCCTTTTGCTGATTATCAGTTAGGCGAAAATAAACTGGTGCCAATTATGTCGGCCGACGGAAAAACAGAGCTGGCAGGCCGATTGATCCTTCCCGTTAATTTCGATCCGTCAAAAAAATACCCGGTGATTGTTTATGTCTATGGCGGGCCACATTCGCAACTGGTGGATAAGAGATGGCAAAACCAGGCGCGCTGGTGGCAGTATTACATGGCATCGCAGGGATACATTGCTTTTACCATGGACAACCGTGGAACTAGCAATCGCGGCCGCGCGTTTGAAACTGCTGTCCATCGGCAACTGGGAATTCTGGAAACGGAGGATCAGATGAAAGGCATTGAATACCTGAAATCGTTGCCATATGTAGATGCTGACCGGATTGGTGTGCATGGCTGGAGCTACGGTGGTTTTATGACGTTGAACCTGATGTTGCGTCACCCGGAAGTGTTTAAAGTGGGCGTTGCCGGCGGGCCGGTGGTTGACTGGAGCATGTACGAAGTGATGTACGGTGAACGATACATGGATATGCCACAGGAAAACCCGGAAGGTTATAAGGAATCAAATATGATTAATCATGTTTCGGCATTGAAAGGAAAACTGATGTTGATCCACGGGGTGCAGGATGAAACAGTTGTGATGCAGCACAGCATGAAATTTCTCCGCGAATGTATAGTTGAAGGGAAACAGGTTGACTTTTTTGTTTACCCAACTTATCCGCACAATGTTCGTGGAAAAGACCGTGTGCATTTAATGCGAAAAGTCAGCGACTATTTTTTTGATAATTTATAAGCAAAGATTCCATCTTTTCTGAGAGATGGAATCTTTTATACCTGGATAGAAAAGGGAACTGTTCTCTTCAAAAAAGAACGGTTCCTTTTTGTATAGAAAACACCTCGGCGCGGGGTCCGATTTTTGTATTTTTTGCTTAAATCCTGCTTTCCCGGTTTTCATTCCCAAATGAAATGATATTTTTGCAGCTTTAATGGACAGATCATTGAGATTAAAAGCAATTCATATTTGGTTTCTGGTTGTGCTGGCCCTTTTCTCTTTTTTGGGAAAACTTTCGGCACAGGACACGCTGGAAATCAGTAATTACAAAATTCGCTTTCAGAAAAATCTGGAAGAACTGGATGATTTGTATTGCTGGTCAGATACAGCATTTTCTCAGGGCAAGATAGTAACAAATTCAGTTGTCAATTTCCCGGAAGAAGTCGAGAAGCTTCATTTGCAAATTTTTGGGTCACCGGTTGTGCTGGCTGAGGATTTCTTCGGATTTTTAAATGGTCTGTCTGTAAAGCAAAAGGAACAGTTAATTCGCTTTTTTTGTGCTGATGAAAAATATTTTTCTGAGACACTGAAATCTGCCGGTCTTCCCGGGGAATTAAAATATATGGCTCCGGCATTTTCTGCCATGAACCGTGATGCTCTTGGTGAAGAAGGCAGGGCAGGAGTTTGGCAACTTACCTATTTTCAGGGAATTTTAAATGGATTAAATATCAATCGTTTGGTTGATGAACGGTTGAATGAACGGTTGGCAATTCAGGCGTACACTAGGGAAATCAGGCAGGATGAAGAAATTTTTGGCTCTCCTGAATTGGCTGTTCTGGCACAATGGTATGGAAAAGCAAAAGTGAAAAATGCAATCTATTTTGCAGGAGGGAACTCATCGTTAGCGAAGATTCTTGAACAATTACCTGGAACTGTATATGAAAAGATAGCTGCTTTTCAGGCAGTTGCAGTTTTTCTCAATGTAAATCATGTAAAAGAAAAAACGGAATTAACCCGGCGTAAAACTGTTCCTGACACTGTAAATGTAGTCCGGCAATTGCATTTCAGGCAGGTAAGCGAGGTGTTGAATATTCCTGAAAAACAACTGGTTTTTCTGAATCCGCAATATCGTTTCGAGATTGTTCCTGCAAATGTAAAACAATTCAGAATGGCACTGCCTGCAGGATTCCGCGATGATTATGCCATTTGGCACGATTCTATTTTCCATGCACTCGATTCCACATTATTCGAAGTTACAACGCAGAAAATTGAATATCCTCCTGCACCCAACCGGCAGTATTTAGGCGAGCCGGTAAAGGATCTGGTGATCGAAGGTAAAACAAAAATTAAATACCGGCTAAAAACCGGCGATGTTCTGGGGATTATTGCTGAAAAGTACGATGTGCGGGTGGCCGATTTAAAATACTGGAATAATATTATTAATGAACGGCGGATTCAGGCAGGTAAAAATCTTGATATTTTTGTTGACGATGATAAGGTGGAATATTACCAAAACATGGAAGAAAACGAAGAAGAAGAATCAAAACCGTCGGCAAATATGGTGGAGAAATTACAACAGGGCGCTTCTTTAAAAGCGCTTGAAGATCTGGAAAAGCTGCCAAAAGTGGAATATGAAGTAAAAAGCGGAGAATCGCCTTATACCATTGCCAAACAATTTGATGGAGTGACTCCTGAAGATATTTTGCGCTGGAATAAAATTGACGACGCCCGAAAAATACAGGTGGGGCAGAAACTGATAATTTATATCAAGGAATGAAACCATTTAAAACATTATTGTTTACCCTTGCTGTTTTCCTGTTGCTGGCAGCAGCCATGTGGATTACACCTGCCGATGGTGTGAAAATGGGGTCGTTTACTTTTTACATGCCGACTTTTAATGAAATGTTTGGAAACAAAAAAGTGGAATACACTGACGTGTCCGATATTTTGGAACAGCAGTTTGACATAGACTCACTGACAGCAGTAGAAAAGGAAGCCATTTCGGAAAACGATACGGTGGCAGAAGAAATCGCCCGTGCCAGTTACGATTCACTTATACAGTCCATTTATAAAATTGAAATAACCGATGAAGGCCGCCAGAATTTGGCCCGCTTTTTCTATCATCTGGATTCGGCCAAGACTACACGAATAATGCATTATGGCGACAGTCAGCTGGAAGGCGACCGAATTACAGCTTTTCTGCGAAACAGGCTGCAGTCAAAATTTGGTGGTAGCGGATTGGGGCTCCGTCCGGCTGTTCAGCCTTACGACTATTTATTCAGTGCAATACAGGAAAATTCACCCAATTGGAAACGATATCCTTTATATGGCAGGATTGACAGTACGGTGGAACACAACCGCTACGGGGTGATGGAAGCGTTTGCGCGGTTTGCTCCACTCACCAGCGATACTAATCCCTTTGTTGATTCTGTTCTTTATGATGCTGAGTTCAGCATAAAAAAATCAACTATTGCATTTAGAAAAACCCGGGAATACAAACACATGAGGTTGTTTTACGGCAATGCAAAACGACCGGTGGCAATGCAGTTGTTTGCCCGCGATTCGTTAATTCTTGAAGATACATTGAAAGCCAATACTGATTACGCCGTCTATTCATGCTTATTGCCCGATTCTACTGATGCGGTGAAGTTGCATTTTTCAGGGTGGGACAGTCCGGATTTCTATGGCATCGAACTGACTGACACAACCGGTATTATTATGGACAATATCGCACTACGTGGAAGTTCAGGAACGATTTTTACCAAGAATAATTTTGAACACAGCACTAAAATGTATCACGATTTGAACCCCGCGCTTTTTATACTTCAGTTCGGGGGAAATGTGATGCCGTACATTAAAGATCGAAAGGCGGTTGAAAATTATGGACGTTGGTTTACCAGACCAGATCAGGCGTTTGCAACTTTCGTGTCCTGAAGCTGCTTTTATTGTTATTGGCCCCAGTGATATGTCAACGAAAATAAAAGATAAATATGTGACCTACGAACTTTTGCCGGATGTGGTTGAAAACATTAAAAAATGCAGCACTTTCAACAGGATGTGGTTTCTGGGACATGTACAATGCGATGGGTGGTTACAATAGTATGCCTTCGTGGGTAAATGCTGAACCTGAACTGGCACGGCCTGATTATACCCATTTTTCAGCGAAAGGTGCCCGCCTGATATCGAATATGTTCTACAATGCATTGCTGCTGGAATACAACAATTATAAGAAAGCAACGAAATGAGGAGATTTTGGCTGATCATATTATTTAACTTGTTTTTTCTGTCGGTTTTTGCGCAGGACGATCTTTATTTTTACCATGTTAACCCGTATAATTTTATTCGGTACGATTTAAATGAACTGCATAATTTTGGGAACGACCGGTATTCTGCCGGATTTTTTCAGAAGCTGGAAAAGTTACTAAGAACAGGGGAGGGCAGGATCAATGTAGTTCAAATCGGCGGTTCACATATTCAGGCAGGAACTTTTTCGGGTGAGATCAGGTACCGGCTGCAACAAATGAATGGCGACATGAATGCCGGGTGGGGGTACATGTTTCCCTACCGGATTTCACACACCAACTCGCCTTTTGGTTACTACATCCGATACACAGGCAGGTGGCAAAGTTGCCGGAATGTGGAACGAAGAAAATCATGTAATCTGGGTGTTGGCGGAATTTCTGTTACCACTTCAGCCCCTGAAACTGAACTCACTGTTTTGCTGGAAGAAGAAAACAAGCTGGATTACCGATTCAATAAAGTCAGGGTTTTCTATGAATACAGTGGTGCCAAATACGAGGTTGAAGTTGATTCGTCTCTGTTGAAAAATACCAGTACTACAAACGATTATGTGGATTTTGAACTTAAGGAACACGTTGATAGTCTGAGGATTACTATTAGAAGAGCAAGGGGTGGAAACGGTAGTTTTACGTTGCATGGAATTGTAACGGAATCGGCTCCCAACGGAATTTTGTATCATAGTATTGGTGTAAATGGTGCGTATGTTCCGGCATTTCTTCGCTGTCAGCTTTTTAAAGATCAACTAACTGAATTAAAACCCGATCTGGTTATTCTGGGTTTGGGAATTAATGATGCTTATGTGAGACGATTTTCACAACACAATTTTGAGCAACATTACGGCGACCTGATTGCAGAGATAAGGGCAGCAGCACCCAATACAGCCATTATTTTTACTACGAATAACGACAGTTACATGTACCGAAGGTATGTAAATAAAAATGGCGAAAAAGTGGAGCAAAGCATGCTGAAAATGGCCCGCAAATATAATGCAGGAGTTTGGGATATGTATGAAGTAATGGGCGGGTTGAATTCCATTGTTTTGTGGCAGAAAAACCATTTGGCTCAAGCCGATAAAATTCATTTTACGCGCGAAGGATATCTGATTCTTGGCGACCTTTTCTTTAATGCGCTTTCGCAAAGATTTGAGCAATACTTGCAGGAAAAAGAGCAACTAACGGAAACTAAAAACTGACACTTGGAACTACTTTTTAATTTAAATATAGCCGATTCAATCCGCAGCATTTTCGAATATAACGAAAAGGCACCGCTGATTTTTACCCGGTTTTTTTTCTGGGCATTCTTTGCAGTGGTTCTAATCGGTTATTCATTGATATACAACAAAAAGAACAGGACAATCAGGGCCGGTTACCTCTTTTTGGCCAGCTTGTTTTTTTATTACAAATCAAGTGGTTTTTTCTTTTTCATTTTGTTGTTCAGCACGTTAACCGATTTTTTTATTGGTAAATGGATTTATTCGTCCAATAAACAACTGAACAAAAAATTACTGGTGGCAGCCAGTGTAATTATTAATCTTACTGTTTTAGCCTATTTTAAATATGCCTACTTTTTTGTTGACAGCATTAACCTGATGTTTGGCACCGATCTTCATGTAATAAATCATTTGGCGGTTTTGGCAAACAAAACAGCCGGCACGCATTTTAATGTTAACCAGATTTTACTTCCGGTGGGGATTTCATTTTTTACCTTTCAAACCATCAGTTATTCCGTTGATGTTTATCCGCGGTGAAACAAAACCGGTAAATAACCTGGTTGATTTTGGTTTTTATGTTTCGTTTTTTCCTCAGTTGGTTGCCGGACCAATTGTTCGTGCGTCGGGCTTTGTAAAACAGATTTACGAAGATTATCATGTTTCAAGAGCCGAGTTTGGCTGGGCAATTTTTATGATTTTGAAAGGACTTGTCAAAAAAATATTTATCGGCGATTATATTGCAGTGAACTTTGTTGACCGTGTATTTTCCGATCCGATTACGCATTCGGGTTTTGAGAATTTACTGGCATTGTTTGGATACTCATCTGCAGGTTTATGTCGATTTTTCAGGTTATACCGATATTGCGATCGGGGTTGCATTATTAATGGGATTCCGGCTTCCTCAAAACTTTAATTCACCATACAAAGCTAAAAATGTGGGTGAATTCTGGAAGCGTTGGCACATGTCGCTTGTCATCGTGGTTAAAAGACTATTTATATATCCCGATCGGTGGAAACCGAAATGGTTCAGTATTTAGCTACATCAGTTTGGGGATAATTTTAGCAATCATTGTTTTACTGGCCGGAAAAATTATCCTGGTTCCCATCTTTGCCGGACTTGTCCTGATATTTGCACTTCTTGCACATTATTCACCTAAAATAAAACGCAGTATCGATACCAACATTAACCTAATGATGACCATGTTGCTGGGCGGTTTGTGGCATGGTGCTTCGTGGCAGTTTATCATCTGGGGAGGGTTAAATGGAATTGGCCTGGTGGTGTACAAATTCTGGCGAAAAATCAGTCCATGGGAAAAAAGGAATCACTGGCTGGTTAACATCTGGAAAATTGCGCTAACATTTTGTTTCATAACAGCAACACGAATTTTCTTCCGTTCAGAATCGATGGAAGTAGTGAAAAGAATGGCACATCAGATTGTAACTGATTTTCGTTTATCGGGAGCATTACAAATTCTAATTGCTTACAAATGGGTTTTCCTGATTATGCTGTTTGGATTTTTTATTCACTGGCTGAGCGATAACTGGAAAGAAAAAATTACCAATTGGTTTATACAGTCGCCAATTTGGCTGCAGGCAGTAATTTCTGTTGTCGTCGTAGTTATTATTTACCAGTCGATTTCTTCGGATATGCAGCCGTTTATTTATTTCCAGTTTTAGTTTACAGAGATTCATACGGATTATTCAAATTATTTTAAAGGCTTCTGAAAATTATTTCTGCAACCATAATGAATTGATTTTCATGCAAAAAGTCCGTATCTTAAATAGGTGAAAATCAACAGATCAATTCAGCTGGCAGATGAGTAATCATACAAATTCGGATCAGGAATTCTTAACCCGGTTGGCCGAAATAACGGATGCCAATCTGGCTGACGAGCATTTTGGTGTTTCCGAACTGGCCGGTGAATTGGGAATGAGCCGGGCCAACCTGCCTGACCGATAGGCAGGTTCAATCAAATACTTTTAAAATAACTGATTGAATGAGATTAAAATGATCTCTTGTCCTGTGTGGCTCCCTTTTCCTGAGAACTCTGGGGAACTTGCATCCTGAATTGTGAATCTGTATCTAAATTTTTAGTGTAACTTTTACTATATTTTCAGTAATAACGAATAAAAATAAAATAACCTAAAAGATAACCAGTCCAATAAACTAAAATTTATGAAACGCACTATCGGCTATACCTTAATTTCCCAAATCGATCGTTACCTGTACGACCCGCGACTTGATCCGGAAGCCAACTTCGTAAACGTTGGGTCTGGATTTGGATGTTGGTTACTTTTGTGTTTGTTGTTTTAACATCTTCCATCACCTATCTGGTGTGGAATACATGGCCACTCTGGTGGTTCGGCACAGTGTTTTACATCGGATATGCTATCGGTTTTCCCTTGTTTCGCAGGGTTAAACGATTTGATTTGGTCTTCAATATCCTTTTCATCGTTTTTATTACTGTAGATATGTTTGCCATGTTACAGGTTGGGGGGCTTACCACTTCGATGGGCTTTATTTTCAATGGCATGAACGCCGCCATGGCATCGATACTGGCAGGCAAATTGCGTTGGACCATTGGTATATTTGTATGGTATTGTATCACCATTCTTATCGTAGGAATCTTTCAATCTTCGCTAACAACTCCTGAGTACGTTACGCCACAGCTGAATACGATATCGTTTGTGGCCTAGCACGTTATGGATCAATGCTATGCATCCTTTTTATCATCATCTTTTTTATGAAAGACAAAAGCCGCTTTGAAAAAGCAGAAGCAGAAAAGCTTCGGAAAATAGACGAAGCCAAAACCAAACTCTTCACCAATGTTTCGCATGAGTTCCGTACTCCGCTAACCGTAATTAATGGAATGGCGGAACAGATGGAAAAACATCCTGAAAAATGGATGGAAACAGGGCCCGGAAAAATAAAAGCACAAAGCCGGATACTGCTGCGGCTTGTCAACCAAATGCTGAATATTGCCAAAATAGAAGCCGACGAAATGCCGTTAAATTTGATTCACGGCGACATTCGCAAATTTGTTTATTACCTGTCCGAATCTTTTCAGAGCCTGGCGGAAAGTATGGATGTCCATCTGGTAGTGAACCGTCAAACAGAAGCGATTTTTACCGATTATGATCCCGACAAGTTAATGCATGTTGTTTCCAACCTCTTATCAAACGCTCTTAAGTTCACATCCTCGGGAGGACGGATTTACGTTAATGTTGATACAGCCATGGAAGAGAAAAAGGAAGTGGTCAAAATCACTGTTCGGGACACAGGCCGGGGAATTCCTCAGGAATCTGTAGAAAAGATTTTTGAACGATTTTACCAGGTTCCTGATAAATATGACCAAACACCGGGAACAGGTCTTGGAGTTGGCGCTTGCATCGGAACTGGCAAAATTGATGAAAGGCGAAATAAGGGTAAAAAGTGAAGAGGAAAAGGCACTGAGTTCACTGTTGTGCTGCCGGTTCATGTCAAGGCAAAACTGAGCGAAGATCATGGTGTCCCTGCCATCCATTCCGAAACATTCGATACAGTTGTTCCAAAGCCGGGAATCAATCCAGGAAGCGAAAATTTCCTTGAAAACTCAGGGGAAAAACCTTTGCTGCTAATCGTGGAAGATAACATTGACGTGGTAGAATACCTCCACTCGGTTTTGAATAAACACTATGACATTGAACTGGCTTCGAATGGGAAAGCAGGTCTGGAGAAAGCGCTGAAAATAATTCCCGACATCATACTTTCAGACGTGATGATGCCGCAAATGGACGGATTCGAAATGCTGATGCAACTTAAAAAAGACATTCGCACCGACCATATTCCGGTGGTCATCCTCACAGCCCGTGGCGACCTGGATTCAAAACTTACCGGGCTTGAAACCGGGGCAGACCATTACCTTGTAAAGCCTTTCAGCGAAAAGGAACTTTTACTAAAACTGCACAATCTGCTTGAGTTAAGAAAAAACATGCAAAAGCAACTGGGCATATTGCCGGTTAAAAATCATCAGGGAGACCCGCATTTCCTTCAGGAAAAACAATTTATTGAAAAAATCAATTCCCTCATCGACAGTCGCCTGGACGACGGGGAATTTGGCATTAGCGATATCGGAGATTTACTGAACATGAGCCGTGCCCAGCTTTACCGCAAATTCAGCGCATTGACCGATAAATCCATTGGACGTTATATTCGTTCCTACCGCCTGCACAAAGCAAAGGAAATACTGGAAACCACAAACAAAAATGTTTCAGAGGCTGCATTCGAAACCGGGTTTAAAAACCTTTCACACTTCAGTACCAGCTTCCGCGAAGAATTCGGATTTCCACCCGGAACACTGCTTTAAAACAGTCTTTGTCATTTCGACGACCCGATAGTAAAGGGAGATGAGAAATCAACTGAGGCTATGAAACAGATTTCCTGTCCAGACTGGAGTCAGCCAGTCGGAGTCAGTTGAAATCCAATGACAGATCCTAGTTTTTTGACATCTCGACCAAAGGAGAGGAACTGTCCTGTTCGGGTAAGAGATATACTCCTTGCAACATTCGTCGAAATCGTTTATAGCACTGAGAAATCAATCTGGTCATTCGCTACCGACATCCGGCGAGTGAAGCAAATACTCAGCTTATAACCCGGCCAGAACTAGCTAAATACAATACTGAATTTTGAGACATCCACCAAAACATTTGAGACGATTACGAAAAACACCTTAAAAACTGTGGCCTAACTTTATACAGGTGTTTGTAAAAATGCCTGCAGTTATTATGAATTAAAAATCTTCAACCATGAAAAAACTGAATCAACCAAAAAATGCCGGTATTCTTTTGTTATTAGTTCTTATTCTTGGTAGTTTAATTACTACCTACGCCCAGGATGCCCAAAATAAAGGCACTTACATTGAATTAAAAATGCACAGCACCTCACTGGAAAATAATTTTCTGGGCGATTCTCCGGACAGATTTGTCTCGGTATATCTTCCACCGGGTTATTACAGTTCACCGGAAAAACATTATCCGGTTATTTATTTTTTACATGGTTATACCAATGGTCATACAACATTTTTCGGCACTCTGGCTAATTTTCAGACGATTTGTGATATGCTAATCAGCACAGGGGTAATAGATCCTGTTATTGTTGTTTCTCCAAATTCATACAACAAATACAGGGGAAGCTTTTACACAAATTCAATTGTTACGGGAAATTGGGAAGATTATATTGTGAAGGATGTTACAAATTATATCGATCGTAATTTTAGTACCCTTCCCCAGACTGAAAGCCGTGGTCTGGCAGGGCATTGCATGGGAGGATATGGTACATTTTGGTTTTCAATGAATTATCCTGAAATATATGCTGCTGCATATTCGCTCAGTGGCCGTCCTGCATTAGAACCGTATCTGGAAAATAATACTAATATGATTATAGCAAGAAATGCTAAAAGTTTTGAAGGACTGGACTGGGAAGTCCAGGCATGCGTCGCTACTTCAGCAGCTGGCTCTCCCGATACAACAGCACTCCCTTTTTATGCTCAGTTTCCTGTAGATGATTCCGGAGAAATTATTGATAGTATATGGCAAAAATGGTCTAAAAATGATCCATTGACCCAATTACCGTATTTTAAGGATAATTTATTAAAATTAAAGGCGATCCAATTTGATGTTGGTATATATGATAGTAATGATTTTATAAATTGTAACAGAAATTATTCCGCAGCATTAACAGACTTGGGTATTCCCCATGTATTTGAAGAATATGAAGGAGACCATACAAACAAGCTTGCGAAAAGAATTGAAACAAAACTACTGCCCTTTTTCTTCGAAAACCTTTTAGATACAATGATTACCGGCTCATTAAGTCCTGAACTTATACAATGGCAGGAAATTGACGCAAAAGAAAATTTCAGTTTAAAAGAAACATTCAATCTGGATACAACAGTCTGGAAGAGCGATAGTGTAAGTTATAAAATTATTGCCGGTGATCCCGAAAACCTGTTTTCTATCGATAATATGAACCGTACTATTTCAGCCGATACCATGATGATTGATTATGAGGTAAAAGATGCCTATGATTTACTTGTTGAAGCAACATATCGTAATGGTCAGGAAATAGTCAGGGATACAGCCGATATATATATCCGGGTTGAGAATGTTTATGATAGCCCAACGACAATTTCCGATGCTGCATTTGAAATAATGGAGAACAGTGAGCCTAACACGGTTGTTGGTACTATTCCCATTGTAAATCCAGAAAATGTATCACTTTCATTTAAAATCACTGACGGTAATATTAATGGTACTTTTAAAATAAATACTCAGGGAATAATACAGGTACGCAAAAATGATTCACTCAATTATGAGTCATATAAACAATTTATACTTCAGGTGGTAATGATAGAAGCGAGCGGAACTAAATCAAGGGATACCGCTATAATTACTATAAATGTTTTAAACGATCCAACGGACTTTTCCAGTATTATAGAGGGCAACAATCTTAAAATATACCCAAATCCGGTAAAAGATAAAGTCAACATTAAAATCCCCGATTTGGGCACTAAATATTTAACCATCTCAACCCTTACAGGGAAATTGATATGCAGCGAGGAAATGGATGAAATTGAAACTCAAATCGACCTCAGTCCTTATCAAAGTGGAATCTATATTATTACCATCAGGTCGAAAGACTTTGTAACAACAAAGAAGATTATAAAACTTTAATAAGAGCAATTGACTAACTTCATTAGTTTGTGAATTAATTACAACCACCCCCAAAAAGTCAGTTTGTGCTAAACAATTGATTCACAATAATTTATTTTGTAAATTTATATAAAACCAAAAATATTCACGCTATGAATAACCGGATTCTGGTAGCTGTAATATCAATTTTATTTGCCTGTAATTCTTACGGACAGACACTATCTACCGGTACGAAAACAGCCAAACGCTTGATTCTGTGGTTGTTTATAATTATTCTGATGGGGATACGGTTTGGAGTGAAAAACAGGTGGAACGGTTATGATGAAGCCGGAAACACAATTCTTGAGGCTTATTATGTTTGGGATTCAGAATTAAACGACTGGATTTGGATCAAGTAAATATGAATATAGATATGATGAATCCGGAAATCAAACACTCGATGCTTATTATAAATGGGATTCAGAATTAAATGATTGGGTCGGTAATCTGGAAATATGAATACAATTATGATGAAGCTGGTAATCAAACTCTTGATGCTTATTATAATGGGATTCAGCTTAAACGAATGGAGTCAAATTTCAGGAGATAAACATGAATATAATATGATGAAGCCGGAAATCAAACACTTGTTGCTTATTATCGTTGGAGTTCAGGATTAGACGATTGGATCGGATTTCAGTAAATAGGAATACAGTTATGATGAAGCCGGAAATCAAACTCTCTATGCATATTATGATTGGAATTCAAGAATTAAATGATTGGATTGGAGACTATAAATCTGAATATACTATGATGAAGCCGGAAATCAAACCCTTTATGCATATTATGACTGGGATTCAGTATTAAACGATTGGCGTTAGATCAGGAGATAAACATGAATATAAATATGATGAAGCCGGAAATCAAACTCTTAATGTCAATATAAATGGGATTCAGAATTAAATGATTGGGTATGGACAAGTTACAAAACTGAATATAGTTATGATGAAGCAGGAAATCAGACTCTTGAGGTAAGTTATAAATGGGATGAAGGATTAAACGATTGGATTGGTTGTGCCTGCAATTGGAGTTCTTTCGGTAGTTGGGGTAAAGAAGAATACAGCTATGACGAAGTTGGAAATCAAACTCTTGAGGTTTATTATGAATGGGATTCAGAATTAAACGATTGGGTTGATTATCAGGAAATATGAATATCAGTTATGATGCAGCAGGAAATCAAACACTTGTGGTTTATTATGAATGGGATTCAGAATTAAATGATTGGGTTGGAATCAGAAATATGAATATGAACATGATGAAGCAGGAAATCAAACGCTTGATGCATATTATGTATGGGATTCAGAATTAGATGACTGGGTCGGTAATCGGAAATATGAATACAGTTATGATGAAGCCGAAAATCAGACTCTCTATGCAAGGTATGATTGGGATTCAGAATTAAATAATTGGTTTGTGATTTATAAGCATAAGTACAAATACGATTATAAATATGATGAAGCAGGAAATCAAACACTCGAGGCTATTTATAATGGGATTCAGAATTAAATGATTGGCGTGTAAGCTGGAAATATGAATATGGATATGATAGTGCAGGAAATCTGACGCTCAACGCATATTATGAATGGGATTCAGCGTTGAACGACTGGAGTCAAATTTCAGGATATAAAAATGAATTCAATTATGATGCAGCCGGAAATCTACACTCGAAGTTAATTATGTATGGGATTCCGGATTAAACGATTGGATTTGCACTAATCCACAGATTGGAGGTCATTATAAATATGAATATGGAAAAGATTTAGATGGAAATCAAATTCTAATTGAAAATAATATATGATGAATCAGGAAACCTGACTACCAAGTTTATTATTCCTGGATTTCTAGAACATTGGGTATTAACCGGTTTCATGAACCCGATTTTGATGCAAGTGGAAACTTAATTACCGATATTGTATATACATGGAATTCAGGATTAAACGATTGGGCAATAAGCTCCAAAATATTTTACTATTATTCCACTCGCTTCCACAGAAATTAATCAGCTAGCAGAAAGTGAAAATATCATTTTTTACCAAATCCAACTTCGGAATAATAAACATTACCGGTTTAAACAATCCTGCAATAGTAAACATTTTCAATATCAACGGGCAATTATTGAAATCATTCCAACAGGTAAACAATACTATTGATATAACCGAACTTACAAGCGGTGTTTATATCATGTCAATCAGGTCGAAGAACATTGCAGTCACTAAGAAAATAATAAAACAATAACTCTAAATTTCCAAACCATGAAAACACGGTATTACACCTGTCAGAATCATATAACCGAAAACCAGCATATACAAACGATTAAACAATCTGTATTGCAGAGAATTGCTTATTAAATAAAAATGATGCCAATTATATATCACAAAACAGGGAAATATGAAAGCGAATGTAATCCTCGTATTATGCACATTAATTTCTTTTTCTGCAATTAGTCAGCAGGCTCCCGTAGCCGTTGAAACAGTTATCCAGTTAGAAA
Source organism: uncultured Prolixibacteraceae bacterium (assembly GCA_963769925.1). Taxonomy (GTDB): domain Bacteria; phylum Bacteroidota; class Bacteroidia; order Bacteroidales; family Prolixibacteraceae; genus Draconibacterium. The sequence continues at coordinate 26,238 of CAVYOB010000017.1, forward strand.
CTGTTGTAACTGAAGATCCTCCTTCCATTTCATTTTATGGAACGAAATAGAGGGTGATTTGGAGTAAATATTTACAGAAAAAGCGCAGATTCAGAAAAATGGGGAAAAATAGAAACATTACCGGCACATATCAGTGAATACACTGATAATAATGTACAAATCGGGGATAAGTACGAATACCGGATTGCATCATTAAAACCTGGTTATATCCCCATTGAAACCTATGTAAATGCGGGAATAAGATGCAAGGAAACGGAATATCGTGGGAAAATTATTTTACTGGTTGACAGCTATTTGACAACCCACTGAAGGCTGAATTATCACGGCTTGGAATCCGATTTAATTGGCGACGGTTGGGAAGTAATCAGAAAAGATGTTTCCAGAAATTCATCGGTAAAACAGGTAAAGAATTTGATTCGTGAGATTTATTTCAGAGATTTTAAAAATATTAATACCGTATTTTTATTGGTCAATTCCGGTGCCTTATTCAGGAGAATTCGCATTTGACGGCCACGAATAAATCATCAAGGTGCATGGCCTGCTGATGTGTATTATGGCGATATAAATGAAACATTCTGGACTGATAAAAGGTTAATAATACAATTTCAAAAAATACGGAAAATTATAATGTTCCCGGAGATGGTAAGTTTGACCAATCTTAACTGCCAGAATACCAAACTGTTACACTTGCAATTGGACGTGTGGATTTTTTTAATCTTCCTGCTTTTTCTCAGGGTGAAGTTGAGCTGATGAGAAACTACCTGAATAAAGATCATAAATACAGGCATAAAATGATTATACAAAAATGCAGGCTCTGGTTGATGATAATCTTCCTCCTTTGCCGATTACAATTTGGGGTGGAGACGATATTAGGGTACGAAATGATATCATTGAGTGGCTGGCGAAATTTTACTGCTCTTTTAAATTTTGAAAATGTAAAAGCTGGAAACGTTTTTACCGAAAGGTTAATGATAGTTATATCTGGACGTATGGTTGTGGTTATGGAACTGATACCAGTTGTTAAATTTAGGCACTGTAACCGATTTTGTAACCAAGCACCGAAAACTGTATTTACAGCTTTTTATGGCAGCTGGTTTGGCGACTGGAACACAGAAAATAATTTTTTACGTTCAGCACTGGCTTCAAATGGATGGATACTTACCAGTTGCTGGTCAGGACGGCCTCATTATGTTTTCCATCAGATGGGAATGGGAGAAACCATTGGGAGTTGTATTCAAAGAACGCAAAACAATTAAAATACTTATTATGGCGGGTCTTTCAAAAGAGCAATAAATATTAGCTTAATGGGTGATCCTACCTTGCGGATGCATATTGTGAGTCCCGTAATCTTTAAATTCAGAAATTACCGAGAACAATACAATTAACTGAGCTGGGAATCCCTGAGGATGAAATTATCGGATATTATGTATATAAACAGGATATAAATACAAATAAATATGAAAGAATGAATAAGGAAATTATAGATGATACTTATTATACAGATATTTCGCCTGAGCAAGGCAATAATTATTATATGGTCAGGGCGCTACAACTCACAAAATCAGCCAGTGGAAGTATTATAATTTAAGCCAGGGTGTTTTTGATACTGTTCAGTATGTTACAGATGTTTCTGATATTTCCATGAAAAATGAAAATGTACTTATTTACCCTAATCCAACAACAATGTTTTAAACATCGAAACTGGAATTCCAGATATTTGCAATATCAAAATCACTTCCATTAATGGCCAGTTGCTATTGAATAAAGTAATGGTTGGTCCTGATTACGAACTTGACCTCTCCCACTTTAAAAGTGGAATCTATTTTATTACCGTCAGGTCAAAGGATTTTATGGCTACAAGGAAAATAGTTAAACTATAGCATTTAAATTCCAAGCCACTCAATTTTATGTTTTAAAAATCATTTTATCCCGAAAACATAACCGGGTTTACTTAAAATAATGCTCTATTTCGTCGGCAATCAAATCCAGTTCATCTTCGCCTCTCATGTTCATTCTGATAATTTTACCATCCGGATTGATTAAAAATGAAGTTGGAACCTGTGTGATACCATACGAAGAAAAAAGTTGATTCGAAGCCAGTGCATTATGATATTTCATATTATTTTCGGTAATGAATTTTTGTAAGGATTCTTCATTGTCTCTGTTACTTCCTGCCAATCCAATTATCTCAAGTTTGTCACGTGAAACTTTTGAGAACAGATTATTAATGTTTGGTATTTCTGCAATACAGGGAGGACACCAGGTACCCCAAAAATCTACAAAAACAAATTTCCCTTTAAAATCAGATAAATTAATATTTTTCCCTAAAAGAGTGGTTACACTAAAATCGGGTGCATATTTCCCTATTTTTATGTTTATTTGAGCCATTAATGAATTAACTCTGTCTGTAGGACAATATTTACCATAGTCATATTCCGATAGCTTATTCAAAGTAGTTTCAAATTTATCATCATTCTGTAATTTTTGTACTATCGCTAATTCATAGAGAACAGCACATTTTAACCTTTCAATTTTTGAATTATCAACAAAGTTGTATATGAAATCATCAAAATAATCGGCAGGTAAATTACGTTTGGACATAACTTCAGGATCAATTCTTATAATGCTTTTAAGCACCATTATATTATTCATGAAGTTTCCATTTAATAAATACGAATTTGGATCTAACTCATTAAGTAAGTCGATGTATGAATTTAAGTAGTTTCCAAAATTTTCACTATTAAAAATTTCTTTTAATTGTTCAAGTGAAGGATTATTCCTAATTGAAGGGGTAGAAGAAAGCATTTTTACATATTGTATTTCAAGAGTCCTTTCAATAAATAGCTGTTTGAATCCAGCATCATATTTTTTTTCAATATTTGAAAGTTCAACAAATATGTTATCTACACTTTTTTCATTTATTTCATTTTTAGGATTTTCTAACCTTTTAAGTTTTTCTTTATATGATTTACTGAAATTATTAAGATCAGTCGTGAGCGACATAATTTGTTCATTTAATACAGAAGAATTTTTAATTTCGATTTGTGATAAATTTTCTGGTTTACCATAAATAGAAGGATCAAATATAATGTCATTGCCTTCATATATATTGCTAAACATCAACCAGTTTTTATCATAAATGAAAGTATTATTTAAAAGGTCATCTGTTAATTCACCGTTTATTGCCAGATTATATTTTTGTCCAATTTTTAATCCAGGCGGAATTGTAGTCAACTTCCAGATCTTACCTAATTTTTCAAGTGGAACCCTGGTATTTACATTGTCATTATTGTAATCTCCTCTTAGTTCAACTTTTTCAATATTATCGGATATATGTCCATATCCAATGGGAGCCGGATTCATAATGAATTTGATATCAATGGATCTTAACTCAGGATTTAAATAAATAAGTCGGTAAGCATGTGCATATTTCCAGGCTGCACAACCAATCATGTAGATTCCCGGCTCAGCCTCAAAAGAGATTTTATTATTTGAAACACGACTAAACAATATCGGCGTTGGAGGATTTCCTCCAGTTTCAAAGTAATTATCTCTAGTAGGTTGAAGACCAATAAAAATTGAGTCAGGTTGATAATTTCCGTTGAGTTCAACAGTACATTTGACATTGATTTTTTGGGCATTTACGGAACACACAAACATGCCAAGAATAAGGATGGAGATTAGTTTTTTCATTTTGGTTTATTTTAAGTTTTGAATTAAGTTACAGAAAATCAGTGTTATTTCATAGTTAATGTGTGTTAAAACATGTTGGCGTTGATATATATTAAATTTTAAATGCTTAGAAAATAGTATTTATCCTTGCAACTCTTCACGAACAATATCGCTGATAACAGCAAAATTCTCTTCCAGTTGTAACATGTTTTCAATAAAGAAATTATAAATGTCCGGCCACTGGTTTCGATTATGGATGTCAACATTTTCAAGTTGAATATAAATCCGGCAAACTTCCTGGCCACTGTCTTCTCGCTGATGATAAAATTCCCAGGTCAGTCCGTTTTCACAACCCTCTTCCATAACATTTTTATACCGTTCAATAATTTCAAATGCTTTTAACCGTGTGTCTTCATTTCGGTGATGGATCTCGAGAATCACTTTTGCATTTTCACGGTTTACGTCAAAACGAAAAGCAACACCCCTGATTTTTGTGCGATGAAGTACAAAATTTTTCTTTTTCTTTTTAAGTGCAGGATGTACTTCACAACGTTTCCTGAACAGTTCCCAAAAATCGATATGCAGCTTTTTTATTTCCTCTCTTGAATACATCATTCAATAATACACATTTTCAACGGGTAAAAAATCAATTTTAGCTACATTTGAATGTTGTAAATTTTTAATAAACACCGATGTTTAAATCAGTATTATTCTTTGTGTTATTATTTTTTTGTGTTCAGTTGTCGGCTCAAATTGTTGGTGTTAGGGCTGATTACGACGGAGTTGGTAATTGTATTTTTACAGCTTACGATAATGCATCAACTCCCATGTTCCTGAACATTGAATTTGCTGATTTACAAAATACTACGTTTAACGAAACATTGCCTTATGTAAAAAAACTTACACCAGGTTCGAATACTCTTTTTATGCTTGTTCGGGATCCCGATGCAGATGTTCCGCGTTTCAATTATCAGATCCGATCTTACCGATCCAATCCAATAGCAGACGTTGACCTTGATTTTCCGTATCTGATTCCATTTGTGTCTGGAAAAATGGTAACGGTTTTCGATGTCAAAAATATTGATGATTTTTGGGGCGAAAAAAAATTTAAAAGTTGGGCTGCCACAGGTTTTAATGCACAACCCGGTGAAGCTGTTTATGCGGCCCGGCAGGGAGAAATTGTTGAAATATTAGGTAAGGAAAGGAACGACGATCCGGAGTCGTGGTACAACACATGGACAAATGTTATTACTCTTTTGCAGCCCGATGGAACACTTATTACTTATAAGAATGTGATCGTCAATAAAAGCTTCAAATTAAAATTAAATCAAAAAATCTTTTCGGGCCAGGTTTTGGGAGAAGTTGCACCAAATTCTGATGGGATAGTTATTTTAATTTATCACAATATACTTGAAAGCGATGATTTACTGTTTGTTATTCCTCAGTTTGTAACTGAACCGGGGAAAATTGAAATGGTAAATCAATCAATGAATATTAAAGTTGTCCATCCCAAAGAAATCCGTGGTTTGGAAATGACAAAAAGAGAACAACGAAAATTTCTGAAGGAATAATCGAACAATCAAATTGTTGTGCAGAGGTAAAAGAAAATCAAAAGGTTAGTTTAATTTTTTCCAGGCATAAATTCCTTTAAATGCATTCCCTGAGTCATCAAACAGGCTACGCCCCTGGTAAGGAACCTTGGTTGCCGGAATGTTGAGCTCGTCGGGATCGGAATAAAAAATAGTTTTAACCCGGGGGTGAAGTTTCAACGTTTTTGCTAAGTTCAGCATAAATTCATATTGACCTTGTTCATTTGGAGGATAAGGTTTCTCAGTCATTACCCAGTCCGAAGATTCCGGGTACCAGCCGTTTGAATAATAAGCAGTCTCAACAATAGAAATCTCCTGACTAAACTTTTCTGATAAAGAATAAACGGTATTTTCAAGTTGTTGAAAACTTCCATGCCACCATGGGAAATAACTAATTCCAATCACATCAAAATCAACCCCCCTGTCAATGATGTTCTTATAAAAACGTTCTGATGCAACAAAATTTCCACCTGTTGCAGCATGGATCATAATTTTTATTTTATCCGAATTGTTGGCAGCTTTTACTCCATCAATTCCGGCTTTTAACAGAGCTGCCAGGTTATCCCAATTGGCATTTCCTCCTTCTACCCACAAATAACCCTGTGGCCAAAGCATCCCGTTATTAATTTCATTACCTATCTGAACCATATCGGGTGTAGCTCCAATTTTGGCTAACGCGTTCAGTACACTTCTGGTGTACGTATAAACACTGTCGGCAAGAAAATCGAGTCGTAAATCTTTCCAGGCTTTTGGAACAGTTTGATGTCCTGGATCGGCCCATTCATCAGAATAATAAAAATCCAGCAGAATTTTAAACCCATACAATTTTGCTTTGTGGGCCATCTCAAGCGTATATGACAGATCATTACAAACAGGTCCGCTTAATTTCGGATCATGAAAAATACGCAACCTTGCCCATGTGAAATTGTTTTCTTTAAAAATTTGAAGACCTTCCTTTTCAATGCCATTTATTTTATAAATACCACCATAGTCTTCCATCTTCTTCATCAGGGAGAAATCGCTGCCGAACTTAAGACTACTGCTATCGCTATTATCCTGGTTCACTAAATCGTTTACAGAACAGGAAAATGCAATCATCATCAAAACCAGTATTTGAACCAGTCGTTTCATCTCAAAAATTTATCAAATATACGAAAAACGTTTCAATTGTACACGTGTTTTACATCTCTTTTTATTTCTACTGTTTTGGTTTTAAAAGTGTTGCGTTAATGCCGAGCGCCACCAACTGTAATGTTTTGATTCCAACTCGTCAAAGGTGGGAAAGGCATAAAACAGGTAATTTTCTTTCTCACCAATAAAAAATCCGTTTTTAATGGTACGGTAATTTAAATCGCCCTGAAGAAATCGCAATACCGTTTTGGTAAGCTTGCCTTTGGTTTGGTCTAATTTGATCAGGCAATCGCGTAAATGATCCGGATTTGGGTATGGCAGATTTGTTAGTGGTGCATTCGGATTTAATGCTAACTCGTTTAACATTAATTCGACAAAAAATATTTTTGGTGCCGAGACCGGTTTACTCGGATCCGTAAGGAACGTTACAAATTCATTGGGAAGCAGTTTACTGGCCACGCGTGTTGTTACAGGTAAAAACTGCTGGTAAAGATGCGATTCATCTGACTCAATTTCAGTGTAGTTCGTAGAATGAAGTTCCAGAACTCTTCCGTCGTCGGTAGCAAGGTAAAGGCTTTTTAGCGCAGAAAGCGGCGTTTTTTCCAGTACCCGGTAAATAGAGCAAAAGACTGAACGCTTTGGTTCGCCATTTGGGTAAGGTACCAATTTGGTGGTAATATACTTTGTTGGAATATCAGACAATCTTTCCGGGTTGAGTTCAAAATAGATGTTTTGACCGTGAATTTGTTTTTTTGTCCCCACAGAGAGATAATTCCCAAATTCGTACGGATCCAGGTGTGAAACAATCAGTGACTCAGGAGTGGCAACCAGGTAATAATAAGTTTTCATATGACTTTGATTTTTTGAAAGAAGTTAATGAAATAATAACCAGTTTTAATAACATTTTAAATGTTAGATTACTTAGAGACAGTTCTAGTACAACGCACTTTAGAGAGTTCAATCTCATGGTTGATTTTTTATTAAAGATACTTAAAAATCGGGTGTTTGTCAATGAATAACTTTTTGCAAGCAACAGGTAGAAGAAAGGTTTTTTATTATCTTCAGCACAAAAACTGATCATGAATTCTTCACAACGGATTTTGACTATTGACGTAATGCGGGGCCTTACATTATTTTTAATGTTGTTTGTTAATGATCTATATACTCCGGGTGTTCCAGCCTGGTTAACTCACCGACCTGCAGATTTTGATGGAATGGGACTGGCTGACTGGGTTTTCCCGGGTTTTTTGTTCATGGTAGGAATGGCGATACCTTTCGCTATAAGCAGCAGGCTGAAACGTGGAGATTCGCAGGGGAAAATTGCAGGGCATATTCTTGTCCGCACCTTAAGTTTGCTGATTATCGGAGTATTAATGGTCAATGTATCGCGGCTAAATCCTGAACTTTCCGGGATAAACCGAAATCTTTGGGCTATTTTAGTGTATTTGAGTGTTTTTCTGATCTGGAACAGCTACAAAACAGAAAAAACCCGTTTGATTTATCTGCTAAAATCTGTTGGAGTTATAGGCATATTGGTGCTAATCATTATTTTCAAAGGAGGAACGGTAGAAGAAACCTCATGGTTAAGAACTAGTTGGTGGGGGATTCTGGGGTTGATCGGCTGGGGGTATTTCGTTGCTGCATTTGTATATCTTGGTGTTAAAAACAACATCTTCTTAAGTGCATTATTTTGGTTGTTTTTCCTTGTTTTGAATATTTTGTCGCAATTGAATTTACTTGGATTCCTTAATTTTTTGGACCCGGTATTTGGTGTTATTATCGGAGGGAATGTACCTTCCATTGTTTTGGCGGGCATGGTTTTTAGCCTTATTCTTCGAAAGACAGGATTGCCTTCTATTCGGCAGTTTTTGACAATCGGTTTTATACTCGGTGTTGTTGTTCTTGCCAGCGGTTTTGTTTTGCGTAACTGGTTTATTATTTCAAAAATCAAAGGTACCCCCAGTTGGGGAATGGTTTGCAATGGGATTAGTATTTTATTGTTCATGCTACTTTTTGTTATTATTGATGTTTTAGGGAAAAAAAGCTGGGCAAAAGTATTTTTACCAGCAGGAGGAAATTCGCTGACGACTTATCTTGCTCCTGATGTTTTGTATTATCTGATCTGGATGTTTAGTTTGCCGGTTTTAGTATATAAACATTCTGAATATCCTTTAATTGTTGCTGGAGGTTCAATCGTTTGGGCTTTTGCAATGATTGGTTTTGCTGCATTGTTGTCGAGAGTGGGTATTCGGTTAAAGTTGTAAAAAATGGTTATTGAATTTAGATTTGATGAAGTTACGCAACTTGAAATCTAAGCTTTGTAAGTGTTTTATAAGTTTGAAGTAAAGTTTCATCAGTGAAAATAGAAGTACTTGATGAAATGAAAAAACGGCGGCATGGCTGGGATTGATTATTTATGGCTGGGAAAAAATTGCTTTATTTACAAATAATGAAGTCAGACTTCTTTATTAATAAACGCCTTATTTCTTTCTGAAGGATTACTTTATTCTAAGCATTTCCATTAGGGGAGGCAAGTTTTACAAAGTGTTCTTTTAGTTATTATAAGATGCTTTTCAACGGAGAAAGTATAAAAATTACATAGAATCATTATTGCTTTAAAAACGGACTAAGAGAGCAATGCTATAGGATGAGCATCAGCGAATTAACAATATAATAACCAGGGGTATTAAATATTTATTAATAAGAATTTTGCAAATGTTTGATAAAATCAAATACCGATTTACTTCTTTGCTTAAGTTATGGAATAATCTAAATAATTAGATATGATTAAGTTAACGATTGAAAAGAGACTAATTTTGTGAAAATACTTTAATTCCAGATTATTAAACACGATGCTTGCTGTACGTTGATTTTTTATCAATCTTTAGGGAATTACTAAAATATTTTTGTTTCTTTGAAATTAAGAATTTTTTGTACAGAAGGGTAAAACTGTGAAAGAAAGTTAACTAAAATTAGAAGGGAATTTCATTTTACTCATAATGTTTATTGTATAATAAAAAAATCAGTCTATGAAAAAAATTGCGTTATTTTTATCCATGCTCCTATTTATGGGAACAATGGTTGTAAATGCTCAAACGAAAGCAATAACCGGTACGGTTACTTCTTCAGAGGATGATCAGCCAATCCCGGGAGTGTCGGTGTCTGTAAAAGGGACAACTATAGGAACGATTACCAATATTGATGGTAAATTCCAGTTGAATGTTCCTAATGATGCTCAAACCCTTGTGTTTTCATTCGTGGGAATGAAAATAGTTGAAAAACTTTTAGATGGGGAGAGTGTTTTTAATGTTCAGATGGTTCCTGATGTTTTAGGAATTGATGAAGTAGTTGTTGTTGGTTACGGTACGTCAACAAAACAATCTTTTGTTGGTACAGCTACAACAATTAAAAGCGAAAACATTCAAAGTAAATCGGTATCTAACATTTCACAATCTTTAGCTGGTGAAGCTGCCGGAGTCCAGGTTATAAATACTTCAGGACAACCGGGATCATCGGCAACAATCCGTATCAGGGGATTTGGTTCTGTAAACGGGAACAGAAGCCCGCTGTATGTATTGGATGGTGTTCCGTATGATGGTTCGCTTAATGCGATCAACCCGAATGATATCGAATCAACAACGATACTTAAGGATGCTACTGCAACAGCTATTTACGGTTCACGCGGTGCAAACGGTGTTATCTTGTTAACAACCAAATCAGGGAAAGCAGGCCAGTCCGTTATTGAAGCTGATGTTAAAAGTGGGGTGAACTTGAGTTATCTTCCACGTTACAGCACGATCAAATCTCCGGAACAATATATTGGTTTAAGCTGGGAATCTATCTATAATAAAGGTTGGGCTACAGGAGTTGCAGATCCTGTTTCTTATGCAAATGATAATTTGTTTGGTGCTTCAGGAATTACTCCTAAATATAATTTATGGAATGTTAGTAGTGTAGCCGACCTCATTGATCCGGCAACTCATACAGTGAGAAGTGGAGTAGCCAGAAAATATGATCCTGAAAATTGGGAAGATTATGGATTCCAGAATTCTTCTCGTACAGAGGCTAACCTTACTTTTCGTGGAGGTTCACAAAACACAAAATATTTTACTTCTTTCGGTTATCTAAAAGATGTGGGTTATATTATTAATTCCGATTTTAAAAGGTACAATGCTACCATGAACCTGCAAAGTAATATCAGACCATGGTTAAGCACAACTACAAAAATGTCCTATTCAGGAACTGAAACAAATAACAATGGCCAGACAAGCGACTCTGGTAGTATTTTCTGGTTTGTTGATCAGCTCCCTCCCATTTTCCCATTGTTCCTGAGGGATGCTAACGGGAATTATGTTGAGGATCCTATTTTTGGCGGGCATCAGTATGATTATGGTGTAGGAAGGGCTTTTGGTGCACTTACCAACTCCATTGCCGATGCGCATTATGATAAAAGTAATACAAAACAGAATTCGTTATCAGGTAATATAGGAATGAATATCCGATTTACTGAAAACCTTACCTTGGAAAATACATTTGGTGCTCAGTATTTCGGACGTAAATATTTTAGCTTAAATAATCCTTTTTATGGTTCAGCCGCCGGACAAGGTGGGTATGTATACAGGGTGGATACTCAGTTGTTATCATACAACATGTTGAACTTATTGCGTTTTAAGAAAAGTTTTGGATCACACAATTTAGAAGCACTTGTTGCACATGAAAGTAATGCCTGGGAACAGAAAGTCGCAACTGCCCAGAAATCAAAAATGGTACATCCTGATATTGACGATTTGGATAACTTCGTAATTGTTGCTGCTCCTCCGACATCATATACAGATAAAATTAGGCTTGAAAGTTATTTCGGACAGGTTAATTACAATTTCCAGAATAAGTATTACCTGACGCTTTCTGCAAGACGAGATGGAACTTCAAGGTTTATTGGTGATAATAAATGGGATAATTTCGGCTCTGCAGGTCTTTCCTGGGTATTGTCAGAAGAACAATTCATGAATAGCTTGAATTTCATAAGCTATTTGAAATATAAAATTAGTTATGGTATAACAGGGGAACAAGCTGGTGTAGGTATTTATCCGGCATACAATACGTTTGATGTCAGTAACCTGAACGATCAGATTTCTATTTCTGAACGTAATATCGGTAACCCTGATTTAACCTGGGAAAAATCAAAAATGTTCCAGACCGGGATTGAATTTGGGTTAGGAAAATACCTGGAAGGTACACTGGATTACTACCTTAAAAATACAGATAACTTACTTTTCAACCGCCGTGTAGGGCCTTCTGTTGGTTATGCAATGATAACGGTTAACGACGGTGAATTACGAAATAGCGGTTTGGAATATGATTTTACGGCACATATCATTAATAAAAGTGATTATGGACTGGATTTCTCTCTAAACGGAGACAAACTTTGGAACCAGTTGATTACCATGCCAATTGACCCTGCTACAGAAGAACCTAAAGTAATTGATATTGGTGGGTATTTTGGAACAGCTGAAGGGCATTCATTATATGATTTCTACCTGAGAGAATGGGCAGGTGTTGACCCGGCTGATGGTACGCCAATGTGGTATGAATACTATTATGATGAAAATGGAAACGGTGCGTTGGATTCAGGAGAAGGAATAAGTTCACTGTTTGAATATAAACATGATAATCCGGACAATGCAATAAGTAAAACAACAACAAAATCATATGCTAATGCCACTCAGAAATTCGTTGGTAAATCAGCTATTCCTGTTTTACGTGGAGGTTTCCGATTGAATGGTCGTGTTAAAGGTTTTGATATTACTGCACAATTTATTTACAGTGTTGGCGGGTATGCATATGATACACATTATGCTACCTTAATGAACAATGAAGTTGTTGCCAACGATAACTGGTCGACTGACATTCTCAACAGGTGGCAAAAACCAGGTGATATAACAAACGTTCCAAGGTTATCGAACAATTACGATACCAACGTAAGCAGTGCATCGACAAGGTTCCTCACGCATTCTGATATGCTTTCTTTAAATAATGTAAGAATTGGTTATACCGTACCTAAAAGTTTAACAGAAAGAATCAGTGTTTCGATGTTGAAAGTGTTTGTTTCCGGTGATAATTTATTCCTGTTAAGTGCGAGAAAAGGGTTTAATCCATCAACGAACGAAGCAGGTACTTCTGATATGTACAGATATTCACCGTTAAGTACATTTACTGCAGGATTGAGTGTTCAATTTTAAACATTTACAATTTGATTAAATATTTAAATATGAAAAAAATATATATTATATCTTTTGTGACCCTGCTGATGTTCAGTTTCTTTGGGTGTAAGAAAGATTTTCTAGATGTTCAGCCGACTGCGTTTTTAACAGAACAGCAGATAGCTGAAGCTGCCAAAAATAATCCTGACGTAATTGCAGGTAGTATGAGTGGTATATATACACTGATGTTTCAGACGGGAACAGGCGGTGTAGGAGGGCACGATGATTTTGGCCAGAAAGGATACGATATTTACAGTGATTTCCTTTCTAGCGATTTAGCTTTATCAGTTAGTACTTACGGATGGTATCGGAGATTAACTGAATATACAGTGACTACCGACTATACACAAAACGGTAATTACATGGTTTGGAGATATTATTACCGTATCATTCGTTCTGCCAACTCGGTTATTGCTGCTCTCGGTGGAAATGATGTAACTCCGGAACTGGATGCAAATAAATACATTATGGGTCAGGCAAAAGCCATGAGAGCCTATGGTTATTTTTATCTGGCTCAGTTCTTTTCAACTACTTACGATCCAGCTGCGGAAATATTACCCATTTATACTGATCCTACTCAGCCTAACCAGCCTAAAAGTACAACTGAACAGGTGTATGCATTGATTGTGAAAGATCTGACGGATGCAATTTCTCTTTTGGAAACATTCCAGAGAACTGCGAAAAATGAAGTTAATAAGTACGTAGCAGAAGGGCTGCTGGCATATACATATGCTGTGATGGGGGGCAATGATAATTACGGGAAGGCTAAAAATTTAACTTCTGATATCATTAATAATGGCGGTTTTACCATAATGGACTCAACCGAAGTAGTTTACATGGGTGACCCGACAATAGGAGGTTTTAATAGTGTAACTACTCCTGGTTGGATGTGGGGAGTGGACATTACTTTAGATAACGGCCTTGATTTGGTTTCCTGGTGGGGACAAATGGACGTATTTACTTATAGTTATCAGTGGGCTGGCGACAGAAAAGCAATCGACCAGGGACTTTACGATGAAATTCCTGCTGATGATGTAAGGAAAGGACAATTTTATCCTGACTGAAGATGGTTCAGGTTACTACCTGATACCTTATAACAAATTTTATGATCCGGGCAGAAAAATTGGTGGACAGAGAAATGTTATTACCGACTATGTTTATATGAGAGTTGCTGAAATGTACTTACTGAATGCTGAAACAGCTGCAAAAAGCGGTGATGAAACAACAGCAAAAACAAGTTTAAAAGAGTTGTTGAAGCTTAGGGTTCCCGATCCTAGTTATGTTGACGCATTGAGTGGACAGGCATTGTTGGATGAAATTTATCTTCAGACCAGAATTGAGCTGTTTGCTGAAGGTAAAAGTTATTTGGCAATGAAAAGGGACCATGCTACAATAGTACGTGGTTCTAATCACCTTTCTTATGTTGGTGTACCGGTTCAGTATGATGATCCAAGGTTAACATTTTCGATTCCGCAAAGTGAGATACAAAATAATCCATTCATTAATTAATTTGTATCTTAAAGGAAACCATTCCTTTGGGATGGTTTCCGGTTTAAGTTGAAGGTTATTTGTAAAATAATCTTTTTAAAAACAGTAAAGTGTTTTTAACGATACTGATAGAAATACGTTAGAAAAAAAATATTTTGAATTATGAAAAGAATTGCTTTTTTATTGCTACTTATACTTTCGGTGTTTGCATTTAATAGTTGCAAAGACCAAATAGCCGGAACCGAATTTATCGACTATGTGTCGTTCCAAATTAATATTCCAACGGTTACGGTTGAACAAGGTGGATCGACCGCTTTTGATGTTAATGTTTACACTACTCAGGTTAGTGGCTCTGACAGGACATTTAATGTTGAGGTAGTCTCCGATGGCACAACTGCTAATGCAGAGAGCTATAATGTTCCATCAACAGTAACAATTCCCGCAAATTCCAATGGGGGAGTTTTGAATATTACGGCTTCTGATAAAAATCTGGGACAAGACCCTGTGTCTTTACAATTGAAAATTGCAAGTGGTGATGGCTTTTATACCGGTAATACAGCAAGTGTTACTATCCAAAAGCATTGTACTCTTAATATTAACGATTTTGTTGGAACCTATAGTGGCACAGTAAGTGGTCCTGATTGGAGGGAGGGACCTACAGAGGTTGTTACTTCACTTGATGGTAATGGTAATCTTCAAATTACCGGTATCGGAGTTTCTTTCCTTACTGGTTATTGGGGAGAAGAAATTACCTCAATGGCAACTTTACCTGTAAATGTAGACTTATCGACTGGAGATTTTACTATTAGTCAGGCTGCATATATCACGACTACTTATAATGGTGCTCCTCAACCTACTTATTATTTAACTGCCACCGGTAACTTAAATGCTTGTTCAGGCACTATGTATTTATATTATGATTTTATACAAGAAGGAGTAGGTTCATATGTTGAGTATTTTGGAAGCCAGGACGATTTTACGGAAATAATTTCGATACAATAGAGACTTAAAGTATTTGATGACTTGTTAAAGAGTCAGTCAAAATAAAATGTAAAAAGGAATCGATTCAACTGAGTCGATTCCTTTTTTTTGTCAAATTTTAATATGTTTTTATACCTTCCAGATTGAATAAAAATGTTGAAAGCAAAAGGCGTTCATCATTTTAAATTATTATAAGGAATTGAATTACAGTTTTTTATCTGAATTCCATTTCTTTAATAACTCTTCTTTCTCCTTTTGCTGTTTTTTAATCAGTTCTTCCCACTCTTTTTGTTGTTCGTCATTTTTAAACTGGGGAGCAACCTGATTCAACTGCTTCAGTTGATCCTGTAATTGTTTTTGCCACTTGTCAAAATTTGGGTTATTAAGAAATTCTTGAATCTGAGTCTGTGGATCCAAATGAAATTGATTGATGGAATCTTTGTGAAAATGAAAATGATTCATTATCGAATCCGAGAAAGTTTCGTTAAGTAGTCCATTGAAGTCATCCATTATCAAAAGGGGGAAGTCAAAATGATTAGCAATACCAAAATGCTGTAATATTGAATCAATTGTTGATTGATCAAAGTCCTGTGGAAAATCATCTAATCCAAAATTATTGTCGAACGAAAAATTCTGTGTAGAATCCGAAGACCACTGATGGACATAAGTCGAATCATATTGGATAAGATTTCCGTTTTCATCGTATTTCTTATTTACGATGGTTTGTTCATCCGGATTATTATTTAGTTTTTGTTTCTTTTGTTCCTGACCTTTTGAAGGCAAAATACTGACAATGCATAGAAATGCAACGATTACAAATTTGTTCATGGCGAATTTTTTGAACAAATTTAACAGATGGAATCGCTAATTAGTTTTAAAAAGAATTAAAAGGAGTTAATATAAACCATTTAACTGTATAAGTAAAAAGGCCGTCCTGAATTCAGAAATGGCCTTAGCTATAATATATTTAAAATTCAGAGTTATTGTCTTAATCAGTCAAATAAATGTTCATCCGGCTTCACGGGGACCACAGTCACAATCATGATTAAGCCCTTTTTCATACTGCTGAAGTGCCCTTAAACTCATGCCCATGCTCGAGAATCCCCCGTCGTGAAACAGGTTTTGCATCGTTACTTTTCTGGTCAGATCAGAGAATAATGTAATACAATAATCAGCACATTCATCTGCATTTGCATTTCCCAGCGGTGACATTCGCTCTGCAAAATCGAGAAGCCGGTCGAACCCTTTTACTCCGCTTCCGGCCGTGGTTACAGTTGGCGATTGAGAAATGGTATTGATTCTTACATTTCTTTCGCGACCGTAAATGTATCCAAAACTCCTGGCAATCGATTCCAAAAGGGCTTTGGCATCCGACATATCATTGTACCCAACAAATGAGCGCTGGGCAGCAACATACGAGAGCGCTATTACCGATCCCCACTCGTTTATGGCATCCAGCTTTCCGGGCTGTTTGCAGCACTTTATGAAACGAAATGGCCGAAACATCAAGTGTTTTATCCAGGTAATTGTAATCCAAATCACTATAATGACGTCCCTTTCGTACGTTAGGAGACATCCCGATGGAATGAAGTACAAAATCCACCTTTCCCACCAAAGATTTTCATCGATTCAACAAACAGGTTGTTTAAATCGTCAACATTAGTTGCATCGGCTCCAATTACTTCAGTATTTAGTTTCTCTGCCAGGTTTTTAGTTTCACCCATCCGCAATGCTACAGGTGTATTCGTTAAAATAATTTTTGCGCCTTCTTCGTAGGCTTTCTCTGCCACTTTCCATGCTATGGAATCAGGATTTAAAGCACCAAAGATGATACCCTTTTTTCCTGTTAATAAGTTATGACTCATAATAATTTTTATGAAAAAGTTCGATTTGCAAATTTAATTCAGTTTAAATAAAATTAAAAAGTATCTGTTGATTTCTGATCATTTGTCGCCTATTTTAACTTTCGTAATCAAATTTTGTTCACTTTGAGTCGAAAATTAAATGAAATAAAACATTGTGCTTTGATGTTGCAAAAGTTCAGGAAGTTTGTAAATTCGGCGGTTTATAGATTATCCCATGAAAAAAACATTCTTTATTGCACTTATTGTTTTTCTGACTTTTAATTCCGTTATTGCACAGGAAGTTGAAAAAACGATAAAATCAATTTTTGATGAGGCATTGACCGAACAAACAGCATACGAAAACCTTCGTTTTTTATGTAAAAACTGTAATGGAAGAATCGATGGTTCTCCACAAGCAGCGGCTGCCGTTGAATTCACTTTCCAGGTAATGAGTTCCATGAAACTCGACCGGGTTGAAAAACAACCGGTTCAGGTGCCGCATTGGGTGCGTGGAGAAAAAGAGGAAGCTTCAATTCAGTCGGTAAAATATGGTTTTAGAAAAGTTCCGGTTACAGCTTTGGGAATGTCAGTTGGAACAGGTGAGAACGGATTGTCAGCAAAAGTTATGGAAGTTCAAAATTTTGATGAGCTTGAAAAGCTGGGAGTACAAAATATAAAGGGGAAAATTGTTTTTTATAACCGTCCAATGGATCCAACTATGATAAATACTTTCGGTGCTTATGGCGGTGCAGTAAATCAGCGAACACAGGGAGCAGTTATGGCAGCAAAATACGGAGCCGTTGGTGTTGTTGTTCGTTCAATGACAACAGCTCAGGATGATGTTCCTCATACTGGTGTGATGATATATGATGAAAACGTAACAAAAATTCCAGCTGTTGCAATAAGCACAAATGGTGCAGACTTGTTAAGCGAATGGCTGAAAAATGATCCCGAATTGAATCTTTACTTACGTACTACCTGTTCCCAAATGCAGGACGCAAATTCGTTCAATGTTATTGGTGAAATAAAAGGTGCTGAATTTCCGGATCAGATAATTACAATTGGCGGACATTTGGATGCGTGGGACACCGGCGAAGGAGCACATGATGACGGTGCAGGATGTATTCAGTGTATTGAAGTGTTAAGGTTATTCAAAAAACTGGGCATTCAACCTAAAAGAACAATAAGAGCTGTTATGTTTATGAACGAGGAAATTTCAGGAACCGGAGGGAAAGAATATGCGCGGCAGGCAGAGTTGAAAAAGGAGAACCATTATTTTGCTTTGGAAGCGGATCGGGGAGGATTTATGCCAAAAGGATTTGGAGTTTCTGCGCCCGAAGATCGTTTGGATAAAATACTAGATCTGAAAAAATATTTTGAACCCTATGGCATAACTGAATTTAAAAAAGGTGGCGGTGGTTCTGATATTGGTCCGCTTAGGAAATCAGGGACTGCATTGTCTTCCTATGTTCCCGATATGCAGCGGTATTTCGATTATCATCACTCGGCAAGCGATACTTTTGAACAGGTTAATTTTCGCGAACTTCAAATGGGCAGTGCTGCAATTGCTTCATTTATTTATATGATTGATAAGTACGACTTATGATTAACTTTTTCTGAAAACTATTTTAACAACTCCTTAACATAGTTTTATAAACGGTAAAATTATTTTTGCTTCGAAACCAAAAGAAAGTTGAAATGAAAAAAAATTTACTCTTTGTCTTTTTGATTTTAAATATCCTTGTTGTTCAGGCTCAGGATAATACGATCGGAACGGTTAATTATCAGCAAGTTGTAAAACTCGATATTAAGCTGGAAGGCGACGCTTCCCAGTTTGCCAATATGCTTCCCAAAGAACGAAAAAGCAACAAAATTTTATATTTCACGCCGCAGGCTACATTATATGAGAACGGTGAAAAAGAGGAAGATCCAAACATGTCGATGAACTCCGGAGGTGCAAATGTAATGATACGAATGGAAGAGCCGGAAAACAAGGTTTTCACTGATCTTGAAAAAAAGAAACAGATTGAGCAACGTGAATTCATGACACGTGTTTTCTTAATTGAAGGAGAAGCTGATCAACAGTGGAAGCTTACCGGAAATCAAAAAATGATCCTTGATTTTCCTTGTCAGGAAGCAATTCAGGAAAAAGACAGCAGTAAAATAGTTGCATGGTTTACACCTGCGATTCCGGTTTCAGCCGGGCCTTCCGATTATTGTGGGTTGCCCGGATTAATTCTTTCTGTTGAAGCCGATAACGGTAAAAATACGCTGACAGCAACATCGGTTGATTTTGCACCTGTTTCCAAAGATAAGCTTTATAAACCCAAAAAAGGTAAAAAAGTGACCCGGGATGAATTTGATCAGATTGTGGCTGAAAAAATGAAAGAAATGGGTGCAGAAAGAGGGAAAGGCGGGACTCAAATGATATTTCATATTCAACGTTAAAACGATATTCATGAAGGTATTATTAGCGGCGATCTTTTTAAGCATTGCCTGGGCGGGTTTTGCACAATCTTATTCATTGTCGGGCAATGTTTTTGCTGATGACGGTTCACCAATGATTTATAGCTCGGTGGTGTTGTTAAACCCTGCTGATTCTACTATGCAGGCATTTGGGATAACCAATAAAGAAGGTTTCTTCGAAATAAAAAATATAAAGAAAGGCGATTATTTACTTCAAGTTGCATTTTTAGGTTTTGAAACCTACTACAAGAACATCTCTATCCCGGTTGAGGACAACAAGTTGGGAACGGTTATTATGAAAACAAAATCGGTTGGTCTGGGAGAAGTAAAAGTTTCGGGCGAATATGTTCCGCTGGCAATAAAAAGGGACACCGTTGAGTATAATGCAGCGGCTTTCAAATTAAAACCGGATGCTGTTACGGAAGACCTGTTAAAGAAACTGCCGGGGGTTGAAGTCGATCGTGCCGGAAATATAAAAGCAATGGGAGAGGATGTGAAAAAACTTTATGTAGATGGCAAAGAGTTTTTTGGCGACGATCCGAAAGTAGCTACAAAGAATGTCCCCGCCGATGCAGTTGATAAAGTACAGGTGTATAATCGGAAATCGGATCAGGCAATGTTTACCGGAATTGATGATGGCAGTCGCGATAAAGCAATTAATCTGAAATTAAAAGAAGATAAAAAGAATGCACTTTTTGGTGATGTAATGGCCGGCGGAGGTACTGACGAACGCTGGCAGGGGAGTGTTAAAGCTTATCGTTTTACGGATAAAATACAAATAGCTGCATTGGGTATGGGAAACAATGTAAATCAGATGGGTTTTTCGTTTAACGATTATATGAATTTTAGCGGGGGTGTTGCTCAAATGATGCATGGCAGCGGAACTGCACAGATCAGAATTTCCACCGATGGCAGTTTCCCGATTAATTTTGGTGAACCTGTTTCAGGTTTGAATACTTCGGGCGCCGGAGGTGCCAATTTTTCTTATTCAGCAAGTCCTAATGACAGGGTATTTATAAGTTATCTCGGAAACGGAACAAAAAAGGAACTTGAAGAAACAACAAATTCAACCAATTTTGTAGAAGGCAATTCCTATTTTCAGAATCAAAACCTAACGGAAACTGACATTAACAAAGCACACCGTTTTAATTTTGGATTGCGAAACCGACTCGATTCAACTCAAAACCTGATAATTGATGGGAACTTTGCTATATCAAATGGTGATAATTCGAGGTTCGCACTTGATGAAAGCAGTCAAAACACAACGCTGATAAATAAATTGAAAAACCAAACTTCAAATACTTCGGATCGAATTTCGGGAACTGCAAGCGGGTCTTACACCAAAAAGCTGAATAAAGGAAAATCAATTTTTGATTTTGGTGGAAATTTGTCGCTTTCGCAGGGGCTGACTAAAAACAAGATTTATACCGAAACAACAGTCATGAACCCGATGCAGACCGATGTTTCCAATTTGTTTCAGGATAATGAAACCAACAATGTAAGGTATTCCTTAAACACATCTTTTTCGCAATATTTTGGCAAAGGTCTTTATCTGATTCCTTCGATTACGGCAGGAAATAATATTGAGAACCTTGATCGTAAACAGGGGATTCCTGACCCGGGGGGCGCAGTCATTGATTCTTTAAGTCCTGAATTTCAAAAAAAATATGGATGGATCAGGCCAAAACTCAGTTTTAAATATACTTCGGGAAAAACCAGTTTGACAGTTGCAATTCAAAACGAAACCGGGAAGTTACAAAACACTTTAAACGGAACAGAGGATGAGGGAAAAACTTATGTTTATTTTCTCCCTTCATTCTGGTACGAATACGAGTTCCAAACCGGGCGGAGGATCATGTTGTATTATAGTTCAAGTGTAAACACACCAACAGTAACCCAGTTACTTCCGGTTATAAACAACATCAACCCACTTTCATTATATTACGGAAATTCCAAGCTTAAACCTGAAGTTTCTCATCAGTTCAACACCCATTATATTCTGTTCGATCAGTTTTCATTTACGTCGTTTATGGCGATGATAAATGGCACATTCACCAAAAATAAAATCAACTGGGACAGAACGGTTGATAATAATCTGGTAATGATTAATACATTGAAAAACTTTGATAAAGATTATAGTTTAAGGGGGAATATTGATTTTTCAACTCCGATTCGCAGCCTGGGATTAAAAATTAATCTGAATTTGCAGGAAAGCTGGAACAAAGGAATGAACCTGATCAATAAAGATGAAAATGAATATACTAATTTAAGTCACCGTGGTTCTTTTAGTATTGATAACCGGAAAAAAGATAAATGGGATGTAAACACCGGTATCCAGGCTACATTGACGAATTCGAAATATACGGTTCAGGAATCGATGAATAATAATTACTTTGATTTGTCCTGGTTTGGTGAGGCACGTTTTACACCGAATGACACCTGGAATTTTGAAATGAGTACCGACGTTACCAAATACACAAATAAAAGTTTTGGTAAATCGCAAAGCATTCCGCTTTTTGGAGCAGAAATCAGTTACTATTTCCTGAAAAACAAACGTGGAACTTTAACATTAAAAGGCTGGGATTTACTAAATCAAAACAAGATTATCCAGCGTTTTGGTGAGCTAAATTACCTGCGCGAGATTCGTTCCAACAGTATTGGCAGATTTGTAATGTTTTCATTTACATATCGTTTGAATAAATTTGGTGAAGCTCCGGGGGGCATTGATATAAAAATGAGAAGATAGTTTTAATTGACATACAGAAATTGCATAAATCAAAAAAACATTAACCTTATCTGAACTCATTCCAAATAAGTTTGTTGTTTTTCTAAAACAATTTATATTTGCAACAAACAAAATCGATAGAATGAATTCAAGAAACGTACATATTTCAAAATTTACTGCCGGAAACACTGGTTGTAATGGATTCGTTTTGTCGTCTATTCCCATGTGTATGCGCTAGCCTTCTTTTGGTGGTGACGCCAATTGAAGGCACATAATTTCAGCGCATTTAAAATACATTTTCAAAAAATAATTTTTGTATGTCGAATCAGGTTATTCGATTTGGTGGCAGCAATGTTGGAAACACCAAATCAATTCAAAATTTACAAACATATATTGCACGTGAAGAACAACGGATTTGTGTCGTGGTTTCAGCAATTCCAGAATTACTTCAAATGATAGAAAAAAGTATATCGGGTATTTTTAACCAACCTTTTAATTCTATTCAACTCGAAAAAGAACTGAATCGTTTTTATATTGAGAATCTTGAAAGTAAACCGGAAGGAAAGTACAAGGAATTAACTGAGCAGTTGATTAGTTTACTAAAGGGGATTGCACTCATTGGAGATTATTCACCTTCTTTGCGCGACCAGGTAATTAGTTTCAGTGAAAAACTAACGGTTGAAATGCTGCATTTACAATGGGAAAAACTAGGCGGTGAATCGCGGGTAGTATGGCCGGAAGAAATTGAACTTCAGGTGACTTCCGATTTTGGAAACGCAACTTTTGTTTCGGTTAGTCGAGAAAAAATAGAAAAATTTCCAAAGGGCGTTTTATTAATACCAGGATCTTACGGAATAGATAAGAATTGTAAAATTGCCCGAACCGGTAAAACGGCTGCAGATTATACATCTTCGGCATTAACTGCTTTCTTAGGTGCTGATAAACTGGAACTATGGGCATTGGATAACGATTTTCAAAAGGCAGATCCAAAGATTGTTGAAAATCCACCTGTTATTCGCCGACTTACTTATTCTGAAGCGGGCGAACTGGCTTATTTCGATCACTACTCGTTTCACCCTCGTACGGTAGAACCACTGGAACAGGCGCATATACCGATTTATGTTTTAAATCCGGGCTCGTCAGATGGGCAGATAGATACGACTATAAATACAGAAACATTTGTTGATGATAAAATTGTAAAAAGCGTGGCATGTACCGACGATATTTCACTGTTAAAACTGAACGGTCCGGGAGTTGGCCTGAAACCTGGGATTCTGGCAAAAGTAACTTCAAAGTTAAATGATGCCGGGATAAACATCAAATCGGTGATCACGTCGCAAACATCAATCAACCTGATACTTGAGAAAGATTTGGGTGACAAATCGCTTAAGCTAATTGAAAGGCTTGGATTTACTTCTGTACAAGAAATAAGTTTACTCAAGGATGTTTCGCTGATTGGAATTATTGGTCATGGAATGCAACAAAACTATGGTATCTCAGCCCGAATATTTAATGCAGTGGCACAAAATAAAATAAATGTTGTTTTAAGCGGTTCAGGGGCTTCCGACCTGGTTAGTTACCTGATCGTAAAAAGCGCTGACAAAGAAAAGAGTGTTCGTGAGATTTATAATGCGTTCTTTTCTTCAAAATGAATTAAATTAGTTTTTAATAACCCAAAAAATAAATTAAAATGACAACAAGAAAACTGAATTTTGAAACCCTTCAATTACATGCAGGACATGAGCCCGATAAAACTACAAATTCAAGGGCAGTACCAATTTATCAAACAACTTCGTATGTGTTTAATGATGCCGATCATGCCGCCAATTTGTTTGCGCTAAAAGAATTTGGGAATATTTACACCCGAATAATGAACCCGACTTCCGACGTTTTTGAACAGCGAATTGCAGCGCTGGAAGGCGGTGCAGCAGCATTATCTGTTGCTTCAGGTCATGCTGCTCAGTTTTTGGCGCTTACAAATATTCTGGGTATTGGTGATAATTTTGTTTCATCGCCCTATTTATATGGTGGCTCGTACAACCAGTTTAGTGTAACATTTAAAAAACTGGGAATTGAAGCGCGTTTTGCAACAGATCTTGAGATTGAATCTTTTGAAAAACTTATAGATAATGATACAAAAGCTATTTACCTGGAGTCGATTGGAAATCCCGGCTTTAATGTTCCAGATTTTAAAGCTTTCGGAAATCTGGCAAAAAAATACAATATCCCGTTTATTGTTGATAATACCTTTGCCGGAGCCGGTTATCTGGTTCGTCCGATTGAATACGGAGCTAATATTGTCGTTGAATCTGCAACGAAGTGGATTGGTGGTCATGGTACAAGTATTGGTGGAATCATTGTCGATGCAGGAAATTACAACTGGGGAAATGGAAAATTTCCCGGTTTTACGGAACCTTCAGAAGGATATCACGGATTGAAGTACTGGGATATTTTTAATTTCGACGGACCATTTGGGAACATCGCTTTTATTATAAAAGCAAGAGTTGAAGGATTGCGCGATTTTGGTCCGGCAATAAGTCCTTTCAATTCGTTCCTTTTATTGCAGGGAATTGAAACTCTTTCATTGCGTATGGACAAACATGTTCAAAATACATTGGCGTTGGCAAAATGGCTTCAACAACATCCCAAAGTGGAAAGTGTAAATTACCCGGGTCTTGAAAACCATTCTTCCTATGCAAATGCTAAAAAATATTTGACCAAAGGTGCGGGAGGTGTTCTGTCGTTCATTGTTAAAGGTGATAAAGAAAGCGCAAACAACGTAATTAATAATCTTGAACTGGTAAGCCATCTGGCAAATGTAGGTGATGCAAAAACGCTGATTATTCAGCCCGCGGCAACAACACACCAACAGTTATCTGACGAGGCACAAATAGCAGCAGGTGTTTATCCAACTCAATTGCGTGTGAGTGTTGGTTTGGAACACATTGATGATATAATTGCCGATTTTGAACAAGCATTGTCAAAAATTAGTTAAACTGAAAAGTAGTGAGTAATGAGATTTGAGTAGTTAGAATCTAAATAGCATAGTTTCATTGTTCTGAATAGAAATCATTCTATAATTCACCGATGACTAATGACAAATTCTCATTGCTCATATCTAATAATCTAAAAGTCTAAAGTATGCCATTGAATATTCCGGATCAGTTACCGGCCATAAAAATTCTGGAAGGGGAAAACATTTTTGTCATGAACGAGTCTCGGGCTACTCAGCAGGATATTCGTCCATTAAAAATTATCATCCTCAACCTAATGCCGTTAAAAATAACGACAGAAACGGATCTATTGCGTTTATTGTCCAACTCACCACTTCAGATTCAAATTGATTTTATGAAGATTAAAGGACATACGCCTAAAAATACACCATCGCAACATATGAAAATGTTCTATCGGAATATTGATGAATTGAATGGTAAGAAATACGATGGAATGATTATAACCGGGGCACCCGTGGAGCAACTTCCTTTTGAAGAAGTAACTTATTGGGATGAAATGAAATATATTCTTGACTGGGCGGAACATCACGTGACGTCTACATTGTATATTTGTTGGGCAGCGCAGGCCGGGTTATTTCACCATTATGGCATTCCCAAATATCAACTGGATAAAAAAATGTTTGGCGTTTTCAAGCACACCCATGTCGATGAGAGTTTACCCATTTTCAGGGGATTTGACGATGAATTCTTTATTCCTCATTCAAGACATACGGAAATCCGGGCCGAAGACATTGAAAAAGTGGAAGGCCTGCAAATTATTGCATCTTCTAAAACTGCCGGCGTTACTATTGTAAAAGCCAGAAACGGAAGACAACTCTTTATTACCGGGCATGCCGAATATTCGCGTCATACGCTGGAAGGTGAATACAAGCGGGATCGGGCAAAAAAACTACCCATCGAAATCCCGGTAAATTACTATCCTGACAATAACCCAAATGCAAAGCCGGTAATGAAGTGGCAATCCGCTGCAAATCTATTTTTTTCCAACTGGTTGAACTACTATGTTTACCAGGAAACACCTTACAATCTGGAAGAAATTGATTAAAGCCGAATAACATTGATTCGGGCTGTTTTTTTCATTAATTTCGTATTCAACTTTAATACAAAAGTATTCGGATATGAAGAAAATAGCAGTAGTATTAGCCGGAAACGGCGTTTACGACGGGTCTGAAATTCACGAAGCTACACTAACATTACTTGCCATTGCAGAACAGGGAGCGCAATACCAATGTTTTGCACCAGATATTAACCAGGCGCATGTTGTTAACCATTTAACAGGTGAAGAAATGCCTGAAATCAGAAATGTTTTGGTTGAAGCTGCCCGCATTGCGCGGGGGAATATTAAACCACTTTCACAGTATAAAGCATCTGATTACGATGCAATCATTTTTCCTGGTGGATTTGGAGCTGCAAAAAACCTCTGTACATTTGCATTCGATGGGGTGGATTGTGTTGTGATCCCCGATGTTGAAAAAGCAGTTCAGGAGACAGTGAAGTTAGCTAAACCAATTGGTGCATTATGTATTTCGCCGGTAATGATTACAAAAATTTTATCGGACGTAGAAGTAACCATCGGTGATGATGAAGGGACAGCTAAGGCAATAGAAGCAATGGGAGGAACCCATGTGAAAACAACCCATGGTGAAATTGTAGTGGATGAAAAATATAAAGTTGTTACAACGCCATGTTATATGCTCGATGCAACTATCAATCAGATTGCGCTTGGCGCAAGAAATGTGGTTAAAAAGATTTTGGAAATAGTCTGAAAATGAAATCAATTCCTTTTATCGACCTACATACCCATTCCGACCAACCAGAAAAAGGATTGGTTACGGTAAAAAATATTTTTCCGGGGGAGGGGTTCGCTGCTTTTTCAGGACGTAATTTTTATTCCATGGGATTACATCCATGGCACATTCGTTCTGAAGACGAAAATAATGAAATGTTGCGGATGGTGGAAGATGCCATGGATTTCGATCATGTTTGTTTTATTGGCGAATGTGGATTAGATAAAATAACATCAACAGACTTTGAAGAGCAGAAACGGGTTTTTCGCGCACAGATAATTATGGCTGAAGAATTTAAAAGGCCATTGGTCGTTCATTGTGTTAAGGCGTACAACGAAATACTCGAATTCAGAAAAGAACTTCATCCTCAAATGCCATGGATAATGCATGGCTACAACGGGAGTGTTGAACAAACAATTCAAATGGCGGGAAAAGGGATTTTGTTTTCATTTGGAGAAAATCTTTACAGGCCCAATTCAAAAGCAGTAGAGTCATTCAAACATTTGCCGCTTGAAAAAATATTCTTTGAAACTGATGAATACGACGGTGACGTGGAGTGTATGTATGAAAAAGGGGCAGAGTTGAAGGATGTATCTGTAGAAACGTTGCTGGAAGTCGTATGGAATAACTTTAGTCGCATTGAAAACAACCTTTTAAGTCGTTTCTGAAAAATGGATTAATTCTTTTATTTTATCATCTTTGAATTTTGAACCTGCCCGGCTGAGTTTTCGCTCAGGCGCGCTTTAACTCGAAACTCCTGTGGATTGGCTTGAAAGAACGGAATTGCTTTTTGGAAAAGATAAATTGGCCCGGTTAAAAAGTGCCAATGTTTTGGTTGTAGGATTGGGAGGCGTTGGCGCTTATGCGGCTGAGCAACTTTGCAGGGCCGGAATTGGGAATATGACCATTGTTGACGGCGATGTTGTGGAACCATCAAACAGAAACCGGCAACTTCCGGCACTGATCAGTACAACAGGAAAACCCAAAGTAGAGGTTCTTAAACAACGTTTTCTTGATATTAATCCCGGAATAAACCTGATTGTAAAGAATGATTTTATTAGCGATGAAAAAATAGCAGAATTACTAACAAACTATCAATTTGATTATGTCATAGATGCAATCGACACCTTAACTCCTAAAGTTTATCTTATACATCATGCGGTTGAGTTTGGATTAAAAGTAGTTAGTTCCATGGGGGCAGGTGGTAAAACCGACCCGTCAAAAATAGTGGTTTCCGATATTTCCAAATCTTATAATTGCCGTTTGGCAAAAGCATTACGGAAGAGGTTATCGCGATTGGGTGTTAAAAAAGGTGTTAAAGTTGTCTTTTCTTCTGAACTGGTCGATGAGGAGGCAATCAGATTAGAAGAAAGCAGGAATAAAAAATCAACAGTTGGCACCATTTCTTACATGCCTCCAATGTTTGGATGTTATATTGCAAGTGTGGTTATTCGCGATTTGATATCCCCGATAAACGACTGATCAACAACTGTAAAGGGATATCATGAAAATCAAAAATAACCGTAAATAGGTTTGTATTTTGGAATATTACGTTACCTTTGAAGCGTTATTAAAAAGAATGTATGTCAGATTTCTGTCATTAAATATTCTGATTTTTAGCAAGTTGGTCTTTTTTTATTGAGTTTTAAAAACATTTCGGACAGGCCTCCCTCGTTGTTTTTTCCACGGTTTTTTTGATATTTCTGGTTTTCTATATTAGATTTTACTTAAATCCTGGATCGAACAGGTCGGCAATGCTGTTTGAGTAAAAAAAGCAGGATTTATTAATTTTAAATAGGAACAAATGAACATTTATGTTGGAAATCTTCCGTTTCCAGTTGGCGAAGAAGATTTAAAAGAAATTTTTGAAGAGTACGGCGAAGTTACTTCAGTCAAAATTATTAGCGACAAATTTACTGGTAGAAGCAAAGGTTTTGGTTTTGTTGAAATGGACAATGATGACGAAGCAAATAATGCCATTAAAGAACTGAACAACGCTGAGGTTAGTGGTAGAAATATTAAGGTGAATGAGTCAAAACCGCGGTCAACAGAAGGTCGTGGCGGTGGGGATCGTCGCGGCGGATTCAATCGCAGGGAAAGGTATTAATTTGAAATAAAAGTACTTTATTCCGAACGATACAAAAGAGGATTCTATTTTAAATGGAATCCTCTTTTAATATTTCATACCCCAAAATCGGCTAATTAATAATTTCCCTTGAATTATATTCTTTTAAGATTAAAACTTATTCCAATAGTGATTTTGAATTAGAAAGAATTCAATGGATAAATCCTTGTCCCCCAGTACCATCAATTTTGGAATCTGACTTATAAATTGTATATTGCCCTCATTATAAGCTAATTAGTTAAAGATTTTAATAGCTGGAAATGAATGTCAGTAATTCATCCGGATCGGAGTTTATCCTTAAATTAAGCAAAATAGTCGAAGCTAATCTTGCGGATGAAAATTTTGGGTTGAAAGAACTGGCAAGAAAGACAAGAATAAGCCGCACCCAACTTCATCGAAAACTAAAATCAATCAACAACCAGTCGGTTAGTCAGTTTATCAGAGAAATAAGGCTGAACAAAGCAAAAGAAATGCTGCAGCAGGATTTGGGTACTGTTTCAGAAATTGCTTACAAGGTAGGTTTTGGTAGCCTGTCGTATTTTATAAAATGTTTTCACGAATATTTTGGTTATCCTCCGGGAGTGGTTTTGAAGCTTCATCCTGAAAACATGGCAGAGAATAGTAAAGATGAAACTTCACAACAAAACACCACTCTTGGAACAGAACCAAAAAAATCAAGGGAATCGGTGAAATTACTGATTGGTATACTTGGAATACTGACGATTGCAACGATAGCATATTTTATTTACAGGAATTTCATGCCTGAAAAGCAGGCAGTTGTTAGCGAAAAATCGATTGCTGTTTTACCATTCAAAAGTTTAAGTGAAGATGAGGAAAATCAGCATTTTGCAGACGGACTTGTAGATGATCTTTTAAGCCGACTTGCTACAATCAATGAATTTAAGGTCATTTCCCGTACATCTTCAGAAACCTATCGAAATGAGGACTCTAAAAAAATACCTGTTATAGCTTCTGAACTGGGAGTTACGTATATTTTGGAGGGAAGTGTTCGAAAATACGATAATAAAGTTCGGATTACTGTTCAGCTAATTGATGCAAAACGTGATGACCATGTATGGATTGAATCGTTCGACAGGAATTTGGCCGATATTTTCAAACTTCAAAGTGAAATTGCTTTACAAATTGCCAAAGAATTAGATGTGGTTTTATTGACGGAGAATAAAGAAGATATACTGGTAAACAAAACCTCCAATTTTGCTGCTTACGAGGCCTATAGTTTGGGCAGATTTCATTGGAATAAGAGAACACTTGAAGGATTTAAATCAAGTATAAAATATTTTGAAGATGCAATAGATCTAGATTCATTATATGGTTTGGCTTATGCTGGTTTAGCCGATACGTATAATTTGATGGCAATAACGGGATTGATGGACATGACAGAGGGCAGAAATAGGGCAGTAGCACTCGCTAAAAAAGCTTTGACATTTGATACAGGTTTGGCGCAGGCTCATAATGTTCTTGCCTCTATTTATACGTATATTGATTGGAATTGGGAACTAGCCGAACAGGAATATTTGGAGGCCATAAAACTAAATCCAAATTATTCAACAGCTTATCATTATTATTCTGAGCATTTAAGTATAGTAGGTCGACATGATGATGCACGAAAAATGATTAATAAAGCCATCGAATTAGATCCCTTGTCGTCTATTATTAGAAGGATTAGTGCTAAGCTTTATATGGGACAGGGAGAGTTTAAAAAGGCAATGGCAGAAAATATTCGCGGCGAAGAATTACAAAAAAATCATCCTTCGACTTTTGGACAACGATTCTTAATATATTATTATCAAAATGAATATTCTAATGCATACGAGGCATTAAAAGATTATATAAAAGCCTTGAATATTAAACTGCCACCTAGGTTTGATTCGAATTATAGTAAGATAAAAATGGAGGAGTTGATAAAATGGGCAATCGAAAATAAATCCAAGGCATCTAATGGTGCAGGTGAAAATCAATTCAATATCTATCAAATAGCAATTTTATACGCTATTCTGGGAGATAATGAAAAAGCTTTAACCATTCTTGAAGCACAATTTAACAAAGTTGGAATGCGACCGGAATTTACCTTTGATTATGCCTTTAGGAATATGCATAATAATCCAAGATTTAAGAAACTTCTTGAAAAAATGAACCTGCCAGAAAGGTAGCTTCTAATTATTCTCATTTCTCATTTCCGCGTAACATAATTTACATTCCTGTAATTTTTTTTGATGCTATTGGAACATAATTAATAAGCTTTGTGAGTGCAATTGTTTCAACTTTATCCTTCATTAATTTTATGTTTAACTAATTTAAAGGAGGATTAAATTATGAAAACTCTCTACAAATTTTTTTTCGCAGCGTTTAGTTTAATACTGATCCTTGCATGTGCAAAGACTTCGGATGACTATATTTCCGGAAATCTCAAGAGTGGTGATCTGGGTGCCGATAAAACCCATCAAACTAAAATGGTAACGATGCCATTTGTTGTTGATTATGTAGGCACTTATACTTATGGTACGTTTGGAGAAACGAATCCTAACCCAAAATGTCCGATAAATGTAGTTGTAGATGGTGTTGGTACAGGCACGCATGTTGGCAAATCAGCAGTGCATTTCGATTTTTGCGTAAATCCTGTTTTTGATGGAGATGTATTTATTAGAGGTGAATATGGTGATTCTTATGTATATATTGTCGCTGCAAACATGGATACCTTATTTGTTTCTGTTGAAGGAGCAGTTTTATCCGGAAGACTTGATGACCACCCTGAATATGTTGTTTCCTATTGGCGTGATCCTTTTATTATTTTAGGTGGCACAGGTCGTTTTGAAGGTGCTCCGGGGGAGGAATAACTGATGATTACAACAGCAGTGAGGATACGAATTCGCATCATCACTGGGAAGGCACGATTACTTTAATGAGAGGAAAATAATTTAATCCTCATTTTGATGTTAAGAGGGTTCAGCATTATTGTTGAGCCCTCTTCTTGTTGTTAAATGCCTGATTTTTAGTCAATATCTTGCAGAATTGAAATCAATTGTTTTACTTTAAGTGTAAGATTCTAACCTTTATGACTGAAACTTTCACAAATAAAATCGAAAAGATTATCTTATCGAATCTGGATAATGAAAATTTTGGTGTAAGCGATCTTGCTGCTGAATTAGGATTGAGTCGATCACAAATACTTCGGAAGATAAAATCATCAAACGGGAAATCTGCTAATCATTTTATTCGGGAGATTCGTTTAAAAGAAGCTGCTAAATTAATTCAGAACACGGATACGATAGCTTCTGAAGTTGCCTATAAAGTAGGATTTAGTAGTCCTTCTTATTTTAATAAATGCTTTCTCGATCAGTATGGAATTACTCCCGGTGATTATAAGAAGAAAGTTGAAAGTGGTGCGGTATCAGAAGTAATGATAGACAGCCCGAAAAAAAAGATGCGGAATCAAAAAACATTGTTCGTTGTATTTTTCTTCATCATTATAAGTGTTGCTGCCATTTATACGGTGGTTGGAAAGAAGGATAAAAAACCGGCTAATCTGACCTCTATTGCTGTACTTCCATTCCTCGATTTTTCTGAATCTCATAATAAAGATTACCTGGCTGACGGGATAACCGAAGCCATTACACTGGAACTGGCACGGAACAAATCGATCAGGGTTATTTCACGAGGATCAGCCATGAAATATAAAAATGAAAAGAAACTGTATTCCGAAATTGCAGATGAGTTGGGTGTTGACTTACTCCTGGAAGGATCAGTTTTGTCAGGAAATGATACGCTTCGGGTAGTGGTGCAACTTATTAAACCTAAACCGGAAGAAAGGCACATCTGGCAAAACAGTTACGACAGAAATCATTCTGATATTCTGGGGCTGATCCAGAATGTTTCGGATGAAATCGCCAGTGAGATCTCTGATGTTGTTGAACCCAAAAATGCGAAGTCAACCACACGAAAAATCGATCCTGCCGCTTACGATCTGTATTTAAGAGGAAGGCACTTGTGGAATACTCTGAATATAAATAAGGAAGCGTTACAAAAAGCTATCAACTACCTCAATGAAGCTACACAACTGGAACCCGATTTTTCTCCGGCTTATGTAACTCTTGCCGAAACTTACATTTCAATAAATACGCTAATTGGTGATAATGAAGAGAAGCTACTTTACCGTGAGAATGCACGGGTAGCGATTGACAAAGCTTTGGAAATGGATAATAATTTGCCAGAAGCTTACGTAACAAAGGGTAATTTGGTTGGCAAACTTGACTGGGATTGGAATACGATGAAGCAAATGGCTGAAAAGGCGCTTAAGTTGGACCCCAGCAATGCGGACGCTTATCTCACATTATCGAATTATTACGTGGTTACAGGCAATTATAAAAAGTCAATAGAAGAAGCTTTAATTGCTGAAAAACTCGATCCAATCAATCCACAAGTTGGTTATGTGGTGGCTGAACGCTATTATATAGCTGAAGATTTTGATCGATCTTTAAAGAAATTACTTGAGGTAATTGACCTGAATCCGAATTATGGTTTTGCTTACAATAACATCGGTTTTGTTTATTTCAAATCAGGTTATCCGGATAAAGCCATCGATGCATGGCAAAAGCTGCAGCTAATTATGGGAAATCAGGCGCTTCATGATTGTTACGATGAACATCCATACCAATATTGTTTTAATTTTTTCTTGGACCGTGCCAAACAAAACGAACCTCGATTTTGTAGTAACCCTGTCATAATCTCAACGGTTCAGATGCTGGTTGATAACGAAGCTGGTGCACTTGAATTTCTTGATATAGCAAAACGTTATAAAAACGAAGATTTACCGGTGATGATTGCCTATCCTGATTTTTACCCGCTTCGCTCCAATCCGAAGTTCCAAAATATTGTTCGTGAAGTCGGTGTAAACTTTCCTAAAATGTAATTCTGATTAACAATCAAAGACTCCCAGTGCTTCAAAATTGAAATCCTTGCTTCAAAATTTAAAGTATATGCTTCGTGCCTGATAAGTTGCAAGCAACTGGATCGCCGAACTTTGTTGCATAAACTTTAAAATCTAATCATCATGAAAAATTTAAAATTAATTCTCATTTTATCTCTTGTTTTTAGCTTTTACGGAATAAAAGCAAATGCACAGGGAAAGGCCAACCCGGCGTCGCAAGATTGGTTTGAAAGTAGCTATTGGACGCCTGTTTTCTGTGACGGTGAACTGGTTGATGAACTGGATGGTGGAGTGCTGCTGGTTCATTATGTATCAAGATGGGTGCCTTTTGTTTCTTACAAGGAAGTTGATAAAATTAAAAGGGAAGTAACGAGCAGTTTGACCGGCGAAGTTTTTAAAGTTCGTGAAACGGACAAATACCTGGGTGCGCCTGATTTTTTTAATGTAACATGGCACTATAACCTAATATGCGACAAAGGGACGCATTATCATGGGACCATAACACAGGATATAAATACCGGAGAAATTACAGTTGGGAAAATGGTTTGCAATTAAATTTTAAAATCAAATTATCATGAAAAAAATTGTACTATTTTTTGCAATAATAGCCATTTTATTCGCGATGTCATCGTGTGAGGATGCATGGTTTGAAGAACCAATGAGTCAAATGGATATGAAAAGCGCAAATAAGGGTAATGATAAATTAACCGGATTTGATGAATGGGGATTTAACTGGTGGGCTCGGCAGTTTAATGGTTATGTGTTAAATATGATGTTCGGCGATCATTATTTTGAACAGGTGTTTCCACTGCCTCATTTTCAACAAGAAGTTTATCACGGTGAAGGTATTGAGTTCTGGAATGAGATAGTTGATAAATATTATCTGGATTTGGGTGGTTTTGAATGGCACTACTTTCCAGATCAGATGCCGGTTGATCTGTTAGATGCAAAAGTGAATGCACATTGGAATGAAGGCCTTATAAGTAAAGATGGCGTTTATCCGCCAACATGGATAGATTCAAATGCATGGATTGTTTTTAAATATTCAGGTAATTTCGAAGGGAAACAGTGGATGCATCTGCGTAAACTTGTTGCTGCAAAATCAACAGATATTTTTGTAAAAGATGATGTCAATGGAGATGGCGTGATCGATTTTGGGGACGGTTTAGGTACGTGGTATAATGCGGATGGAGATGAAATTGGATTTGAGTCGATGTATTTTCCTGGTCTCATTGTGGTTCAGGTAGTAAATAATGGAGATGTCCCTTCTGTTTTTTATGATGAATATAATAGTCCTTGGGGACCGGGTTATGGAAAATATAAGCTGAAATAATAATTCATTTGTAAAATCAGAAACCTTCCTAAATGATAAATAATGAAAAAATTAATTGTTCTGTTGATTGTTATTTTCTCCTCATTCTGGATAAATGCTCAGGAAAAATTTAGTGTTCCGCAGGTAACCACCGATCAAAAAATTGAAATACTTTACAATCATGTAATAGCATATGCTGTTACAGGGATCAGCTTTGCAAAATCTAAAGGAGTATCTCCTGAAGATTACGGAAAGTTTATGGGAAAAGAATTTAGTACTATGTGGGATCTGTCAGGTGGATTTCCGTTATTGGTGAATCAATTTATGTTTATGCTTGCAGGTATGCATCCCGACAATCAAATGCAGATTGTGAAACAGGATGATAAAAGTATCACCTTCAAGATGAAAAATGTCGATCTGGCATTTAAGAATGGTCCCATGTTCGATGTTTCCTGCCAGGACCTCCTGGATTGTTCCTACGGGATTATTTCAACTTTGGCCGACAAAATGAATGCTACATTTAAGCACAATATGACAGATGACGGTTGGTACGTTGCAACATTTAAGAGTAAATAAATTGTTTTCCCGTTAATCTCCCCATGAGTTTTGAAAAGAGGTCGTTTCCCGGCCTCTTTTTTACAAATTATATAAAATTTTCTATTCTCCTGTTCCTTTATGATAATCACGGAAATTGATCCCCATTTTTTCAAGTCGCAGGTTGTCGGTATCCAGCCGGTGTTCAAAATTGCCAAAATCTTTATTTTCTTTTTTTGTCCAACCAACTTCAGCTTCGGCTTCCAGGCGTGGAAGAAGCATGTATTCCGCCTTTTTGGTATTGGTAACATATTCTGTCCACAAATTAGACTGTACACCCAGAATGTATTTAGCTTCATCCTGGGTCAATTCATCAGCTACAGGTTCATAATCGTACACTTTTTCAAGCGGGAGAAATCCGCCGATTGCAAATGGCTCGTTATCTTTATCTTTCGACTGGTAATAATCGAGGTACATATTTGTGGTTGGGCTCATTACTACATCATGATGAAGTTTGGCAGCTTCAATTCCACCTTTCGTTCCGCGCCAACTCATTACTGTTGCCTGTGGTGCAAGACCACCTTCCAGAATCTCGTCCCAGCCAATTAACCTTCTGCCTTTCGATGTCAGGTAATGATCCATTTGTGTGATAAACCAACCCTGAAGCTCATGTTCATCTTTTAAATGATTGTCTTTCATTCTTTTCTGGCATGCGGGACATTCCTTCCAGGAATCTTTCGGGCACTCATCTCCACCGATATGAATAAAAGGAGATGGGAAAATATCCATGACTTCATCCAGCACATTTTGCAGAAATTCAAAGGTTTCATCTTTACCTGCACAGTACACATCTTTAAAAACACCCCATCTTTCCTGCACTTTATAAGGTCCACCGGTACACCCCAGTTGCGGGTAGGCAGCAAGTGCCGCACTTGAATGGCCAGGCATTTCAATTTCAGGAACAATATTAATATATCGTTCGGCAGCATATTTTACTATTTCCCTGGCCTGATCCTGTGTGTAAAAACCACCGTAGCCCATGCCATCATATTTATCCGTATTGTGTCCGACAACTGTTTCATCGCGCCAACTGGAGATTTCTGTCAGCAACGGATATTTTTTAATTTCTATCCTCCAACCCTGGTCCTCGGTAAGGTGCCAGTGAAATGTATTTAATTTATACATGGCCAGAATGTCGATGTACTTCTTTATAAAACTGATCGGGAAAAAGTGTCTCCCACAATCGAGCATATTTCCGCGCCATGCAAATCTGGGCTGGTCTTTTATGTCAACCACGGGAACCTCAAGCACCCCGTTTGTCGATTCAACAGGAAGAAGTTGTTTTAATGTTTGCATTCCATAAAACAGTCCGTTGGGTGCAGCTGCTGTAATCACAATCATAGATGGTTCCACTTTCAGCAAATAGCCTTCTTTCCCCAGGTTTAGCTGACTGATAATTTTAAACTGAATGGGTTTTGCCTCTTGTCCTCCTTTTAGTTTTAAACCGTAAAAATTATCAAGATATTCAGTAAAAAAAC
This sequence comes from uncultured Prolixibacteraceae bacterium, assembly GCA_963769925.1. GTDB lineage: Bacteria > Bacteroidota > Bacteroidia > Bacteroidales > Prolixibacteraceae > Draconibacterium. The sequence goes on from CAVYOB010000017.1 coordinate 63,649, forward strand.
TTCCTATTCTTGCTAATTCAGCATTGTTCGCATCTAATTTTAAGACACAATTTTCATCCAGTTGAAAATTTCCTTTTCCGGCTGAAATCTCCATTGGTTTTGGAATGATAGCAAAATCCTGAGCCGAAACATTCAATGAAATGAATAAAATTGATAAAATAAAATACAATTGTTTTCTCATTTTGTATAGTTTTGATTTTTTGTTTCCGAAACTAAATTAGCAACTTTTACTTGTATAAAAAGTTGTTTCAGGAAAGAAAAACTAAAATAGCAAATCTGGCGTATGCAAAATATTTCTCTTTCAGAAGAGTTAACAGCAAAAGTCCCGGAGGTACAGTTGTCATGTATCGAGTGCGATGTAAAAATGTTACCTGTTGATGAGCAACTTTGGGACGAAATTCAGAAAAAGACAAAAGAATTGGCAGGCGTCCTTAAAATTGAAGACATCAGTCAGATTCCGGCTATCTCAGCTTCCAGAAAAGCATATAAAGCGTGTGGAAAAGATCCGGCGCGTTATCGTTTGTCCGCCGAGGCTCTGTTGAGGAGGATTGTGAACCGGGGAGAGATTTACCAGATCAATAACGTGGTAGATTTGCTTAATTTGGTTTCGGTATCAACTGGTTTTTCGATAGGTGGCTACGATTCGAATAAAATAAAGGGGGATGTGATTTTTGGTATTGGTAAACCTAATGAACCTTATGTCGGCATTGGAAGGGGAGGACTGAATATTGAAAACATTCCGGTTTTTAGAGATGAATCTGGCGCATTTGGAACTCCTACCAGCGATTCAGAAAGGACATCTGTGTCGTTAGAAACCAAGCGATTCTTAATGGTCATTATTGATTATTCTTCCGAAGGTAAGCTAAACGAAGCAACAGATATGGCCATAAATCTTCTGGAAAAATATGCCGGAGCTAAAAATGTGGAAATTAAATTTATAGGAAAATGAAAAAAGCCATTTGTAGGTTTATAATGTGGTTGTGGGGTTGGAAAAGCATCGGGAGTGTCGTCCCTGAAAAGAAATGTATTATAATTGGTGTGCCACATACCAGTGCCTGGGATTTTGTGATTTCCTTTTTCTTTTACACTGGTTTGGGCGGAAAAGCAAATGTTTTGATAAAAAAAGAGTTTTTTAAATCACCATTTGGACCAATTGTTAAAATGCTTGGTGGTGTTCCAATCGATCGCTCCAGGGGGGCTAATGTAGTCCGGCAGGTTGTTCAGCTTTTTAATGATCACGAAACATTACATTTGGCACTAACTCCCGAAGGAACCCGTAAATTAACAAAGAACTGGAAAGCAGGATTCCATTCGATAGCAACGCTGGCAAATGTTCCGGTTTACCTGGGAAGTTTCGATTGGGGCAGAAAAGAAATGGCCATCTGGGAAAAGTTTGAACTTACTGATGATCCAAAAGAAGATATCAAACGTATGAAAGACTTCTATCGGGAAAAAGGAGTTGCCGGAAAATTTCCTGAATTATTTACTACAGAATACTAAATAAAAAGCTGCATATTATTTTTACTTTCATCTATCGGTAGCTATGCTTTCTATATTCCTTTACATTGTGTATGAACAATGCGTCACTAACCTTTGTTTCTTCTGACAATATCATACAAAACCAAATCAGTATTCACCTTTCAACCAAAATATTGTACCGGCAAAAAAATCCGGTTAAGTTGATAAATGAATTAAGAAAGCAAAATGAAGAACTTTTTACTTCTGCTATTTGGTCTCCTCTCATTTTTTTCAAATGCACAAACGGGCAGTATCACTGGTCATGTTACGGGATCATCAGACAGTGAGCCCCTTGAATATGCCAACGTTGCTGTTTATACAACCAATGATTCAACATTAGTGACTGGAGGTGTTACAAACGATAGCGGAGATTTTAAAATTGAGAATCTAAAAGAAGGAACCTATTATGTAAAGGTTCATTTTTTAGGTTATGATATCAAAAAGAGTGAAAAATTTGATCTGGGGAAAAGACAGATATTGTCGCTGGGAACTATTAAACTGGAACCGTCGCGACAGCTTGTTGATGAGGTAAATGTTACAGGAAACAGAATCAATGCAGTTAATAAGCTTGAAAAGCAAACGTACCAGGCCGATCAGTTTGAATCGGCAAAAGGTGGTTCTGCCGTAGAAGTTTTAAGAAATATGCCATCTGTTGCCGTCAACGGTGAGGGAGTGATCACAGTAAGAGGTTCATCGGGTTTTTTGTTGCTGATAAACGGGAAGCCGGTATTGACCGATGCACAGTCGGCATTAAGCCAGATACCTGCAAACTCAGTTGATAATGTTGAATTGATAACATCGCCATCGGCAAAATACGATCCTGACGGAAAAGCAGGTATCATAAATATTACAACAAAAACCGGTACAACAAACGGAACCGGTTTAATCGTAAATGCCAATTACGGGCTGCCTAGTTTTACCGATTTTGGCAACAGTCGTGTTGCAAAGCGTTTTGGCGGAGACATTACGTTTAATTATCAAAAAAATAAGTGGGATATTTCAGTCGGTGGAAATTACACCAGGAATGACCTTGCCGGCTACAGAGAAGGCTATGTTTTTATAAAAAATCCGGGGAATAACACGATTAACTATTTACCTTCAAAAGGGGAACGTAGTTTTAACCGCTACAATTATGCTGTTCGCGCTTTGGTAGAATTTAAAGCTGATAAAAACAACGTTCTTTCAGCCGGAATTTTTAGCGGGAAAAGATACCAGCAACGTGATGCCAATCTTTTTTATTCGAATTATCAAACAACATTCGATACCGGCATAAAGATTTATGATGCTCCTTATTACAATGCAAATAACCAGATAAAACAAGGGACTTTTACATTGGGTAATTTTGATTATACGCATTTTTTTAACGACAATTCATCGATAAAAGCCTCTTTCCTTTACGAATACGATGATCTGTATGGAAATACACTCAATCATAACCTCACAAAGCCAAGAGGAGTAATGCTTCAATATGTACAAAATCCTTATCAAAAACCGATAAATGGTTATCGTTTTAATCTGGATCATTCCATAGAAATATTAAACGGAAAGCTGGAAAGTGGTTACCAGTTCAGAAGTGATTCACAGGATGGTAATTTTAATTACATCGTAACGCCGGAAGATTTAAATCAGCCTGATCTTCAATATTTCAGGGGAACAGCAGTTTCGAAAAATCAGATTAATTCATTGTACAGCCAGTATTCAGCAAAAAACGATAAACTGGAATACATGTTCGGATTGCGTTACGAATATTCCCGCAGAACGGTGAAACTTTCGTTTGATACAAATACACATGTACTTGAATTATCCAACTTTTTCCCGTCAGCAAGTATTTTATACTCAATAGCGCCTGATTTTAAACTGAAAGCAGGTTTCAGCCGGAGAATTCAGCGTTCAACAAACAACCAGTTAAACCCGATTCCTGAGCGGGAACACTCGGAAACCCTTGAAATGGGTGACCCGGACTTAAAACCAGAATTTGTAAATCTTGCTGAACTTGGCGTTACCAAAACGTTTAAAGATGGGAGTTCTGTTTTTGTAACTGCGTATTTGCAGGCAAGTAAAGATCCTGTTCAACGTGTAAACAGCATTTACAACGACAGCATTTTATATCGCGTTTATACCAACGTGGAAAAAGGAACTTCGGTTGGGTTTGAACTGGGCGCTGACCTGCATCCGGCAAAATGGTGGGCATTGTATTTTGGTGGAAATGTCTATCGGCAGACATACAAAGGAGAGTTGAAAATCCTTAACGATCCGGTTTTTACGGTTAATAGCGGGAAGTGGGTTTATTCAATAAATGCAAATACAACGTTTCATTTTACATCTACATTAAGTTTACAGGCGAATGTGAATTATTTGTCGAAAAGACCGACGGCACAAGGCGAGGATTCAAGGTATCTGATTCCAAATATGGCACTAAAAAAGAGTTTCCTCGATAACCGGCTAACAGCAACAGTGCAATGGCAGAATATTGATTTGGGAATGCATCAATCGCACCGACAACGGATAACCACATGGAGTGAGAATTTTTACACAACTACCAACTACATATATGAAACCGATTTTGTAGTACTGAACGTGAGTTACAACTTCAACTGGAAAAATGGCAAAACTAAACTGCCATCCAGTGAGTTTGGTGAAAAGGAGTTTTAATTATGCAAAAAGGCATAAGCAGAAAAAGTCTCTTCCCACTTTTGCCTTTCTTCTCTACTCATTGTACCAGTTAATTTTTCTGGTAAAGAACATGGTAAGCGCCAACACAACAAATAATCCGATGCTTCCTACCAGTAATGCAAGTGTTTCGAGCTGCATTAAAACAAATATAAATCCAAACGAAAAAGTTAAAATAAGGGTTTGAATGATGGCATTGAGCCATGTTTTCAGGAAAGTACGCGTGTAAAATAAAACCATTGTAATAACCGATAACGCTGAAATCAGATAGGCCAGATTAAAACCGAGTTGTTCCGAAATCGAAAGCAGTAAAAGGTAGAACACCAAAACCGCAAAACCAACCAAAATGTACTGGAAAGGGTGTACTCGTTGTTTTGTTATTACTTCATTTAAAAAGAAGGACAGAAAAACAAAGAGAATAACAAGTATGCCGTATTTTGCTGATCTTGAGCTTTTTTGATAATGATCGGCAACATTTACAAGTTTAACGCCAAAATCGGCACCGGTTACTTTGTATTCATCTTTTTTCCATTCCTGCGGAAAGTTGCGGTTAAAATTCAGTATTTTCCAGTTGGCAGTAAAACCGTCATTGGTTATTGAATGATCGGTTGGTAGAAAATTTCCACTAAAACCGGGATCATTCCAGGTTGATTTCAAGGCTACTTCAGTTGTTTCTCCTAGCGGTGCAAAATTTAGTGATTCTGAACCTTTCAGATTGAGTGCAAATTGAAATTCACACGGGAAATCATTGATTGAAAGATGTGGGAGAAGGAGAGAAATCCCGTTGTTGCCGATCAACTTGTTTTCCATTCCCGGAATAAACGCATAAGTTGAGTCGTTCCATATTAATGAAACCCGGTCGCTAATTCCACGGAGGTCACTGATTGCCACGAGTATTTTCGCTTTATCCCACAAAACATCGTTTGGAGAGATTTTCAGGTTGTTAAAATCAGCAATATCAAAGTGTCCGGAAACTTTTATACCCGATTCATAAACCGCTGTTTCATAAATACTTCTTTTCCTTTCCTGCGGAGAAATTTCACCATTGATATTTAAAGTTTTTGGCAAGATATAGCACTCCTGAATCTCCGTTTCAATCTCTTTTCCATCTTTATCGAAACTTCGTTCAATATACGGAAGAGAAAGGACCGGGCCGCGCACTGTTTGCGCCAGCGACCATTTTTCCATTACTTCATGAGTTGTGGCTTCCGCAGTATTTTGCCTTTCCTTAATCAGTTCCAGAATCATGAATTTTGGTACAAGAAGGAATATTGCAATAATGCCAACGATAAATACTTTAAGAGTAATTTGCCAGTTGATCGACTTTTGTTTGTCCTGAAAGAATTCTTTTGTTTCCATGTTTTTTTGTTTTACTTATATGCAAAGAACTTTGAAATGCAAAGTTTAAAATGAAAAAAAATTATAACTGTTTTAATATCTCTTCGAGCGCTTTTAAATGGTCTTCAAATGCTTTAACTCCTTCATTTGTAATCTCATAGTTTGTATTAGGTTTTCGATTTTTAAAACTCTTAAAAACTTTGATATAACCGGCATTTTCCAGTGATTTAATATGGCTTGCAAGGTTTCCATCGGTTACTTCCAGCACTTCTTTTAAATCGTTAAAAGAAGTTCGGTTATTCACCGAAAGTACAGACATTATTCCAAGCCTGATTTTATTTTCGAAAGCCTTATTTAAATTTTGAAAACTGTTCTTCACAACTTATGCATTTGTTTTGTGCTCGTACCTGAAATACATGAATGTACCGTAAACGATATGTAAAACACCAAATCCCAACGCCCAAAATATCAGGCTGTAAGATGAAAATAATGCTGCCAGTATTCCCAGTGAAATTTCAATAGTTCCCATATAAAATATCTCCTGGCGGGTGAATTTTGCTGCATTTACTAGCGCCAATCCATAAAAAACAAGACAGGAAGGAGAAATGATTTCGTAATATTCTTTTGACAGAAAGACAAGAATTAGAATTCCTCCGGTAACCAGTGGAACTGCAAGGTTTATTATCATTAACCGCGATCCGGCGTTCCAGAATTTTTTACCAGCTTTCTTTGTTTTGCCAGTTGTAAGAATAATTATGGTTACTAACGACAGAACTAATACTATAACTGCAATTACAGTCAGTTGTGAAACAACTCTGCTTTCATACATTCCGGCATCAGCTCCGTTATCTAATAATCGGAATGAGATATACGCACCAACCAGTGCATAAATGCCAACAAGGATTCCTGACAGTCCGCTTAACGAAAGAAACCGGCTTGATTCTTCCATCATTTTACGGATCTCTTTTATCTCAGATAAATAATTTTCAGTTGTCTTCATCATTAAAAGTACTTTGAAATGCAAAGTAAACTAAATTATTGAAAATAAGCAATAGCGGGGAGAAAAATTTACATTTTATTTTATGGATAAAAACAGACAGATACTATTCAATCTTTACAATCTTCCGCGTAATCTTAAAGTTGCTGTTAAATAGTTCAACAAAATAAATTCCACTCTGAAGTTCCGATACGTCAATCGAATTTTTCTGAATCATTCTTTTTTGCATTTTAATTCGCCCGGTGAAATCATAAATAATTGCATTATACAAACCATTTATACCTGTGATATTTAGCCGTTGATTTACCGGATTTGGGAAAACAGAAATATCGTTTATCGAAATGTCTGCTGTAGAAACCGGATTTCCTGCTGAAATAGTTTTTGTTAGTGTGTCACATGCCATATTCTGGTTGCAGGTTGTAAGTTTAACCCGGTAATCGCCTTGAAGGGCATATTCATGACTGACTATTTTCTTGTTTGAAGTTGATCCGTCTCCAAAATTCCACAGAGAATATATTGATCCGGCAGAATTATCATAAAACGTCAATTCCAGGTTGTCTTTCTGATAATCAAATTCAGCATTCGGTTTGAACTGTTTAAAGAAAAAATCAGTGATCTTCCATTGAATTGTATCCCAATATGCATTTGGGCCATCCACTTTAAATTCGCCCGTTGAAACGCCGTAAAATTCGTGCTTTTGCCCTTCAACAAAATAGGTTTCATGATTTATATTTCGGTTACTCAAAAAAGTATCGATGCAAAAGCTTCCATAAGTTTCCTGCAGACTAAGGTGAACAACCGATGAATATTCCTGTGGAATTAATGATTCCAGCGGAACACCTTTTTTAAATGGAACAATATTATCTTCTGTACCATGAACAAGGAAAACCGGTGTTGAGTCGTTGCCGATTATCTCAGGAGATTCTACGGCTCCCCAAAGCGAAATAGCTGCCTGGGCTTTTGATAAATATCCCTGAACACCGACAGCATCCAGATTTCCCAGCGATGGTGCCGCATAAGCGAAAGCATTTACTTCATCTTTATCAAGATAGATGTTGTTTAAAGCAAGAATGCCACCGGCGCTGCTTCCTGTTACATATATTTTGGTTGTATCAATTCCATAAATACCGGCGTTATGTTTTAAAAAGCGAATAGCAGCTTTTGTATCCTGCATTCCCCGATAAGCTGCCCTGTAACCATTAATTTCGTTAACCTGAATTCCAATAGGAATACCCAAAATGCGATTAACAATTGCCCCCATTCCTAATCGGTAATCGATGGTAGCAGTAACGTACCCTTTTCTGGCAAATGAATCACACATTGCAACCATATCATCGTTTAATCTCGATCCCTGTAAAAAAGCTCCGCTATGCATAAAAATTATAGCCGGTCGTTTTAAAACTGTGTCATTATGAGGCATGAAAATATCCATTAAGAGCGGTCGTTCTTCGGTTATATTTTCACCTTCGTTAATATCAATATCGTATTGAGTAAGAATAGAAACAGGATTATTTAACCATTGAGCCCTGGCATATTCAACTTCCTTTAAAGTATCAACTTTGTTAAAAGCAGTATTCGTGTAACGAAAAGGTTGCGTAAAAGCACTGAAATCAAGAAACACAAAAAGGGAAATAAATAGTAGTATTTTACAACTTCTTTTACTTTTTTTCATTTGCTTAGCTTGATAAGATGTAATATAAGATAAATGATTTAGAAATAATGACTTTTATAGTTCCAAAATAAATTCTTCCAGTTTTTCAAGCGCCTCCTTCATATTTTTACGTGCAAAGCCTATTCGGAAATAATTTCCCGGGAAGTTGTAAGCCGAAGAAGGCAGCAGCATTACGCTTTTTTGCTCTACCAAATCGATACAAAATTGTTGAATGTCGATTTCTGACTTTAGTTCTGGAAATGCAATTGGCCCGGCTTTAGGTGGATGCCATTCAAAAAGTTGGTTGTATTTATTGAAAAACAAATATAGAGCTTCCTGGTTTTCTGAAATGATACCAAGATTTCGGGTGAAAATCTTTTCCTTGTTTCGTAATGCAATGATTGACAGGATTTCCCCGGGAGCATTATTGCAAATGGTAGTGTAATCTTTAAACAAAGCAATTTTCTGCATCAGTTTTTTGTTTTTTGAGGTGAGCCAGCCAATACGAAGACCAGGCAACGCAAAACTTTTGGAAAGCCCGAAAAGTGAAATGGCATTTTCATACAGATCAGAGGCAGAAGGTAGTTGGTCTTCGGGATTATATTCCAGGAACCGATACATTTCATCGGAAAAAAGTAGAATGTTGTTTTGCCGGCACAACTCAATGATTTCAACTAACTCGAGATTCTTTTGAAATGGTTGCACCTGTTGGATTGTGCGGGAAATTGATGACAATAAGTTTTGTATTTTCTGTAACAATTGAATTTAGTTTTTCGATATTAAACTGCCAGCCGTTTTTATATTCCGGAATCCATTTTGAGACTTCGCAACCCAGCGAATTGGCAATTTCAAATAATGACTGGTAACCCGGGAAAGTTGAAATTACATGGTCGCCTTTTTCCAGAATGCAGTTCATAGCCACAAAAATTCCCTCTTCAGGTACCATTACATTTATTTCCTCAGGAGAAATGGTGGTGTATAATTTGGCAATTTCCTTTTTTAATTTTGGATGACCGGTGGATTCGGTGTAGCTCAGCTTCAGGTTTTCCCACAAATAATGGGTTTCGGCATCTGCCATTTGCAGCAGTTCATTTAACGACAACGATTCGCAGTCGGAACTGCTTAACAAATATTTTGAAGTGAATTCATATTTGGCAAAATAACGTTCAAGTTCGAAAGGTTTGATTTTCATAATTTTGAAGTGATTTAAATTTTAAATCAAAAACTGGAACAAATCCGGTTTCTCATTCAGGTATTCATAAACAAACCCATTTTCTTCCATGCGTTTAACCAACCCGTTGAAATCATCTTTTTTCTGTACCTCGATCCCAATTACAGCCGGTCCCTTTTCGCGGTTTGTTTTTTTTGAATATTCAAAATGGGTAATATCATCAGTTGGCCCAAGTACCACATCCACAAATGTTCGCAATGCACCTGCTCGTTGCGGAAATCGGACAATGAAATAATGTTTCAGCCCTTCGTACAACAGTGAGCGCTCTTTAATTTCTTCGGTCCGGGTAATGTCATTATTGCTGCCGCTAACAATACAAACTATATTCTTCCCCTTTATTTTATCAGCATAGAAATCAAGTGCTGCAATAGAAAGAGCGCCTGCCGGTTCAATAACAATTGCATCTCGGTTATATAATTCAAGAATTTTTGTACATATTTTTCCTTCAGGAACTGTAATTATATCATCTACAACTTGTTTACAAACCTCAAAAGTTATTTGTCCAACTTTTTGAACAGCAGCCCCATCTACAAATTTGTCTATGGTTTCCAACTCTACAACGTGTCCTTCTTCAAAAGATTTTTTCATTGAGGGAGCACCAGCCGGTTCGACGCCTATAATTTTAGTCTGCGGACTGACTTGTTTAAAATAAGCTCCAAGTCCGGCAGCCAGACCACCACCACCGATTGGAACAAATACAAAATCAATATGTTTTTTTGTCTCCTGGAGGATTTCAAGTCCTACAGTTGCCTGCCCTTCAATAATCTGTGGATCATCAAACGGATGAATAAAAGCCATCCCCGTTTTTTTGCAATCTTCAACAGCTGCAAGGTTGGCTGCATCATAAGTATCGCCGGTTAGAATCACTTCCACAAATTCTTTCCCAAACATTTTGACCTGGTTGATTTTTTGTTTCGGAGTAGTAGTTGGCATATAAATTTTGCCTTTTATACTAAGCTTTCTGCAAGAGTAGGCAACTCCCTGCGCATGGTTTCCGGCGCTGGCGCACACAACACCGTTTTTTAATTCTTCAGGTGTTAAATGCGCAATTTTATTAAAAGCACCACGCAATTTGTATGAGCGCACGATTTGGAGATCCTCACGTTTTAATAAAACATTGGCATGGAACTCTTCCGATAAGTTTAAATTTTTCTGAAGTGGTGTTTGAAAAATAACTTCATTCAGGTTTATTTTAGCCTGCGTGATATCCTGAAGTTGCGGGAAATATGGTGTTTTCTGATTCATTTCTGAAATTTGAGGTAAAGGTAACGAATAAACCTTTTGTTGCAGATGCTAATATTTTGCAGAATATCTGCATTCAACACAGATTTAATTTTGTTTATGTTTTTCGACATTTCTGATAAGTATAATAAGTTATTTGTTAATTTAACAAAAAACTAAAATCTTAGCCTGATTGTCTGATATTTTGGTAATTAAACTGCAAAAAAAACGACATGCATAAATTACCCAATGTTAAGTTGATATTTCTACTGAATATAATTGTTTTTCAGTTTTTGGCAGGCTATCAGAACATTTTTGCACAGGAACCAAATATTGAATATACTTATAAACATTACACTATTCGCGACGGACTTAATCAGATGCAGGTGATGTCGCTATGTCTGGATAAAAAGGGCTATTTGTGGTGTTCAACTAAGGTTGGCTTAAGCCGATTTGATGGTAAATCATTTAAAAATATTACAAACGCGAATATTGATTTGAATAATTTTGATATTCAAACATTAAGTGAGAATTCAAGAGGGGACTTATTCTTATTTAGTCAGCACGGGTTGTCAAGAGTTAAGGAAAACACAATTGAATTAATCAGTTATCCTGATAATTGCACAGGTATTTCTTATTATGAAAAATCAGGAGTTGCCGGTTTAATGGATATGTATTATACCGGAGATTCAACGAATTCTACAGGTATGATTCTTAACTATGAGGACCCGGATTCACTATACTTAGTGAAATATAGTTTTTCCCGGGGAAGAATTATTTATTTTGATAATAGGGACCAAAACCTTGTATGGCAAACTGATTTTGATTCAATTTATGTAACAAATATTGTTAATGACAACGTGGTAAAAAGTTACGTTAATCCGGGACATATTTCAAAGCTGGTTGCCAATAAAGAATGTATTTATGGAATAACAGATAGTGCTGCCATTTATAAATTAATTGATGATGAGTTTGAACTAGTTGTTGAAACAAACTTATATGATAGATATTTTACGGCAATTCCCACACCTGATAACGAAGCATTTATTTTTAAAACTACCACAGATTTATATTATTACAAAGACAAACTGATTCCGATAAAAAAAAATCTTACGTTCATCAGGGATATTTTATTTGATAACGAGGATAACCTTTGGGTGGCTACCGAAGAAGGGCTTTACAACTTTTTTCAGCTCAATTTTACCAACTACTCTTTTGGAATGGGAAATAAAGACTGGGTTTGGTCGGTAATTGAAGATAATAACCATAATATGTGGTTTTCGTCCTATCAAAACGGGATTTGGAAATGGGATGGAAATTCGGTCACCAATTATACTGAAGTCTTAAATAATGAAATTAAAAACCATGTAAAGACAGCTGTTAAACCAGCATTTTACCGCTATTATATGGGGGCTTCCAAAACGGGTGCCGAAATATATTTTCCAACCGAATGTAATGTTTTAAAATACGAAGATGAGAAATTTTCTCCTTTACAGGGTTTGCCAAACGAACCCTTTCAAATTACCAAAATACTGCCCGATGGAACCTTAGCATGCGGTGGTTACCCGGGATTGTTTATTCTAAAGAATGAAAAAGTTATAAAATACTGGCATCGCGACAGTCTGAAAGTGTCCAGTGTTTTGAATGTGGAAACGGATAAAAGAAACCATCTAGTTGTTGTAGGAAAGGCAGGAGTTTCGGTTATAAAAAACGATTCGGTAGTAAACTACAATTATGATAACTGCTTAAGAAGTTACAGTACTGCAAAAGACCACAAGGACAATATCTGGATTGCAGGAATAGAAAACATAAACCTTTATGATGGCGACTCTCTTGTTCATGTTACAAAAAAGAGCGAGGAGGCTTTTTACTCGCTTTTGTTTGTTGAACCACACTATTTGCTTCTTGGTGGGTTGAAAGGTATTTATGTTGCTAATCTGGAAGATTATTATCAAAACGGAACTTTTGAAATGTTACTTTTCGATCAGCAAAGCGGGTTTACCGGAATTGAATGTGGGCAAAATGGCTTTTTCACTGATTCAAATGGAATGGTTTGGATACCAACAAGCGATTATGTAACCCGATTTAACCCAGTCAATCTGATAAATAAAAAAGTAACGCCGCCCAAGATTTACCTCAATGGAGAAGTTTCTTTTGATAATATTGATTGGATAGATTTAAGCAAGAAAGAAAAAAGGAAACTTAAATTTTCCTCCAATAACGTCCGCTTCAGAATTGATGCTGTTTCATTTGCAAATATTGGGAATATCAGGCTTTATTACAAACTCACAGGTGTGCAGGAGAAATGGTTGGAAACATCAGATTTAGGGGAAATCACTTTTTATCATCTTGGTCCCGGAGAATATAGTTTTTATGCGAAAGCCGATGCAGGGATAAGTTTAGCTACATCCGAAACAAAAATCATCAGCTTTGAAATTGAAAAACCGATCTGGCTAAAGCTATGGTTCATCCTGACGGTTATCGTTCTTATTCACGTTATTATCTGGATTGTAATATTGTACTTTAAACGAGCTGCCTTAAAGAAAGCTGCTATTCAGCAACGCATTGTCCAGTTGAGGAGTGAAGCGCTTGCTGTCCAACTCGATCCGCATTTTGTGATGAACTGCTTAAATAATATCAGCGGATTGATCAATATGGACAAAAAAAGCATGGCAAACGACTATATTGTAAAGTTCTCGAAACTGTTACGAACAATTCTGCGAAGTGTCAAAAAAGAAACGGTAAGCCTCGGTGATGAACTGGAAATGGTTGAAAATTATATTCAGTTGGAGTTGCTGAGATGTAATAACTGCTTTACGTATAAAATTAATTTGCCTGAAAAATATTCGGTTCAAAATATTTTGGTTCCGCCAATGATTTTACAGCCCATCGTTGAGAATTCAATAAAACACGGGTTTGAAAATGGGAAATGGGTAAACGCGAAACTTGAGATGAAAGTGGAAATTCTGGATAAAGATTTAATAATTACGGTTTCAGATAATGGTAAAGGAATGCAGGACAATGCACTTCCTTTAGGTACCGGGTTGGGAACAAAAATAACGCGCGAACGAATTTACCTGTTGCAAAAGAAAAACAACGTAGAGTTTAATATTAAAAACAAAGTGCAAGGTGTTGAAGTATCGATCAAGATTCCCTTAATTCTGAAAATGTAATTATTGATTTCCGGAAAGTTTTACATAAAATTAAAAGTAGCAAAAATGATAAAAGCAGTAATTGTTGAAGATGAAAAATATTCGGTAATGAATATTCAAACTTTACTCAAAGAAAATGCCCCTGACGTTGTTGTTACAAATGTTTTTAGATCGGGGAAAGAAGCTTTGCAACGATTGCCGGAGCTGGATTACGACCTGTTATTCCTTGATATTCAGTTCAATGATGACTTCGATGGTTTTAAACTACTGGAAGCCCTTTCGTTTGAACAACTGCGTGTTATTTTTGTGACTGCATATAATGAATATGCCTTAAAAGCTTTCAAGTACAATGCTATCGACTATATCACAAAACCAATTGATAAGGACGATCTGATTAATGCTATTCAAAAGGTAAGAAACCACATTTTCAGAAAAAAAGAGTTGGACGAACTGATAAAGACGGTAGGAGCTTTCCGGAACAAGCAAATTGCCATTAAAGGACAGCACGAAACCTTATTTTTACCTACCAACCGTATTTTATACCTAAAAGCTGAGAAAGAATACTCGATGATATATTACATAAATGAAATTAACCAAATAAAAGAATTAATTACCTCGAAACACCTCGGATATTGGGAAAAAGAGTTGGAGGAATATCCATTTCTTCGTATACATAAATCGTACCTCGTGAATATTGAACAGGTACAATCGTACAACACCAAGACCTTAAAGCTTACTAGTGGAATGAAACTCGACATTGCCCGTGAGCGCAGAAAAGAAGTGCAAAATAAAATTCTTTCGTATAAAACTCTGGGATAAGCATTAACCCGGGCCTCGGAGCTCATTCACTGATTAACTCTTTGTTATAACTTATGAGGCACTTGGTGAATTCAAAGAAAAATTATTTTGAAAAGCATCCAGAACAATTCTTTTGTTGGGGAGATTTCCTGATTTTTATTTACCGTTAATTAGTTTGTTTCTACTGTTGGTTGACTCAAATTCACAGTTAATTGAAGCATGATGTAATCAACATAATTTCAGGATAATATGCTGTATTTTTAAATTGAAATTGGATGCGATGAAGTTCCTTTTTTGCTAAGGTTTACTTCATTCTTTTCAGTAAAATCATTTTAAAAAAACCAGATATCATGAAAAAACTTTACTTTTTACCACTCCTGTTTTTGGCAATCACAGGATTTGCACAAAAACAAATTGTTGTGCAAAATGGTACAACACAAACTTTTAACGATTTAAACGCTGCCATTGAAGCAGCCAATGCCGGAGATACTATTTACATTCCGGGTGGTGGATATAGTACTCCCACAACTATTGATAAAACCTTGCATTGGCGGGGAGTAGGACATTACCCTGATTCGACAGCTGCCACCGGATATACACTAATTACGTCCTACAGTGTTTATTTCACTGGCAATTGTGATAGTAGCACTTTTGAGGGAATTTACTTTCAACACAATGTTCAATTTGGATCGAATGACGACGAATGTATCGGGATTACCATGAAACATTGCAGGGTAGGAGGAGCAATATTTATGAGAAGCACAACCGATATTAGTGGCGGAAACCCAGATCTGGCTTTTTATCTTACCGAGTGTGTTACCGGATCGCTTGACGGCCGGTTCGGGATGAATATTCGGATTGAAAAAAATCTGATATTCAGCATTATTAGCAACTTCTATCTCAGTTATTTCAATCACAACACAATAAATGTTTACGAGACCAGCAGTAGCTACGATGTCATAAATTCTTGTCAAAACTGTCAGTTTACAAATAATATTTTCGGTTACCAATATAAATTACGGAGCTCAGAAAATTGCAATTTCGAGAACAATATTTTTATTAGCACCCTGCCTTATGATGCTACCACTTCTACATTTTCCGGCTCCGGAAATATCTATAACACCGGACCTAATATATTTACTTCGATTGCAACCAACAACTCCACTTTCGAATACGTCAACGATTATCATTTAAATGCTTCGGTAACCGGAACCAATGAAGAAGGCACAACCGGAATTAGTGTAATTGGAACCGCTTCCGACGGCACTAATGCAGGCGTTTACGGAACTACATTGCCATATAAAGAAGGTGCCGTTCCTTACGCACCACACATTCGTGCTGCGAATATCGACAATCAGGTAGTTTCAGGAAATCTGGGTGTACAGATAACCGTTGCCTCACAAGAGCGCTAAGCAAATTTTCCTTAATTCTTAAAACGAAATATCATGAAGAAAATAATAATACTTCCCCTTTTATTTCTTGGCTTCCTAAGCTGGGGACAGGCACAGTTTGTGGTTCAAAACGGAGCAAAAACCGAAGTTTACAACAATATTAATACCGCCATTACAAACGCCGAGGCTGGAGATACTTTATATATTCCCGGCGGTGGATTTACTATCACCAACACAACCATTGATAAAACCCTGCACTGGGTGGGGCACGGACATTATCCCGATTCAACGGAAGCTACCATGCAAACTCGTATTACATCGGCATTGACCTTTACAGGAGCCTGCGATAACAGTTCGTTTGAAGGTATTTTATTTACTTCCAGCCTGATTTTTGGAACCTCCACGGACGAAGCAATAAATATCCAAATGAAAAGATGTCGGCTAAATGATAACATCACTTTACGATTATCCGTAACAGGAAATCCTTCTCTGAATTTTCAGATCAGTGAATGTGTGTTTATTAAAAATATTAATGCGAATAATGGAAGTAATTGCCTTGTTGAGAAATCACTAATATTTGGACTAACTCAATATTTTTATCAATCCAACTTCGTGCACAATAATTTTAATTCGAATTCGACTACTCTGATTTATTATTGCCAAAGCTGCCAATATGTTGATAATGTGTTTGCCAATACATGTGGCTTTTATTATTCAAACAGCAATACACTTAATAACAATGTGTTTGCCAGTACAATACCTGCTTATGGAACAAATACAGGAAGTAATAATATCTACAATGTGGGCTCGGCAAATATCTATACCGACATTTCGCATAGTGCAAATATTTATACGTTTTCGTACGATAACAATTACCATTTGCAGAGTAGCACGGGTACCGCCGAATCCGATGGATCGACAGTAAGTATTATCGGTGCGGCTACTGATGCGACCAATGCCGGTATTTACGGAAGTACAGCTCCCTACAAAACAATTCCCTATTATCCGCATATTAATACAGCGACTATTGCCACCGAAGCAACAAATGATAAACTGGGAGTGAACATCAATGTCGAAGCTCAGAACAGGTAACATCGATTTTCAAATTTGAATAATATGAAACGATTTATCTTTCTGATAACAGGACTGCTACTGCCTTTTTGGCTTCTGGCACAAACCAATATTTCGAATGCGGAATACTGGTACGACGGAAACTATGGCACAGCGGTCCAGCAAGCGGTAACACCGGGCGCCAGCGTCGCATTCACCGATTTGCTTGATGTAAGTTCCCTTGAACCGGGCCTCCATACTTATACTGTGCGTTTCAAGGACACACGAGGTATTTGGGGTTCGGTGCTAACTCAGTTTTTTACTTATTATCCGGGATCGGATATTGGAATACACCAGGTTACCGATGCGGAATACTGGTTCGATGGCGATTATGCCACTGCCGTTGAACAACCCCTTACACCCGACGCCAGCGCCGATCTGAATGACTTGCTTGATGTGAGTTCGCTGATTACCGGGTTACACACTGTGACCTTTCGTTTTAAGGATGACCGCGGAATCTGGAGCGCACCTACGGTCCGTTTCTTTAAAAAAGAAGCAAACGCGGGATTGCAACAGCTTGTTGCCATGGAATACTGGTTTAACGATGATTATGCCAACAAACACGACTCATCTTTTGTGGCCACTTCATCGCTCGATATTACAAAGATGATGGATATTTCTGCGCTTCGCGACGGATTCAATTTCTTAAGCTTGCGTGTTCAGGATGAAGGTGGGAAATGGGGACCCGCAGCATCTTGGTTCTTTTCAAAAGAAAATAACGAAAGTTTGCCTGCGCTGTATCAAATTACCGCGCTCGAATATTGGTACGATGGCGATTATTCAACAGTGCAGAACGATCCTGTTTCGGCCACTTCTGTTTTAGTACTCAACACCGATCTCGATGTTTCGGCACTTGATGATGGCTTACACATGGTAAGTTATCGGTTTCGCGATGAAGCAGGAAACTGGAGTTCGGCATTTTCAACCTTGTTCTCGAAATACCCTGCCGATATTGCAGCCGATATGCACGAGCTTGTATCAGTTGAATACTGGATTGATGGTGATATTTCAAGCTCGGAAAAATCAGCAATCCCAGCCGGTTCCAATTATGTTCTGAACACACAATTGGATGTTTCGTCAATCAATGACGGGTTGCATTATATAACCTATCGTTTTCAGGATGAAGCAGGTGTTTGGAGTTCAGCATATTCTGAACTGTTCAGCAAATACCAGGATGAAATAATTACTGCCAACAACAAAATAACCGCTTATCGTTACTGGGCTGATAATGAGATTGGATCAGCCGTAGAAGTACATCTGGCAACGCCAGTTAAAACATTTGATCTCGACGGGTTAATCGATGTGTCCAATTTCCCTGGAGGAGAACACGTAGCCAGCTTCCAATTTCAGGATGCACAAGGACAATGGAGTTCTGCTGTCAGTCAAACCTATTCAAAATTGGTTAAACCCTGGGTAAGCATTTCGGCTACCGATTCTACCGTTTGTGCAGGATCTTCTGTTATTTTTACGGCCGATTATGTAGATGCCGATGTTATCGAATGGCAATTTGGTGACGGAAGTATTTCCAACGAATTCTCACCGGTGCACACCTACTCTTCAGCAGGCAACTACCTCGTTTCTGCATTGGTAACCCACACCGACAGTATGAAATCGGCCTATGATACCATTGTTGGAGGAATCACTGTTTTCCCGACATATCATACCTGGCTTGGGGGTTTAGACACAATCTTTTACGATTCATTCGAAAATGAAACAACAGAAACAGCTCCATCGAACTGGATCATGAAATACAATGGATCTGGCACTGCCAATCAAATTGTGGTTGAAAATCCAGTTAAAAACGGAATAAAAGCCTTCCAGATGGAAGGTTCAAGTTGGGCATCGGAGTTTTACAGACGCTTTACCAATCTGCCCGAGAAAGTAACAATCGAAAGCTGGGTGAATTGCGAAAAAATACTTGGTGGCCTTGCAGGAAGTATCGGCCTTGGAAATTTCGACGTGGGTGGCTGGGGAACCCGAACATCGCGACTCGAATTCAATGCCGGTAAATTTGTTGCCACTTATACTGGCGGAAGTTCCTACGTAATAATGGACTATACCCCAGGCGTGTGGTACCATGTTCGCATGGTCCACGATCTTGCCAACCATACTTACCAGATTTACATCAACGATGTATTGGTAAGCGGAGACGATGGAAGTGGAAGTACAGACGTATTCCCGATGCACCCTACTATTGCGACACAAGACGCAATGCTTTGTGCCGGAAACAGCGGTGTCACAAAAGTATTTTTCGACGATATTACAATAGAACAGGAAGGAACGCTCGAAGTTTGCGAAAGTGATCTGCCCTTCGTGCTCGGTTCTCAAAATATTTCTACCGAAGGTTATTATTCCGAAACTTTTGCTTCGGCCTATGGCTGCGATAGCATTGTTTCAGTAAATCTACTCATCAACCCATCGGGGAGTTCAACACAATATGATACCATTTGCGAAAGCGATTTACCCTACTCGTTTGGGACACAAACACTAACAGCTGGTGGAACATTTGTTGAGAACATTCCAACCGGAGCTGGTTGTGATAGTATGGTAACTTTACATTTATTAGTGAAGGATACTTTTGTGGTTGCAAATGCGATGACTGTTTGCGAAACAGAACTGCCAGTTCAGTTTGGCAATACATCGCTGACTGCTTCAGGAACTTACACCGAAGTATTTACAGCTGCCAATGGCTGCGACAGCACGGTTACTTTGCTATTTACCGTAAACGACACCTCGCTGATTGCAGAGGAAGTGACCGTTTGCGAAAACGAGCTTCCTTATACATTTGGAACGCAAACGCTTACTTCAGCTGGAATATATACCAATGTGTACAACAATACAATGGGTTGCGACAGCACCGTGATCCTAACCCTGAATGTACTTGACACCTCGCTGGTTACTGAGGAAATCGAAATCTGTGAAAGCCTTCTACCTTTTACTTTTGGTACACAATCTCTCAGTGCCGGCGGGGTTTATACCGAGGTGTTTGATAAAACAAATGGTTGCGATAGCACGGTAATTTTAACCCTGACAGTAAAAGACACTTTCGAGGTTTCTGATGCAATTACCGTTTGTGAAAGCGAACTCCCGTACAATTGGGAAGGCGATGAGTTGGTTTCATCAGGTACATACACCAAAGTGCTTACTTCATCCAATGGCTGCGACAGCACGGTTAACCTTCTGTTTACTGTAAATGACACCTCACTTGTTATGCAGGAGTTAACACTTTGCAAAAGTGATCTGCCATATATATTCGGGACGCAAACCATTGCAGGAAGTGGATTATATACTGAAGTATTTTCAGGAAGTAATGGATGCGACAGCACCGTAATTCTTACACTAATTGTAAATGATACTCTGCGAACCAACCTTGATGTTGCAATTTGCGAGGATAATTTACCTTATACATTTGGCACAAGAAATCTGGTAACAAGTGGTGTTTATTCCGATACATTAACAAATACAAGCGGGTGCGACAGCATTGTTATACTTACGCTTAACGTAAATGACACTTTCCTGGTTTCTGAAGCAGTTGTGGTTTGCGAAAGCGACCTTCCGTACAACTGGGAAGGCGACGATCTCCTGACCTCGGGCTCTTATATAAAAGTATTTACTTCTGAAGGTGGTTGCGACAGTACGGTTACTTTAGAGTTCACGGTGAAAGATACTTCGTTGATTGCACAGGAAGTAACCCTTTGCGAAAACGATCTGCCGTACACACTCGGTGCTCAAACACTTACAGCAGGTGGTACTTACACCGAAGTGTTTTCTGCTGCCAACGGCTGCGACAGTACCATTGTTCTTACCCTGAATGTACTGGATACTTCGTTAGTAAATGAAGAACTGGTACTTTGCGAAAGTGATCTGCCATATACTTTCGGAACGCAAACATTAACGGGTAGTGGCACTTTCACAGAGGTATTTGCAGGAAACAACGGCTGCGACAGCACCGTCATTCTGGCACTTACCGTGAACGACACATTCAGAATAGCAGATACTTTAAGCATTTGCGAGAATGATCTGCCCTATGCATTCGGAACACAAACACTTACCGGCGATGGTATTTACACTGAACTGTTTACTTCATCATCCGGCTGCGACAGTACCGTGGTTTTGGTGTTCGCAGTTAGCGATACTTTTAGTTCTACCTTTGCCGACACGGTTTGTGAAAATGATTTACCGTACGTTTTAGGAACCCAGTCCATATACGCATCGGGAACCTATGTTGAAACTTTCGTTGCAGAAAATGGTTGCGATAGTGTGGTTACTTTGACTTTGGTTGTACACCAGAGTTATAATACCAATCTCAATGTGACGGTACAAAAGTCGGATCTGCCATATATTTTCCTCTCTCAAAACTTGTATAAAACGGGTGTTTACACCAATACTTTAAACACAGTATTCGGATGCGACAGTGTAATCACACTTCGTCTGCTAGTGGAAGACAATATTCCGCCGGTGGCTCAATGCCATTCTATCGAAGTCGAACTTTCTGAGGATGGCAGTTATATCTTAAGCGCAGCTGATCTTGCCGCCATTGCACAAGGATCGAACGACGACATCACTACGTTTAATGATCTCGAAATAGAGGTTTCGCCTTCTGTCTTCACTTGTGCCGATGTTGGAGAATCCAATGTAACCGTTCGGGTTAGCGATGCAGCCGGAAATGAGGCAACTTGCCAGACCACCGTAAAAGTGATGGATCTTGTAACTGCTCCAAAAATTGATGTAGTTGCCGATCAAATGATGGACGAAGACAGCACTTTATCTGTTATTCTGACTGGAATTTCGGGTGGAACACAATGTAACGAATGGGTAGTGAATCTTTCTGCTCAATTCACCGATTCGAGTTTGATCTCTGCCGTTTACATCAATTATGTGGCATTCGATAGCACAGCTGAACTGCTGATTGTTCCTGTAAGTGAACAATATGGAAGCGATAGCATAACCGTTAGCATTCAGGATTCGCTGGGAAATACTACCAGTATCAGATTTCTTGTAACAGTGAATGCTGTGAACGATTCTCCTGTGATTTTGCAAACAATTGAAGATCAATCGATGAATACAGGAGATACCAGTACGATTTTGATCAGCAAGTTGCCGGGTGTTTTCTTTGGTGATGTTGACGACAGTAGTCTGGTTTTCAGTTTTTCATTTGACGACGCTGCATTACCTGAGTGGGTAAATATTCAGGAAGAAGAAGAGCAGTTCATTCTCATGTTTACACCAACCGCAATTGATACCGGCTGTGTTGTCCTAAAGATTATTGTCACAGATTTGGAAGGACTGGAGGCGACAAGTACGTTTAATCTTTGTGTAAGCCATCTTGTTGGGACAGATATTTTCGAGATGGCGAATCTGAAAGTTTATCCGAATCCGACAACTGGTAAAGTTTATGTTGATTTCATAAATGGAAATACTGAAGAAGTTCATATTTCTGTTTTGAATGCTATCGGAGAAGTGGTGTTACAAAAAACATTCAAAGGAGAACCCCGGTTAGAATTTGATCTCTCAAACCGGGTAAGTGGTTTTTATTATTTAAGAATTAGACAGGAATCTTCAGAAAGAATATTCAAGCTAATTCTTACCCAAAAATAAATTTGTGTAAAAAATACAACCTGTATTTTTAAACAAATAAGCACGCAATAACAAAGGAACTGTTCTTTCTCAGGAAGAATGGTTCCTTATTTTTTAGTTATGTTACTATTTCTTAGATGGAATTGTTGGGAATTAGCGTCAACATATCAGCTGGCACTTCAACCATAAAAGAGCTGTTAATTTGCTCAAAACGAAGCATAAATTTGTTTTTGCCACGGGCTTCCACGAGTTCGCCTTGTAATCCAATCAGTGGCCCGGCAACGACTTCAACCTTTTTCCCGGGTTCAAAATTTTCCGTTGAAACAGTAACCTCAAAATCGTACTGACGGAGCATTTGTTTCAGGGCATTTATTTGTGATTCCGGTATTACAGCAGCTTTTCCTTCGAAGGTAATATAACAAACCACGTTGTTTGTTTTTAGAACCTCGTCGTATTCTTTTCGGCTGATGTTAACAAAACAATACCCGGACATTAAAGGCATTTCAACCCATTTTTTACGATCTTTCCACTGGCGTAATCGTTTTTGCAAAGGCAGAAAACTTTCAATATTGTTTTTGGTTAATTCTTCATAAACTTTTTTTTCTGCCCTCGACCGGGTGTAAACAACGTGCCAGAATTTCGAGAGATTGTTATCCTTTTGATTCATTGTTTGTTAATACGGGTTTTGTCTTGCTTTTTTGCGCGGCAAAGTTAGTAATTTTCAATCGATAAAATGGAGTTGGTATTGAAAGGAATAATAAATTTGCAGCAAATTGGTTTATTAATCGTGGAGAGATTTTTTTTAAAAGGGAATATAGTATTGTTCATCATCCTGGGTTTGTTTGTAATGGATTCGTGTAAAGTTGATGAATTCAAATTGAATAAGCTTGGAATTAAGGAAGATTGGAACACAGAGCTGGTGATTCCGTTGTTCCATGGAAATATGGAGTTCAGGGACTTTATATACGACTGGTATCATTACATAGATCAGTTTCAGCCTAATGAGCCAATGACTTCACTGGAATATAAAGACGGCTATATTCGAGTTATTCCTACCCGGTTGATTTTTGAGCCTTCTGTAGTTATTGATAGTTTTCCGCTACTGATACAGGGGACTTATGAGTTAGATAGCATAAATATGGAATTCAACGTAACCAATGCTTCACCCTATCCGCTTAATCTGGAACTACAATTCTTTAATAAGACCGACAGTTCCACTACAGGACCAATGGTCAATCCAGGTGAATTTGCTGCAGGTAGTGTTGTTGGGAATACAATTGAGCCTGTTCAAACCATTCAATACGTTAATTTTACGCCCGAACAAGTTAAGAGTTTTTCCGAAGGAAACCGGATGAAGTGTATTTCGTGGTACACACAAAATGGTTATAAAAGTGATACGCTTTCTGCGCATTATCCTATTGAGGTTTCTATTATAGTGTGGGGAAGGGTAAAAGGCAAAAATGCAGAGTAGGAGAAATACCATATATCAATGGGTCATCGTTGTGTTTTTTTTGAATACTATCGCTGAAAAAGGATACGCACAGTATCCGGGATCGTTAATGATGTTACCTGATAATTTTTATTCACAAATGATGAATCCGGCCTACATGCGAGCCGATAAAGCTATTGTTTTTGCGGTTCCGGGTCTGGCTGGATTGTCGTTAAAGAATACCGGCAATTTCAAAATAGCGGATATTATTTCTGTTTCTTCCCAGGGAAATCCGGAACTCGATTTTGAACGTTTTTACAACAAAAGCAAACCAAATAGTTTTATAGGTCAGAGCCTGTTTGTTCCACTGGCTTTTATTAGTGCTCCGGCCGGAAACGGTGTTTTTACTTTTTTTTATCAGGAACGGGTACAAATATTTTCACGATTTAAATCAGCAGCCATTGATTATATAAATAAGGGGAATATTTCCCCTGAATATCGAAATTTTAGTTCGGAAAAAATAAACTCTGTCGGGTGGGGAATTCGTGATTTTTCGTTTGGTTATGCAGAGAAAATCAATGATAAAATAGGTATTGGTATTCGGGGAAAGATTTTATTTGGTGCTATTTATTATTCCGCTAATAACTGGGAATATGGAATTACAACTTCCGAGAGTGGAGATAAAGTGACTCTAACTTCGACAGGTACAGGAAAAATGTCATTCCCGGTTCCGGTTTTACTGAATTTGAAGCAGCAGGTACAGTATATTGACGGGGCTAATGCAGTTGGCGATTATCTGGGTTCGTTTAAAAATCCGGGGCTTGCAATAGATTTGGGGATTACCTGGGATGTGAATGAAAAAAGCACATTCTCGTTTGCTACTCGTGATCTTGGCGGCATATGGTTTAGAAAACACGGACTTGATTTAACCTTGAAAAGCAGTTACGATTATGTTGGTTTTGATTTGGAAAATGCGGTCCGTTTTCTGGATGAATACGGGTACGTAAATCCGCTTACGTCGGTTTTGAATACAAAGGAAGAGATCAGAAGTGTTTACCGGCCATTTGCCGATTCCGTCAGGTTCTCGACATCTCTGGCACCCCAAACAGTTATACATTACCAGGTTGAATACTCACCCAAACTCGAATTTGGTGTAACGAATCAGTCAATGTTTCAGAAGAATTTTTTTGTAAATGCTTTAACATTTACTTCAATGCAAAAATGGGCAAATTTGTCTGTATTTGAGAGTATTAATATTCATCAGGTTAGCAGCATAAGTTTAGGAGGAGGAATTCAATACACTGGTGAAATTGCTCAGGTTTTTCTTGCTGCAGACAATATTCCGGCATTTTATCATCCGGCCAATAATAAAACATTTTCTGTTTCGCTGGGAATGTGTTTTCTGCTGAATCATGAAAAAAGTGAAGGGGAAACAAATGGAAGATTTTTGCCTTACCGACCTTTCTATCGTATAATTCATTGACAATACACCTGAAGAACAAGGTTGCTACATTTTTTAACACTTGACCATACAGGGTTTCGGTGCCTTTTCTTACATTTAGTACGCTAAAAAAAATAAAATGTCGGTATTAAAATTTGATAAAGTCCCTTATGAAAAAGTGAAGGAAGGGTTGGAACGTAAAATTATTCATACCAAAAACCTGATGACGGTGCTGATTGATTTTTCAAACGGGCCATGGGAAGAACCCGAACCGCCACATTCACACCCTCATGAACAAATCTCGTATGTTGCGGAAGGAGAAATTATATTTTATTGTGAGGGAGAGCCTGACCAGCATCTGGAAGCCGGCGATATGTTCGCTGTTCCTTCCGGGAAAATGCACACGATAAAACTATTGACAAGAAATGTACGGCTGATCGATAGTTTTAATCCAATCAGGGAAGATTTTATATAATATTCCTTATTGTTTCAGAAGTTGTAAACCAGTGAAATGCCTTTTTGATTTCCAATTCTGAAGGGAAAAATATCAAAATTTCTGAGGTGTTCGTTGTCCCATTTATATAGGTGGGTGAGGTACACAAGCTCTGTTGAAAGCATTCCAATCCCGGCGCCGGCAACTACATCTGAAATCCAGTGAGCATTATGAGTTACTCTTAGTATTCCAACCGTTGCAGCACAAGAGTAAGCGCCAACACTGTACCAAACACTTTCGTCTCCAAACTCGTGGTGCATAAATTGCGCCATCGCAAATGCAAATGAAGTGTGCCCCGACGGAAAAGAATGCATGCCTCCGTTTGGGCGTCGTGTACCTGAGATGCGTTTTAGATTCGAAACAATAAAGTCGTTCAGCAAAAAGCTTTTTAAAGCCAGTGCAGTGCGGTTCCCAAAATTATTTTTGCCCGTTATTCCCAAAAAATTTAATGAATAAACTGTCGCCAGCGGAGCATATTGCAGGTAATCTTCAACATGACCTGAATAAGCAAAATTGTTTTGCACCCAGTTTTGGAAGTTGTGTTTCGCATCCGTAGAAAAATGCAACACAGTCCCTCCGGTAATCAAAAGAGTGGGAGCGATGTATGGCTTAAATCCACGCTTTTTATCCTGGTATCGCAGATTTAACCTATGAATTGAATCCCCTTGAAAGCTTAGCTGATAATTTCGATTTAAATAAGTGTTTAAATTTTTATTCCGGAAGTCAGATTTATTGTTTCCCTTACCAAAGACTCCAAGGTTTAGAAAAAGGAATCCAAAAATGAAAATGATATTCAGTTTATTTTTTATGTTTTTCATTAAGGATAAAAATAGGAAAAACAAAGGAATCTTTCTCCAACTGATTAAACTTGATTTTCCTGATTATTTCTTGTAGTAATTCTTTTATTCTATCAGATTTTTATCGATTTTCGTTATTCAATATGCAATCTAACTTAGAACAATTACCGGTTTACAGCCTGCAAAGCTTTAGTTCCCCGGAGAGAAAAAGCCAGCAGTTTCAGGTGGAAGTATTTGATGCCAACCGGCATTTTACGGTTAAATACCCCCACCGGCACGATTTTTACGAGGTGCTTTATCTTTCCAAAGGCTCCGGTTTTCACGTCATTGATGGAAACAAATATGAAATTTATCCACCTTGTATATTTTTTATGTCGCCGGGGCAGGCACATAAAATTGAGTTCTCGAACGATATAGAAGGCTACATTTTTATTTTTACCGCTGAGTTTTACCTGATCAACCAAAACAATCAAAACCGGCTAATCGAGTTCCCGTTCTTCTTTACCATCCGTCAGGATAACCCACCTTTACTGCTGAGTAAGAAAGAGGACATTATTTTTATTGAGCGTCTTTTTCAAAAAGGAATAGCTGAAGTTGCGGATAAGGAAAATTATTCGGTTGAACTACTGCGGTCGATCCTTGATTTAATCCTGACTTTCAGCTCAACGCTTTATAAAACAGTGGATACTAAACCGGCAAAAGGGAAGGGGCATATTATGGTGAAAAGATTTTTTCAGTTGGTGGAGGAGAATTATTATCAGAACCTATCGGTTGCTGAATATGCTGATAAAATGGCGATCACACCAAACCATTTAACACAAACCGTAAATCAACTAACCGGAAAAACTTCTTCTCAAATTATCAAATCGAAACAAGTACTTGAAATAAAACGATTGTTGGTGCACACGAATCTTAGCGTTACAGAAATAGCACTTCGTTTGAACTTTCCTGACCAGTCGTATTTTGCTAAATTTTTTAAACGCGAAACCGGGATGTCTCCGTTGCAATACCGAACAAAGTCATTAAAATAATCTTTGAAATTTACAAACCGTTGTTTTGTTTAAATGTTTGTATATGAACTGAATTGTCTGCGTGTTAAGATTTCACAAAGACTATAAACCCATGAAAATTACCTAAAATTCATGTATTTTTACATCGTTGGGACAATTAAATTTTGTTGCTTTGTAAAAGAAGCTAAAAGGTATTTAATCATTAAAAAATTATAAAGATGGCTAATTATTTCAACTCACTTCCGTTGCGTCTTCAGCTGGAGCAGCTTGGTAAGTGTGATTTTATGGAAGAATCGGAATTTGCCGATGGAGTAAGTAAACTGGTTGGAAAAAAAATTGTAGTTCTCGGATGCGGTGCACAGGGCTTGAATCAGGGCTTGAACCTGCGTGACAGTGGACTGGATGTTTCGTATGCGCTTCGGAAAGAGGCAATTGAACAAAAAAGAGCTTCTTATCAAAATGCAACAGCTAATGGATTTAAAACCGGGACTTTTGAGGAACTGATTCCTAGTGCCGACCTGGTATTAAATCTTACACCGGACAAACAACATTCACCTGTAATCAGCAAAGTAGTTCCGTTGATGAAAAAAGGAGCTTGCTTGTCGTATTCACATGGTTTTAACATTGTTGAAGAAGGAATGAAAATTCGCGATGATATTACTGTGATAATGGTGGCGCCCAAATCTCCCGGGTCTGAAGTACGTGCCGAATATCTTCGTGGTTTTGGTGTTCCCACGCTTATTGCTGTCCATCGTGAAAATGACCCCAATGGCGACGGACTGGAAATTGCAAAAGCATATGCAGCCGGCACCGGTGCTCACAAAGCAGGGGTGTTGCATTCGTCGTTTGTAGCCGAAGTAAAATCCGATCTTATGGGCGAACAAACCATTCTTTGTGGAGTGTTGCAAACTGGTTCTCTCCTTTGTTTTGACAAAATGATTGAAAAGGGAATCAATCCGGGTTATGCATCAAAACTTGTTCAATATGGGTGGGAAACCGTTACTGAGGCGTTAAAATTAGGCGGAATTACGCATATGATGGACCGGCTTTCAAATCCGGCAAAGATTGAAGCTTTTAAACTGGCTGAGGAATTGAAATCAATTATGCGACCGTTGTATGAACATCACATGGACAATATTATGTCGGGTGTGTTTTCATCAACCATGATGGAAGACTGGAAAGACGATGATAAAAATTTGCTGACATGGCGGGCAGCTACTGCCAAAACTGCTTTCGAGAAAACCCCGGCCGGAGATATGGAAATTAAAGAACAGGAATATTTTGACAACGGAACGTTAATGGTTGCTTTTATTAAAGCAGGTGTGGAACTGGCATTTGAGGTGATGACGGAAACCGGGATCAAAGGTGAATCAGCTTATTACGAATCGTTACATGAAGTTCCATTGATTGCCAACACTATTGCACGTAAAAAACTGTTTGAGATGAACCGGATTATTTCCGATACTGCCGAGTACGGATGTTACCTGTTCGATCATGCCTGCCGTCCGCTGCTGGCTGATTTTATGGGCAGGATTGATACAGATGTAATTGGGAGTAATTTCAATAAAGGAAAAGACGGGCATGTTGATAATCGCGAGTTGATTGTTGTTAATGACGAGATTCGCTTTCATGATGTGGAAATTGTTGGCGCTGAACTGCGTGAAGCAATGGGCGCGATGAAATCGATTATATAGGATATTTTAACGGTTAAAAAAAGTGGCTTCATCGTTTATTTGATGAGGCCATTTTTTGTTGTATCAGTTTTGTAATCACATTCAAATGAGTGTGGGAATTTCTTGTGCTTCTATGTCCAATTACGATTTAAAACGAACTTCTAAAAGACTAAAAAAGCGGTGTTTAAACCAACTCGATAATCGTAATTTCGGGCAATATTCCCAAACGGCCCGGGTAGCCAAGAAATCCAAAACCACGGTTAACGTAAAGATATTGGTTATCCTCTTTGTATAATCCGGCCCACTGTTTGTAAACATATTGAACCGGGCTCCATTTCAGCCATTTAGCATCAACTCCCAGTTGCATGCCATGTGTGTGTCCGCTTAGTGTGAGATTAATATCCTTGTACTCTGTCCGTACCTGGGCATCCCAATGCGATGGATCGTGTGAGAGTAATATTTTTACAGGAACATTTTTTTTGGTCAGACCTTTATAAGCTTTCTTCATATCACCATATTTGGGGAAAGAAGATTTGGCACTCCAGTTCTCAATACCGATTAAAGCTATCTGGTCATCGCCTTTTTCCAATATCACGTGTTCATTCATTAATAATCTCCAGCCCATTGATGCGTGCTTATTTTTCAAATGTTCAAGATTGTCCTTTTTTGCCTGTGGGGAAGGCCAGTGAACATAATCTCCGTAATCGTGGTTCCCTAAAGTAGAAAATACACCCATTGGCGCTTTTAACATTGAAAATATCTCCTGGTATTTTTCATCAATTTCATGAGCGCGATTGTTTACCAAATCACCGGTAAATAATATTACGTCCGGTTGTTGATCCAATGTTAATTTTATACCATGTTCAACTGCCTCATAATTGTTAAAACTACCCGTGTGGATGTCGGATAGCTGGGCAATTTTAAATCCTTTGAAAGCATCCGGCAGATTGGGAAGTTTTAATTTTATTCTCTTTACATGATAGTTGTACCGGTTCGACATGCCATATAAAAAGCCCGTTATTGACAGACCGCCCAATAAAATAGCTGTTCTTTTTAAAAATACCGACCGGCTGATAGTTAACATTGTTTTACCTGATTCGCCAGCAGGGCCAACGGTTACTAATGATATCAACCAGGCAAATAGCCTGCGCAAATCATCAATGATCATTACCAGTAAGATCAATATTTTTCCTACCATCATTCCCAGTGCAAAAGCTACATAAATATCACGAACCAGGTGGGGGATCTCATCCCAGTTAATTCTTCTGAAAAAAACGATTCCCAGCCAAACCAAAACTGTTAAGGCAACATATAAGATTGTCAGTGAAATACGCCATACAGCGGGTAGGTTACGTACCAGTGAGTGGATCAAAACGTAGCTGTAATATTCAGCCAATGCAATGATACCAAAGATGATAATGAGTCTGAGTCCCATAAATGAGCATTTATAATTTATTAATTAGTTTCAAGTTTTAAGTCCGAAAAGCAGTAGCAAAAATTAGTGAAACGATAATGTTTGTTTTGAACAAGTTATATTTATTTCCTATTCAACAGTTTCTTTCTTAAATGGTTTTATATTCCTTACAAATATAATGATTGAGAAAACTGAAATGATATTTTGTTTAGAGCCAGACCGGTGCAAGGTGGCAACAGAGTTTTAGCTTTTAAGTTGTTGAAAAACAGGAATATGTATTGAAATGTTCACTTCTGATTTTTTAACTTATCATGTCAACTGTTTCCAAAAATAAATCTCCGTTTATATAGAATCTTCGTCCCCGGGTCGACTGCATCGGTTCACCTTCGGTATATTCCTCCATTTCAATTGAAGTAATAATTTCATTGGTTTTTTTATTGAAAATTAGGCAAGAACCGTGCTCAAGGTGATAAGCCAATATGTATGTACTGTCCTTGGGGAGATACAGATAATCGGTCATCATTAGTACATCTTGATTATTTGAGTCTTGTGTTACTTGCTCTTTTAATTCATCATAACCAAAAAGAATGTCAAATGGATAAGCGTTAATGTACATTTCCAAATTTGTTTTTATCAGATAGTCATCATTCTCAAACAGAATCACCGTCTTAGCAAAAACAGTCGGATTGTCATTGGTTATCAGATCTATTGATAACAGATTTAAATTGTTGTCTTCATCCTTATGGCATCCTAAAATATAAAGTACAGTTACTATTAGAAAATATATTTTTTTAATCGTCATAATTCGTTGAATTACAATCTAATAATATAGATGTTAGATGTACAATTTTAGTTGCTTAGTTTGCAGCTGCATTCCACTACACCTGCCCGCCATATTACATTGTTAGCGTCTGGCATTTTATTTTTCTTTTATATAAGTCATTTCTTGCAGCGGAAATCCGTAGCACAGTTTGTTGCCAAAATCAATTGTCAAATTTCCATTGTCAATAGAGTATTTGTGCATTGTTGGGTAAACTAAAATATACATTATGCCTTTATAACCTATCTCAATCGAGTCTCTAAATAGTGCATAATCATAATGGTCAGAAACCATATAGCCATTTGATTTTAAAAAATAGTTTTCAGAAGTAAATTCAAGGGTGTCACTTTTATCTACTGCTACCCATGTTCCTATTAGTTCTTTTTGATTTGTTTCAATTTCATCTTTAGAACAATTTGTCAAAAATATAACCAGTATTAGCAGAAGTATGCCTAAAATTGATTTGTTCCTCTTCATGACAAAGCTTTTTTAATGTCTAACCTATAAGGTAGTCAATTAATTATTTCTCATGATAGATTGATTGTTCTTTTAAACAATTGGTTGTGTCATGCTTGGCACTAATATACGTGTATATTAAGATGTAACTTGAATTTTATCATGTGTTTGTTTTGTAAGCTACTGTTATTGTGTTTGTTGTATTTGAAAATAAAAGAGATTCGTTTTTGGTTTTGCAAATATAAATTTCATGTGTCCTGGTTCTGGTTATTTTTTCAATATAAAAGTAAATATAAAATCAATAGCTTTAGTAGCCAAAAATAAAAAAACCTGCCCGAAGCCGGACAGGCAATATTTTGTATAAATTGCTTTTAATTCTGTTAATCAATAGCATCCAGAAAAGCATCACGTTCTTTCAGAAATTCTGAAAGTCGCTCAAAGGGATCGCGGGTAATTGCTACCCGTCCTGAACGTATAAACTGCAAAACCCTAAACTTATTAAGTTCCATGAATAATGCCTGCGTTTCTTCTTTATGACCGGTTTTTTCAATAACAACATATTCCCGGGTTATTTCCAGAATTCGTGCACCTGCATTTCGTACCATTCTTTCCACGGAATCGTTTTCATACAAGGCTTCAATAGGCACCTTGTAAAGTGCTATTTCCTGGTAAACCATTTCTTCATTGGTATGGTAGAATGCCTTAAGTACATCGATTTGTTTTTCAATCTGGCTGACAATTTTCTTTATTTGATCCTTCGTTGAGTTTATAACGATAGTGAATTTAAATACACCTGGAATAGCTGATTCCGAAACAGTTAAGCTTTCGATGTTTACTTTTCGACGAGTAAAAACAATGGTAATTCGGGTTAATAATCCGATATGGTTTTCTGAAAAAACTGTGATGATATATTCTTGTCTCATTTTATATTATTTTGTCTTTTTACTTTGAATTCTGAACTTTTAAGGTTCCAGCATTACATCGGAAACTGATGCTCCTGTTGGGACCATTGGGAAAACGTTGTCTTCTTTTTCAATGGTAACTTCAAGCAAATAAGGTCCGTCATGATCAATCATTTTCTGAATTCCACTTTCAAGGTCTTCACGAACATCAACACGGTGTCCTGTAATTCCAAATCCTTTGGCAATAGTTATAAAATCCGGATTTTGAAGTTCGGTAAATGAATATCTTTTTTCAAAGAACAGTTGCTGCCATTGGCGAACCATTCCGAGAAAATGATTATTCATCACTACAATTTTTACCGGAAGTTTGTTTTGCGCGATAGTTCCCAGTTCCTGGATCGTCATCTGAAAACCTCCGTCACCAATAACAGCGACAACTGTACGGTCAGGCTGGCCCAGTTGTGCTCCCATGCTTGCAGGAAGCGCAAACCCCATGGTTCCCAACCCGCCGGAAGTAACATTGCTTTTTGGGTTACGGAATTTAAAGTAACGGGATGCAATCATCTGGTGTTGACCTACATCACTCACCAAAATTGCTTCGTGATTGGTTTTATCACCTGTGATTCGAATTACCTCACCCATTGTCAGGCCCGGTTTTTCAGGAAATAATTCATTATGTATAATTTTTTCATTTTCAATCCGATAACATTCGTGAAAACGGTTCAACCATTCCGTATGCTTGTTTTCCTTTACATTTTCGGTAAGCATTTTAAGCGATTTTTTTGAATTTCCTAAGATCGGAACATTCGCCACTTTAATCTTACCAATTTCAGATGGGTCGATTTCAAGATGAATGATTTTTGCATTATTTGCGTAGGTGCTGGCTTTCCCGGTAACACGGTCATCAAATCGCATTCCAGCGGCAATAATCACATCAGCCTCATTGGTTAAAAGGTTTGGCCCATAGTTTCCGTGCATTCCCAACATACCAACATTTAACGGATGATCGGAAGGCAAAGCCGACAGACCAAGTAAAGTCCAGGCAGCCGGAATACCGGTTTTTTCTACAAAAGCTTTTAGCTCATTTTCTGCATTACCAATTAAAACACCTTGTCCGAACAGAAGTAATGGTTTTTTTGCATTATCGATAATTTCGGCAGCTTCTTTTATTTTAAACGGATCGATCGGCATTTCGGGAACATAACTCCTGATTTTTTTGCATTTCTTATATTCAAAATCAAGCTCGCCAAACTGAGCATCTTTGGTAATGTCAATCAGAACCGGCCCCGGGCGCCCGGATTGTGCAATATAAAATGCCTGTGCAATTACTCCGGGAATTTCTTCCGGGTATGTAATCTGGTAGTTCCATTTTGTTACCGGCATGGAAATACTAATTACATCTGATTCCTGGAAAGCATCGGTTCCCAACAGTGGAGATGCAACCTGACCTGTAACACAAACCAAAGGAGTTGAATCGATCATGGCGTCAGCTATTCCGGTTATCAGATTTGTAGCACCTGGCCCTGAAGTTGCAAAACATACACCTGCTTTTCCGGTGACCCTAGCATAACCTTCGGCAGCATGTATAGCTCCCTGTTCGTGACGGGTTAAAATATGTTTTACATTTTTGTCGTGATCGTACAATGCATCATAAATTGGCATAATTGCTCCGCCCGGATATCCAAAAATGGTATCAACTCCTTCTTCCAGTAATGACAGAATAACTGCCTGGGAACCTGTTACTTTTTTCGTCGTCATATGTATTGAATTTTAGCTTTTAGTCCCTAAATTCAATTTACCGGGACTATTGAGTTAAATTTTTCTTTATTTGTTAATCTATTAATCTTATAGCACCCCTGTCGGCAGAAGAAACAAACCTGGCATACGCTTTCAGTGCTCTTGACACTTTTCTATTGCGTTTTCCGGGTGTAAATGCATCTTCGCCTTTTGCTTCTTCAGCCTTTCTTCGCTTAGCCAACTCTTCATCGGAAATCAGCAAATTGATCGAACGTTTGGTAATATCAATTTCAATTTTATCATTGTTCTGAATCAGTCCGATTGCACCACCCCCAGCAGCTTCCGGCGAAACATGCCCGATTGACAGGCCTGAAGTTCCTCCCGAAAAACGTCCGTCAGTAATCAATGCACAATCTTTATCCAGTTGCATCGATTTCAGATAAGAAGTCGGGTATAGCATTTCCTGCATTCCCGGGCCCTCCTTTCGGACCTTCATAACGAATAACAATTACATCACCTTTTTGAACAGCATCACCAAGAATTCCATTAGTGGCATCATCCTGTGAATTGAAAACTTTAGCTGTTCCGGTAAACTTAAAAATAGAAGGATCGACTCCGGCTGTTTTTACAATGCATCCTCTTTCTGCAATATTGCCGTAAAGAACAGCCAGACCTCCGTCTTTGTTATATGCATGTTCATAATCGCGTATGCAACCTTTTTCGCGATCAAAATCCAATTCTTTATAATAACTATCCTGAGATCCCAAAACAAGGTTTCTTCCTCCACCGGGAGCTGATATAAATCTTCTTTGTGCATCATCGGTAACGGTTTCACCTATAATATCATAGTCTGCCAAAGCTTCTTTTAGCGTTTTTCCGTCAATACGGTTTACTGATGTTTCAATTAATCCTGCACGATCAAGTTCTCCCATAATGGAAAGAATTCCACCGGCGCGGTTTACATCCTGAACATGATAATGTGAACTTGGTGCGACTTTACAAAGGTTGGGTGTTTTTCGTGAAAGCTGGTCGATATCTTTCATTGTAAAATCAACATCAGCTTCATGTGCGATGGCCAGTAAATGTAAAACTGTATTTGTTGAACCACCCATCGCAATATCCAGTTTCATTGCATTTAAAAATGCATCGCGGGTAGCAATATTTCGTGGAAGTACTTTTTCATTTCCTTCGAAATAATAAGTTTTAGTTGCAGCAACAATTTTTTCAACCGCTTCTTCAAATAACTTTTTGCGGTTGGCATGCGTGGCTACAATGGTTCCGTTTCCCGGAAGCGCCATTCCAATGGCTTCAGCAAGGCAATTCATAGAATTTGCAGTAAACATTCCTGAACAGGAACCACAGGTAGGACATGCGTTTTGTTCAATTCTGGCCAGTTGAAAGTCTGAAACCGATTTGTCGGCTGCCATTACCATTGCATCAACAAGGTCGTAATATTTATTATCAATTTCTCCTGCTTCCATTGGCCCACCGGAAACAAAAACAGCCGGGATATTTAACCGCATGGCTGCCATCAGCATTCCGGGCGTAATTTTATCGCAGTTGGAAATGCAAACCATGGCATCTACTTTATGTCCGTTGCACATGTATTCAACACTGTCGGCAATAACATCGCGCGAAGGGAGGGAATAGAGCATTCCGTCGTGTCCCATGGCAATTCCATCGTCAATGGCAATGGTATTAAATTCTGCAGCGAAAAATCCTTGTTTTTCAACCAGTCCTTTTATGTACTGCCCAATGTCGTGTAAATGAGCATGCCCGGGAACAAACTGGGTAAATGAATTAACAATGGCAATTACAGGTTTTCCAAAATGTTCTTCCTTCATTCCGTTGGCTCTCCACAGGCTTCTGGCTCCTGCCATTCTTCTGTCCTTGTGTTGTGGTATTACTTCTTAATGGTATTTTCATACTTCCAACTCTTTTAGTTGATTTAAAATCATTAAAAAAGCCTTCCTCGTTTTTGAGAAAGGCCTGTAAATATTTTTCAATCTACATCAATATTCTAGCCTTTCCCGGAAATTCCAAGAATGACCACAAGCACGACTAGAATAATAGTAGATAATTTCATCTTTAATTCAAATATGAAAGCAAATGTAAAAAAACAATTTAAAAACCAAAATGATTTGAAATTAAAATCAGGTTTTTTCCTGTAAAAATTAAAGTTAGGCAGCAATATTTATTGTAAATGTTAATAAAATGCAGCTTTTTCCACTTTTGAATATTTTATTGTAAAGAAAAGATTTAGTTGGAAGACATTTTTTATCAAAAATCCAACATATTTTAAAGTCCTAATACATCACTGATTTCCTGCATGGCTGAAACTGAAAGTTCAGCAAATTCATTGAGAGGTATCCCTATTTTTTCACATTCCAGAATATTTTCTCTTTTTACGGATGCAGCAAATGCTTTTTGTTTCATTCGTTTTGTAACGGATTTTGGTTTTACACTTGCAATTTTTTTATCGGGATAAACTAAAGTAGTTGCTATAATTAGCCCGGTAATGGTTTCACCGGCTGCCAGTGCGTGCTGAAATTCAGTAGACCGGTCCTTTCCGGTTGCCATTTCATTGTGCATTACAATGGCGTCCAGCATATCGTCCGTAATTTTACCTTTCAGGAGCTTTTCCGCATAAGGTCCGTGAATCATCGGATCAGCTTTTGTTATTTCAACATCGATGTCATGCAGCAACCCGGCAATTCCCCATTCATCTTCATTTTTCCCCAGCCTTTTAGCCAGTGCGCGTAAAACTGCTTCGGAGGCATAACAATGTTTGCGCATATTTTCAGCTTTGATGTTTTCTTCCAGAAATTGAACCGCTTCTTCTCTTGTGATCATTTTGTTTATAGATTTGTGTGCAGTTTAATATTAAAAGCAGTTTAAATGCTTTTTTGAAAGGATAATTATACACGTAAATTAAGGAAAATGCAAGAAATTGAGCGTAAGTTTCGGGTGAATGTCAACAAATTTAAATCATCGGGGAAAACAATAAAAATGCTGCAGGGATATTTAGCGATTGATCAGAATAAAGTAGTACGTGTGAGAGTGGCCAATGAAAAAGGATTTTTAACCATTAAAGGGAAAATGGTTGGAATTACAAGGACCGAAATGGAGTATGAAATTCCTAAAAATGAGGCTGAAGTTTTACTCGGGATGTGTATTGGTCATTTGGTGGAAAAAGTGAGGCATTTGATTAAATATAAAGGAATGGTGTGGGAAGTGGATATTTTCGGAAAAGAGAATGAAGGACTTGTTTTGGCTGAAATTGAACTTGAATCCGAAGATCAGTGGTTTGAAGTTCCTGACTGGGTAGGAGAGGAAGTAACTTTTGATAGTCGTTATTATAACTCATGGTTATCGAAAAATCCGTTTAAAGCATGGCAAAATGTTAAGGATGAGTAGCAAAAGCATTGTTGTGAGAATTTATTGAAACGCTTAATAACATAAATACTATTTTTGCGTTTTTGTAAAAATGCCATAAAATCATTAAGCATGTTGTCAAAAAAAGTGAAGCTGTTTTTACTCTTTTTCATTTTGGTCTTATCTTTTTCTCATGTCGCAGCTCAGCATGAAAAAACTACCGAAAACAACGAAGTTTTACAGCGAAGTATCAATTTGCTGAAGAGGTATTTTTTTAATGATAACAATTGGTACGTTACCAGTCCGGGGGCGACAAAGGATGTAAAAAGTTTAATAAATTTTATTGAGGATGAACCGCTGGACACAATTATGGAAAACCTGAATAAATCGTATCGGGACTCATTAAATTATGTATTCCGGCTTCCTGAAAATGTGGAAGATAGTTTAAATGTTCCCGGCTATCATTTCCTATTTCGTGGTAAACAAAGAAATTGAAAATACTAAAGCTGAACTTCAAAAAAAATATACAAAAAATGCGGTTAAAATACCTGATTCCCTTTTTGACAAATGTTGAAGATAAGGTCGATCCAATTTCTGAAGGCAAAGGAATGCAACTGTTTACTGATTCGATTTACAAAATGCCGGATAATCTTCTGATTCCGGATGTAATTCCCGATGAAATACTTAATTCTCCTGAAAAGTTTAAAAGATTGCTTCAGATTGACAGTCTCAGAACGATATACATTGAGCAAAAACGAATTCAATATAATGATTCAGTAATATCTACATATCTCGATTCGGTTAAAACAAACTACATTCAGCAGAAATATAATGAAGAATTACAATATAAAATAAAGCGAATAACAGATTCAGTAAAGGTGAATAATTACCAGGTTTTACGTGCTTATAATGAACGGGTTGTTAATGCTGTGAATGATTCAATTCAGCTAGTTTTAAGTACATTACTGGATTATGCGGAATATATTGATTCTACAGATATTTCAATTGTGAATATGTCGGGAGATGCGTCTGATATCTGGTTAAAAAATGGAGATGAAAGGTTTGCACGGGTTTGGCTGAAAAATGTTCAGAATGATTCGCTTAGTGTGATGGTGAAAAGTATGAATAACCGGACCATGTATATGTTGATTGATGATGGGAGTAACTTTTTCGCGGTACAAACCCAAGGTTTCAAAAGATTTTGATTTTTCCCGACTGCAAAAAAGGATTTCATCACTTACAAATATTGGTAAAAGTTATGAAATTGAAACACCCTGGATAATTGGTGGTAACGGGAATGTGGGATTCTCACAAACTTATCTTGGAGAACTGGAAAAAAGGTGGACAAAGTGCTATTTCATCATTAATTGTTTTGAAAGGTTTTGCCAATTATTCAACAAACAATGGCAAAATGAAATGGAACAACAACGCAGAAATCCGAAATGGCTGGATTAGGTTTGGATCAAAAGGCTCGGAAATACAAAAGAATGATGATAAATTTGAACTAACTTCCAGGTTTAGTATAAGCGCCTATAAAAAATGGTACTATAGTGCGGAATTCGATTATGAAACACAGTTATTCAGAGGGTATCAATATCCGCGTGAAGATAATCCCAACCCAATTTCAACGTTTATGGCACCGGCACGTACATTTTTTAAAATAGGGATGGAATATAAACCTAAAAGCGATTTTTCGTTATTGCTTTCACCACTTACATTAAAAAATGTTTATGTGCGGGATACTACGTTGATTGACCAAACAAAGTTCGGAGTAGAATCGGATAGAAAGAGTTTTTGGGAACCCGGATTAAATGCTGACGTATTTCTTAGGTATAAAATTAATGATGATATTGTCTACACTACTAAATATAAAATGTTCATTAATTACAAAGAACCTTTTAGCAAGTTTGATATTAACTGGGAAAACCAAATGCAGGTTCCTGTTTCGGATTATATAACCATGAACTTTTTGTTACACCTGATTTATGATGATGACGTAAAATTCCCGGTTTATGATAAAAACGAGCCTGAAAAACTGATCGGAGAAAGAACAAGGTTGCAGGTTAAAGAATTTCTTTCTATAGGTTTTACCTATAAAATAAATCATAAAGTAATGAGGTCGAAACGATTCGTTAAATGTAAAGACTGATGATTACTGTAGCTCCATAAATTACACTGGCAATTCCGTTAGTAGTAAAGAAAGCCAGATTTACTTTACTTAAATCGTTTGGTTTAACAGCGTGTGCTGGTAAAATAAAAGTCCTGCAAATATTATAGCTCCAGTAATATGGAGCCAGTTGGCCGGTGTTAAAATAGCAACAAACAAAATAAACAGAGCTGCAAACAAATGAATGATCCGGGCTACCTGAAGGGCCATTTTTTTACCTAAAAGCGAAGGGATTGATTTCAGGTTAAAGTCTTTGTCAAATTCTTCATCCTGAAGCGCATAAATAATATCAAATCCACTTACCCAGAAAAATACTACGCCACTAAGCATTAGTGGTAACCAATCGAATTTGTCTAGCAACGGCGAGATAGGCTCCTACCGGTGCAATGGCTAATCCCAGGCTTAAAACAAAATGACACAAGGGTGTAAATCGTTTGGTATAACTGTAAAACAAAATAACGAACAATGCAACAGGTGATAGATAAAAACAAAGCTGATTGATAAAAAATGTTGTAATGATAAATAATACAGCATTTAAAATTACAAAAAGCAGTACTGACTTTGGTTCAAGTATTCCAGCAGGTATCTCGCGTAAAGCCGTTCGCGGATTTTGTTTGTCGAATTCGCGATCGAGAAATCGGTTAAATCCCATGGCTGCATTTCTGGCAAAAACCATACATAACAATACAAGTATCAAAAGTTTTAAGCTTAATGATGATTGATTTTGTTGTAATGCAAAGAAAAAACCTATCAATGCAAATGGCAATGCAAAAATTGTGTGCTCAAATTTTACTAATCTCGAATAGTTAATCAGCCTCTTCATAAGTT
This sequence comes from uncultured Prolixibacteraceae bacterium, assembly GCA_963769925.1. Taxonomy (GTDB): domain Bacteria; phylum Bacteroidota; class Bacteroidia; order Bacteroidales; family Prolixibacteraceae; genus Draconibacterium. Next base: position 104,845 of record CAVYOB010000017.1, read on the forward strand.
GTCTTTCATTGGGCGGTAAAATTATAAAGATATTTTGGAATTGAATTATATTTGCAAAAAGGCTTTTAAGAGGTAAGTTAGGAATAAAAAATCTCCTTAAATAATGAAAAATTTAAAACGTTATTACACGCTGAATGCTGACCCGAAAGATGTTTACAATGCGTTAACCAACAAAAAGATGTTGGAAATATGGACCGGAGATAAAGCAGAAATGGAACCTGTTCCGGGGACTGAATTTTCGTTGTGGAACGGAAGTATCTCAGGCATTAACCTAGAATTCGAAGAAAACCAGTTGATTGTTCAACAATGGTTTTTCGGAGAGCAGAAAGATGAATCAATTGTAACCTTGAAATTACATTCGAATAAAAAAGGTACTAGTATTGAGTTGCATCATTCCAATATTCCAGACGAGGCATTTGCCAATATTTCGGAAGGCTGGGAAGAAGATTATTTTGGAGCCTTAAAAGAACTGTTTTAATTCCTAAAATTTATTCGTACGGAATTGGCATTGGTCGGGTGGGTTGAAAACTGTAAAATTGCCTTTTCGATTGTTCTTCGAAAACAAAACCAACAAATCCCATATCGCTTGGATGAAATGGATAAAAAGCAAGTCGTAACTGTAAAGTCTTTAAAACCAGGTTTTCGTTGTGTAATCTCATTCCGAATCCTAGTCCAGTATAATAATTTTGAGATAGGATAAATTGATTATTTGCCCCAATAACGCCAATATCTGCAAATCCAAACAAAGCGATATTAAATTTATAAAATTCTTTCCTGAGAAAAAGCACATATTCAAGATCCAGTCTAAGTCTTTGACTACCAAAAACTTTTCGACTTGAGAATCCTCTGATCGATTCATTTCGGTTTAAAGTTAAATATTCAGGTTCAATTCTGTTAAAACCCATAGTGTAATTGGTCTTTGTAAATAGCCTAAACCGTTTTCGACCTGCATGAATTTGTTTTGAGATGAAATATAATTTTGCATTGATTTGCCCTTGTTGATAACCATAATGGTTAAAGTATCCGCCTATGTCACCCTCCATGTATAAATATCCTGAATGGTTGATTAACAAATTACCATTTGAAAACAAAATATGAGCATAATGGCGATTCCCAAATTCGTTAAAATCGTATCCGTAAACAATTTCATTTTTAAAGCCTTCCGGAATATCTTCAAGAATCCCGTAACTATAAACCAATTCATCCTGAACATAGCGTCGTTGGGTAAATGTAATTCCGGAGAGTAGAAAAGTACTATTGGCAAAATAAGGCCTGTCATCCGTTTCCGGCAAAGGTCTTTCATAAAATTTCTGAACATTTATTCCGCCAGAAAGCACAATTTGCGCGTTTTCAGGCTGATTTCGTTTGACTTGAAAACTGCGACCACCCCATCCACTGTAATACATAAAATTTAGAGGAACTTCAGTAACAACAGGATCATCCTTGAAAATTCTGTCGGAACTGAAAATACGAAGTACAGTGGCTCCATAACCCCATTTAACCGATGGAGTGAAGAAACTTTTGTTAATCAGGAATTCAAATCCTTCATTTTTGTAGGTGTTAAGGTAGCCTACGGAAGCATCAAGGAAACGGCCGTTGATATTTTTAATTTTATAATATGTCTCGACACCGAGGTAGGGTTGTTTGTTGACATGTCCTACGAAACGTAGTGAAATTTCATGTCCAATTCCAAAAACATTCTGATTATATAATTCAAGCGCGGCAGATTCTACACCATTTACTGAGCCTGAAGCTCCAAATGAAAATCGGTCTTTAGTAAGAATATTTACTTTTACAAGTCCGGGATAAAGTGAATCCTGTTCAAGGATAAAACTAATTTCTTTTATATATGGTAAAGCTCTGATAATACGCTCATTTTCATAAAGTAATTCAGGGTCAACAGTGTCGCCTACCTTAAAAAGCAACATCTTCCTGATGGTTTTCAAATTTGATTTAGTGTGAATTACATTAGCCGTTTTTTCCAGCCAACCTGATGCTTTTCTTGTTGTATCCTGAAATGTGGGACCAAAAACATCTAGTGCTTTAATGTGAATCTCCGAGATTACCTTACCCTTCATCTGACTGTAATAATTTATAGCCAGTTTCTTTTTATCTACATAAGGACGAGGAGGGCTTACAAGAAGATCATAAAACCACTGGGTAATTTTACGCTGGCTGGCCCTAACTTTCAGGCTATCATAAAAATTCTCCTCTTTTTGTTTGTATAATTCATCTACCGAGATAGTATCTTTTACAGTTTTCTGGGCAAAAATACCGTTAACCGCAACTAAAAAGAGAAGTGTGCCAGCAATGATATTTTTGTTAATAATCAATTTCATAAAATTTCCGCAAGAAACAGATAGCTTAGGGACTATAGCTTGTTCCCCTGTAATAAAAGTGTCAAAATTTAATGATTAATGAAGTCATGCTACCAAAGAAACACTTAGTTAAATTTAGTTAAAGTCGATTCCGATTCTAAAAATTGTGTTTTAATGCGAAGCCAAAGTTTCCAGTTCAGGTCTTTTAAGTACTTAATTTTATATTTTTGTTTTGTGAATTATTTCATAAAAATATATCGGCGGAACATATATGGAATAATAGGAACACTGGTATTCCATATTTTGCTCTTTTCTGCTTTTTTGCTTTCCGATATTCGAATAAAAGGAAAAGCAAAGGAAGAAGCTATTTTGATTGAATTTCCTGATATGCCACAACAAGAAGAGATTATTCCCAAAAATGAAGAATTTAAAGATAAGGCAGCTAACGATAATTCTATGTCGGGAAATATAAGTAACGTTGCATCAAATAAACTTTCCCGGGAAAAGACAACAAAGTCAGCTGAAGAATTTCTGGATAATAATTATTTAAAAGAGGTTGAAGCTGCAAAACAGCTTGTTTCCGATGTAAATAAACAATTGTCAAAAAAAACTGTCGATATTGATGACATTAAAATGCCCGTTCAAACTACAGAGGGAATGAATCCTGATTCTATTAAGAATGTAGTTTATGCTGGTGAAAGCAATATTACCTATTACCTGGAAAACAGATATCACCTGAGCTTACCGATTCCTGTATATTTGAGTCAGGGTGGTGGAAAAGTTGTTGTAAATATTGTTGTCAATCGGCAGGGGAAAGTCATTCAGGCTGACCCTGTTGAAACAAAAAATCTACACGATGACCAGATCTATTTGTATGCTAAAGCTGCAGCTTTGCGTACTGTTTTCAATGCTGATGCTAATGCACCGGCCGCACAAAAGGGATCAATTCATTATAATTTTGTTGCTCAGTAAATAAAATGTTAATTTACTTTTATCTTTAACATGATTTAACATGGTTGATTTGCCAAATGTTATTTCTCCATTTATCTTTGAAGTACGTTTATTTTCATAAGTTTAGGTTTAGTTAGGTTAGTTAGTTTAATGAGAAAAGGATGGGTTGTTGAACCCGTCCTTTCATTTTTTATCAAAGTGCCATTTTTTCATCCCAATTTTTCATTTTCATTTTATATTTACTAACAATTTTCTTCACAATTGTGAGCATGTAATTGGTTGTTTATTAGCATAATTTAAAAAAATACGATAGCTTTACGCGAAAAAATATTTAAGAATAATTCTAAACAGAGGGTTACCTTTTAATTGATTAACGAATAATATAATAGAACATGATTGGATATAGTGATGAACAAATCCTGAAAGGTATACTGAGGCATGATAATTTGATATTGCAGTATATCTATAAACAGTATTACTACAATATAAATTATTTTATCAGGAAGAATCAGGGCAGTGAGGACGATGCTAGCGATATATTTCAGGAAGCGATCATCATAATTTATCGAAAAATTAAAGAAAACGATTTAATTTTCGAAAAGAGTTCTTTTAAAAGTTATTTATTCTCGGTTTGTCGGTTTTTGTGGTTGAAACAGTTGGAGAAAAGGCGGATTGAAAAAGAGAAACTAAATGATACACTGCCTTATCAGACTGATTTGTATGATGACAATCTTAATGAATTGGCTGAGAAAAATGAAAGATACGGATTGTACCAGAAACATTTTAGTACCCTAAGTACCGACTGCCAGAAATTATTACAGTTATTTTTTGAAAAAGTCCCATTAAAAGAAATTGCTAAAGTAATGGGATATAAGAGTGAAAAATACGCTAAGAAGAGAAAATATAAATGCAAAGAATTATTAATAAATAGAATAAAGCAGGACGCTGAATTTAAAAAAATTTTAGAAGATGATACATAATACAGATTTTTTCGATCAGATTGATGATTATTGCATGGAGCAATTACCAGAAGATTTGAAAGTAAAGTTCGAAGAGGAACTATCGTTAAACCCCGAACTTAAGAAAGAAGTAGAATTTCGGATGGAAATCCGGGATGCAGTTTTGGAAACAGATGTTTTAACCTTCCGTGAAAAATTGAAAAAAGTTGCTGTACAAAGCAAAACGAATGGAAACAGCAATGAGTCATTTGAATTACTGAATGAATTTTCAGACATTCAGGAATTGAAAAATGTTCTTACTTCCGAAGAGTTAATTAATTTTTACGATTCATTACCTAAAGTACATGCCTATCATCACGAGGCAACCTCAAACGAAAATATTCATCAATTTTATAAAGATCAGTTAGAAGCAGAATCCAAAGCTTTTAATGAAGATATAGATGATCTTGATCTTGATCTCGATTTGGAATTAGAAGGATTGGAAGAAGCCATTCTTGAAAAAGATATTCTTAACTTAAGACAGACTTTAAAACAAGTGGCAAAATCTGTAGAACCACAGTTTACCGTTGAAGAAATAGATGATTATATTAACGGAGAACTGACCGGAAGTGAATTAATCGATTTTGAAAATGATTTAACTGAAAACCGCACATTGCGTGAAGAACTTCATTTGCATCAGGATGTAGAAGATGCTGTTCAGGAATACGATTTGATGGATTTACGGAACCAACTTTCTGATATTATCAAGTCTGAAACTTCGTGGAATGTGAGCGAACGAAGTATTGAAGACTTTATTGATGGTGTTCTGGAAGGAGAGGAGTTGGATGAATTTGTAGCAGAACTAAATGATAATACTGATTTGCATGCAGAAGTCAACCTTCGCACACAAATAAATGAAGCAATTGGAGAAAAAGATGTATTTGAATTGCGTGACAAACTAAAAGCTGCGAAAGAAGTTTCTGAAGTAAAGAAAGTAAAAATGCTGGTTCCGGAATCAAAATCAGAACTGTTCAGATATGTCCGGAGCAGTGTTGCAATTCTTATACTTCTAATTGGACTTGCAGGTGTTCTTAGTAACGGAATGCTGTCTTATGACAACATTTATAAAAGTTATTACAATACACCGTCATGGTCACCTGAACGTTCTGTTACAAGTGAATTGAGCATATGGCAAAAAGCGAATCGTGCTTATGTAAAAACTGATTGGAATTCGGTCATAAATATTTTGAACCAGGAAAAAGCACCTGCTAGCACAAGTGAATATGCAGTGGCACAATTTTACAAAGGAGTCAGTTTTCAAAATCTGAATAAGTATAAAGAAGCGATTTCAGAGTATTCAAAAGTGATTCAACAAAGTGATAACCTTTTTGTCGAAGAGGCCGAATGGAACAGGAGTTTATGTTATTTAACTCTGGGACAAAAAGAACTGGCAAAAGAAGAATTGCTTGCTGTTATTGAAAGAAAAGGACATTTTGAAAACGATGCAAAAGCTGTATTAAGAAAATTAAGATATACGTTTAAATAAATTAATTTGTAAGACACATACACAACACATTCATTCTACACTTAGTAAATTAATTTGAAAAACATACACAACACATTCTATAAAGCCTGCTTTTTGCGGGCTTTTTTTATGCGTACGATCTGATCGATCACTATTCCTAAAAAGGCAAGAATCAAAAGAATAAAAAAGTAATAATCATAACTGATGTACAAAGGAGCATTATCACCAATGCTTACAAAACTTAACCAATAATGTGGGTGAGCTTTTCTTGAGCCAGATGATTCAAGATATTCAAGTTTAGCAGCTCTTAATGCCTCGTCTTTTGTTTTTCCTTTTTTCAGGTTCCGGTAAAATGAGCTCATAATTTGTGTGCCGCTTTCATCTTCAACTTCCCAAAGCGACATAATTATTGAAGGGCAACCTGCATAAAGAAATCCACGAGCCAAACTCAAAATTCCTTCTCCTTTCTGTAAATGCCCCGTTCCTGTGTTACAGGCACTTAATACAGTAAGTTTTGCGTTGAGTTTCAAATTGTAAATATCAGCGGTACTGAGCAATCCATCAGAATTAGTGTCGTCTGTTTTCACCTGGTCAAATGCAAGGCTCGAAAAGGCCGGCAGAGAATCATTGATGAAAGCATGCATAGCCAAATGCAGAATCTCATAATTTTTAGCATTCTCCCGGAAATTTTTCTCCGTTGCGTCTTTTGTAGCAAATACTTTAGTTCTTACAATTTCTGAAATCTTATTTACTTCTTTTTGAACACCAGGTAGTGGAACAAGCGTCATTTCTTTATTTCCCATTAAAAAATGCTCGTCGTTATATTTAGGAGCAAACGCAAGGACCTTGATGTTTCTTAATGCAGCACCAGTTTTTTGCCTGAATAGTAAATTTGCAGAATTTGAATAATTGATTTTATAAGTTTTGATTAAATAATCCAACCGGTTGAATTCAATCGTTTTTGTGGTGTCAGGCATACTTGAAAGCAACGCGTCAAAGGGAATATAGCTTAATTTTCCATCTGGTATAACAGTAATGTTTTTATCATGAATTTCATTTAAATGTGGAGCAATTAGTTTCTGGTAAAGTTGGTAAGAATCGCTGCAGAATTTTTTAGAATCTTCATTTGTGGTAAATAAATATTTATCATTCGATACAAAACCAAACAGGCTTTCAATATTTTGAATAAAATCAGGAGCAAGTTCTTGTTTGTAAAAACCAACATTCTCTTTCGCGATTGTAAAAGTGTACAATTCACAAGTGCTGTCAGTTTCATTCATAACGTATTCAAGAATAACCTGATCTTTTTTTAATTTATTTTGAATGTCATCTATGGTAGATGTTGAACTTGCGTATTTTAACTGGTAGTAGTCGCTGTAATTATTTTCTATGTATTGATTTAGTTCTTCCCGCTGCCGCGATGCATCAAACATCTCGTTATTATACTGAATAATTAGACTGCTATCAGGAGATGGTTTGCTCCTTTCCTTAAAAAGTTTTTCTGAATATTCTGTGATCGTATTAGCCAGTTTGTTTTCACGCTTTAAAAAACTATCAGGAACTACACTTTTCTCCAATGCCATTTGATCCGAGATCTTATCATACACCGAACTGCTTTTAACTCGTTCGGAGCTTTGAAATGCCATATCGATGTATTTTTTTTCTTTAGTAAATGAGTAGGCCAGGTTGGCAGTTTGGATCAGTTTATAAAAAGTGGAATATTCCAACGTTGTCAACTGAATTTTACTTTCATCAGATGTAAGTTCTCTCCTTGCCCGTTGGATAAGTGAGCTTACAATTTGATAAGTTTTTATTGTTGATTCCAATGATTGCGGCAGAATGTTTTCTTGGTTTGAGAGCTCAATATTTGTAATGTCTAAATAATTATCACCTATTAGTTTTAATATTTTTATTGCCTCTATTAACGATAATAAATTGTTTAGCTCCTGTTTTTTTTCTACTGAGTAATTTCCTGGGAAATTTAAAGCATTTAATGCCCTTTTAAAATAATCATTCGCTACGCTTAAATTTAGAGATTTTTGTTTCCTAATGATTTCCATATTTGCAGAGGAAACCGGTAAAAAAGTCCAGTAATAGCCCATTTGTTTAAAATACTCAGATCGATCTAAACTAACTGAGGGTTGCGTATCATCAATTATATTGTCTGCTTTTTGAAGTAATTCATTTGCTTCTGGAAACTTATTGATTGTTATTAAAAAAGAGGCATATTGTAAATAAGCTTCAGCTAGTTCAATACTTTTTTTCCCAGAATTTAAAATAATTAAGTCAATGAAATTTTGATAACTTTTTTGTGCTTCTGCATTACTTCCTTGCATTAATTCAATATATGCAAGCATTTTATAATATTTTATTCGATCTTCCAAATAGGAATTATTAATATTCGCATTTATTATTTCAAGTGCTTTATCATATTTATCAGTTAAATAATATATTTCTGCAATAGGATAATTATAACCAGCAATATAACCTGGATCAATCTCCGAGTTCTCTTTATAAAGATTTAAGGCTTGTTCATAATATTGCAATGCTTTTGAATAATCAAGTTTTTCACGATATAAATTACCAATATTGACATATAAATTAATGATTTGTCGTTTATTTCTTTCATAATTCAAAAAATAAGATTTTTCTGCCAAATCAAAATATTTTAATGAAAGATCATAATTTCCAAGTTTTCCATAAGCAATTCCAATCCCAGAATAAGCTGGTGCTAAATTATTGTTCTTATCGCCGTAAATTTTTCGTCTAACTGATAATGATTCGAAAAAAGTATCTAAAGCCTGTGTATAAAAACCATTCTGAAAAGATTTGATCCCACTTATATACAGATTCCTGGCTCGGACACTATCCTTTTCAAAGTTGGCATCTCTATTAATAATTTTCTGATTAAAAATTTTTGCATTTTGAGAGAAAATATATTGCGGTGCTAATATTAAGATAATGAGGAATATAGATTTAATGATGCCAGACATTTACCCTTTTTTTTCGTTCAGCAATTTAATAGATTTTAAATTTTTTTCCAATTCGAGGGGTTACCTTTTTTACTTTTTCGGAATATAACTATAGAATGTGTGTTTATTGTGTTTTACAAATTAATTTATTGATCATGAAAAAGATATTGGGAACTAACAAAACAAGCAAAAATCAATTTGATTCAGTTGAATTCTTAAGTGCTAACGAAATGTTCGCTATTCGTGGTGGTGCAGAACCAATCAAACCATCAACTCGTCCCAAAGACATTTTTGATATGGAAGAAAATTAGCATTAGGTAAGATTTCCAACTTCTTAATAAAGATATTTCAGGGGGTTAGAACAGTAAAATGTTTTAGTTCCCCTTTGTTATTTTAGGTCTTTTCTCTTTCCTTCAAAGAGTAAATATTGGTTAAATTTACATTTTAAAGCACCGTTAAAAAGGTCAAGTTTTTGGTTGGGTCTTAGGCCAATTACCTTTATACTTTCACGAGCCGACGATAAAATCCATGCTTGATTTCCGGAATATTGATGTTTTAATCGCTCTCCAATCATTGAATACAAAGCGTTAAGATTATTTTCATTTAATCTTTCTCCGTAAGGTGGATTGATTACAATAGTGCCGTTATGAATATCACATATCAATTCTTTAAAATCTGATTTTTGAAAGGTTATTTTATTAAACACCAGCGCACGTCTTGCATTGGTCTGGGCATTTAATAAACTGCTACCAGAAATATCCGAAGCATAAATTTTATGATTGAATTCTTTTTTTTGTACAGACTGTTTTACATTGTCGAAAAGTAACTGGTCAAAATCCGGCCAATTCTCAAAAGCGTAATTTTTTCTAAATTTTCCGGCAGGAATATTATACGCTATCATTGCCGCTTCAATAGGTAATGTTCCGGAACCACACATTGGATCTAAAAAATCACTTTTCCCTTTCCATTCGCTAATTTTTATCATACCGGAAGCCAGAACTTCGTTTAGTGGAGCATCTCCTTGTTTTACCCTGTAGCCGCGTTTGTGTAACGATTCTCCTGAACTATTTAAAGATAGCGTACAGCCATTTTGGAATATGTGTACGTCAATTATAATATCCGGGTTTTCTATGTTAACATTTGGACGTTTTCCAAGACGATCACGAAAATAATCGGCAATTGCATCCTTTACTTTAAGAGATGCAAACATTGAGTTTTTAAAGTCATTCGAGTTAATTACGGTACTTTGTACTACGAAATTATCCTCTATTGAAAAGTGGTCCGACCAGTTAACATTTTTACATTTTAAGTAAAACTGATCAACATTCTTAAACTGAAAATATTCAATCTGTTTTAATATTCGAAGAGCAGTTCGGCTTAAATAATTGGTTTTGTAAACCATTTCAAGACTCCCTTCAAAAAATACAACACGACGCGCCGGGCTAACGTTTTTGGCGCCCAATTCTTTTAATTCATCAGCAAGTACATTTTCCAGACCGGAAAAGGTTTTTGCAATTAGTTTATAATCTTTCAAAATAGAATTTTATGTTAGATTCCTGCACCATCAAAAAAAGAATAATCTTTTGCCCTTGACTGGACTATTTTTGATTCCGGAGCTACATCTGATGTTACCCATACATTCCCACCAATTACCGATCCTTTCCCAATGGTGATACGGCCTAATATTGTTGCACCTGCGTAAATTACAACGTCGTCCTCAACTATTGGATGGCGGGGAATACCTTTAATCGGGTTCCCATTTTCATCCAGGGGAAAACTTTTGGCTCCTAATGTTACGCCTTGATATATTTTCACGTTTTTACCAATAATAGTAGTAGATCCGATTACGACACCTGTGCCGTGATCAATGGTGAAACGTTCGCCAATTTTAGCTTTCGGGTGAATATCAATGCCTGTTTCACTGTGAGCCATCTCTGAAATAAAACGGGGAATAAGCGGAACCTCAAATTCAAGCAATTTGTGCGCCATACGATAATTTGTAACGGCACGAATGGCCGGATAGCTAAAGATAACTTCACCTACGTTTCTGGCTGCAGGATCATTTAAATATGTAGCTTCCACATCAGTTACTAAAACATTCCTGATTTCAGGAAGACAGGCAATGAAATCGAGGGCAATATTTTTTGCTTTGGCCTGATGAATTTCAACCTTATCCACGTTCTCATCCAGACACTCAAAACACATCCCTGCCAGGATTTCCCTACTCAGTAGTTCAAAAAGTTCATCGACGTGAACCCCCATATAGTGTTGGGTGGTATTTGGTCTTAAAGAGGTATTTCCGAAATAACCTGGAAAAAGAATTTCACGGACAAGATTGATAATTCGGGTAAGATTAGCAATAGAAGGAAGTGGCTCCCCCAGTATATGCTGATGACAAACCATTTCGTACGATGTAGGGTCACTTAATTCCTGAATGGTTTTCGATATTTTGGATTCAAAATCAGAATCAGTCATTTTTTAAAATTTTATTGTGCTAATTTACGTACTATTCATAAACGATCACACTAAAAAACAGCTGAACAGGAAACTTGTTGAAGATTTATTGAAGTTCTTTTGTCCAATGCAATGCCTGAATAAACCTTTCCTGATCTTTCCCACTGATAATTTTATAGTTATAATTTAATTTAGAAATGGTTTCAATATACATTGAATTTAAAACCTCGCGCATTTCTCCTCCGTTTTCTCTTACTGCGTCAGGAATCCAAGGAATGTCGGTATTACAGACCAGGAAAAGATTAATGTTCGTATTGCGAATTTCATGGAGTAACCATGCAGGTTCTTTTTTAAAAATGACCTCAAACCAAATTTTTGTAACAATCAGCCAGGTGTCGAGAAAAATAAACGGATAATCTGAATTCCTGTACTTTCTTAATTGTTCAATCTGTAATTCCGCAATTTTTTCAATGTCAGAATAAGTGTATTTTCTACCAAGATTTTCTATATAACTTCTGGCCAATTCAGGTATGAAAGGCATATTAAAATGTCGCGCCAACTCCTCAGTCAAAGTACTTTTCCCCGTTGATTCGGCGCCCGTAATTACAATTATTTTTGGAGTATATTTTATTGAGTTGTTTTTAAATCTTTTTTCCATTCAAAATAACCTAGAAAAGCCATAACTGTGTAAACAATGAACAGAATTACAGTTGGCCATAAATTTTTGTAAATATATAATCCGGCAGACACAAAATCAACAAATATCCAGATGATCCAGTGTTCAATATATTTTCGAGCCAACATCCATGTGGCGGTAATACTCAAAGCAGTTGTCATTGAATCCATTACCGGCACAGTTGAATTGGTGAAGTTTTTCAATATAAAGAGAATAACAAAAAAGATTAGAACCGTAATTGCAGTAAGTTTTATCCACAGAATTTTCCTACATGTTTTTACGGGTATTTTCCCTGAATCATCAGGTCGTTTACCTTTCAACCAGAAATACCAGCCATAAATGCTAATAACAACATAATATACCTGTAAGCCCATATCGGCATAAAATCCGGACCGAAAAAAGATTATTACATAAAAGATTGAGGTAAGTAATCCGACAGGCCATGTTAAAATATGCTGACGAATAGAGAAGAAAATATAAAACAGACCAAGTATGGCTCCAAGCAGTTCAACTTTATTGCCCCAAAGCCAGGCTGTAATATGCTCGATCATAAACTACTGTTCAGCTGAAACCAGCAAATTGTGGTATTCTTTCTGGTTTTTTATCACCTTCATCGCTTCCAGAATAGCTTTGTCGTCCTGGTAATAAATTTTGTAGAAATCATTTCTTGAAAATAAATCACGCGCAATGATTGCCTTTATTTCCTTTTTAATGTCATTCATTAAAAAGTTAAGACTCTCTTCATCTTTTTCAATTCCTCCTTTTTCACCTGCTGCAGCTATTTCATCGATAATTCTGTCAGAAACAACAAATTGTTTATTAAATTTTTCAAATTTTGGATATTTTGATTTAAGCTCACTACGATGACTATCCAAATACCCCAGGGCATAATCCAGAATTGTATTGTTTCTCCTTAGCCGGTTGACATAGCTATAATAGTGTGAAGTATCCAATGGAATAAAAATATCGGGCATAATTCCACCGCCACCATAAACGTTTCTGCCGTTTAGCAACGTCTTATATTTTAACGAATCAGCAAAAACAATGCTGTCAGCACTGAACATTTCTCCACTTTCTATCCGATTCACATAATCTTTTTTGTATTCTGCAATCCCATTCTTATATGATTTTTGAATACAACGACCGCTCGGTGTGTAATAATGGGCTGTGGTCAAACGGATCATGGAACCATCATTAAGGAAAAAAGGTCTTTGTACTAATCCTTTTCCAAACGAACGTCTGCCAATAACAATTCCACGGTCCCAATCCTGAACGGCTCCTGTAACAATTTCACTTGCAGAAGCTGTTGATTCATCAATGAGTACAACCAGATTTCCTGTTTCAAATTCACCTGTTGAAGTTGCATCATATTCTCTTTTAGGATCGTTCACCCCGCTGGTATAAACCACCAACTGGCCATTTTTCAAAAACTCGTCTGCTATTTCAATAGCTGTTTTTAAATAACCACCGCCGTTTCCGCGAAGATCAAGAACCAGATTTTGCAGGTGTTGTTGTTCCAACTCTTTCATAGCAGTTTCAAATTCTTCATCTGTGGTTGCTGAAAATTTATTCAGCTTAATATATCCGGTTGATTCATCGAGCATGTATGATGCGTCCAGGCTATAAATAGGAATTTTATCTCTCGTAATTGTAAAATCCAACATTTCAGGAACATTACGGCGCAATACTTTTATCTCAACTTTGGTTCCCTTATCGCCACGCAGTAACGCAAATACATCCGAATTTTTAAGTCCAATCCCGGCAATATTTTTCTGATCAACTTCCACGATACGATCACCGGCCCTCAATCCAACTTTTTCAGAAGGGCCACCTGCAATCATCGTATTAACAAGTAATGTATCTTTAAAAATATTAAATGTGATCCCGATGCCTTCAAAATTTCCTTTTAAAGGTTCATTCATTTTTTCAACTTCGTCCCTCGAAATATAAACCGAATGCGGATCTAAATCGCTCAAAACCTTGACGATGGCATCTTCAGTGAGTTTGTCAATATTCGTTGTATCTACATAGTAGCTATTTATCAGTCGTAAAAGTCGTGCGAATTTATCCTGATCCAACGAAAGCGGGTTTTGCGCAGAAACGGTTGAAGCTGATACCAGCAAAATAGTAAGGAGGATTAGAAATATGTTATTTTTTACTTGTCTAAATTTTAGATTCTTCATGATTGTTATTTATTTCTATAACATCAGAAACGTCTGACTATTAATAATATTTGAATGTAGCAATCTTTTTAACAATTACTCCCACTCAATTGTTGCCGGTGGCTTCGAACTAATATCATAAACTACACGGTTAATGCCACGAACTTTATTTATGATTTCATTTGACATTTTTGCCAGAAAATCGTACGGCAGATGCACCCAGTCTGCCGTCATTCCATCGGTAGAAGCAACTGCGCGAAGTGCAACAGTATTTTCATAAGTACGTTCATCACCCATTACACCAACCGATTGAACCGGTAGCAAAATAACTGCTGCCTGCCACACTTTATCATACAACTCCCAGCTTTTTAATCCCTGAATAAAAATAGCATCGGCTTCCTGCAGCATCCTGACTTTTTCTGGAGTTATATCGCCCAGAATTCGGATCCCCAGTCCCGGGCCGGGAAATGGATGCCTTCCAATCAAATCCTGTTTAATGTTAAGCGCTTTTCCCACTCTTCGAACTTCATCTTTAAACAACAGTCGCAAAGGTTCTACAACTTTTAAATTCATTTTTGCCGGAAGTCCGCCAACATTGTGATGCGATTTAATGGTTGCAGAAGGACCATTTACTGAAATTGATTCAATTACATCAGGATAAATAGTTCCCTGGGCCAGCCATTTTACGTTTTGTATTTTATGTGCTTCAGCATCAAAAACTTCAATGAAATTTCTTCCAATGATCTTTCTTTTTTGTTCCGGATCAGTTACTCCTTTTAAGTCGTCCCAGAATTTTTGTTTCGCATCCACGCCAATTACATTTAATCCCATGTCTTTGTAAGAATGCAAAACATCTTCAAATTCGTTTTTGCGAAGCAATCCATTATCGACAAAAATGCAGGTTAGGTTTTCTCCAATTGCTTTATTTAGCAAAACTGCAGCAACCGAAGAGTCAACACCGCCTGATAATCCAAGGACAACTTTGTCGTTTCCCAGTTTTTGCTTTCAATTCATGCACGGTAGTTTCAACAAACGAAGCAGGTGTCCAGTCTTGTTTACAACCACAAATTTCGACAACAAAATTTTCGAGCAACTGTTTCCCTTCAGTAGTATGATAAACTTCAGGATGAAACTGGATTCCCCAACTCATTTCATCATCAATTTTGTATGCAGCAAAGTTCACATCCTCAGTCGATGCAATCACTTTATAATTTTTTGGTACCCTAACAATAGTGTCGCCATGGCTCATCCAAACCTGCGTGTGCAGTTCTATGTTATGAAACAACGGGTTGTCATGGTCGATAAATCCCAGGTTAGCCCTGCCATATTCCCGGGTATTCGATGGAGCAACTTCTCCGCCAAAAAAATGAGCCATATATTGTGCACCGTAACAAACTCCCAGAACAGGAATTTTCCCTTTTATAGCCGTTAAATCAGGGTGGGGGGCATCTTCATCACGAACAGAATAAGGACTTCCCGACAAAACAACACCTTTTACCGTTTCATCAATCTCAGGAAAGTGATTAAAAGGATGTATTTCGCAATACACATTTAACTCACGAATTTTACGCCCGATTAATTGGGTGTACTGCGAACCAAAATCAAGAATGATTATTTTCTCCTGCATGAATTTGAATTTATTTTTCTGAAACAAAAGTAAAAATATCGGGTTAAAAGTTGGCTTGTTAAACTTCAAAAAGAGAACTTATTAACAACAAGACAAAAAACAACATCTATTAACAAAGTGATGTAAAATTAAATTCAAATAAAAGCGTTTGAAAAGTACGGTTGTTCAATAATTATTACTTTTGACCAGAATTTAAAAAATTGACTTTTAAATGAGCAATGTCCGGTATTTCATTATCCTTATTGTAACGGTATTTCTTACAGTTTCAGTTTATGGCCAGGATTTGAAGGAAAATGAGGTTGTAGTTATTAAGGGCGAAAAGTTTGTTCTTCACCAGGTTCGTACGGGCGAAACTATTTTTTCTATTTGCAGGGATTTTAAAATTGAACGATCACAGTTACAAGCAAATAATCCAAAGATTTCAAGAGGGTTAGATATTGGAGAAATACTGAAAATACCTTACCAGGAAGGAATAAATATTCAAGATGTTGACATTAACAAAGGAGATCCAACCAGTTTTACTACGCATATTATTGAGTCGAGAAAAGAAACACCCTATTTTATTGCCAAACAGTATGGAATTACGGTAGAACAATTATACGCTTATAATCCGGAAATTAAACGATTCAGAAAAGGTACCAAAGTACGTATTCCGCATTGGAATATTCAGTCTGAAAATGCAACTATTGAAAGTAAATCACAAACAGTAAATAATAGCGAAAAGAATTTAGTTGAACATGTTGTTTTACCCGGGGAAACACTTTACTCAATTGCAAAACAATTTAATGTTTCGGTAAGTGAATTATTGTTTTTTAATCCGGAAGCAAAGAAACTGAAAGCCGGATGGAAGTTAATGATACCTGCAACGAAAAGTAAGGAAAAAGAGGTACCTGAGACTAATGAGCCTTCGGTGGCTATAAATACGGATCATTATTTTGAACATGTTATCGAATCGGGAGAAACCATGTGGGGGATCACCCATAAATACAATGTTACTGATGAGGAATTAATTGCCCTCAACCCGGTGCTGGAAAGTGGTTTTCCTGCAGGTGTGGTTATAAAAATTCCAGTGCACGAAATATCAATTGTTAAATCGGTTGACAATAATATTTATTCCACTCATAAAGTAGAACCGAATGAAACGCTTTATGGATTGTCGCGACAATACCATGTTCCTATTGACGAAATCATACGAAGTAACCCGGTGCTCGCCAACCGAGGTCCGGTGATTGGTGAAACTTTATTAATTCCCAAACAAATTGAACAACCCACGGAAAATGTTACAGAAAACAAAGTCACTGAAACGAATACTGAAATTGAACCCGAGACTAAAGCCCCGGCAATTGTAAATTTACCAGAAGTCAGAAGGACACTGGAAGTTCCTGTTTCATGTGAACCAAATCATTTGCAGATATTTAATAATAAAACATATTCCATTTCTCTGTTTCTACCACTTTATCTGGAAGCTAATGATACACTGAACAGGGAAATTATTTTGCCGGAGGCTGACTCATTGGCCATGGACGGCACGGTACAGGACACCATTGTAGAACAGGAAAAGTCAATAGAAATGTTCAAGCAGTTTTATGGGAACAGTGAAAATTTTCTTCAGTTTTACGAAGGTGTTTTAGTTGCCATCGATTCGATGCAAAAAGTCGGGATGAATATCGTTTTACATGTTTTCGATACTCAAAATAACGTTGATTCAACCCGTGCTTTTATTCAAACACCTGCATTTCAGGGATCGGATTTGATTATTGGTCCGGTGTACCAGGAAATTCAAAAGGAAATTGCAAATGCAGCTGCCATGTATAGAATTCCAATGGTTTCTCCATTTGACAGTCGTTCGGACGTAATTAACCAGGATCCGTATTTTTTCCAGGTTAATCCAAGCCGCGAATACCTGGCTGAAAAAACAGCCGAAATGGTTGTGGAAGATTATGACCATTGCAACTTTATAGTTGTACGTACATCAAACAGCAACAGAACCATTGAAGATAAACTTGTCGATCTGATCCGTGAAAAATATTTCAATACCGGGTTGCTGAACGCACTTGGTGGGGTGACTTTTACTGAATATAATTTTAAAACGGAAGGGCCTTTTGGTTTGAGGTCGATAATGTCGAAAAAGAAAGAAAATGTGGTTTTAGTCCCGTCATCCCTGGAAGGAGAACTTAGTGTAGCAATTTCGAATATCAACAATCTGGCTGATGATTACTCCATTACTTTAATTGCTTCTTCCAATTATCAGCAGCGTTATCCGAGTATCGATGTTGCGCAGTACCACAATTTGAAAATGAAGTATATATATCCATACTGGGTTGATTACTCTAATCCGGCTACCCTGGAAATGATAAAATCGTTTAAGCAGAATTTTGCTACAGAACCAAATATGTTTGGCATGCAGGGCTTCGACGTTGCATATTATTTTTTAAACGCACTGCTTTATTATGGCCCCAGTTTTAGTGATTGTATGCCATACATTCATGTTCCGCTTGTACAGGGAAGTTACCACTTTGAAAAAGTTTCGCAGCAGGGTGGATATATGAACATGGGAGTATCGGTAATTTCTTATACCCGTGATTATAACGTGCTTCGAAAAAGAATTAAAGGACAGCCGAGATTGGTTGTTGCTCAAAATCAATAAAAAAACCGTCCTGACTATCAGAACGGTTTCCCTGTTTTTATTATTCAAACTCTTTAAATGTTTTCTTAATAATCTCAATGGCTTCCCTTAATTCCGGTTCAGTAATTACCAATGGAGGTGTAAACCGGATAATGTGATCGTGTGTTGGTTTTGCAATCAATCCGTTTTCTTTTAACCGCAGGCAAACGTCCCAGGCTGTTTTTGCATTCTTTGGACGAACCACGATTGCATTTAAAAGCCCTTTCCCGCGCACTGTTTCAATCATGTCTGACTGAACAGCTTGCATTTCGTCCCTAAAATTTCACCCATTTTTTCGGCATTTTCAGTCAGTTTTTCTTCCAGTATTACATCGATGGCGGTCATAGCAACTTTTGCGGCAATTGGATTTCCGCCATAAGTACTTCCATGTTCTCCCGGTTTAATCGTCAGCATAATCTCGTCATCGGCAAGCACGCAGGAAACAGGGTACATTCCTCCCGAAAGTGCTTTTCCCAAAATCAAAATATCAGGGCGTACATTTTCATGATCACAAGCCAGCATTTTCCCGGTTCTTGCCAATCCTGTCTGAACTTCATCGGCAACAAAAAGAACGTTGTGTTTTTTGCATAATGCAGCCGCTTTAGCAAGATATCCGTCTTCAGGTACATAAACTCCGGCTTCGGCCTGGATTGGTTCTACCAGAAAACCAGCCACATTCGGATCTTGCAATTCTTTTACCAGTCGTTCAATGTCATTGTACGGAATATTTACAAATCCTGGAGTGTAAGGTCCGTAATGATTGTAAGCGTCCGGATCGGACGACATGGAAATTATGGTAATGGTACGACCATGGAAGTTTCCGTCGCAAACAACTATTTTTGCTTCATTCGTCGGGATTCCTTTTACTTTGTAGGCCCACTTCCTGATCAATTTGAGCGCTGTTTCATCGGCTTCCGCTCCCGAATTCATTGGCAGCATTTTGTCGTATCCAAAAAGATTGGTCATGTATTCTTCCCAGTCGCCCAGCACATTGTTGTAAAATGCCCGCGAAGTAAGTGCCAGTGTTTGAGCCTGGTCAACCAACGCTTCTGTTATTTTCGGATGACTGTGTCCCTGATTAACAGCAGAATAAGCCGCCAGAAAATCAAAATACTTTTTTCCTTCCACATCCCACACATAGATGCCTTCGCCTTTTGCCAGCACAACAGGGATTGGATGATAATTGTGAGCGCCAAACCGGTCTTCTTTGGCCATGTAATCTTTTGATGTCAACAGTGTCATATTCGTTCTTTTAAATTTGGTACAGAATTACAATTTTACCCCTGAATTACAAAAAAAAGTGCCGTGTTAAAAAGCACTGAATTCTGTCATATTTTTTGATTTTATTTCCAGAAGCGGGAAATCAGAACTTCAGCCAGGATGAAAAACAGAGCCATTAAAACAAACCATTTCCAAAGTTGTTTTCCGTTTTGTACTTCACTGAAAATATCCGAAAAATTACTTTCAACATTTGTAATTACAGATGCATTCTTCAAACCCGAAGTTTCTGCTTTTGATTGTAGCTCATCAGCACCGAAATAGCGCAAATCCGACTCTTTTCGGTTGTAATTAAAGGCAAGTGT
The DNA here is from genome assembly GCA_963769925.1 of uncultured Prolixibacteraceae bacterium. Taxonomy (GTDB): domain Bacteria; phylum Bacteroidota; class Bacteroidia; order Bacteroidales; family Prolixibacteraceae; genus Draconibacterium. The sequence continues at coordinate 124,716 of CAVYOB010000017.1, forward strand.
CACAATCGGTTGGTTATCATTTAACACCCGATATTGCCCCGATTTTGTTATCAGACCTCCGATTTCGATCCTGATTCCCCGGGACGATATACTGTTGTTGGGAATAAATCTTTCACCTGTAGCAACATTCTCAATTTCAATGTTTGAATTCAAATCCAAAGACTCGCTGTTTGGTATTTCAACATAAGTATCCTTCCCGATGGTGTATGATAGTTGCTGCGCAGGTAAACTGTTTAAAACAATGTTGTAAATGGATGGAACGAACAAAATGTCTTTGGCAAACGATTCTGTTTTCTTTTCCAATGGGAATGAAAATACCCAGATTTTGCCTTTTTTGTCGTTCAGTACCGAAAGTGCCTTATCATTATTTTGAAACCAAAGTAACCTTGTTTCGGCATTTCGGATATTTCGCTCAAACCGCAAATGCTCTTTTAGTTCAGGAAGAATAGCATTTTCTTCTCTTTTACGGAAAACATTGGCAAAGAATTTATTCTCGAAATCAATACCCGAAATCTTTTGTGTAGTGGTGTCAACGCCTGTCACCCGACTGGCATTAAAACGTGATAGAAAAGTATTGTTCTGTAACGGATTTTCCATGTTCCCGGGGAAAAGTACCAGTGAGGTACCATTGTCAGCTGCGCTGCTTAATTCATTCAAAAAACCACTCGGGAAATTCTGAAGGTTGAGCAGGAAAATAGTATTATATTCTACCAGTTTGCTCATCTGCAGGTTTTGAACATTCATTTCATCCAGTTGGATGTAATCGTCGTCTTTAAACAAAGCTGACATATAATTCAATCCTTCAGCAGATTCCGGACTATTCCCGTAAATAGCGAGCGCTTTTAAACGCGGTTTTACAAAATAGCTGATATACCATTCGTTGTCGTAGGTGAACGGATAATCAGAAATTTCGATTTTCCCCATTTGCGATCCACTGGTATTGTTAGTGTATTTTAAACTGGCTACGATTTCGTTTTGTGCCGAAACGGAAAAATTGGTAATCGATTTTATGGAATCATTCAAAATCAGTTTTAATGGCAGATTCTGAAAATCCTGGTTAGAACTGTTTTTAATCCTCACAAAAATTTCTTCTTCTTGTTTTAACCGGTGTGCTGGTATCTCAACCCAACAGGAATCGATAAAGAGGTTAGCAACCTGGTTGGGTACCAGCGGCATAAAATAGGTAAATATCGATTTGTCATTAAAATTTTCAATGTCGGTTATACTTCGCTGAAAATCAGAAATAAGGTAAAGATTTTTATCGGTTCCCTCGGTTGATTCCACTTTTTGCATGGCAAACCGGTTATAAATCATTGAAAGGGGTATGACAATGGGAGAGGGTTCAATATCAGAAACCTGTTGTATGAATTGCTCCCGGTTGAACAGGTTTTGATGTTTCGGCTTCAGATCGTTTGTGAACAACCGGAATTTAGTTCCTTCAGGGTAAGCCATCGCAATTTCAATAGCTTTGTTTTTAGCTACTTCAAGTAACTGTCCCTGTTCTGAAAGCGCATTCATGCTGAAAGAATTATCCACATAAACAGCTACCAGTTGATTGGGTTGTTTTTGCGTGTCAGAATTAATCGGTATATAAGGTTGAGCAAAAGCAAATACAAGAAAAATGATGGCTAAAATGCGGGCAATCAATATCAGTAGCTGTTTGAGTTTCGATTTCTTTTGCGATTCTTTTTTGATATCTTTTAAAAAACCAACATTGCTGAAATACACTGTTTTGTAGCGACGAAAGCTAAACAGATGAATAATGATTGGAATAGCTATCGTAAACAGTGCAAATAAAAATGCAGGAAAGAGGAATCTCATTATAAATTTCCGGTTAATTAATTGTCTTCAAAAATAGCCAGTTCTTTTTTCCCATCCGAGTTTGCATAACCACGGAACATTCCACTGGTGTTAAATTCCATGGCAATGTTTCCTTTGGTATCAACAGCAATAACACCGCCGGTTCCTTGAAGTTCACTTAGTTTTCTGATTTCTTCGCGGCAGGCTCCATCAACGCTCATATTTTTATATTCCATTAAAGCCGAAACATCACGTGCAAATCCAAGTCTAATGTAATATTCTCCGTGTCCGGTGCATGAAACAGCACAGGTTTTATTGTTGGCATAAGTACCTGCTCCGATTATTGGTGTATCGCCAATTCGTCCGTACCGTTTGTTGGTCATTCCTCCGGTTGATGTTCCTGCGCAAAGATTTCCATGAGTATCGAGAACCACGCAACCAACGGTTCCTATATTATCACTGTTTGTTCTTTTACGTTCCTGTTTTAGTAATTTCTTCAACGATTCATACCTGGCTTTGGTATAAAAATATTTATTAGGAACAATATCCAGTCCCTGTTTTTTTGCAAATTCAGAGGCGCCTTTTCCACTTAAAAAAACATGCTCCGAATGCAGCATTACTTCACGCGCAGCGGTTATTGGATTTTTAATGTTCCGAACTCCTGCAACGGCACCCGCATTCAGCGTTTTGCCATCCATGATTGATGCGTCCAACTCATTCTTCCCATTGTGGGTAAAAACAGCACCTTTCCCAGCGTTGAACAATGGTGAGTTTTCCATAACATTGATCACACTCACCACTACATCGGTAGCAGCAGCGCCATCTTTTAGCATATTTTGGCCCAACTGAAGTGCTTCGTCAAGTTTGGCCAAATATTCTTTCTGACGTTCTTCATTCATATATTTACGTGACATTACTCCGGCTCCACCATGAATAACGATCGTATATTTTTGTTGTGCCTGTGCAATGCTAAACAGGGCTATTACAACCAAAGTGAGTAAAAACCTTTTTGTTTTCATAAAATGAATTTTCAGTAGTACAAAAATGAAATAATAAAGCGAGGTTATAAAATAAATTGCGTGTCTTTTTTATGTATAACAAATTCATACCTCTTGTTCTTTTTCTCGGCAAAGAATACTTTATTCTATTGAATTTCGTTTACATTTATATAGGAATTGGGTTTCGAAACAATCATTAAAAGTTGAATCGAAGCTAAAGGATAAAATCGAAACAATCCTTTAGCTTATTTAAATTCAGATAGTTATGATGAAAAGGATAATATTGTTAGTAGTTGCAGGGTTGTTTGTAATTACAGTAGAAGCACAACCCACATTTGATATTGGTTTAAAAGGTGGGGTTAACTTCTCCAAAATCAGTTTTAACGCCAACGATTATTCTTCGGATGCCGTAGTTAAAATGCATTTTGGTGCTTTCGGCAGAATAGGCTGGAACAGGGTATTTCTTCAACCAGAAGTGTATTTTAGTGGTAAAGGTGGTGATTTGAAATCAGGGGCTACTTCGATAGTCACATCATTTGATTACAGTACAGTTGATATTCCAGTGCTTATAGGGGTAAAATTAATTAAAGGTAAAGTATTTGGGCTACATGCTTTAGCCGGTCCTGTTTTTAGTGGAATAACCACAAAAAAAATAAGTGACAACGAAAGTGTATTCGACAGGAGTTTTTATGAAAACCATTATTTTGGGGTTCAGTACGGTATTGGAGTGGACGTGCTTTTTATGACATTTGATGCCCGGATGGAAAATGGATTAAACAAGTTTTACAGTAGTCCGTTAAGCAGCGACATGAAAAGCAATACATTTATGTTATCTGTTGGATTTAAGTTATTTTAAATCAGATTATATTCTTCGATATTACAAAGGCTTCTGGATTTTCGGAAGCCTTTTTTTATTACTATTTTCAATCGGGAAAATTATTATTTTATTGATTCTTCTGAAGACATTTCTTTTTTTCTGAACCAGTTTTTCGGATTTAACTTTTGTTTGTATTTGGTAAAAAGTTCCTTTCCAACAAGTAATCCACCAGCCCAGAATACCACTTCCATCAAAACTAAACTTGTTGAAGAGGCAATAACTTTGGTTTTAGTGGGCAGGTCAAACATTGGAATAATAAAAGTGGCGCCAAAAAACACTCCGGAAAAGATCATCAGGAATATTCCAAGTTTAATTTGCCAGTTTTTTGTTTTTTTCATTTTAAATGAGATAATGGATATAACCTCAACTTCCATAGATTTGTTTAATAGAAATAAGAAAGAACATTGGATTATTAGACGATGTCCCAGATTTTTGAATTATGATCTCTTAATCTATCCGTTTCCCTGCCCAATTAATGGCATTTATAATGTGTTCGATTATTTTTTCATCCTGAAATGCTTCATTTGTATGACCGAAACCCGTGTAAAAGGAGCGAATCCCGTTTTTTTCCTGCCACCATATTAACGGGTGATCGCCCATGCGAAAACTATCATTCTCGAACTTTTGAATAGTGGACTCATCCAATGTGGCCAGAACATGTACACGTGGACTTGGATTTTCTTTAAAAGAGTACCATTCGTCATATGTGGTGTATGATTTTATCCCTTTAAACGGTTTCATAGCAGGGTGTTCTGTATTTTCAATCAGTACTGTAGCCTTTTGCTGTGGAGGATGCGTTTTAAAATGCACGCCAAGTAATTTGTCGTAATAATCCCAATCGTATTCGCAATCGGCAGCAGCATGAATTCCTACTAGTCCTTTTCCTGTATTCATCCATTTTTCAAATGCAGCCTGACCTTTATTTGAGATAGCATCTCCCGTAGGATTCAGAAAAACAGCGACATCAAATTCCGACAGGAAATCGTCATTAAAAAGATCGTCATTTTCGGTAGCAGTAATAATCCAGTTTTCTTTTTGACTCTGGTCGTACAGCATTTTCAACCCTGTGGAAATACTTTCATGGCGGTAACCAACAGTTTTGGTAAATACAAGAATATTCAACGGCTTTTCAAATTTGGGCTTATCGTTTTGCGCCTGACAATTAAACGTAATCATTAAAAAAGAAAGAAAAGTAACAAGATAATTTTTCATCGATTCAGGTTTTAGGTTATTATAGTTACAAGGTTAATAAAAACTAAAGAAGTTATGAAATGATAAAAAAAATATTTTTCTCAGATATTTATACTTTTCTCTAAAACCGAGATACTGTTTGGCCCTTCGTTAAACAATAGATCCAGAATGCTGAGATTGGGAACAAATCCAAACCGTTCTGAAAATACCTGGGTATATTTTGCAGGTTGAAAATCAGGATCGGTAATGGTTTTATTTTTAGGTGAAATTAATTCTCTGAAATTAGAGGTTTCTTCGGGCACTTTTTCAAAGTCACTGGTTAAAACAACGTTGTTTTCAAGCTCCAGCAGCACACAAACGGTTTCATTAATTCGCAGGTTAAAATCGAGCAGGAATTTTGATTTCAACTCAAAGAAAGGCTCTATTTCATCGCGGTAGAATTCAAAAAAAGGGGAGGAGTTGTATGCCGAAAAAATGGTTCGCCAGTGATTACGTTGCCATTCGGTATCATAAGAAATTTTAAGATCCTTGATAAGTACTTTTGGTCCGCGACCTTTAATGACCGGAACTACCAGCGAAATTGGACCGTTGCCGCCTAAAATTACACATCGGTTACGAAACGTTTGCTTGTGAAAGTGTTCAAATTGCTCTATAAGTACCTTTTCATATTCCAGCAATTTTGTGTAATACTGAACAGGGGCAAAATAGGAAGTACTTAGTAAAACGGTCTTCTCCACAATCGGTCAGTCTTTAAAAAATGAGTTGCGGTCATCGTCGTCGTCATCCATTTCTATACCTTCAGGATCTGATTCATCAGGATCTTTTTTCTTTTTCGGATGGTTTAAATCGTGTAACTCCTGAAGTTCTTTGTTAAATTTTATCAGTTGCCTGTATTCTTTTTTAACCTTCCAAAGTCTCGGATAAAAGTAAATAACAGCCAGAAGATATCCTACAATAATACAACTGAGCAAAACCAACACCAGCGGCGCATTTGCAATATCCCAGAAAAAAAGATGAATAGTAATTACGGTGGAATTCTGAAGCGTAAAAATTACGAGTAATACAGCTAAAACAAGAAGAATAATTAAGATAACCGACATAATTCTTCAATTTTTTGGTGAATATAAAAAGGATAACAATTAAATGCTATCCTTTAAACGAATATTCTGCTAAAATTATTTCTTGTTTTTGTTCTTATTGAATGAAAATCATTGATTTATGAAATTACCGGATAACATGGAACAATCTGCTGAACCTGATATTGGCCGGAAAATGTTTGTCTTTATTGAGCGAAAGCCATATTATTTTAGCTTTTCCAACCACATGATCTTCAGGTACAAACCCCCAATAGCGTGAATCAGCCGAATTATGGCGGTTGTCACCCATCATCCAGTAATAATCCATTTTAAAAGTATAGCTCGTTGCAAGTTCTCCGTTAATATAAATCTGATCTCCTTTTACCTCCAGATCGTTGTTTTCGTAAACATCAATAATCCTGCGGTAAAGGGGAAGATTATCCACTGTAAGTTGTATTGTAGCACCTTTCTTCGGAATTGTTATTGGTCCCCAGTTATCCAGATTCCATTGAAACCGTTCATCGGAAGGAAAAATCAGCCGGTCCCAGGTTCCTGGTTCTTCAACCTGGCTGGTAACTGAAACAACGTTGGAAAACTGTTTGATTTTTTCGAGTGCTTCGTCGGTAAGCGGTAAAACATATTGCTTGCCCGAAAATTCGTAGCGGTCTTCCATCGAAATATTCAGCCTGTCGAGGGCTTTTGGATTGATGGGTGTCCCGTTGGTAATGATGGTATATTTCATTTGCATCCCGGGGAATTTTTTCTGCGGTTTGTCGTTTACATACAACTGCGCTTTTTCCATTCTAATAACGTCGCCGGGAATACCAACACAACGTTTAATATAGTTTTCGCATTTATCCACCGGGCGCGAAATAATTTCACCAAAATTACGCTTGTCACTCCAAACCCTTTGGCGGCCGTATAACATTACCATCTGATAGTAACTTTGCGTGGGTTGTCCTAAAGCTACAGTATCGCCTTCAGGAAAATGAAAAACAACCACATCATCATTTTTAACGTGTGTAAAGCCTTTCAATCTTTTGTAAGGTAATTTTATCCATTCCAGGTATGATTTGGTTTTTATAATCGGCATGGTATTGTGCACAAACGGAAAAGAAAGCGGAGTATTAGGTGTTTTTGGTCCGTAAGCAGTTTTGCTAACAAAAAGATAATCTCCAACCAGCAACGATTTTTCCATTGATGAGGTTGGAATAGTGTATGCTTCAATAAAAAACATACGGATAAAAGATGCAGCAATAACCGCAAAAATAATGGCGTCGATCCATTCGACCGTTTTGGTTTGTTTGCCATTTGGCGGGTTTTTCTTTTTCCAGAAAGCCCAGTGTACCTTTTGGCTGATATAAATATCGAAAATAACAGCAAGGCCCATAAGCCAGATATAACTTCCCAGCCAGATTACCCAAAGCAAGTACAAAACGGCAACTGTACCAAACTTGACCCATTTATTCGAAAGTAATTCTCTCATTATTTTGAATGTTTTTAAATGTTCAGTAAATCTTTCATCGTCAGTAACCCTTTTTTACCGACGCTGTATTCTGCAGCCATAACGGCACCTAACGCAAGTCCCTTGCGACTTTTGGCGCTGTGCGTAATTTCAATAAAATCAATATCCGACTCATATTTTATGGTGTGAATACCCGGAACCTCTCCGCGGCGTTCCGCTTTAATATTTATTTCGTTATCTTCCGGAGTTTTATCATTTACCCAATTGGTTTTTTCCGGAAGTTTTTCAATAATGTCTTCCGCTAAACTAATGGCAGTTCCACTGGGGGCGTCCAGTTTATGAATGTGATGGACTTCTGTCATTTCAACCTGGTATTCAGGCCAGTCAGCCATTAAAACGGCTAACTTCCGGTTAAGTTCAAAAAACAGGTTTACACCCAAAGAAAAATTACTGGCATAAAAGAAAGTGCCGTTCATTTCGCGACATTTATTTTCCACTTCTTCTTTTTTCTCCAGCCAACCGGTTGTTCCGCTTACCACAGGAATACCCGCCTCAAAGCAAGTGCAATAATTATTTGTTGCTGAAGCCGGAACGGTAAATTCGATGGCGACATCACACTTTTGCAAATTTTCTATGGTTAAATCCTGTGGATTATTTATGTCGATGATCAAACTTATTTCATGCCCGCGGGAAACAGCAATCTTCTCAATTTCTTTACCCATTTTCCCGTAACCAATCAAAGCTATCTTCATAAAAATTAAATGCTTTAATTTAAAATAAGTGACAAAGATAAAATATTACGCTAATGTAACCAGTACGATTTAAAACTTATAGATATTTCGACCAATGCTTTTCTGCACCGGATAAAAACATGTTTTTTGGAGAGAATTAGATTTTACAAAAATTCACCGATTAAACTTAAGTCGTCGGATGAATAAAGTTTGAAGAAAGTAATAAAATTCTTTTTTTCATAACTATGAATTTAATTGATGATTAAATAATCTGGAATCACAATCGAAGTGAGTATCATTAAAATTTCCAAATAAGTCATTGAAATACAATTAAATATGAAAAGTTGAAATGCGTTCATTCCCTTTTTTGTTGGATTCTTAATTATTAATTTTTTTTGTACTCATTTTATCTTCAATGTCATGTTTCGGATAAAGTGAGTATTCTACTTTTGCCGTCGATATTCAACCAAAGGAATAACGAAATTAATTATGATAATTCATGAGATCTGGCAGCATTTAATGAAGAAAAATCCCGATGACATTGAAAAATTATTTACCGATGATGTAAGGTTTGGTACTTATTTATGTGCCGTAAAATTGAGTGATGGTTCGTATGGAATCGCAAGTATAATTGAAGACTTGCAAGTTCATTGCGACAGAAAGCCTTTCGAAAATATATGTGAAATTATCCCGAAACTTAAATACAGCCTGTATATGAGTAATAATGTAATATTAAAGCACAATAGCTTTTCATTTATATGTAGCAATCCATATCTGTTTGTTTATTATTTTTTAACGAAGAAGAATGCTTTATTTTTTCCAGTCCTTACTGAAATGATTAAATTTGGCACTTCAGTAATATGCCATGAACAATATAAAATTGGTAGCCACCGATCTTGACGGAACATTTCTGAAAAACGATAAAACGGTTAGTACAAAGAATCTGAAAGCATTACGCTGGCTGGGTGAACAGAATATTATCAGAGTTGCAGCAACCGGGAGAAATCTTCGGAAAGTAAAAGATGTTCTCGATGAAAATATTCCATTTGATTTTATTGTGTATTCTTCCGGCGCCGGAGTTTTTAACTGGAACACGGGAGAATATATTTTTAATCAGAATCTTGCTCGCGATTCGGTGCAAAAGCTTTTAAACTATTTTATTGGTGAAAAATTAAACTTTCATGCTTTTTTCCCGGCACCTGAAAACCATAAACACTGGTTTTTTCGCGGAGAAAACTATTGCGAAGAGTTTGAGCGATATTTTAGTTTTAATAATGCATTTGCTTATCCGCTAGATCCAAACAATTTGCCGGATACCGAAATGTGTCAGTTCCTGGTTATTATTCCTGAAGATGAACAACAATTCTCAGAATTGAAAAGAGAAATAGAGGAACTTTGCTCAGAGATTAGAGTTATCCGTGCATCGTCTCCAATTACCCGTGGTTACATCTGGATGGAAGTTTTTCATAGTTCAGTTTCAAAAGGAAACGGAATAAAACATATTTGCGAAATACTCGACATTAATTACGAAAATACAGTGGGAATCGGAAACGATTATAATGATTTTGATCTGCTTGAATTTACGGGTCACTCTTTTCTTACTGAAAATGCACCGCCTGAAATTAAAAATAGTTATCCGGTTATTCCATCCAACGAAGAAGATGCATTTGCCTGGGTAACTGAACGAATTAAAGATTAATATGTTGTAACATAATTTTAAATAGGAGACGAATACATACATAAATAAATTGAAAAAATATGAGATTAATATTCAGTAGTTTTTTGTTGTTCCTCACAACAGTACTTTTTGCACAAAGCAATTTAAAAGATCAACTTCCGCTGGACCCAAAGGTGAGTAAGGGAGTACTGGAAAACGGCTTAACTTACTATGTCCGTTCAAATGATAATCCCAAAAACAGGGCCGAATTATATTTGGTAGTCAGGGCCGGTTCGGTTGAAGAAGATGACGACCAGCAGGGGCTGGCGCACTTTTGTGAACACATGTCGTTTAACGGAACAAAGAATTTTCCCAAACATGAGTTAGTTAATTATTTTGAATCCATAGGAATGGATTTTGGTGCCGAAATCAACGCATATACAAGTTTTGATCAAACGGTTTATAACATTACAGTACCGCTTGATTCTGCCATTTATATTGAAAAAGGATTACAGGTATTGTATGACTGGGCCTGTCAGGTTACTGATTCTGATGATGAAATAAATAACGAACGAGGTGTTATTCACGAAGAATGGCGGTTAGGTCGTGGTGCTAATGATCGCATGATGCGGAAATGGCTTCCGGTTCTTTTTCATGATTCAAAATATGCAGAAAGATTGCCCATTGGTAAAATGGATATTGTAGATCATTGTCCGCCGGATGCTATTAGACGTTTCCGGCATGACTGGTACCGACCCGATTTACAGGCTGTTATTGTAGTTGGTGATTTTGATCAGGATAAAATGGTACAGGAGGTGAAAGAAAAATTTTCTGCCATACCTGTATTAAAGAATGAAAGAGAAGAAAAGATTTTTGATATTCCCGATCACAAGGAAACTTTAATTAGTATCGCAACTGACAAGGAAGCCCAATACTCGGTAGCTTATATGTACTACAAACACCCGATGGAAATAACGAAAACACTGGGAGATTATCGTGAGAGTATCATGCAAAGTATTTATAACAGTATGATCAATAATCGGTTAGCAGAAAAAACACAACAAGCAAATCCACCTTTTATTTTAGCACAATCAGCTTATACCGAGATGATGGGAGGGCCAAAAAGTGTATATGAGTCTGTAGCGGTTACACAAAATGGTAAAATTGGCGAAGGACTTAAGGCAGCTTTACTGGAAAATGTACGTGTATTAAAATATGGGTTTACCCAAACGGAACTGGATCGACAAAAAGCAGCATTACTAACTTCTATGCAAAAAGCTTATAATGAACGTAACAAACGTAAGTCGATTAGTTTCGCTAACGAATATGAACGTAACTTTTTGATGACCAAAGATCCGATACCGGGAATAGAAAATGAATACAAATATTTCAAGGAATTTATGCCGGGAATTACTTTGGCAGAGGTCAATGATTTGGCAAAAAATTGGATTACGGAAGAAAACAGGGTTGTAGTAATTACAGCTCCTGAAAAAGAGGGTGTGAAAGTTCCGACCGAAGATGAGGTTCGTGAAATTCTTAAAGAAGCGGAAACAGCAGATATTAAACCTTATGTGGACGCAGTTTCAAATGTTCCGCTGGTTGAATATGAGCCTGCAGGAAGTAAAATAGTTAAAGAACGTAAACTTGAGAAAGTAGATGCAACTGAATGGACTTTAGGTAATGGGGCAGTCGTGGTAGTTAAACCAACCGATTTTAAAGATGATGAAATTCTGTTTAACGCCTGGAGTTTGGGAGGAAGTTCTTTATATAAAGTGAAAGATGATGTTTCGGCAAATTTTACAACTGATGTAATGGAGGAGAGTGGGATTGCCGATTTTGATAAAATCAAACTCGATAAAATGTTATCTGATAAAGTATTTAGTTTATCGCCATACATTAGTGAGCTACGTGAGGGTTTTAATGGGAGTTCGTCTATAAAAGATGCGAAAACTATGCTTAAGATGTTGTATCTTTATTTTACCGATCCACGTTTTGATCAAACCAGTTTTCAGTCTTTAATGACCCGGTATTCCGGCATTTTGGAAAACCGGTCTGCATCACCTGAAGCTGCATTCAGCGATACCCTCCAGGTAACCCTGGCGAATTACGACAAGCATGAGCGGCCATTAACTAAGGAATTATTGTCGGAAGCCAATTTTAACCGTATTCGTCAAATTGGTCACGAAAGGTTTAAAAATGCCTCTGATTTCAAATTCTTTTTTGTAGGAAATATAGATACAAGTAAGTTTAAACCGCTTGTAGAGAAATATATTGGGGGAATTCCGTCACTTCCTGAAAAAGAAAATTGGGTTGATCTTCACATCGAAAAGCCAAATGGTGTGATTGAGAAATTCGTTAAAAAAGGTAAGGATGACAAGTGTATTCAGTACATCGTGTTTCATGGTAAGTTTGATTTTAATTCTCAAAACCAGATTCAGTTAGATGCTGTTGGCCGAATTCTTACAACCCGTTTATTAGAAGTAATAAGGGAGGATAAAAGCAGCGTATATTCAATTAGTGCCCAGCCATCGTCAGGTAAATTCCCGGAACCGGAATATACAATTAAAATTGTATATGGAGCATCACCGGAAAAACTGGCTGAACTAAAAACAGCTATTTTCGACATCATTTCTGAATTTGAAAAAAAGGGTCCAAGTGAAGTAGAATTAAATAAAGCCAAAGAAAAAATGCTACGTGAACATGAAACCAGCTTGCGTGAGAACGGTTATTGGTTGTCTATCCTTAGTAATACTTATTACATTAAAAATGGAGATTTCTCAAAGTACGGAAACTTTGATAAACTGGTAAATAATCTGACGGTTAAATCCACAAAAAGCGCTTTCAAAAAATATTTCGATTTTAAAAATTACATTAGCGTTGCGTTGGAACCAGCAGAATAAAATATATTTTAATGATTTGAAAGCCGGAGTTATTAAAATTCCGGCTTTTTTTGAATAGAAAAATTATAATTTAGCATTATCAAAAAAACAGCATGAAAATCTATTCACCATTGTCCGTTGCATTTCGAATAATTTTGTATTCGTTACTAATTTTCGGAATTGCGGAAGGAATTTTGTTCGACGCAGGTCATCCGCAGGGGGACAGTTATTTTGGTGAAATAACATTTACTGAGATTACACAGGAAATAATCCTGTTTATTCTTTTTGTTTTTTTTCTTTTATTTGGTTATAAATGGCGCAAATTACAACCTGTTTCTACCATTCTATCGCTGTTTTTCCTGATGTCATTTATTCGTGAATTCAATTTTCTGATTGATAAATGGATCTATCCTGTTTTAATTGTTGGTATCGTACTTATTTGGGTAGCTGTTCAAAATTTCAAAAAGATCAAAAACGCAAGCATCGAATTCTTTCGTGTTCCTGCATCTGGCTGGCTCTTGTCAGGATTTTTAATTACTTATATTTTTAGCCGTTTAATGGGACGGTCAAAGTTCTGGCACTTATTGTACGAAGGTGAAAATTACCGGTTGGCGAAAGCAGCAACCGAAGAAGGTTTGGAATTACTTGGAAACACATTGATGCTAATAGCAATGATTGAATTTATACTTTTCTATCTGGCAAATAAAGAAAAAACAGAATGAAAGTTTGCGGATTTACTTTTATAAGAAATGCTGAAAAATTTGACTTCCCAATTATTGAGGCGATAACTTCAATCATGCCATTGTGCGATCATTTTGTTGTTGCTGTTGGAAATTCAGAAGACAATACCCGGGAGATTATTGAAGATATTGCTCCCGGGAAAATTAAAATTATTGATACAGTTTGGGACGAATCATTAACAAAAGGGGGAGTAGTTTACGCTGCGGAAACTGACAAAGCTTTTGATGCGATCCCAGCGGATTTTGACTGGTGTTTTTATATTCAGGGCGATGAAGTAGTTCATGAAAAATATTTGCCGGAAATAGAAAAAGCCATGAAAGAAAATTTGGACCAGTTGAAAGTAGAAGGTCTATTATTCAGGTATAAACATTTTTACGGAACTTTCGATTACGTTGCAGATTCAAGAAAATGGTACCGAAACGAAATACGGATATTGCGAAACAATAAAAGTATCACTTCTTATCGTGATGCACAGGGATTCAGAAAAAAAGGACGTAAATTAAATGTAGTTCCGGTTGATGCTGAAATTTATCATTATGGCTGGGTGCGCCACCCACGGTTTATGCAGGAAAAAATTGAATCGGTAAAACATTTTTACGATGGAATTTCAGAGCAGGAAGCAATTAAAAAGGCCGGAGAACAGGAATTTAATTACAGCAATAAATACGATGCACTTGCCCGGTTTGAAGGGACTCATCCAAAGGTAATGCAGGATAGAATAAAAAGATTAAACTGGCAGGTAAATGTCAATTTAAATGAAATCCATATGAAATTAAAATACCGGATTTTATATCGTATTGAGAAATGGTTTAACGTCAGGCTTTTTGAATACAGAAATTATGAAATTATCAAAGATTAATTGCTAAAAAGTTTTCTCGCTTTTTCCAGTTGGTCCGGTTTACCCACATCCATCCAAAGTTTTGATTCATCAAAGTATCCCTTAATAAAATGGGATTTTGCCAGGCTGAGATATAAATCGATAATGGAAAACCGGTCTTCTTTTGGCATGAATTCAAATATTTCAGGGGATACCACATGGATTCCACTAAAGGCCATTTCAATAGCATTTTCAAAATATTCTTTTAAGGAAACTTTCTTTTCACCGGTTCTTTTGTTTATCCAGCCAACCAGCCTTTTTTCCTTGTTGAATTTCAGGTATCTGCTGGTTTCGCGCTTCCGAACGATAACAGTCGCCATTGCCCCCGATTTTTGATGTTCTTTTATTACATTCTCTACATTAATATCGCTTAGAATATCAACATTGTAAATAATAATAGGAGACGGGTCAGCAAGAAGTGTTTTTGCTTTCTTCAATCCTCCGCCGGTATCGAGCAGTCTATCCGTTTCATCGGAGATCAGCACCGGCACACCAAAATCATTTTCAGAAAGAAAACGTTTAACCTGATCTGAAAAGTGATGCACATTTACCACTATTTCGGTAACCCCACATGCAATTAGTTTTTCAATGGCGTACTGAAGTAATGTTTTACCGCCGATCTGAATCAACGCTTTGGGTTGGTTGGTTGTTTCGTCTTTCAACCTGGTTCCCAAACCGGCCGCAAAAATCATGGCTTTCATCTTGTTATCAATCGATTATTGAATTAACTGGTTGTTCTAATATCCTCAAAATTAAAGGATAATAATTTTATTATTAGAAACAGTACTTTTTGTTTGTACTCTTAAATAGTAAATCCCTTTATTTAAACCTGACAAATCAATTTCAATATTAATTTTATTTGGCTGAACTGTTTTGACAATTTTACCTTGTGTATCAAAAACCAGAATTGAATTAATAGTTTCAGGTGAATGATTTACAACTGTTATTTTTCCAGATGTAACCGGATTTGGATAGACGCTTGGATTATTTTCTTTATTAATAGCTTTTGATGCAGTTATACCGCTTCCGTCATAAAAAGGATAACCAACATCCGGTTGATCAGCCATAAACGATTTTAACCATGTCATAGCTGATCGTTCAGTTCCGTTAATGTTAAGGATACCCGTTCCCGATGACCATGTCTGACCTTCAACATAACCCCACAAAGTTATGCCGGCAACTGCCGGATGGTTCCAGTATACCGGAAAAGCATTCTTATAACTGGTTAGCTGCCCGGCTTCAGAATCAGTTTTACCTTTCATATCCATTTCGGTGACATAAATTGGTATTCCTGACTTTGCCATATTATTTAATGCATTTTGAAGCGCAGAAGTTGAAATTCCATCGATGTTAAAATAATGCGCCTGTGTGCCAATTCCGTCTATTAAGCCCCTGTCGCGTAAAACTTTAACAAGATCAAGTATTTCGTTTAATCCTGCATTGTTGGTTTCCAACTCAAAATCATTTATTACCAGTTTTGAATTGGGAAAATAATGACGTGCCTTTTCAAATAACCAGATTGCCCAATCGTAACCTGTTTCGCCAGGACCTCCCATTCCGGCTCTGAAATAAGGCATACCTGCAGAATGTTCCTGTTTGTTCCAGGTATTTATGTGCATATTTTCATTCAATACGTCAATCTGGTCAATTAACGGATACCGCTGAGCAATCGCGGCCATATATTCTTCTATTTCAGCCTGAAAATCTTCAGGACTTAAAGTTGTTATCCACGAAGGATATTGACTTCCCCATGCTATTGCATGATAACGAAAGCTCATATGATTGTTTTTTGCAAAATTGTATGTTTTATCTGCATTTGTCCATGTCATAAAATCACGTAAAGCTTCAACTGATCCCCATTTGCAACTGTTCTCTGCAGTTACCCCGTTCCAGTAAGTCAGGTAATCAGAACGATTGTATCCGTTAATATTGGCCAGGTATTTACCTTTGTTTGCACTTATACCCGTTGCTGTTACTGGTGACGAGCCAACTGTAATTATTACACCTGCTGAAATAAAGGTAGTATCCTCATTATCTGTTGCTCTTACCGTAATACGGTATGTGCCTGCCGGAACATCTGACCACACAAACGACCAGGTATTTGAATCGGAAGTGTCGGATTCTCCCAATTTCACATCATCACTAAAAAATTCCACTTTCTTAACACTGCCTCCGGTGTAAGAACCTCCCAAATCAGTTGAATAAGCATGAATAACTACATCGGTGCCTTCCTCAAAATATGCATTGCAATGCGGCAACGTAATAACACACGAAGGTGGCGTGTTTTGGCCAAAAACAATTAATGTAGGAGAAAGAAAAAATGTTAGTAAAATTAAATAACTTTGTGTAATGTAATTCATTTGTTAGTAGATGTTTATGTCGATTTAAAAGTTGGCTTTTACCGAATTCGGTTTATACTGCGAATCAGTGCTTCGTCTTTCCCAATGGCACGAATTGCAAGATAATCCAAAATTATTGACACAATGGGAAAAGCTACCGGTATTTTAAATGCCACTTTTACATCATCAAATCCAGTATACGTGAAATAAAAGAACATGCCAAATAACCCTAACAGTAAAATAATTGAAAACACTAAAAACCGTATCTGGCGAATGCGTTTTTTGTACATGAAAATAATTACCAGGTGCAGCAACGTAATGATCCCAATAAAAATTAACAACGGCAGTCCGTTAAAAACCTGTTCCGTTTCTTTAAAAATACCACTGGCTTTGAATGTCATAAAATCGCTATTAACCGATAAATCTGCGAATTTCAGTTTGAATAGCAGTGCTGTCAACAATCCTGCAATGAAAATATAGATGGTTTGAATTCTTTGAATCATATTATTCAGTTTTGTGCAAAAATAGTTTTTTTTGGAAAAAGAATTGTTTTGAATTTGAAAACAAAAAGAAACTGTGTTTTTGTGATATTTTTTCTGAAATAAAACTCAATATTCACAAACCTTTTCCACTTTGTGAAGCTGGATGTACCACAGATAACCTTCCACACGCCCGAAGCCGGTTTCCTTTAATAGTTGAGCATATTTTTTAACCTGCCGTTGATATTTTTCTGAAACCTGCTCACCGGTTTTATAATCAACTACAATGGCAGAGTTTCCGGAAACCATAATTCTGTCGGGACGAAGGAGTACATCTTTCTTTAAAAGACTGCGTTCGTTGATAATCGTGTAATCGCCATCGAACCAGTTTTTTACTTGCGGATTGGAAATTATTTCCTGCAGGTTTTTTTTAATCGATCTGCTTTCCTGTTCGGTTATTCTTCCTTCAAATATTGCGTTTACAACTGCTTTTCCTATATCATCGAATGTTTCAATTTCGGAAAGTATTTCGTGAATAATCTTGCCTTTGTTCTTTACAGAACGCCAGTGTTCATCAGGTAACAGGAAATTTTCCCCGGATAAACGCAGCTTAATTCTGTCCCGGAAATCGTAGGCATGATATCTTTTTAAATATTCTGAAGTAACGTGCATTTTTTCAGGTTGAAAAGCAGGGATCTTACCAAATTCAAAAAGGGATTCGTCTTCTGAAAAACACATCGAAAACATGTTCGTTTGTGATAAATTCTGCAATGACTTTTTTAGTAGGTAATCCATCGTTTTTGCAGAATTTGTTTCCTTTTTTGTTTCCTCAGATTGCGGACAATTGATAATTAATACCGATTTTGCCCTTGTAAATGCAACGTAAGCAAGATTAAAAACATCGACATAACGGTTAACCAGTTCGTTGTAATAATCGGTGCGAAAAATAGTTTTTTCAAGTGTTGAAGTTGCTTTTACCGGTAAAAGCGGCAGCTTGTTAAAGGGCGCTGTTTCGGGCTTGCACCAGAGGATTGGGGCAAAATTCCCGCTGATTCCCGTTTTCCAGTCAAAGAACGGAATAAGTACCGCTTTAAATTCCAAACCTTTGGCTTTGTGAATGGTTAAAAGCCGGATGGAATCGACTTCTTCATTCACATTTACCGAAGTTTTCAGGCCCTGTTCTTCCCACCAAAACAGGAAATTGGAAAGATCGTTGGAAAGCTTTGACTTTAACTCACCGGCTTTATCGATCAACGTTTGAATAAATGGTAATTCGGTTTCAATTTCATGGATTCCAAAAACAGTGGCGATTTGTGTTATCGTTTCGTCAAGCGAGGAAAGCAGGATTTTTTTCTCTATAAGGCTAAGTTTTTGTCCTATTTCAGCATCAAAAATAGAATCAAAATAATTTTGTTTCGTTTCATTTTCTTTAGCGACTCCATCAAAAAGAGCGGTTTTTGTTGAATTGCCGGATATTTTTCCCCGTTTTGCCAGTTCCGGTTTTAGCCAGTTAATCCAAAGATTGAGCAAGGCCACTCTGATAATCTCATTTTCAGGATTTACAAGTTGTTTCAGCATATAAACCACAAACATTACACCTTGCGATGCGCTCAGGAAAAGTGATTCGTTTGAAATTACCGAAAGTTGATATTTTTCATTTCCGGGCATTTTTGCAGCCTCCAGAAATTTTACAACAATCTCTTTACCTTCTCTATTCGTTCGGGTAAGAATGGCTGTCTCTGAAGCTTTTATGCCGTTATCCTGAAGCAGCTTGACCTGAGCAACAAGTTGATTTAATGAGGCATTTGAAAAATCATCTTTAGACAGAAATTCGATTTTTATAAACCCTTTATTTTCCGGGTTTTCTTTTCCGGGAAACTGTTGCACTGATTCATAAACCTTTTTAAAACGGCTCACCAGTTCTTCAGGTTTGTCGAGTCCGCGAAACTGGTATTCTTCAAACGTGTTTTTTAACGAAACAAAAAATTCATTATTGAAATCGATGATATTTTTATCACTTCTGAAATTCTTTTCAAGATTTTTGCTGCTTATTTGATCCTTTCTGAAATCGTTTTGAATGCCTTCAGCAAGAATTTGCCAGTTACTGTTGCGCCAGCGGTAAATCGATTGTTTTACATCGCCAACCAGCAGGTTTTTATTGCCGCCGGCCAGTGAGTTTGAAACCAGTGGTTTGAAATTATTCCACTGCAAATCGGATGTATCCTGAAACTCATCAAGCATAAAATGGTGAAAGTAGCTGCCTGTTTTTTCATAAATAAACGGCGATTCGCTTTGCCCGATGATTTTACTTAGTAACAAGTTGGCATCGGAGATTTGCAGCAGGTTTTTCTCGTGTAGCAGTGTTTTTATTTCGTCTTTCAGATCGGTTAAAATTCCTAGCGTTCGTAACTGTTTTTGAATGGCAACCGCAGTAAGATATTTTTCTGAATTATTTCGAATATAATCGAGAATTTGAATTAAAAGTGGCTGTAATTTGGTTTCTGCCAGCGCATGAATTTCCTTTTTCTTTGAACTGCTTTTGGAATACCAGTTTTCAACATCGGTTTCAGCCTTAAATACCCGGATCCCCGGTTCTTTTGTCGGTTCGCCAAATAAAGAAAGCAGAAACCCTCCGACACCGGTTTTCCCAAAAGCAAGATCGTTAATTGTAAGACCATGGTTTTCGAGAATATCAATCGCATTTTTACCCTGATTTTTCAGCGTTGTTTCGTACGAAGATTTTATTTTACCGAGCTCTTTTCCAAAATCACCAAGATTTTCCCGGGTGTATCTTTTTTCTTCTTCACCGGACATAAAAACCTGAAATTTTTCCTTAAAAAGTTCCTGCCCAAGCGATTTAATATTTTCCTCGATACGCTGGCTGTTATTTTCTTCAATTTGCTCGCGACTAAAATCCCTGAGCCATTTTAGCAGTTTTTTGTCCGTATCGATTTTTGCCAGCAGTTGGTCGGTGGCTTCAGCAAGGATCATTTCACTGTCGAGTTCCAGTGCAAAGTTGGGAGAGATGCCTAATTCGCGATTAAAGGCTTTTATAGTTCGTTGCGTAAAAGAATCGATCGTGCTTACTGAAAATCGGTTATAATCATGCAGAATATTTTTTAGAACCAGTTTTGCCCGTTCCCTGACGAATCCTTCAGTGTAGGTACTATTGTTGATTAAATGTTCCAGATAATCAGAGGGTTGATTATTGGCCAGCAAATTAAGTTGTTCCAGAATCCTGGATTTCATTTCATTGGTTGCCTTGTTGGTAAAGGTAACCGCAAGAATATGTTTGTAATTACCGGGATTAGTCAGCAGCAAACGAATGTATTCTACTACCAGTTGAAAGGTTTTTCCTGATCCTGCTGACGCTTTATATATGGTTAACATGCAATTAGTTTAAAGTTCAAAGTCAAAAGTTTAAACTGTTTAGGTTAAAAATCGGGTCCGGGTCCCCTGGAAACATTCACCCGTGTTTGAATTTTAAATTTTTTAGAGACCTTGTATTGCATGAATAATGTGGAACCGTAGGTATCGAAATTATTCATTTGCTGATTGGGAAATGGAGCAGAAAAAACGGAATTGGCGCCATAACTAAAACCTCCAAATATTAGCTTATTACCCAAAGAATAAGCTCCTTCGCTTAATATAACTCCGTTATGGAAAAATGGTGAATTAAATGAATTCATATTTCCGGTGGAAAAACCTGTTAGTGGTAAATTATTTATATTGAAAAGATCGAGATTCATAATATATCCCTGTTTATATTCAAAAACCGGATTGAATTTAAGCTTACCTAATTCCTGGTTAAAAGATTCATTTGCGAGATTCCCGGAAATCAATTGCAAATATTCCATCTGTCGGTGGAGCAACAGTTCTGTAGAATCCATTTCGATCGGTTTCAAAATGGCTCCCTGTTGCGCAAAAACAGATGTCGCTGACAGAATCAAAAAGAACAACACGATGTATTTACCTTTTTTCATTGCCATTTAATTGTTTCTTCAAAATTAATAAATATTGGTGAAAGAGGGTAACCTATTTACCTGTCAGATTTCTAATCAGATCGGTAAAACCTATTCTTTGTATTTAAAAGCTTTGTTTGGCAAATCAGGGAACTGCGGCACCGGTACCGGTTCTTCCGCAATTTTCTTTTTCAGAAATTCTAAAGCAGCTTCCAATTGCGCATCTTTTCCTTTAAAAGTTTCATAAGGTAGGTTGTCAACCACAATATCAGGATCAACTCCGTGACCTTCGATAATCCATTTACCTTCATCGGTATAAACTCCCATTTCTGCAGCCGTGGCAATTCCCCTGTCAACAAGTACATTGCTTGAACTCAACCAGATTTCACCTCCCCAGGTACGTGTACCCATTACTTCACCGATATTAAGTCTTTTTATTCCTTCTGAAAAGGCTTCACCATCGGACGCGGTGAGTTCATTACAGAGAACGACAATGTGTCCCCGGAATGCGTACTGCATGTTCCAGGTTGGACTGCCGGCACGGGTTTGCCAGTAGAACCATGCTTTCCGCAACAAACGACTCAAAATCCAACTGTCGATGTTTCCGCCACGATTATTTCTTACATCGATAATTAATCCGGAGCGGTTAAAGACAGGGTAATATCCTTTTACAAATTCCGAAAAATTGCCTCCTCCCATTGCACGCAAGTGAAAATAACCAATATCTCCGTCACCTTTTTCTTCAACTTCTTTCCGTCTTGTATATTCCCATTCACTATACCTGAGATTAGCATCAGCGGACATGCTAAAAGGGGTTACAATTTGTTCGTAATCCTTTCCTGATTTATCAAGCAGAGAAAGTCTCACTTCCTGTCCGGCCTTTCCGTTTAAAAGTTGGTTAATATGCGTAACATCCAACACATTTACGCCGTTAATTTTTGTAATAATATCGCCTTCTTTGATTTTTAGCTGTGGCTGAGAAAGCGGCGAACGTTCTTCCGGAAGATCCGGTTCTCCACCATAAATATGTTCGATGATATATCCTTTTCCTTTGGCATCTTTTTCAAGCCTTGCACCAAGTGAAGCCGGCTGAATATGGTCGGGGGGCGTACGTTTTTCTCCGCCATAAACGAAGGTGTGTAACGCTGATAATTCTGAAACCATATCTGACAACAAATCATCCAGTTCATAACGATCTGTGAGCCTGTCAACCAGGGGGAGATTTCTTTTTAGAACTTCGTCCCAGTCAACACCGTGCATATTCTTATCATAAAAATAATCGCGTTCCAGCCGCCATGCATCAACCATCATTTGTTTCCAGTCTTCCACAGGATCAATTTTAAAGATCCATTCTTTAAGGTTTATTTTTGCATCCTTCAAATCAGCCTTTTTCCCGTTGGCATCAATAACATAAACACCGTCCGATTTACGGATTAAAATTTTTTCACCATTTCCTGAAACTTCATAGCCTCGGATTTTGTCTGCAACTTCAACCGGTTTGTTGTCTTTTTTATTTGAAATTTCAAGCGCAAACAGTTTTGTATTTGACCGGTCATCAACATCCTGAGTAGTCCAGTAAAGAAATTTACCAATAGCTTTTAACTGCGAAATTTTATCAGCAGGAAGAGGAACTTCATACAACCTTAACGGGGCATTTCCCATATCCGGATCCATTTTTATCTCATCCGTTTTCTTTTTGGCAGAACTTTTACTTTCAGGATGTAATTCATCGTTTGCCAAAAATGGAGAACGTACTGTATCAGACAACGCCAGCATATAAATTTTTCCTGTTTTGAAGTAGAATGGTTCCGGTTGGCGTGGTCCCCAGGGACTTCCAACCAAACTGTTAAAAGTGCGGTCTGAAATAAAATAAAGCCAGTTTCCATCGGGACCGAAAACAGGATTGTAACTTTCAAACCTGTCAGTTGTAAGGTAAAACGACTTGTTGGTTTCTACATTCATTACTTTAATCTGCCCTGTTTGATTATCAGCCGGATCGACATAAGCCAGCCATTTGCTGTCGGGCGACCAGGCAAGACTACTAAAACCATCTACGTTGTCAAGATCAATTTGCCGCGTGGTTTTTTTCTCAACATCGCAAAGTTTTAAGGCATAATCCTTTTCATTATATGCGATGTATTTTCCGTCAGGAGAGGGGAGATAGTTCATGATTAAAACCTTACTGCCTTTGGTTAATTGCTGCGGATCAGAAAATCCATCTTTCGCCATTTTCCATAGTTCCATCTCTCCAGATTCATCGGAAAGAAAAACAACATCCTCCTTTTTCCCCAGGAAACTTGCTGATTTATACCTGATTCCGCTTTTACGGGTAAGTTCAATCCAGCGTCCTCCTTCAGCAGGTGTAGTAAATACCCTGCCACGCGAAGTGAAAACTACATTTTTACCGCTTTCAGAAATATCAGCTGCTTGTATTTTTTTATCTGCATCTTTTGTCCAGTATGGTTGGCGCTGATCGAAATCCGAAACTAAATTAATATCCAGCAACGTTTCTTTTCCTGTTCCGATATCATAAATAAAAAGATCGGCCATTTTCTGGTAAATGATTTTGCCTCCTGAAAGTTTGGCATCTTTTAAGTCCCATGCGGATGAGAAAGTAAGTTGTTTCAGATCGCTTCCGTCAGGCTGCATCGACCAAAGATTCATTGTTCCGTCGCGGTCGGTAAGAAAATATAAAAGTCCGTTATAAAACATCGGGTTTTTACTGGTGCCGGTATAATCGACAGTCAGAGGAACTGCTTCATTTTTGCCATCAAATTTCCACAGATTCTGTACTGTTCCTCCTTTGTATCGTTTTGTAAAACTTGGCTGAGGTTGCATCCGGGTAAAATACAAGATTCCATTATTGTCATAGGAACCTTCATCGGCTTGTGCCAGCGGAATGCGCTCATATTCCGGTTTTGCAGGGTCTATTAAAACGAGTTGTTTTTCAGGTAATGTTGAATAATAGCTGGTGGAAACAATTAATTTTCCATCACTTGTCCAATTATACAACTCTGGGGCGACTCTTCCTGAAAGTCCTTCATAAGTTATTCTTTTCGGAACACCGCCTTCAAAAGGCATAATATAAACTTCTGTTGGGCCTTCATATTCAGCATTATAAGCTATCCATTTCCCGTCTGGCGAAATTGCTGCATTCGATTCCATTCCATAATGGGTTGTTAAACGTGAACAGAGTCCATTCTCCATGTTAAATTTCCACAGATCACCTTCACCAGTAAAAATTGCATAATTTTTATATACAGTTGGAAAGCGATAATAACCTTTTTGTTGGGCGTTTACAACAAAAGAAAAAGATACTGCAATTACCAGTACAAGGAAAAAACGAATAGCTTTCATTGATAAAGAATTTAAACGGTTAATAAAATTTTGCTATAGAAGAGAGGATTAACAGCACTAATGTAAGCTATTAATGTGAAAAAGATAAACAGAAAATAAGATTAATTGGTCTAAATTCAAAATGAAAGAAATCATTTCAAATTTTTTCTTTGCAGAGTAATCTGAATGTTATGCTAATTTCCGGTAGGCTTCCTTTATTTCATTATATAGATCATCACTGACCCGGTATAATGGCAGACGAAGTTCATTTTCAACGATTCCCTGAATATTCAGCAATGCTTTTATCCCACCCGGGTTACCCTCTTTAAACATTAACTGGAATAGTTCAATGAGTTGATAATGAACTTTTCTGGCTTCAGTAAAATTGCCACTTATTGCTGAATGAATGAGTTGACTTACTTTTCCTGGCAATGCGTTTGCAAGAACTGAAATAACTCCTTTTCCACCTACGGAAGCGATGGTAGTCGCCAGTACATCGTCACCTGAAATTACTGAAAAATGATCCGGGGTATTTTTGGCAATTTTGGTGATTTGCGAATGTACTCCCGATGCTTCTTTTGCAGCAACTATTTTATCTGAAAATTCTGCAAGTCGCACTACAGTTTCTGCCTCAAGGTTTACACCTGTCCTCGACGGTACATTGTATAAAATAATCGGAACTGGACGTATTTCTTGCAATTTCAGAATAATGCCTGAACATGCCTTCCTGCGATGGTTTATTGTAATAAGGTGTTACAATTAACAGCCCACTAACACCATTAAGATCAGATTCTTCAATTTGTTTTATAATGGTTCGGGTATCATTTCCTCCCATTCCCACAACGACAGGCAATTTGCCTGAATTGTTTTTTACATGTTTTACAACTTCAAGTTTTTCATCGGTAGTCAAAGTGGGCGTTTCGGCGGTTGTTCCCAATGCGACCAGATAATCCATGCCTCCCTGTACCTGGTTCTCAATTACTCTGTCGAGGGCATCAAAATCTACTTCTCCGTCTGTTTTAAACGGAGTAACCAATGCTACACCTGCTCCTGTGAAAAGTTGACTCATTCCGTTGTTGTTTTATTTAGCTGCGCAAGATAGAAAATTTGCTGTTTGGCAAGGTACATCGCATCCAGCTTTTCTCCAATGTTAATATTCAGATCAAAATAATTATTGTCGTTGGGAGACCAGCCGACTTTAAACCGGGCCTTTGAAATCAGGGTGATATAATCGAGTACAAGGTTCTGTTTTAAAGCGATATTCAAAAGTACATCAAACTTCATATTGGTAAAATCGTCGATCATATCGGGTTTTGGAAGTCCCCACCAGTTCAAATCTCTTACCGTTAAACTGCTGGTGTCGGGATGCGGGTTTAATGTTTCTTCAAAAACACAAAATCCCCTGAAAATAACATGCTCGCGGTTAAAGTAATTTCTCAGGTAATTATAGGCTTCTTTCTGTGAAGGTTGCCAAATTACACCAATTACCTTCACCTTATTGATGTAGGGCAAAACAGGCTTGCGTGGTATGTCCTTAGTTAGCTTCGCCAGTTTCCGTCGTACAAATTTTTCCTTAATTCCCATTTGTGCCGTAAAAGTAATGAATTGAAATGGTTTGCAACAATATTTTTACTCCAGCATTTTCAGAAATTCATCTTCGGTAATCATAGGAATTCCCAGTTTCTGTACTTTCTCCAGTTTGCTTGGGCCAATGTTTTCACCTGCAAGCAAATAACTGGTTTTTTTAGAAATAGATCCTACATTTTTTCCACCGTTCTCCTCAATCATTTTCTTTAGTTCATCGCGTGAGTGTTTTTCAAAAGTACCTGAAATAATGATACTTAAACCATTAAGTTTATCGGTTCGGTTGCTCAGTTTTTCTTCACTTATTTGAAACTGAAGGCCTTTATTTTTTAATTTCTCCACTAATTCCAGATGTTCAGAATTTGAAAACCAGTCAACAACACTTTCAGCTATTCTATCGCCAATTTCATTGATGTCTGTTAACTGTTCTAAAGTTTGTTGCTGAATATTTTCGATGGAATGAAGTTTATTTGCCAACGTTTTAGCCACTGTTTCGCCCACAAACCGAATTCCAAGCGCAAATAAAACCCGTTCAAAAGGAACCATTTTTGAAGCTTCCAGTCCGTCAAGAATTCGTTGTGCTGATTTTTCTCCCATTCGGTCAAGTTCTGCCAGCTGATCTTTTTGCAATTCGTATAAGTCGGTAATATCATGCACCTTTCCTTTATTGAATAATAATTCAATGGTTTCCTGACCCAACCCGTCAATATCCATTGCTTTTCGGCTAACAAAGTGTTCCATTTTTCCTTTTATCTGCGGGGGGCAACCATATTCATTCGGGCAATAATGGGCAGCTTCACCTTCTTTCCGGATTAGCGGAGTTTGACATTCCGGGCAATTCCCGATAAAACTTACCAATTGAAACATGGGATGTCTTTTTGTAATGTCAACACCCGTAATCTTCGGAATAATTTCACCACCTTTTTCAACAAAAACAGTGTCGCCTAAATGCAAGTCGAGATTTTGAATAATGTCTGCATTATGTAGCGAGGCCCGCTTTACTATGGTTCCTGCAATTTGAACGGGTTCAAGGTTGGCGACAGGAGTTACTGCTCCGGTTCTTCCAACCTGGTAAGATACCGATTTTAAGATGGTTGAGACACTCTCAGCTTTAAATTTATAAGCAATTGCCCAACGCGGAGATTTTGCCGTGAATCCAAGATTATCCTGTAGTTTTTTAGAATTTACTTTGATTACGACACCATCGGTGGCAACCGGAAGTTTATGGCGTTCAATATCCCATTTTCGGATATATTTAAAGACATCATCCAGGTTTTTACAAAGCTGCATGTGTTCGGATATTTTAAATCCCCAGGATTTTGCTTTTTGAAGGTTTTCATAATGTCCATCTTCAGGTAGGTTTGGTCCCAGCAGATAATATAAATAGGCATCAAGATTTCGCGATGCTACTATTTTTGAATTTTTCATTTTTAATGTACCTGCAGCTGTGTTTCTGGGGTTAGCCAAAAGCGGTTCACCGGCTTCTTCCAGTTCTGCATTCAACTTATTGAAAACTTCAAAAGGCATCAGTATTTCGCCCCTGATCTCAAATTCATTAGGCCAATCGTTCCCGCGCAATTGCAGTGGAATTGATTTAACAGTGCGAATATTTCGGGTTACGTCATCGCCCTTTACGCCGTCGCCCCGGGTCACTGCACGAACCAGTTTTCCGTTTTCGTAAGTTAAACTAATGGACGATCCATCAAATTTTAGTTCACAAACATATTCAAAATCATCCGTTTCAATGATCTTTTTTACACGTGTATCAAAGTCCCTGATTTCATCTTCGGAATAAGCATTGCCCAGTGAAAGCATCATATATTTATGTTCTACTTGCTCAAAGTCGCTGCTAAGATCACTGCCAACCCGCTGGGTGGGAGAATTAGGATCAGCAAATGCAGGAAAATCTTTTTCAAGTTTTTCGAGCTCTTTTAACTTCATATCGAAATCAAAGTCGCTGATGGTAGGCTGGTTTAGTACGTAATAACGATAATTATGTTCTTCCAGCTCAGTTCTTAATTCCCGTATCTTTTTTAAAACTTCTTCCGAATCCATATTTGTATAAAAGTGTTAAATCTGAAACAAAACTGTGTATGAAATGGTTAAAAGTACTGAACATTTTTGTTTCGGTTTCATCTACATGAAATGAAATTTTATCAGAGTTTTTAACAAAATGGAAAAAGATATGACATATACTTTGGAAATCGGCTCAAAAGCCATCGATTTTAAATTACCCGCAACCGACGGGAACACATATTCGCTGGATAGTTTTAAAGATTCAAAATATCTTGTTGTTTTCTTTACCTGTAATCATTGCCCGTATGTAATTGGCAGCGATGAAGTAACAAGAATGACGGCAGATCGGTTTAAATCAAAGGGAGTGACGTTTGTGGCGATTAACGCAAATAGTAAAAATACGTATGAGACGGATGATTTTCCTCATATGGTTGAACGAATGGAAGAAAATGACTTTCCCTGGAAATACTTGTACGACGAATCACAGAATGTTGCGTTTGCTTATGGAGCTTTGCGCACACCACATTTTTATGTTTTTGATGAGAACCGGAAGCTGGTATATACTGGCAGGGGAGCGGATAATCCACGCGACGTTTCAAAAATGACGGTTAACGATTTGGAAAATGCCCTGGAAGAACTTACTTCTGGAAAGCCTGTTTCTGTGCCAGTTACTAATCCTATTGGTTGTAACATTAAATGGGAAGGAAAAGAGGCGCACTGGATGCCCCCGCAAGCATGTGATCTGGTGTGGTAATTTTAACTTAAGGTAAATACTGTCACCTGTATTTCCTTATAGCATTTTGTTGACTACCAATAAAGGAATTTTTATTTTGTGTCTTACCGAATCTACTGTTGTCCCAAAAATAAGATCTTTAAAACCTTTGTGCCCATGGGCTCCCATAACCAGAAGGTCGATATCTTTTGAAGTTACAAATTTGGGAATCTCGTTAGACGCATTACCAAACCCAATCTGGACATTTGCCTCATATCCCAGTTCTTTTAATTTGGTTTGATATTTATTCAGGCTGATCATTATCCAGATTGGTTTCATAATCCATGGTATTTTTTCCATAATATCTTGCTACAGCACTTTCTACAACATGAATAATAGTATAAATGGCAGATTTTCCTCCTTGATTCAAAGCGCTTTTAATAATCAATGGATCACTTTCCAGAAAAGTCGATGGCAATTCCAATATGTTTATAATCGATCAGATTCGATTTCAGCAAAATCAACTGCCTGACCATGTGGCAATTGAGCTCTTCTTTTGCGTTTTGATCAGTAAAAAATGGATGTGCAAAAATGAAGATCAGCAGTAAAAGTGAAGCAATAGCAACGGGTACAACCGTTAAATAGATTAATTCTATTTGAACCGGCTGAAGACAATCCATCCGGATATTTCATCGATTACCAGATGAATATTCAGATAAACAATAATGGAAGCACTCATCCATGCCAGAATTTTTACCCAGATTTTAATGGTAAATTCTTTCATCGTCTTTTTATCGGAAGTAAAATGAATGAGCGGAATAACCGCAAATCCCAGTTGGAGACTTAATACTACCTGGCTTAAAACCAAAAGGCTTCCCAATGCCTGATTGCCAAAATACAGGATGGTAAAAATAGCCGGTGCAATGGCAAGTAACCGGGTAATTAATCTTCTTAGCCAGGGCTGAATTCTTAGATTTAGATGTCCTTCCATTACAATTTGTCCGGCCAGGGTTCCGGTAATTGTTGAACTTTGCCCGGCTGCAATTAATGCAATTCCAAAAAAAGTTGGAGCTGTTTTCCCAAATAAGTTGTTAAGTAATTTTGAGGCATCCTGAATTTCCGCAACATTGAAAATAACCGTTGACATAAAATGCCGCTGCAGCCAAAACCAGGATAGCTGCATTCACAAAAAAAGCCAGATTCAATGCAATCGTTGTATCGAAAAAATTCATTCGAATGGCATTTTTCATTCCCTTTTGTTCGGTCAAATTTCCGGGTTTGAACCAATGAAGAATGCAGATAAAGATTATGTGGCATTACTGTTGCTCCAATAATTCCAATGGCAATATAAAGGGCATTTCCATTTAGATTTGTCGGGATGAATCCTTTTGCTACTTCACCGTAAACAGGCGAAACAATAAACATTTCCACCAAAAAAGATAACCCGATAATTGAAACCAGCGAAACAATAAAAACTTCCATTACTCGCATTCCTTTATTCATAAGGAAGAGTAGTAAAATGGTATCCAGTGCAGTAAGACTTATACCCCAGATCAAAGGTAGCCCGAATAACAAATTCAGACCCGATTGCCATTCCTACAATTTCTGCCAGATCGCAGGCTGCGATTGCAATTTCTGCCAAAATATAGAGCGGGATGTTCGCCCATTTGGGATAGGCGTTTTTCGAAGCTTGTGCAAGATCCATTCCCCGGACAATTCCTAATCGGGCACTAAGTGATTGCAGTAGCAAGGCAATCAGGTTCGACATCAATAAAACCCAAATCAGTTTGTATCCAAAAGCAGAACCTCCGGCAATGTCGGTAGCCCAGTTTCCGGGATCCATGTAGCCAACACTCACAAGATAGGCGGGCCCTAAAAATGCCAGTATTTTTCGCCACCCTTTCTTATCTGTTCTGACACTGGAATGTACTTCGCTTAACGATTCTGACTTCATAATTTAGTTTTTCTTTATTTCTATTTTCAAGTACAACTTAGATTAATCTAACAAAAGTGTTAGAAATTTGTTTATTTTTAAACGGATAAAATTATAAATTATGGCTTCACAAACGGAAGAGAACTATTTAAAATCGCTTTATATTCTTGCAAGTTCAACTAACAAGGTAAATGCTACCGAGTTAAGCAGCTTTCTTAAGCGTGAGGTTACCCACTGTAAACAGTATGGTAAAAAACCTCAGGAAACAGGGATTGGTGAACTACGAAAAATACAAGCCAATTTCGTTGACGACCAGCGGAAAGAAAATTGCGGCACAGGTAATTCGAAAGCACCGGCTGACTGAAATGTTCCTGGTAAATAAAATGGGATTTGGCTGGGAGGAAGTTCATGATATTGCAGAACAGGTGGAACATATAAACTCAACAGCGTTTTTTGAACGAATGGATGAACAGCTTGGTTTTCCTAAGTTTGATCCACACGGTTCGCCAATACCGGATAAAAATGGCAATATTTCGCACGAATACAAAGTAAGATTGAGTGACTGCAAACCGGGCGATAAGGTAAAACTGGCAGCGCTTTCGCACGATTCTTTCGAATTCCTGAAATTTTTGGATAAATATGAATTGAATTTGGGAACTCAAATTGAAATCATTTCAGTTGAACCTTTTGACAATAGCATGGTTCTCAGGTATAAAAATTATTCATCAAGAACGTTTTCTCAGGTTGTTTGCGACAGGTTGCTGGTTGAATCTGACTAGAAATATGCCTTTTGAATAATTAAAACTGAAAGACATTTATTTATTTTCGAGAAATTAAATTTAATTTAGAACTATTATAAATGAAATTATAAATAATTTAAACTATTGCTACTTTTCCCTGCTTATTGTTCAGTCCGGGCGTATTTGCGCAGTTAAGTGAAAAAATCAAAGCTGAAGCGGAAAAACAATTAGCTTATTCTTTTGAATTATGTAAATATCTGCATCAAAATCCGGAGCTTTCTTTTCAGGAATTTGAAACGTCAAAACGAATGGCGGCAGAACTAAGGAAAGCAGGTTTTGAAGTAACCGAAAAGTTTGCCGGGAACAGCCTGGTTGGTATTTTAAAAAATGGCGACGGGCCCGTTGTGATGCTTCGCACGGATATGGATGCGTTGCCGGTTAAGGAAGAAACAGGTTTTGAATTTGCCAGTACAAAAACTTCAAAAAATACGAATGGGGAAGAAGTTCCGGTAATGCACGCCTGTGGACATGATATTCATATGTCAACATTGACGGGTACAATACGGGCATTGATCAGATTTAAAAAATGAATGGAAAGGCACATTAATGGTAATTGCTCAACAGGCCGAGGAAATGAGTGGGGGAGCCGGGCTTGCTATTGAAGCCGGGTTGTTTTCAAAATTTCCAAAACCGGACTACGCACTGGCATACCATATCAATCCTGAATTGGAATCGGGAACGATTGGTTTAGTTGGGGGACCTGTTTTTGCCGGTGTAAAAACGGCGGAGATTACGGTTTACGGGAAAGGCGGTCACGGAGCTTACCCTGAAAAATGTATTGATCCAATTGTAATTGCTTCACGCATTGTTCTTGATTTGCAAACAATTGTAAGCCGCGAGATCAGTCCGTTGGAACCTGTAGTTGTAACTGTCGGATCAATTCATGGTGGTACCCGCCCAAATATAATTCCCAATGAAGTTAAAATGGAATTAACGTTGCGTTATTATTCTGATGAGGCGATTGAAAAAGTGATATCTGCAATAAAAAGAATTTCCAACGCTGCAGCTCAAATGGCAGGCATGCCAGATGACCAGTTGCCACTTGTAAATGTACTTCCTGAGGATACGCCACCGGTGTTAAATAATCAGAAACTAAGTGAAAAAATAAAAACTTTTGCACGTGACATTATTGGTGGAGACCATATTTTAAAAGTTCGCCGGCTATGGTTGGCGAGGATTTTGGAAAGTATGGACGTACACCGGAAAAAGTTCCGATTTGCCTGATATGGCTGGGAAGTACAAGTCATGAACTGATGACAGAACTTAATGCAAAAGGTGAAAAGCCTTCGCCACTTCATTCCGCAACACTACATCCTGATTATGAAAAAACCATTATAACAGGAATTGAGGTGATGACAGGTAATGTTATTGGATTAATGAGCAGTCATTGAGAAAATAGCGGCTAGATTTTGTCGATCTCTTTTGCCAGGTTGTAATCTTTCTCCGTAATTTTCCCTTCAGAATGAGTCATTAATTCAATCCTGACCTTTTTATACGAGTGAATAAAAATATCGGGATGATGATTAGCGCTTTCTGCCAAAGGAACTATTTTGTTTACAAACTCAACAGCCTCTACAAAATTTGAACATACAAATTCTTTAACCCATTTGTTATTTTCTGTTTTCCAATCCATCATATTTTCAATGAAATTCTTTGTAATTAAAGCAATTGGGAGAACGGTTTGTTAAAAACGATGAAGACAAAAAAGCTGTCTTAATTGTTATGACAGCTTTTCATTTTGATAGGCAGGTTAAATATTTTATCAGTAGCTTTATATCAGATTAATGAGTACTGCAAATTTTTCTTGAGTTTTGCGGTTATTCGTCTTGAAGAGCGAAAATCAAATAATCGTAGTTCATTTGTCCGTTAGCTACCGTATGCAATGTAAGAACCTGAATTCCTTTTTGCAATTCAAATTCCGCAATATCATCGATAAAGTTCCAGTGATGCCACTGCCGCCAGTCTAAAGGATCTTCGGCCACGTAGGTTGTCGGGATATTAATCGGACCAGTAATATCTTTATCGTTAATAGCAAGCGAAATCTGCCCACCCTGGTTTGAGGTGTACATAATTCCAACTTTGTACTTTCCCGATCTGTTCAACATCTACAGTGTATTTGGTCCATTCTCCCGGATTGGTCCAGCCAACGTAAAGTTGATTTGGTATCGGTTCAACAAAATTGTATGGATTATTGTCAATCACATTGGTATCCATTTTTGTATAAGAAATATCAACGGCTTCCTTTATCCTGAATTCGTGCAGGTAAGTTCCGTCGGCCGGGTTTAGCCCGCCACTGCCCGAATTTATCGAATCAGTGTCATGGTAAGCAACACCTTCTCCACCGAAATCGTAATATTCACACTGCACTTTTCCGGGTATCTTCTGTGGTCCCGATTGGTACCTTTCATCTGAAAAAGGTTTCCCTTTGTAATTGCTTTGCTTATTCACAGTAATACAGGACGAAATTAAAGAGATCGAAAATCCTGCAATTAAAATTAGGATTAGTTGTGTTTTCATATGAACCCAAAAATATTTAAAATTTTGTTTTGATTGATTTTAAACTATCAGTGAAAAATAAAGGAATTAATTGTAATGGATACAAGCTAATAATCATTTTTTTAAGAAGTAAAATTTCACCACACCCAAACAGAAATATCTGATTTATTTAATAACCCGTAGTTGGTTATACGATTTGTTTCTGTAATTTTTGAGATACTCATTTGCCCTTCAACATCAACAGTATCCATTCGGGTAGTCTCCAAAACCCATTCTTTGCCTGCATCCAGATTATGTGCCTCTCCTTTGTAGGTAAATACTATATTTCCTTTATCATCCAGTTTTAGTAACTCGAAATCCTCTTTTTGATACGGGATTTCGTAAACACCGGTTAACCCTGTAGCGCAGCCACCACCTGCAGTCCCTGTAAGGCAACCACCACTTCCGTAAATTAATTTAAGACCATTTTCGATATTAAAGTCAATTACTCCACGAAGAATACCTGAATCAACAGCAAAAAAATAAGTGGGAAAATCTATTTGCAAAAGCGGAGGTTCAGGGCCGGAAATCAATTCGCCATGAACTTCCGAATGCTGTTCAACGAAAATATAAAAATCGTTTGACGGGTCTTCATCTTTGTTACAGGCGAATAAAGAGGTTAGTAAAATTAAGAGGGATATATTAGCTGATTTTCGGAAAGTCATACCCAAATTTTTTTGAAATCGCTTAAAATTAGATGATTTCAATTAAACTCTCATTCAGTCAGGAACGTATTTTTGGGAATTTATAAGGTATCAGGTGTTCATAAGTTTTATTTGGTCTTCAGTTTGTAAAAAAGCAGGTCATAAAAAAGAAGCTATCCAAAAGTAAGCATTAGCGTCATTTTGAAATTGTTTCAAAATCTCAAGCACTGATAAAGAGATCCTGAAATAAATTCAGGATGACGTTCTATACTTAATCTGTTTCTTTTTGGATAGCTTCTTTTTATACTTTATTTAGTCGTATTTATTTTTTTATGGCAGGTGTTGAGAACGGGGGAGGAGTTATTTTTATCTCGCCCTGTTCCTGAACCATTTTAAGCACTTCCTGAACTGCACGTTCCAGTTGCGGATCTTTCCCTTTTTGCAATGAAAGGGCATCTTGTCTTACAGCTATATCCGGCGGGACACCATGGTTTTCAGCGATCCATTTATGATTTATCGGATCGAAAACAGCATTAACAGGCGCGGTGAGTGCACCTCCATCAACCAGCGCATAATGTACAGCGGAAGATACGAGCCCTCCCCATGTAGTAACGCCAATAAGTGGCCCGATTTTTTGTTGGCGGAAAACCCAGGGAAAGAAGTCGCCCCCTGAACCAGCCATTTCGTTAATTAGCAATGCTTTGGGACCGAGAATACCTGCAGGCAAACGGAAAGGAACACCATTTGACACTTCATTGGTTACCGCAGCACGTAAACTACGTTTCATTAAATCAACCATATAGTCATCGAGCAGGCCACCGCCATTAAAACGTTCATCAATTACAGCTCCCAGTTTATCTTGCTGGGCAAAGAAATAGCGGTTAAATGAAACCAATCCGGGATTGCCTGTATTTGGTATCCAAACATAAGCCAGCTTACCGTTTGAAAGGTTATCGACCAA
Source organism: uncultured Prolixibacteraceae bacterium (assembly GCA_963769925.1). Taxonomy (GTDB): domain Bacteria; phylum Bacteroidota; class Bacteroidia; order Bacteroidales; family Prolixibacteraceae; genus Draconibacterium. Next base: position 160,309 of record CAVYOB010000017.1, read on the forward strand.
TCTCCGGTTATCTTCTACCCAGGCACGCTGTCGTAATGCCGATTCACTTCGAATTGGTTTAACAATTATTTTTTCAGCGCTTTCATAATCAGGTTTGGAGTTGACATACAAAACCGTTTGAACACCGGAAGTTCCATCCAGCATTTGATAAGGATTATCTTTATCTGTCAGTTCTTTTCCATTGATCCCGACAATGTAATCACCGGTTTTTACTTTCAGCCCCGGTTCTTCAAGAGGACTAGATAAATTAGGGTTCCAGCTTTCCGTGGTATAAATCCGATTGATTTTCCAATGGCCCTTTTCTGCAACGAGGTCAGCTCCCAAAAGCCCAACATTATTGTCTTCAACTTTTGGAAAGTCGCCTCCAAATACAAAACTATGGCCGACAGATAATTCGCCGTTCACCTGATCCAGAATGTAGGAGAGATCACCACGATGTCGGATGTATGGCACAAGCGGGGCATATTTGTCGTAAACTCCGTTCCAGTCGCGTCCGTGCATGTTTGGATCGTAAAAATAATCATGCTCATATCGCCATGCTTCTTCAAACATCTGTTTCCATTCCTGTAAACGGTCGAGCTTCATTTTTAAATCTACCTTTAAATTGTCTCCGTCTTTTCCTGATGGTTTAGAAGTATCCATAACTTTCCATGATCCTTTTATCCGGGCAATCATTTTTTTGCCATCAGCTGAAACTGAAACATTGCTGGCACCGTCAACAAATTCATCCGATTTCTTTTTCTCCAGCGTAAATTTATGAATAGTTACTCCGGATGAATTAGGAACTCTTTCTCCAATGAAAACCGTTCCTTTTGGTCCGGCTAAAGCAAACGTATATCTTCTTTCGGGCATGGGAATTGCCAGTGTCCGACGGTCAATTCCTTCAAAATCAATTTTTACGGAATCCTTTTTAGTATCTGTTTTACCATCGTCCGTTCCTTTGTCTTTTTTCTTATCTTTTTTGTCTGATTTATCCGTGGTATCGTCTTTCTTCCCTTCATCTTTGTTTTTTTCTTCTTCGTCGCTTTTTAATTTGAAAGGCGAATCCTCATCTTTTTGAAGATTGACAACGTAAGCTTCATATTCGGGTTCAGCTGTCATCGCACTGGTATTTGCCCATCCTGAACCCAGGGCAAGGTCAGTGCTGGCGAGAAAGTAAAAATGCTTTAAATCTGCATCCCATGCAGGGGAAAAAGCATCGGCAAACGCATTGGTAATGGTTTTTATACTGTTATTATCAGCTGACCATACCGTAATTCTTCGAAAATTATTTGATCCTGATTTTGCATACGCCAGCCATTTTGAATCGGGTGACCATGTCAGTCCCATTGATCCTCTTTCCAGGTTATTTCCACCCGTATCGATGGTTTTTATCGTTCCGGCTTCGATATCAACTACCCGAACTCTAACGGCATTATCATCGAATGCAATATATTTTCCATCGGGCGACCAGGTTGGTTCCCATGCCAGTTTCGATTCACCAATGGAAATACTTCTGGGAGCAGTTAGTCCATCCTGTGGAGCGATCATCAGCGAATAACCTTTTCTACCTTTGTCCGAAAACCAGGCAATCTGGTCTCCTTTAGGCGACCAAACCGGTGCACGGTCAGCAACACCTGATGATTTCGTTATATTTCTGACATCGCCATTTTCTACCGGAACAGTGAAGATCTCGCCACGGGCTTCCATAATTGCCCGTTTTCCGGTGGCTGAAAGTGATACTGATCTGGCCGATTTACTGACATCTTCCCACTGCACATCGGCCCATGGAAAGTCGCCTGTAACAGTAATGTTCAGTTGCTTTATTTCATTATTGGTTAAATCCAGCGTGCTTAAATATCCATCGTGTTCAAACACTAATTTGTTTCCGCTTCCATTAAGCCATTTTATATCTGTGCCTGCAAATTTGGTGATTTGCTTCAACTCTTTTGTTTTTGTGGAATAACACCAGATGTTGGTAGTCCAGTCACGGTCGGAAAGAAAATAGACATTTTCCCCAGCCATAATGGTTTTGTATCCATGGTTTTTTCATTCGGAATAAGTTCTTCCGACCAGTTTTTCAAGTCAAGAATAATCAAAGGTGTATTTTGTCCGCCACGATATTCGCGCCATTCTACATCCCAACGCGATACTTTGTCAATAGCTATTTTTTTTCCATCGGGTGAGAAAGAACCGCTAAAACCCCACTGCTCGGCAAGCAACTTTGAAGGGCCACCCTTTTTTGATACGGTCCACAATCTTCCGTGACCTACCGGTGCAGTTTCCCTTGCAGTTGAATAAAGTACCCGTTCACCATCTGGCGTCCATCCCCAAACTGTTGCGGAACTTGGATACCAGGTCAGCCGGGTAGGAATTCCGCCTTCAACCGGAACAATATAAACAGAAGCTGTGCCTGAGCGATTGGAAGTAAATGCAATGGTTTTGCCATCAGGCGAAAAGTACGGGTTGCTTTCTACAGCACCGGTGTTGGTAATTCGCTTGGTCTGCCCGTTATCCAGATCGGTAACCCAAATATCGCAGCCATATTCAAATGCGACTTTGTTACCATTAATGGTAGGTTGACGCAATAATCTTGTTCCCTGAGAAAATGCTGCAAATGTAAGCACAAGGAACACAACAGAGGCGTAAATTTTTTTACTCATATTTTAATTGATTTATAAATTGATAACTTAAATAAACAGAACAAAGCATAAGAGTGGCCTGATATCAAAATATTCAGCATAAATTTTATTCCTGATAAGTAACAAATGATTATCAAACATTACTGAAAACAAATGAAAAAATAGGCAATATTTTTTAATTCTGAAAATTAGATATTAATTGGGTTTCGATTCTGAATCCTTTTTGATATTCTTTTTGTTTCTTCTTCGGATATAAATAACAGCAATAATAATCAATACAGGGATAATAATATAAACAACAATATTGGTAGGCGTTAATGTCAAAGGTTCTGAATCCCCGTAAGGTACATTCCCTGGAGCCTGAGCGCTGCTGCTAAATCCATAAAACAGGGAGATGAACAGTATCAATAATTTTTGTTTCATTTAATAAATTCTATTGAATGTGTTTTCAATGTATAAAGCATTAAACTTCCTGAATTGTTCAGTCTGATGCTGTTAAATAGATTAAAATAATACGTATATGATTAAAAACAAGAAGCAAAATCGTCTTTTGATGAGATGTCCGGGTTTAAAAAGCTGATATTTAACTGGTATTTTATTTCAGTTGCTTTACATATTCAACGTCCTGCTGAACGTCTTTTAAAAAGAATTTCCAGTGGAAAGCTGTAAAATCCGGCCAGCGCGGTTCGTGGTGTCCCATGCTTACATAAGGCATGGGTTTGTATCTGTTTTCGGTTAAACTAATAACGTTCTTCCAATACCCGGTACATTTGTTGAGAAATGCAAGCGCTTTTGCTCGATCATCTTCATTTTTGGTCTGAATAAATAATTGCAGCGAAACGCCAGCTCTCAGTTTATCGGCAAAATAGAAACCAAGGTTACACCAGGTTTCAAGGTCCCCCAGTTCAGAGTTTAGCGTAGGATCATCGTTGTTGATTTTGAGCTGCCGGATAGTTTCAAGTGCATTCGCACATTCTGTCTGCACCTGGTCTGCCAGTTCAAGTGGTGTAATTAAGCTGTCGTTTATAGTTGTGCCAGAAGTTATTATTTTGCAATAGTCTCCGATACTCAAATACTTTGGATCAAGCGTTTCGTGTTTGATGAATTCCTCGATGGAAATAAACGGTGATTTCTGATCGTCGAATCCATTTTGCCATGGCGCCAGAAACCCTTCGCTGTACAGCGTGAAGTCCCAGGTTCCCTTATAAAAAGTAGCAATGGCTTCGGGAACTTTCGATGCCAGCGAATAAGCTTTCAGCAGCTGCATTGCGTTAGCATTTTTGTATCTTTTCTTGAATTCAAGAGCCAGTGTTTTATCGGTTTCATCGGGGTTATACAAAAGTCTTCCCCAGAAATGATAAAATGCCCATTGCTTTTGAAAAGCATATATCCACGTTTTTTCGGGGGTGTCCATCTGCGAATAATCTTTGGCCGGAATATAGCCTTCGGAACCCACAAAATAGCCGTTAACATATTCATGGTTATTGGTTTTTATATGTTGCCTGATAAATTCAGGATCGCCCCAACGCAATACAAAAAAGTCTTCATTTCTGATGGTCCATGCAATAAAATAATTTTTCGGAAGCGGATCCCAAATATCGCTCATTATACTTCCCTCATCATTTGCATGTGTAATGGAAAGATGCGGTGTCGAATGCCCGTGTGACCAGTTAAATTTTATTTCTACTACGGTTTTATCAGGTAATTGAGCAGCGTCGATTACCCGTTTCATTTCCTGTGGATCGCCGGCTAAAACAGCCCGGTGTATAAATTTAATTTTACGGTCGGCTTGTTTCATCCCTTCTACAAAGGTGTCTTCAATCCAGTCTTCCCGTTCTTTGGGTGTCATTTGATTATCGCCCCAGTTGCCCATCCAGTCGGCAAGTGTTACACCTAATCCGGTTAAATTCTCGTATTCGTTTATCAATTGAGTAACCGATTCACGGGTATATTTCTTAACCAAATCAGATCGGTCATCATGAATTTTAGCTCCGTATGCATCAGCAAATTCAGTCGAAACTACAATGTTCCAGTTGACCAGATAAGTTTCAATTCCGCGGTCTTTTGCCATTTTAAATAATGTCTTCCAGAAATTTTTCCAGTCTGCCAACTCAGAATCGGTGAGGGGAGTTGCACAGGGATAATTTTTTGCCCTGATCATCAACGTGAAAGGGTCAGTTGTCCAGAGGGTTAGCGCATTAAACCGGTTTTTTACCATCATATCAAGGAAAGCTTCCCAAAACTTAAGATCGCGGCAAGTTTCCTTATGTAGATCAGAAGCCGGTCCCGGCCGGTAAGGTGACCAGGGTAGATTAAATTTTATAGCTCTGAAACCCAGTGCAGGATTGACCTGCTTTTCTTTCACCTGTGAAAAGTTGTTATTCACTGCCCAATTGCTCGATCAATTCCATTGTCCCGTATAAGCACCCTTTGGGCGATTTCCCAACAATAAAAACTTTGTTTCCATCTTTTTTTATACTGAATCCTTCATCTTCAATCGTTGAGATATTTTCTGAAATGATTTGTTTCTGTTGATCTCCAACGGCAGTTTCCGGTGTAAGCAGAAATATTTCTGTTGTAAACTCACCATTGCTTTCTTGTTCCTGAATATTGATTTCCTGAGAGGCCAGGTGCTGTTTTAATCGATTTGCTGCGTATTGCAGAACAGGTGAATCCAGGTTGAAAACAAGATTGATCTTTTCTTTTTGTGAACAACCGGCAAACAAAATGAGGATTAAAAGCAGGTTTATAATTAAAGTTTTTCTCATGGAAACAGGTTTTTGGTTCGGTTTAAAAATGACGTATAAAATTAGAATTATTTATCCAATAAAAAATGAGAAATGAGATTGAATATCATGTGCGAGTCGGGCTGAAAAAAATAAGCCGCAGTTGGAAACTCCGTCGCCCAATAAAGGAAAATCCATCTTTCGAAAAAGACGACTTCATTATATTTGAAGATCAGAAATTATTTTTTATAACCCTTTTTTAGCTATAAATAGTGTTTGCTCCGAGTTCTTCTTCAATTCGAAGTAACTGGTTATATTTTGAGATAAAGCCAGAGCTTAATAAACCGGTTTTAATTTGACACTAATAAGAGATTAATACAAAACATCGAAAGTAATCTTAATATCATCATCAGTTGGAACTCCCATTAAAGATGGTTTCTCGATATTAAAATCAGTCATTTTAACAACGAATCCACCAGTGACTTCCGTTTTATTTTTGTTTTTCGTTTCTTCAGCTTCAAACGCAATGTCTTTGTTAACGCCATGAAAGCTGAGTGTCCCTTCAACGGAAAGTTTATTTCCTTCCTGTTTTATTGATTTGCTGCTAAAAGTAATGCTCGGATATTTTATGGCTTCAGTAGCTTCCATCATGTGTGAATCGCGGTTGGCGTTTTTACTGTCGAAAGATGAAATTTTAACCGAAACTGCCACCTGGCTTATCTTCTCCTTTGCTTCGTCGGTAAGGATTACCGAGTTAATATCTTTACTGGTCCCGGTCCATGAATGCAATAAATGATTCATCGCATAAGTTATGGTTGAATGTGATTTGTCGCAGAATATTTTTACAGGTGCAGGTTTTGCTGCAAATGCCACTGTATTAATTAACAGTACGGCAGAAATTAATATTATTCGTCTCATTTTTCGATATTAAAATTTTATGATAATCATTGATGCTGCAAAAGCCCCAAAGGCAGTAAAAGCAGCAGCTCTGTGATAAGGACGAAGATTCGGGTGGGACTCCAGTTCGCCTGCCAGTATGTTGGTAGCAATCATTCCGGATAAATGAATAATGGCCAATGCTTTGTGTACTTTAATACTGCTGTAACCTTTTCTTTCATCCAGCATTTTTGGAGGGGCAAAAAGAGCCAGGGAGGCCGTAGTAAAATATCCGAAATTAACACCGGCTGCCAAAGCTTCGTGAGTGTCTTTAAGCCCAATATTACCATTGTAAAGTTTTGCGCCAATAATTCCCTGGGCAACCATGGCTCCCATGGTGGCAAATCCCAGAATTTGGTGTGTTGTGAGCATTACCCTTCGTATTTTTAACTCGTTTTGCCGTTCTTCAGGAGAGAGTTGAAAATAATTAAAATTACGCATTAACCCTTTTTGTCCCCACAATAACCGTTGTGTAAATAAAAAATGGTCGGGAAGTAATTTAACACTGTCTGTACTTGCCGAAGTTAAATCTTCGAGCAAATTGTTGGTCTGCAATGTGTCAACCTGTGCCCGACTTTCAAAAGCCGACACAATTAATGTCAGGCTCACGACAAAAAATAATGATTTCATACTTATAAATTAGAATTAGAATTTTGTTGTTTATTGAATAATTTAAATTTGTTGGTGCTAAAGAAATAATCAGGCGCCTGCAATAATATTCATCTACCAAAGATTGGATTAGCTAATTTTTTCGTTAACATATTTGTACTTTAAATGTTTGCTGATTTAATAAACAAATAAAAGATAGATTTGTGTTTTATTCGCAAATTCTTTTCCACAGTATTATAATCTTCCATTTTTGGTTTTTATTGATAAATATACAATTATTTAGATAGCATAAATAAGAGTTAACACTGTCTTATGGTTTTTGTTTACAGGTGTTTTTAATTTTTTTTGTGAATTGACGGTTAAGTAATTCTATTTTCTTAAACAGACGGATTCAATCTGCTATTTTTGTTTTAAAAGATTAATTTATTGAAATAGTGTTCATTATAACAAGATTAATATTCTTCTTATTTTAATATAGAAATAGCCTTTTTAAACATAATGGATTGATGAACAGCTATTAAAAGAGAGTGAAAGAGGTTTAATTGCAGAGTCTATGTTTAAAATCAAATGAATTAAGATTCATGTGTTGTTTAATTAAAATACATTATATAGATGTAGTTGCTAAAATTAAGTTTAATAATACTTCGGTCTTGTAAAAGGAATCTTTTCAGCAATCAGGCTTTTTGCTTGCTTTATTTCGCAGGAGAGTTTAACCATAAAAAAAGTCGTCCTTCAAAAGAAAGACGACTTTAAATTATCTGATTTACAAATATTTTAAATCGAGAATCACTTCTCTTAAATCCTCCTTTGAGGGAGGTCAGGAGGGTGAATTATTTCTTGTACACTTTCTTGTATCCGTAAATAGCGCTGGCACCTAATTCTTCTTCAATACGAAGCAACTGATTGTATTTTGCCATCCGGTCGGAACGGCTTAATGAACCGGTTTTAATCTGGCCCGAATTAGTAGCAACTGCAATGTCAGCAATGGTCGAGTCTTCCGTTTCTCCTGAGCGATGCGAAGTTACTGAAGTATAACCTGCGCGGTGGGCCATTTCTATAGCATCCAATGTTTCAGTTAAAGTTCCAATTTGGTTCACTTTAATGAGAATGGAGTTGCAGGCGCCCATTTCAATTCCTTTTTTAAGGTATTCAATATTAGTAACAAAATTGTCGTCGCCAACCAATTGAATTTTATCACCAAGTTTTTGGGTCAGCAATACCCATCCGTCCCAGTCGTTTTCTGCCATTCCGTCTTCAATAGAATCAATAGGATATTTTTCAACTAATTCAGCAAGGTATTCAACTTGTTGAGCCGATGTTCGTTTAGCTGCATTAGCACCTTCAAATTTGGCATAATCATAAACTCCGTCAATGAAGAATTCAGAGGATGCCGGATCAAGGGCAATAGAAACATCACCACCATCTTTAGCTGTTCCTGGTTTATAACCTGCTTTTTTAATTGCTTCCACGATGCTGTTTAATGCATCTTCCGGCCCGTTAAGTGCAGGCGCAAAACCACCTTCATCACCAACAGCAGTGCTTAAACCTCTGTCGTGTAATACTTTTTTAAGATTATGGAAAACTTCGGAACCCATACGCAGTCCTTCACGGAATGAAGTAGCGCCAATCGGGCGAATCATAAATTCTTGAAAAGCAATCGGGGCATCAGAGTGAGACCCGCCGTTAATGATGTTCATCATTGGCACCGGCAATGTTTTTGCATTAACACCTCCAATATAACGGTAGAGCGGAAGTTCACTGTATTCTGCAGCGGCTTTTGCGACTGCCAGTGAAACACCGAGAATAGCGTTTGCACCCAGTTTCGATTTTGTTTTTGTTCCATCGAGTTCCAGCAATTTATTGTCAAGAGCCACCTGGTCGGTTGCATCCATGCCAATAATTTCCTTGGCAATTATGTTGTTCACATTATCGACGGCTTTTAATACTCCTTTCCCGAGGTAACGACTTTTATCGCCATCGCGTAATTCGAGTGCTTCGTTTTCACCGGTTGAAGCTCCGGAAGGAACAGCAGCGCGGCCAAAAGCGCCACTTTCAAGTAATACTTCAACTTCAACTGTTGGATTTCCGCGAGAGTCTAGAATTTCTCTTGCTTTTACATCGCTAATTAACATGGTGTGTAGTTTTTTATCGTTTAACTTATTCTTGTTTTTATCAGAAAATCAGGTTGTTGCTCCGATTTGCCAAAAGCAGGTCAAAGATAACGATTTGTTTTTTCTCCAACGGACACGGGTTGAAAAGGTTTCCAATAATTCATATACCGTTAACTTAAATAATAGGGGAATGATTGAAGGACTGAAGAACTGAATGTGTGAAAGGGTTGTACGATTTCCAAATCGCACATTTTAATCGGCGAATTGGAATTCGTTGCATCCGATAACAACTACTTTTTATTATTCTTTAGACCATTCGATCATTTTAAGATCGGTTGTTTTTGATATGAGATTGTTTTCAAATTAAATCGAGCCCAATAATTTCATGATCTTCTATTTGCGAAACAGTAAGAGAAATTTTGTCATTTTCAGTTGAATATTTAGGCTTCTGGTTGGCCAGTAATAAATGAACAGATTTTACTGTTAATCCCTTCGGAATTTTAATTTCAACATCAGCATCAACGGGAATAAATTCGCGGAACGGTCCTTTCATCATCATCGGATTGGTCAGATTAACGAGATGAACTGTCATTGACTGTGCCTGTTTCCATACAGTAACATCGATAACTCCCGGTCCCTTAACCTCCACAATTGGGTCCTCATTTAAAGTCCATCGGATAGTATTTCTTAAAAGCCTGCTATGATCAGCTGACATGATTTGCCAGAACGATCTGCCAATATCTCCCGGGAAATAAGCGACCCGTCCTTTGCCGTAATTGTTTAAATATAGCTCTCGGATATGCGTTTCAGGCTCACGTGGATAAACATCTTCCATCGGTAAATCAGGGTAGGAAGGTATCAGCGTCACCGGCTCCGGTAAAGACGAATCTGTTGGAGATACATTTACCTGGTATATCGTATTGATAATTCTGAAGGCATCTACCAACCCGAATAAAACAGGATGAAACTGATTTGTTCCCGGTTCTTCTCTTAGCCGGAGATAACTGTTTTTCATCGGCCCTTCCACACCATTGTCATAAGATGCTCCAAATAAGTCTGCAAGCCCAAAATCTTTGCGTTTTTTGCCTTCTTCGTCATAAAGTGAGGTTTCAAAGGTGGCAAGCAGGTTGCCTCCTTTTTTGACAAAATCTCTCAATTGGTTGCATTGTTTATCTGAAAGAGTAGCAACATTGGGAAGTATCAACAGTTTAAATTGCTTAATCTGTTCAGGTTCCAGAAATTGATCGTTAACCATTTCGAATGGCATTCTGTCTTCAATTAGCGCATGGTACATTCCAAATCCATGATTATCCTTTTGTTGCTGCCATTTTTCTTTGCCGTAATTTTGCGAGTAGTTATTGAAAACCATTCCAATCCGTGCCATGGGCGCTGCATTTCTCAAATAAGGCTCAATTCGATAATGTTCTGTATATATTTTTTCAACAACACTGAGCCATCGTTTGTCATACAAGAACCCGCCAAACTTGGTAAACCAGGGGCGCATTCCATTTGCTGTACCTTCGGCTACCCAAATCCTTACTTCTGCTTCGCTTTGTACTGAGTCTTTCCACCGGTATTGTTCTTCTATACCCACACTGAAAATCCCTCCAAGTGGTTTCATCCCGATGGCAGACCTTAATTCTTTTGCTCCTTTTCCGTTTGACCACGGGAACGTAAAACCACTTCGTGCCTGGTGGTCAGTGAAAACAATATCCGATAATTGTCTTGTAACTGTTTTATCCGGATATCCGTTGGGGATAAAACGGGCAGTTGATTTTTGTTTACGAATAACATTATCCCATAAAATCCAAATTTCCTTAAGCCGCTGATTACGCCATTCAATATATTTATTGTAAGCCGGATCCATTCGGCCATCTTTGGGAATATCCAAGCCGGAAAAAGCTTTGAAGTCTCTCTGACAATTTTCACAATAACAAACTCCGGACCCTGCCCAGCGATTTGAAAAGATACCGTCGATGCCGTATAGCTCCATGATCTCGTTATGCACTTTGGTCATAAAGTCCATGTTGTAAGGGCCAAGACAGCAAGTGACCCAAAGTTCTGGGTTTGACCAGTGGCGCCTTTTATTACCTTCTGCATCAACCGCGATCCAGTCTGGATGCTGTTCATACACATTATCTCTGGCTGCATGTGGGTCAGTACGGGCAATAACTGCCATGTCCATTTTTCGGCATCCTTCAACCAAATAACCAAAAGGATCGGAATCACCAAGCCACGCACTCCTGTGGTGCAAAGGAATATCAGTAGGGTAGTAAGCTACTACACCTCCGGCGCTCAAACAGGCCGCATCAGCATGAATTTTTTTAAAATAGCTTAACCAAAAGTCCGGGTCGAATCGTCCAGGATCATTTTCTACCAAGGTGAGTTGTGCCCATCGCATGGGTTTATCAAACCATAATTCTTCACTGCTCAAGCCTGACTGGCCATTTACCAATAATGAAGGGGCCACCACCGCAAAAGCACCACTGGCGGTAGTCGTTTTTATAAAATCTCTTCGTAACATGAAAACTGTATTTAGAATATTAATTGACTTTACAAAATGGCAATTGTAAGATCATGAGACAGATAAGATTCATTTGGTGTGTAAATAAAGGTTATTTTCACATTCATGATTCCAGAAAAGTAAAGGCCTGAATTTATGATCACTTCGGCAACTTTCAAGTTAAATTATTCTTTCTTTTTATACTTTTCCCCTGCCTCATAACGGATAACTTCCACATCCTGGTAAATCATTAATCCACCCTTTTGGCTTAAAGCCATCATATCATTTACCTTCTTAGAGAACTCTTTTAGCCGATCATAGTTGTCCACAATTTCAATAATCATTGGCATGTCGGTAGAAAGGGCAAAGATTTTCATTGTATGTATTGAATGACTGGCACCGTAAGACATTGTCCCTTTTACAACTGTTGCACCGGCAATGCCGTTTTTTCGGGCTTCAAAAACAATTTCTTCGTACAGTGAACGGCCGTGAACTTTGTCAGATTCACCTACATAGATTTTGAGAATTCCTGTTTTTTCCGCGTTATTCATTTTATTGATTTTTAAAAAATGGTTCGAATAAAAATAACACCCAGGTAAACGGCGAGTATGCCCAGGAATAAACTTCCTCCCACGTTCCAGAAAAACTGCCCGAAAGAACCTTCCTTCAACATTGTAAAGTTGTTATAGGCAAAAGATGAAAATGTTGTGAATCCACCACAAATACCAACCGCAAGAAAGATTCTCCACTCAGCACTCAAAACATCGCCTTTTTCTGCCAAGGCAAACACAGCACCAATTATAAAACTTCCGGCAATATTGGCAATTAACGTACCTATAGGAAAAGTACTGGTTAATCCTTTTTCCACAAAATACTGAACCAGATAACGCATAACACTCCCAATAAAACCTCCTGTTCCAACAATTAAAATTGTACGTAGCATTCTTTTAACTTTGAATTGGTTGCGAAGAATCCATTACGAAAATGCAAACAGGCGCATCCAAAACTTTAATAATCTATTAATTTAGCACTCAAAAGTAATAAAAATGATGTTAAGAATGTTCATGGTTTTGGCGGCCATGTTATTTATATTTTCCGGCAATGCGCAAGAGAATTTTGAGAAAGCGGTTCAAAAAATCAGAGAAAAACCTGAATATAAAAATGCAACTATTGGTATCGATATATTAAACTTAGCTACCGGAGAAAAGGTATTTGGATTAAACGAACATCAGTTGATGATTCCTGCTTCTACTATTAAACTGGTAACATCGGCCGCAGCGATGGAAATTTTAGGTGCTGACTACCGTTTTCGCACTGTAATTGGATATACAGGAAAAATAAGAAATACTAAATTAACCGGCGATTTGATAGTTGTTGGAGGAGGAGACCCTGCACTTGGATCGGAATATTTTAGAGATCAGTATTTTAATCCGCATTTTATGGATGTGTGGGCACAAAATATAAAAGCTGCCGGTATTCAATTGGTAGATGGTGACATTTTTTTGGATCCCTCAATTTATAATGATGAAGAAATACCTGATACCTGGATATGGGGTGATATTGGTAACTATTATGGTGCCGGTCCATCGGCATTTACCATTTATGATAATTTGTACAGGATTTCTTTTAAATCACCCAAACAACCGGGAAAACAAACAACTATTACAGCAATCAACCCTAAAATGGAAGATTTGAATATCAGTAATGAGGTCATTTCTTCCGATATAAATAAAGATCAGGCTTACGTTTACGGTAGCCCGCTGGATAAAAGCCGTGAAATAAGAGGTACTATACCTAAAAACAGGAAGTCATTTACTATTAAGGGTTCTGTACTTCAACCTGAAGAATTGTTTGCCAGTGAATTACTTACGCATTTGGCTAAGAATGGTGTATTTGTTACTGGTAATATTGTGTTTCATCCCGTCAACAGAAATAAAATGAAGATGGTTTACGTGCAGGAGTCTCCAACACTGGAATCAATTGCAGAAGTTTTGAATCATGAAAGCGTAAATTTATTTGCGGAACATTTATTAAAGCAGATTTCAGCAGAAATACAGGGAGAAGGAAGACGTGATAGTTCCATTGCCATTGTTCAGCGTTTTTGGAAGGATAAAATTCCTGATCATTTTTTTATGGAAGATGGCAGTGGACTTTCTCATTTCAATGCAATATCACCCGCCGATTTTACAGCAATCCTGAAATACATGTATAATACGAGCAAAAACAGACAAGCGTTTTTAACATCTTTGCCAACGGCAGGAGAGGGGACACTTTCAGGTTTCAGTACGAAGTTGTTTCCAAAAGAAATATTACAGGCCAAAAGTGGGTCGATGACCCGGGTAAGATGCTATGCAGGATACCTCAAAACAGACAATGGGAAAAGACTCGCTTTTAATATTATGTTCAATAATTTTGGATACAGTCATTCAGCTTTGGTAAACGAAATTGAAAACTTATTGTTAGTGTTAAAATCTACATTCTAAATCAATCATTTTGATCAAGTCAGCCATAAGCGTTTGATAATGATTGCGATGCGTAAGTAATAAAAATTTAATCTAATTCTATCATTGACTTTTTGTTTTTAATGTCGTAACTTGTAATCGATAACCATTAGCTCACACTGAATTCTAAAAAAGAGAATCAGTTTTACACTTAAGGACGCGAAGTACATGTAATTTTTGTAGCGACCCAATTAAGAGATAAAAAAAGAATTATTCATAAAAAGAATAAAAGGTATTAAAATACGTTATAAGGTAGTTGCAAAAATGATGGCATGTCTTCCATCCGTGATTTTGATAAGAAGGAGAAGGTCGAATTAAGGACGCATCAAATGATTTTTGAAACATTACAGATTTTAAAAGAGCAGTTAGAGGTTTATTTTACCGAAGAAGGATTAGGCAAAATAATAACACTTGATAACATTGCACTTTGGGATATTGGTGGCGAAGATGCCAAAAAAGTTGAAGATAAAGTTGTAATGACTTTATTAAAAATTGAAGAGGAGTCCACCCTGAAAAATATTCCCAATGTGAGGATAACGGAAGGAAAAACAGAATACCGTAATCCGGTTGTTAATTTAAACCTGTTTTTACTCATAAGTGGCAACTGCGATACTTACGACAAATCACTCCGAAGCATTTCAAAAGTGATCCAGTTTTTCCAGGGGAAGAAAATATTCAATTCAACCAATACTGTTTATAACCGAAACAATGTCTCATTTGATTTCTTTGATTATTTCAGATTTGTAGTTGAGTTATATACTCCCGGTTTTGAGGAGCTTAACAATGTGTGGGGCACGCTTGGAGGGCGACAGCTTCCTTCGGTAATATACCGCATCCAGCTAATTGAGATTGAGCAGAACAAGACATTGTCTTCTGCTGAAGTAATTACAAAAGTAGGAGGAACCTTAAAACACATCAAACAATGAGCTTTTCTATTCAATATCAGCCACTTTTTTCATTGAATGTATTGCATTCATTCTTCCTGAATAAGGGAAAGGATGAATACATTGCAATGAGCGGAGATGATCAAAAGCAACAATTACAAAAATTTAAGACAACAGATTTTATTTCAATTTTTCCTGATTCGGAAACATTACAAATGATCGGCGGATATTCACTGGTTTTTAAACCAACAAGTACCGGTTTGTCGGTTTGGACAAAAATGGATGAAACAACTCCCAATCTTCCATTTATTATTCCGGCAGATGATCTGTACTTTACTTTTTTAATTCGTTTGAAAGATCCCTTGTTTTTAAATTATTCCGAAATCGGTCTGGATCAGGCAGATAAGATTTTTTATTTCTCTAATCGTCGTTTAGAGGGAGAATCAAACACATTCCCTTTAATTAATCTTCAGGGAGACAACACATTTGTAAATTCTGATTTTGTTATATCAGATGACGGAATTGAAGATGAATTATTAAAACTTACCGAGGTGGAAAAACAACAGATATTTGGAATTGTCCGCATTTTCATTTCAGGTGAAAATAATTCATTGGATGTATTGAATGCAAACCATAAAATTCCTCAACCACCAAAATCGTATGAAATCTTTATTAATAACCGAAAAACGATTTGGCGGTACATTTTTGATTCGGAGCAGACAGTTAATAAAAATAAAGATGATGTTCAACCGGAAAACGGTAACTCAAAAATTCTGATTACAAAAAATGAAAAGCCGCTTACGAAAACTGGTTTTATAACGGTAAAACTTAACAAAAATGAATTACCAAATCCAACGATTAACCTTATAAAACCAGATGCAATAACGCATAAAAATTATTCTGAAATATATATGTAAAACTTAAATCATTAAATTATGGCAACATCCTACAAAACACCAGGTGTGTATATCGAAGAGATATCCAAATTTCCGCCTTCGGTTGCACAAGTAGAAACTGCAATTCCGGCTTTTGTCGGTTATACTGAGTCCGCCGTCATTAATGGCGTTGATTATCATGCAGACGGCATTGTAAAACCAATAAAAATCAGCTCACTCCCGGAGTATGAATTCTACTTTGGCGGAGCTCCTGATCCTACTACAATTGAGATTGACCTTAATTCCGATAATACGGTAAAAAAAGCGACAGTAAACGGAATTAATTTATTGTATGATTCCGTTCGCATGTTTTACATCAATGGCGGCGGCGAATGTTACATTGTATCAGTTGGTGCATATAATACTGATGCTGCTGATGTTGATAAGCAGGTTCTAAAAGATGGTTTGGCAACGCTGGAAAAGGTTGATTTGCCAACATTACTTGTAATTCCTGAAGCAGTTCATTTAGATGAAGCTGAGGCAGGAGAAGTTCATGCAGCCATGCTTGCACAGTGTAACAAACTGCAGGACCGTTTTGCAATTCTGGATATCGTAAATGGCGATAAAGAGGCGATACCGTCTGATGACCCGGTAGAAAAATTCCGTAGTAATGTGGGTATGAATTACCTGAAATATGGAGCAACCTATTATCCATGGTTGAATACCACACTTCCGTTTAAAGTGAATTATGATGCTGTGGTTAATGGTGATTATACTAAATCCGGTAGCCCGGTAGCTGTAATTACGGCATTATTTAATAGTGGTATTGTTGATTCAATTACAAAGATTGATGCTGATATTCAGGCAAAATCAGGATTAACAATGCCAACATCAAACACAGTGAATAACCGGGCTGATTTGGTTGGAGAAGCTACTGCGCTTTACGGTTTTTTTAAAGATTTCTTTGATCTTACTTTTACTGACAATGATGCTTCAACTCCGAATACCGCAGATAAAATTCACACAAAATATGTAGCTGCCAATTCAAACTTTAATGGATTGTTGCAAACATTGTCCGATTACAATCATTTCAGTATGTCGGCAAATGGAAGCGCGCCTTCGCCTGCCTGGGATGCAGCGTTGATAACCGATAATTTTTCAACTGATTTCGCACCATTGACATTTGCAACTCCGGCTTCAAAAAACAATATTTTCACAGCTACTGCAACAGCGGTTAATGCAGCTCCGTATTTTGCCGCACTGCTTGGAAAACTTACCTCTCTGGTAAATTCATTTTATGCCGAATTAGCTGCTTTAAGAACAACTCGTACCGTAAATCTGGAAGAAGTTGATCCGGTTTATAAAGGAATTGTTACAGCGATTAAAAACCAGGGTGTTGTTTTGCCACCGAGTGGTGCAATGGCAGGAATTTACGCAATGGTAGATAACAACAGGGGAGTTTGGAAAGCCCCGGCAAATGTGAGTGTTAGCGCCGTAAAAGGCCCATCGGTAAATATTACTCACGAAGATCAGGAGAGTTTAAATGTTGATACTGAGGCTGGCAAATCAGTTAATGCAATTCGGGCATTTACCGGAAAAGGTACTTTGGTTTGGGGAGCAAGAACGCTTGCCGGAAACGACAATGAATGGAGATACATTCCTGTTCGTCGCTTCTTTAATATGGTTGAAGAATCGGTTAAAAAAGCTACCTCGCAGTTTGTATTTGAACCCAACGATGCAAATACATGGGTTAAAGTTCGGGCAATGATCGAAAACTTTTTAGTGATTTTGTGGAGAGCCGGTGCGCTTGCAGGGGCAAAAGCTGAAGACGCATTTTATGTTCGCGTTGGATTGGGACAAACAATGACTGCCCAAGATATACTAAACGGATATATGCATGTTGAAATTGGTATGGCAGCTGTTCGTCCGGCTGAATTCATTATTTTGAAATTTTCTCACAAGCTTCAACAATCTTAAAAATAATCATTAAATCAAATAGTTATGGCAACAAATTATCCATTGGTAAAATTTCACTTTCAGGTTGAATGGGGTGGAACAAAAATTGGCTTTACCGAGGTTTCCGGCCTTGATGTGGAAACTGAAGTGGTAGAATACCGGCACGGTGCAAGTCCGGAATACTCAAAAGTTAAAATGCCGGGAATGCAGAAGTTCAGTAACATTACTTTAAAACGCGGCACATTCGCAACCGACAACGAATATTTCAACTGGTGGAATACAGTAAAACTGAACACCATCGAAAGGCGTGATATAACGATCAGTTTGCTGAATGAAGAACATCAGCCGGTAGTGGTTTGGAAGGTGAAAAATGCCTGGCCGTCAAAAGTTCAGTCGACTGATTTGAAAGCCGACGGCAGCGAAGTAGCCATAGAATCGTTGGAAATTATTCATGAAGGGCTTACCATTCAAAACGAATAATAAATGAGTAATATTTATCCTCCGTTAGGTTTTCATTTTAAGGTTGAATTTGCCAATCTGAAAAGTGAAATTGAATTTCAGTCTGTTTCTGGTTTAACGGTTGATCTGGACACAGAAGATATTGCTGAAGGAGGTGAGAACAGATTCAAACACCGGCTTCCGGTTCGTACGCGATATTCCAAATTGGTTCTGAAAAGGGGTTTATTAACTGACTCTTCATTAATAAAATGGTGTAGAGATGCGGTGGAAGAATTTAATATTTCACCCACTGACATCACCATAAGTTTGCAGAATGAGGAACACGAGCCTTTAATGACATGGAATGTGGTGCATGCTTACCCGGTTAAGTGGTCGATGGGGGATTTTAATGCGGAACAAAGCCAGATAGTTATTGAGACAATTGAGCTGGTTTACAACTATTTTAATATACAATAAAATGCCAATAGAAATTAAGGAACTACACATAAAAATCAATGTAGAAAATCAGCCGCAGACATCGGATCCTACTCAGGTTGGAAATGAAATGAAAGATAAAATTGTTGCGGAGTGTGTTGAACAGGTTATGGATATTTTGGCTAAAACCCAGGAGAGATAACATGAGTGGTGAATTAATAAAACTACGGATTAAAGCCTATTCCGACGCGCAATTTTCAGAAGAGGTTTCGGAAGGTGAATTCAAAACAATGCTGAATCCTGAGAAATATGCGTTCAAGTATAAAATTGAGCACAATGAAGATCAGGCTTCGGGCACGAGTTCATCGTCACCGCGCTTTAATAAAGTTCCGCCAGAAGACCTTGAACTTGATTTTGTATTTGATCGGACTGGCGTGGTTACGGATTATGGTTCTTCCGGCGCTGATGATGACAAAACTTTTAAGGATGAAGGTTCCGGCATTATCGATGATATCGACCAGTTTAAAAAAGTTGTTTTCGATTATAACGGCGACGAACATCGGCCAAATTACCTGATCATTTCCTGGGGAACCCTGCTTTTTAAAGGTACGCTCAAGGAAATGGACATGCGGTTTAAGCTGTTCAAACCCGATGGAACTCCACTGCGGGCAACTGTTCATGCCAAGTTTAAAGGTTTTATTGAAGATAACCTGCGGGTTGCAAAAGAAAACAACAGTTCTCCCGATTTAACTCATATTCGAATGGTGAAAGAAGGTGATACATTGCCTTTGATGACATATCGAATTTATGGCGATTCAAAATATTATCTGGAAGTGGCAAAAGCAAATGACATCCTTAATTTCAGAAAGTTAGAGGTTGGACAGCGTATTTTCTTTCCACCCATTCAAAAAGCATAAAAATGCCTGAACAAAGAGTAATAAATACTTCAAGATCGGCCGATTTGGTTACAACCAAAATTTTAATCGGCGGTGAAGAACTTTCGAATACGGTTCAGGTATTGAGTATTGTAGTGGATAAAGAGATAAACCGCATTCCAACTGCAAATCTGGTAATAAAAGATGGTGATCCGGCAGCGCAGGATTTTCCGGTTAGCAATCAGGATTTGTTCTTGCCAGGTAAGGAGATTGAAATCAAAGCCGGGTATCATTCCGAAGATGAAACCATTTTTAAAGGAATAGTGATCAAGCATAACCTGAAAATTCGTTCCGGTAATTCGTTGCTTTTGGTTGAGTGTAAGGATTTGGCTGTAAAACTCACCATTGGCCGCAAAAGTAAATTCTTTTATGAAAGCAAGGACAGCGATATTCTGGAAGAAATAATTGGAAAATATATTCTGGAAAGCGACGTGGAATCCACCAATATTCAGCAGAAAGAAATGGTTCAGTATAACGTTTCCGACTGGGATTTTTGTGTGACACGTGCGCAGGCAAACGGAAAAGTTGTGCTTGTCGATGATGGAAAAATTACCATTCAGAAACCCGACTTTCAGCAGGCTGAAACAGAAACTGTGGTTTTTGGTGCAACGCTTCTTGAGTTCGATGCTGAAATGGATGCCCGAAACCAGTTTCAAAAAGTGACTTCTTACGGCTGGAATTTTGCCGATCAGGAACTGATGGAAATTGAAGCCAACGATCCGGGTGTAACAACAAACGGGAACGTGGAAGCTTCTGATCTGGCATCAACCATCAATCTTGAAAACCTGGAATTAAAAAATGCAGGAACGTTACCTGATGCTGAACTTCAGGAGTGGGCAGATGCAAAAACGCTGTTTAACCAGCTTTCAAAAATAAGAGGCCGGGTAAAATTTCAGGGAATTCCCGGAGTTAAGCCAGGCAAAACAATTAAGCTTGATGGTGTGGGCGACCGCTTTAACGGGAAAGCCTTCGTTTCTGCTGTTCGCCATCAGGTGACGGAAGGAAACTGGACTGTTGATGCTCAGTTGGGAATCAATCCTAAATGGTTTTCTGAAACCGTAGATATTAATGATTTACCCGCTGCAGGATTACTGGCTGCTGTAAATGGTTTGCAAATTGGAATTGTAACCCAACTGGAAAATGATCCGGATGGTGAAGACCGAATTCATGTACGTTTACCTATTGTTGAAAAAGACAGTGAAGGAATTTGGGCAAGAGTTTCAACGCTTGATGCAGGAGATAACCGGGGTTCTTTTTTCAGACCTGAAATCGGTGATGAAGTGATTGTTGGTTTTATTAATGGAAATCCGAATAATGCCATTGTTTTGGGGATGCTTAACAGTAGCGCAAAACCCGCACCAATTGTTGCCAGCGACGATAATCATGAAAAAGGTTTTGTTACCCGGAGTGAAATGAAATTCATTTTCAACGATGATAAAAAATCGGTAGTTCTCGAAACCCCCGGTGGCAAAAAAATCACGGTGGATGAAGATGCCGGAATAATTCAATTTGAAGATGACAATTCAAATAAGGTTACAATGGATTCAAGTGGAATTGCGCTTGAAAGTCAGGGAGACATTTCGCTGAAAACAACAGGTGATATCAAGCTGGAAGGAACAAATATAAATATCAAGGCCAATGCACAGTTTAAAGCAGAAGGCTTTGCAGGAGCTGAAGTTTCAACGAGTGCGGTGGCAGTATTGAAAGGTTCAATGGTTCAAATAAATTAATATGCCGTTTGCAGCGCGAATAACAGATATGCATACCTGCCCGATGGTAAATCCCGGAGGTGTGCCACACGTGGGAGGCCCGGTTTTGCCACCCGGATATCCAACAGTTTTAATTGGCGGGATGCCGGCAGCAAGAGTAGGAGATATGGCAATTTGCACTGGACCGCCCGATTCAATTGTAACTGGTTCTTCAACGGTTTTAATTGGTGGAATGCCAGCTGCAAGAATGGGAGATACTACTGCTCACGGAGGTGCAATTGTGATGGGAGCACCAACAGTAATGATTGGAGGTTAAAATGGAAGAAAGTAAATCATTTTTAGGAAGAGGATGGAGTTTTCCACCGGAGTTTAACAGCGAAACGAAAACCGTAAAAATGCTGACGGATGAGGTTGATATTGAAAGCAGCCTCGAAATTCTGCTTTCAACACGGCTGGGCGAACGGGTAATGGTTCCCGGTTACGGTTGCAACCTCGATGAGTTGCTGTTTAAACCGTTGAACCTCACATTGAAAACGTATGTAATCGATCTGATAAAAACAGCGATTTTATATTATGAACCACGCATCGATGCTCGAAAAATTGAAATTGATCCATCGGATGAATTAAACGGAGTTTTGTTAATCAAAATTGAATACATCATTCGGACTACCAACTCCCGAAAAAACATGGTTTTCCCATTTTATAAGGAAGAAGGTAGCGAAGTAAAATAAAAATTTATGGCTGATTGCGGCAAAAATATATTATTGACACGCGAAGGCACAAACCAGGCGCAGCGGTTTATTGAGGCACTTGCCCCCGAATCGATAAACCTAAACGATTTTACACTGAAGGAGAGAATGCAGTTTGCCAATGGTTTTGCTAAACATGTGAATTATTTTGGATTGCTTGATGATAAAAATCCTTCCGATGATTGGAGTAGCTTTTATATTGATGATGCTAAATTGGGTGACTTTCTGAAATCAGTTGAAGCCGGAGGAAAAGTTACACCACATCTGGCGCTGTTTGTGAGTTTTGTTCAGTTGCTGGAATTTTCTAAAGACCGGTTTAACAAGCTTACTAAAAGACATTTGGATTTTTATTACCACAACATACTTCAAATTGAAAAACTTCCGGCCACGCCCGATAAAGTGCATTTGATTTTTGAACTGGCAAAAAATAGTCTTGAAGAGAAAATTGCCGATCAAACACAGTTGGATGGCGGAAAAGATGCTTCGGGCATAAAAAGAATATATAAAACCAGCGGTGAACTGATCGCCAATAAAAGTGTCGTTTCCAATTTGATGAGCGTCTATAACGATCACAAAAATCATAAACTAAAAGTGGCAAGTGTGGCCAATTCTTATGATGGAATTGGCGGCGATTTCCCTGACGATGATGTAAAATGGTGCCCGTTTGGTTATTACGGAGATTCAAATTATCCCGAACTTCCCGATGCGAAAGTTGGTTTTGCGCTGGCTTCCGAAATTTTGGAACTTCAGGAGGGGATGCGAAATGTATTAATTACTGCTGAATTTAATACGGCACTTAAATCATTTTCTGCCAGTAAACTTCAGGAAAACATAGCGGTTTATTGCACCGGCGAGAAAGGTTGGCTTGGTCCGTTCGAGGTTGTTCCTTCCATTTTGGATGATGAAGATAATTCAATTTATTCTTCTGGTTTGAGTTCAGGAAACAAAAAACTTCAACTGGCATTTCAAATTCCGAAAGAGGAAAAACCGGTGGTAGCCTGGAATGCAAAAGCGCAAGGTGAACCCTTTAACACGCAGTTACCGGTTTGTCGCGTAATTATTAAAACTGAAAACACGGATGGTTTTGAATTATACCGTAACCTGATTGAGAAAGAGATAAAAAGCCTGAAAATCAGTGTGGATATTCGGGATGTCAAGAGCCTTTCCCTGGAAAGTGATATTGGCACGCTAAATCCAGAAAAACCATTTTATCCGTTTGGAACACAGCCGGTAAAATGTTCCAATTTTTATGTAGGTTATCCCGAATTATTCAAAAAAACATGGAAAAATATCGATGTGGAGATCAACTGGAAAAACACTCCAGAAAAGGATGAATTGGATGAAACGACAGATGCTTTTGTCAATTTATATTTCGCATATCGTACAAATTATATCTACAAAGCAAATTCCACCGGCTTCTTTTCAGCTATGTTCAAATATTTTGATCTGGAAGAGAAGTGGGGAATTGATCCGCTTCCAACCAATTTAATCGTAAAAAATAACGAATATTTTAGAGCAGATGTTGAGATTCAGAATAAGGAAGTTTGGGATCCGGTGGAAAAAGATTTGGTTCTTTTTAATGAAAATGGCGAGTTGTTTCAAACCAAATTTTCAGTACCAAATGTGAATTATGAAACCGATAAAAACGGGCCTGTCCGGTTGTCTTTGAATCAGTCGTTTTTGCATGAACTTTTTCCACGAATTTATGCACTTGCTTTTAGCAGCGACGATGATGACACACTGATTCCAAATGAACCTTACACACCAATGGTGGATACCGTTCGACTGAATTATACCGCAGAAAGCAGCGTTGATCTCGGAAGTTCAAAAACAAGTTTCGAGAAGAATCCCGTAACATTGTTTCACGAGTCTGCTTTTGGTCAGGCTGAACAACACCCGTATTTAAAAAATCAACTCGATTTTATTTCCGACAAGAATATTTATCTCGTACCAACATATTGCAGAGGCGGTGAATTATACATCGGAATTGAAAATACCGAAAACCTTCAGCAGGTTTCTTTGCTGGTGCAGGTTCTGGAAGGAAGTGAAAATCCATTGGCAGATTCTTTTATAGGGAAACAACATGCTGAATGGTCGGTGCTTTGTAAAAACGAATGGAAAGACCTGAACTCTGACTACATGGTTTCGAACGAAACAAATAATTTTCTGAAGTCAGGAATTGTAA
Source organism: uncultured Prolixibacteraceae bacterium (assembly GCA_963769925.1). Classification (GTDB taxonomy): domain Bacteria; phylum Bacteroidota; class Bacteroidia; order Bacteroidales; family Prolixibacteraceae; genus Draconibacterium. Next base: position 184,482 of record CAVYOB010000017.1, read on the forward strand.
AATTTTCCATTCCGCGTGAGACAACGCAGAATAATACGGTTCTGCCGTCAGGTTTTGTGTGGGTGAAAGTAAAAATCCACAAAACGTTTGACGCTGTTAGCAAAGCAATTGCCATTTATGCACAGGCCGATCTGGCTGTATTTTCTGACAATGGAAACGATCTGTCTCATCTGGAAAAGGGGCTGGAAGCCGAAACCATTTCAAAATTAATTCAGCGGGTTTCGACTGTAAAAAGCATCACACAACCTTTTTCATCGTTTGGCGGTGCACCGGAAGAATCGGATGAAGCATATTATCAAAGGGTTAGTGAGCGATTGCGGCATAAAAACCGGGCGATCGCGCTGTGGGATTACGAACACATTATTCTGCAAAAATTCCCCGAAATTCATAAAGCAAAATGTCTGAACCATTCAAAAACTGAGGTCATAAACAACAAAGAGGTGGATTCATTTCTTTCACCCGGGAACGTTTTGATTGTCGTCATTCCCGACATCGTCAATAAAAATGTATTTGATATTTACCAGCCACGCGTGAGTCAGGCAAAACTCAATGAAATTCAGGAACATGTTAACCAACTGAATTCAATGCTTGTCAATGCAAAAGTGATTAATCCGTCGTACGAAGAAGTTACGGTTGATTTGAAGGTGAAATTTTACGAAGGCTACGATGAAAACTATTACCTGAAAATACTCAATGGAGACATTACAAGGTTGCTTTCGCCCTGGGCATTTGAAGAAACTGCGAGCATCGATTTTGGCGTGGTTTTATATCGAAGCCTCATTATTAATTACATCGAAAAACTAAAATATGTGGATTATGTGGAAGACGTGAAACTGCTGAAAGGAACCGAAGTTTCTCTAACCAGCGTATCGCCCTCTTGTCCAAAAGCCATACTTGTATCCGCGAAACAACACCAATTAAGCACTGCAAATAAAAGTTGTAAACCAACGATAGAAACGGAAGAAAAATGTCAGATTTAGAACAACATATTACTATTCCTAAAAATGTGTCGTCAAACGATGATCTCGATTATTCTTTTCTGAGAAAAAAAGGACAGGAGTACATTGAGCAACTTTCAGGTAAAATTTGGACGGATTACAATACACACGATCCCGGAGTTACAATTCTGGAAATGCTTTGTTATGCCATTTCTGATCTGGGTTTGCGACTGAATTTGCCCATTGAAAATATTCTCGCACCAGAAAATGAAACGGCACAAAAGATTGAGGAACAGTTCTTTAAAGCCTCCGATATTTTAACATCAAAACCGGTAAATGAAAACGATTACCGGAAACTTTTTATTGATATTGAAGGCATTAAAAACTGCTGGCTAAAACCTTATCAGAAAACGGTTTATGTTGATTTCAAGAACGATCAGCTTTCCTATAATTCAAAAGCATTCAGTTCAACAGATGAAGCTTTTAAGAGTGAATTCAATTTACAGGGATTATATACTGTAGTTGTTGAATATGAAGATGATGTTGAGACAGTTTATAAAAAGAATCAAATTAAAAATGAAATAAGAAAACAATTTCACGCCAACCGGAATTTGTGTGAGGATTTAGTAGAGATCAGTGAAGTGGAGGAACATCCCATCTCGGTTTGTATGAAAGTAGAAGTGTTCCCCGAAACGGATGAGGAGTTGGTTCATGCAAAGATTTTGCGTGCAATCGATAACTATTTCGCACCTTCCGTAATGTTCCATTTCCTGAAAGAAATGTTTTCCCGCGGTTTTTCCTCCGATCAGATTTTCGAGGGCCCGTTTTTAACACACGGTTTTATCGACCCCAATGAACTGGAAGCTTCGGGATTACGCACCGAAGTTCGTTTGTCCGATATCATGCAAATTATTATGGATGTTGAAGGAGTGAAAAACATTCTCGAAATTTCCATGAACAATTGTGACGATCCGCTGAATGAGTCGGATAGCTGGCTGATTTGTGTGGAACAAGGCAAAAAACCGGTGCGGTGCCCCGACAGCGCTTTCAGTTATTTTAAGGGAGTTTTGCCGGTAAATATCAGCAAAAAGAAAGTTGAAACTTATCTCGTTCAGCTTGAAAGTGATGAAAATGCAGCGCAGGACAAGGCAAAATTTGATCGGGAAATTGAAATTCCGCAGGGCATATATTTGGGAACAAGTGAAACTACAACGATTCAGAATGATTTTCCTGATACTTACGGAATCGGGCTAAAAGGTTTGGCAGCGCGGGAATCTACAGCGCGTAAATCACAAGCGAAACAGTTAAAAGGTTACCTGTTGTTTTTCGACCAGATTTTTGCCAGCTATTTTGCGCATTTGGGTAAGGTAAAAGATTTGCTTTCGGTAGACAACCGGTTAAAAAGAACCTACTTTGCACAGACGGTTAAAGATATTCGTGGCTTTGAGGATTTGGTAAAAAATTATCCGCAAAACGATGATGATCTTTTAAGTGAAAAGCTTTTCAAAAAGTTGGATTTCCCAATTGATAGAAAGAACAAATTGCTCGATCATTTAATGGCTCGTTTTGCTGAAAAGTTCAGCGATTTTGCCTTTTTAATGAAAGAGTTGTACGGATCTTATGCCGATGAAGCTGTTCTGATTTCAAAAGAAAAATTTCTGAGGGATTATCCTGAAACCAGCAGCCAGCGCGGAAGTGCGTTTGACTATTTCAAGAAAACGAAAGCTGAATTGTGGAACACTTCGAATGTGTCCGGAGTTCAGAAACGAATTGCACGGTTAATCGGAATGAAAGATGATAACAGAAGAAATCTTTCCAATTCATTTGTTGAATTTTATGATCCTGACGAAGGTGACGATAAAGAAGTTTATCGCTGGCGAATCAGGAATAGTAATGGCGATATTATTCTTTCAGCAACTGAAAATTATCCTGTACAATTGCTTGCTGAACAGGAAATGTATTTGGCCGTTTTGAAGATTATTGAAACTTCTCCGGAAACTATTGAAGATGCGTTTACTCAAACGATAAAAGACGAAGATGAGATTGGCAACTTTGAAATTCAACAATCGGAAACCGGGAAATATTCTTTTGACGTAATTAATCTGGAAGCGCTTGCAAACAGTTCCGACCGAATTATTGCAAGGCAATATACTTATTACGAAACGCAGGAAGAACTAAAAACCGCTTTGCTCGAAATTATTGAGTTTATGACCAAAGAATTCTCCGAAGAAGGAATGTTTTTGGTTGAGCATATTTTGTTAAGGCCCGATGTGACCAAAACAAATGTTAGTCAGGATTTATTTATGCCGATTTGTACTGACAATTGTGAAAGTTGCGATCCGGTTGATCCTTATTCTTACCGGGTTTCTGTTGTACTTCCAGGCTGGACTTACCGTTTTGCCAGTCTCGATTTCAGAAACTACTTGGAAGAGCTGATCAGAAAAGAACTTCCGGCGCATGTTTTGGCGCGTATTTGCTGGGTTGGTTATCGGATTGGAAAACTCCCGGATGAAGAAAATCAAATGGTTCAGTTTGAAACAATATACAAGGATTTTCTTCTTTCGAAAACCAACTCGGGGCAGGCACAGGACGAAACGAAACTAAGAGATTTTATCAAAATATTAAGTGAACTAGATTCTATATATCCATCAGGAAAACTAATCGATTGCGATGATGAAGATGAAGAATTGGAAGGCAAAATTATTCTTGGCCGTACCAATATTGGAAACCTTTAATTAAAAAGTTATGGCAGCAAAATTAACCGAAATTACCACACAGTACCATACTTTTGTTGACAACCAGGTATTAACAAAAGACCAGCTAAACGAATTTATCAGCTATTTCGAAGATCAGGATCGAATGTCGCGGATTTTCCTTACAGGAACAGGAATAATCTGTGGTTTCAAGTTGAGCTACAACGCAGGAAGTAAGACTGTTACTATTTCCCAGGGAACCGGAATTACATCCGACGGTGATCTTCTGAAACTTCAAAATAATATTGATGGTACAATCCTGAAATCCATTGATTTGGAGAAGGTTGAATATTCATGGGTGAAAAAGTTTGAAGACAATTTTGCGAATTACCGCTTTTTCAAAAGATTGGTTTCTGTGAGTGGAAAATTGAAAGAAGAGCCACTGGATTTATGGGAAATTCTCCCTGAAAAAACAGAAAATGCAAAAGCATTGGGAACACTGGCTGATCTGGATAAAAAAGTGGTTTTACTTTACCTGGAAACATACCCAAAAGACGGTGACCTTTGTACTGCAATCGATTGCGATAACCAGGGAATAGAACAAGTGGCTCGACTGAGAGTTTTGTTGGTTTCGCAAAAAGATGCCGACTATATTTTGGGTCTTGATTCCATGTTTTCGGAACATCACAAAATAAATACGGTAGTTAATCTGCCTGATGTTGCTGTTCGTCGCGTGGTCTTAAACCAGATAAATACAGCCAATTACGAGGAGTTAAAAAAAGGTTACTACAAAGCGCTGAATTCAGATAACCTAATTCAAAATCTTGCAAACGGAATAAAAAACATTGCTCTTTATTTTGAAAAAGTTTTAGGCTTAAATATTTCATCGTCAAGCCTGAATGTTTATCTGAACCAGTTAAAAAATATTGCTACTTTCAGCGCTTACAATATGCCGTTTAATGTACAGTATCGTTACGATTGTATTAAAGATATTGTTGATACCTATAACGAAATCAAACAAATTTTACTCGATCTGAATAAGGAGTGTAATCCCGATATCAATTCATTTCCAAAACATTTGATGCTGGGTAGTTTGGCCGAAATTGGAAACGAGGTTCAGAATTACCGGCACGGGTTTTATAAATCTCCCGCAATTAGTTGTGGTAAAGATAAAATGGAACAGTGCCGAAGTTTAATAGGAAAACTGTTTAAAATAATTAGCCAATTTAAAACGTCGGCAGGTGATGTTAAAATTACGCCATCAAATAAATTGCCTGCGTTAAGTTTTAAAAGCATTCCATTTTATTATGCTGTTGATGAAACACTTCTGGAAAGCTGGAATTTTGATAAAACAAGAAAGTTGAAATCAAAAAACAATCTTGGTTATCATCGCGAACTACTTTCATCTTCACCTCAAATTCAGGAACCTTTAAATTTTGATATCGATGGTTTTGATTTCTACCGGATTGAAGGCCATCAGGGAAAGGATTACAAAACGGCGCTGGCAGAAATTAACGATTTAAAATTTAAATACGGACTGGCATTCGATGTAAAAGCGCTGTCGGTAAATATTAACGAAGAAACGCTGAATCTGGATGATTATGAATGTGAATTTGAAGATTTGAATGTTTTGCTAAAAGCCTGGACTGCCGAACAAAACTGTATTCTTGCGCAAGTTTCGCAGTTCTTTTCGGGTTACAGTTTGGTTGAACCGGGAGCAAATATAAGAGAATCGGCAATTGATGTTAAAAGTAGATTTGTTGCCGGAGTCGCTGCAAATACAACCGAAAATACCACATCGAACAACACAACCCGGTTGCTTACTAATTTAAAAATAAATGAGGCAACGAAAACAAGTTATTACCAACAACCTACCTATTACAAGGTCAACGTAATTTCTGATAATCTTACAACCGGTGACAATGTTTTGGGAAATGCCATGAAAGTCGCCCTGGATGAAAACAATGATGGCTCGGTAAATGACATTATTGCAAAAGCTGAAAATTTAGTTGCCCAACAAATAAACACAGATATTTGGCAGGAACAGCCTGCTGTTAAAGATTTGGTGATTGACAAGTCGATACAGTTAATGGCTTATTCTCATGTGCTTACACAAAAGATGCCGAATGTTTTAACCAATGTTACGGTTGCCGCTGTCGATGATTATAAGCTTACATTAAGTCAGCTTTGTGCGTTGGTTGATAGACTGAAAAAGATTTATCAGACAGTAGAACTTACAGCAGCAATGAAAGCGCTAATGGGTGTTTTAATTACGCAACTGTCATCCATTTGCTGTTCAGCTAAAAAGCTGGAATTATTACTTGATGAAATCAATAAACGAAAAGAAAAAATTATCCTTAGTTTAAAACTTTCCAAATTCGTAGAAAATACCCCCGGGGTGGAACACAAAGCAGGTGTTGAACCCGGTGGTACTTTCATTTTGATTTACCTAAACAAAAAAACAACAGTTACTGATCCCAACACCAACACCGGTGCGGTGAGGGCGCCCATTTTAGATGTTGCGGCAAATAATGTTGTTTTAAGTCGTGCATCGGCAGTTAATTTAACTGATGCAACGGTTTCGGGATTGAAAGTGAACGCCATTAGCGATAATGTAATAAGTGATAAAATTGATTTGGGGGCCAGGCTTGAATTGCTAAACCGGGCAGTCAGAGTTATCGATTTACCGAATAACACTGTTGTTGCTGACTTTTCCCTGCCATACATGTGTTGCTCTGACTGCGCTCCCATTAATTTTATCGTTGAACGTCCAAAAGTATCACTTCGCCTGAGCAAAGATCATTATTGTCTTGGAGAAGATACGCAACCACTCACCTTTGAAGTTTCACCGGCAGACGGAGAAATTAAAGCAAATCCGGAAATTGAAGGGATGGCAATTGAAGGAACAAAACTCTCTTCTAATGCCGATGCTTTCCCAGATGAGATGTTGGGGCAGCCTATCAGTTTTACGGTAAATGATCAGCTTACAGATTGTGAAATAAAAGTTTACAGGGCAGTTCAGTTCGATTTTAAAGTACCTGAGTCGCCAACATCGGAAACTACGATAACATTTGTTCCGACAGGAGATTTGGATGGTGCAACTTTCATCTGGAGTTTTGGCGATGATAATCTTTCAACAGACAGGAACCCCACGCACCGATACACATTACCTGTTAACGATGAAAATAAAGTGACTGTTTCGTTAACTGTAACAGCACCAAATGGAATCTGCCGGACCACCGTGGAACACGAGATTTCGTTTGTAGTGGAAGACACCAAAATTGCTTTGGACGGAACGAATTTCTGTGAAAATGATCAACAAAATTATCCTTTTATTATTACACCGCAGGGAGCTGAAGCAAAAATTGAAGGGAAAGGTGTTCTGCAAACCAGTGACGGGATTTATACATTTAATCCGGCAGTTGCCGGACCGGGAAACATTGAGTTTTTGTTAAACGGCCAACCTTCGGGAGTAAAAGTTACGGTTCATAATGTACCAGTAGCTTCATTCAAATCTGGACAGGTTGAAAACCAATTGGTACTTACCAATACTTCCACCAATGCTGAAAAATATACCTGGTTAATAAATGGTGAAAAGGTCGAAAAAACAGATGCAAGTAAGGTAGTTATTGATCTTACACCAAACAGTCCTACAACATGGAAGCTTCAACTTGTTGCAGCCAGTGAAATTTGTGGTACCAACACATCAGCTGAAATAATTTTCAATACTAAATTTATTGAAGAACAGCCGGTAAATACCTGTATTGATGAAACGAAAGCTGCCATATTAACCGATTCAAAAGCAGTTGCAAAACTTGACATTGCAACTTCGAATTTGGTTCATCCGATTTGGTTGGAAACGACGAATGTTTATGGTAGTGTTTTAAAAGACGTAGATAATTTCCTTGCGGGAAACAATGACGGGAAACTGCAGGTGATGTTCGAAAAGTTGATGAGCACAACTGTTCGGCAGATTTTAAGTCTGAACCCGCAGGAAAATAAGGACGAATTTGGCCGGTTGGCAGAATTGTTCCGGCTTCAGTTACAACTGTTTTATAATGTTTTGGGTTGTCAGAGTGCCGATATATTAAAAGAGTTTGTCGAACCAGTTCAATTCATGTTGAATCTCATTCTCAAGCTCCTGCAAATGCTAAAAGACAAACAAGTTGCATTGCCAACATCGCTGCAGGAATTTTTGAAAAGTTATGCTGAAAAAGTAAAGGGCATCGATTTGCTGGCGAAACATGTTACCACAATTCAAAACCAAAATCTGATTTAGGTTGGAAGGCAACATACATATCATTGAAAAAGTGTTGGTGGAGGTTAATACAAACGATATTAAAACGACCAATACAGTTAAAAATAGTATCAGCCAATTTTTAATGGAAGAGGTATTGCCAAAAATTGAATCTGTGTTTAAACAGTTTGAAACTCATAATACAATTGTTCGGTTGGATAAAATAAACATTGATTTCCCGCTGTCTGTAAATGAAGGATTTATCTCAATGAGTACAAATGTTTATTCACGTTTGGAAGAAATGCTAAAACAGGAAATTTACGAGCGAATTCTCGAATTTTCAAATAGTTCTGATTTACAGAATGACAAGGTTAAAGAAGTGTCTTCGCATGAGAATCTGGAGGAAATTTTCCTGTTTTTCCTGGAGCACGGTTATTATCCCTGGTATGGAAATCAGTCACATATTCACAGGTTTGTAAAAGAAAATATTTGGATCGAAAGTTATAAAAGCGGAGTTTTTATTAAAAAATTTAAAAGTTTACTAAAGCAGAAAAGGGTGTTTCAGAGATTCGTTTATCAGTTTCCATTATCAATGGTCTTCTCTATTTTCTTACCAAAATCAAGGTTTGCTGAGATAGAAACACACATTTCGGGAAGTAATAGTCTTCCCCTATCTCCTCTAAAAACGAGTTTCCTGAACACCCTTTTTATACTTTCAACAGAACCAATTGCAAAAGAGGTTGTTAGCAGTTTGGAAAGCTGGATAAAACATTTGCAAGCTGCAAATGAAAAGAATAGCTTCGAGTTAAATCAGGAAATTTTAAAAACAATACCAGCAGCTTATTTAAATTTGGTTGAGGTTCAACAGGTATTGAATAAGATGCTTGAATTTCAATCGGATTATAAATCCGGAAATTTTCGGAATGGACCGGAGTTGATTCATTCTGAGACAGGAAACGGCAAATTTAAAGATTGGAACTCACAGCACCCAAATAATGTTAAAACAGAATTTTTTGAGAAGAACGTAAGCGAAATTCGCGTTCAGAACGCTGGTCTGATTATTCTGCACCCTTTTATTAAGCAGCTTTTTATAGCATTGAAAATGCTTGACAAGCAAAATAAAATAATCCCGGGAAATAAAATCAAGGCAGTTCAGATTTTACATTTTCTCTCAACAGGAAATGAAGAATTTTGGGAGGGAGACCTGGTTTTTGAAAAGTTTTTATGTGGTATTCCACTCAAATATCCACTTCCCAAAGAAAGTATTCTTACTGAAAGGATGAAAGAGGAAGCAGATAATTTACTTAAAGAATCGATTAAAAGATGGCCGGCATTAAAAAATACTTCACCCGACGGATTACGTCAGATGTTTATACAACGTGACGGAAAATTAATAAAGAGGGACAGAAATTTTAAACTGATTGTTGAGCGTATGGCCCAAGATGTATTATTGGAAAAACTGTCCTGGAATATATCACTGGTAAAAATACCCTGGACAAAAGGGTTGTTATATGTTGAATGGTAAAAAATGAAACGAGTTCCTAAGGAGTTCCATCTTATTCCATAAAGAATAGACAATTTTAGTAAGATGAAAGCGAAAATAGCGACACAGGAAGGAAAGAAAATTAACAATAATCCATTTTCCGGTTTTAGCGGGAAAAATGGGTTTATAAAACCACAGGCAAAACTTAATAAAAGTGTTCCTGGTGATAAGTATGAAGAAGAAGCCGATGCTTTTGCTGAAAAAGTTGTAAATAGTCAAAGTGAAAGTTCTGATTTTTTCGCACCAAATCATTCATCAATTTATTCACAGGGAAACCCTCTGGTAAGCTCTGTCTCTCCGCTAATTCAGAAACAGGAAGATGAGGAAGAGGAAATGCTTCAACCCAAATCGGCAGTCGAGGAGGAGGAAGTAATGATGAAAACTGATCTGAATTCAATTGACAATGATTCTTCTGTAGAACAATTAATTCACCAAAAAAAAGGGATTGGAAATTCGCTTGAACCAAACATCAAAACAGAAATGGAGCAAGGGTTTGGCGTTGATTTTAGTGGTGTTAAAATTCATACCGACAGAGAAAGTGCAAAAGCAAACCAAAAAATTGGTGCGCATGCCTTTACAGCCGGAAACGATATTTTCTTTAATGAAGGAAAGTACCGCCCCGATTCTGAAAATGGTAAAAAACTGATCGCGCATGAACTTACTCACACAATACAGCAGGGGGCTTCTGCAACAGCAAATAACGGAACAACTGTGCAGGGATTTTGGTGGGATGCGGTTGCCGATCAATTCAGGGAACTACAAAAAATGATTTTCCGAAGTCGAAATTATGGGCCAATTACTTATACCAGAGGCAATATAAGCGGTTCAGGTTTTGAAGCATCCTACAATCCTATGGCTGGAGTATTGAATGTTACGGTTCGAGGGAAAGTACGTTTCGCCGATACACTTTCAGCGAGTGGAGGAAAATTTTCTTCTCCAAATAGTTTTATGAATACAGCTGGATTTATGCCCATAATGAATGCTCTTCCGCCTGAAGTACAGGCACGGATTTTACCTTATTTTCAGTGGACAGAGACCCAAAAACAAATTCATATGGTTCGCTTCAGGGAAAATCTCAGGGCAGCTACGGAGTTATGGCAAGATACAGGAATGTCGTTGCAGGTAAATGAACCCGGTTGGGAAGATATTACAGCAGTTCCAAACATACATTTAGATATTACAGAAGGAGATGCAACGCATCAAACTACAAGTGCAGGTGCTACTGACGAAAGTTCGAGTGATCATCTTCAGGTGGAAATTGTTAAACAACCTACACCCGATGAAGCTGCAGAAATTCAACGAATAATTACTGAATATAATGCAACTACCGGGGCAACAGTAAACTCGGAATGTTACGGGGAGTTCGTTCTTATCTTGGGAAATGATCCTGGAAGCAGGGGAAGTGCGCCTGAAGGATTTAATAATTTTATGTCACTTGAAAGTGACCGTAGCTGATGATCCAAGTACACGTATTTACAGTACTTCAGTGCATTTTGGAAATAATGAAAGTGACTTTCGGAAGAATCCCGTGCTCAACTCGACAGCTTTTTTAGTGACCCAATGATTTTGTTAGACAATGCTGATCGTGCCATTGATATTGATTTAAGCGGATTTGCTTCTGCACCAGGTAGCACATCATATAATCGTCACTTTGGTGGATAGACGGATTGAATCGGTAAGCAGCTACATTGACGAAAAAATTATGAGTTCAAATATAAATACAAATATTTATTCCAGTACAAATACAAACGATTCTGATCAAAGCGCAGAAACGATTTGGCTGCCAATCCTGCCACTCACGATCCTGCCAATTTCAGAAGAGTAGATATTACTGTAACACGGGAGGGAAGAGGAGGACAGAATGTTTTTGCACATGAACTGGGCCATGTATTTGGTTTGGGTGACGAATATGTTGAAGTTGCCAATGGATACAACCGACCGGCAGGAACACAGGCCAGTCACCATCAGTTGGCAATTGATGCCGGTGTTTCCGGTGGAGCCTTGTTGGCAATGACAACCGGATAATGTCAACCGGCAACAATGTTGGGGCTGAACATTATTCAACATTTGCAGATGCACTTCGCCAATTAACTTCAAAACCTTGGAAAGTGGTTACATCTTAGTAACTTTAGGTGTCAAAAATGATTTGCTATGAAACAGTTTATCGATATAAAAATAGGGTTAAAAGAAGAACATCTAAATATGAATCCTCTTTTTGAAAAAGTATACACTCCGCCTGGTTATGGTGAAGAGATGATATCGAGAATATATGGCGACGGAAGTTTGTATTATTTGATGAGAATCGAAGCTGCTCATACCAGAAAAATGAGTTAATTTTTTCCTGGGGATATGTTTCAAATATTGAAGATGAAGGAGTTGAAATGATTAAGAATTTGCTTGAGCAGTGTTGTGAAATTGATTTTAATGAAAAAAAGAAGGAAATCTCCCGGATTGGTAAAATGGAAATTTTTATGTGGAAATAAGATTAAACAGGTTGATGTATAAGAGGAATTCCGGAAGGGAATGAAAAATTATTCGCTGAAATTGATAATCTGGTTTCAACACGAATAAAAAAGATATAGTATAAATTAAAGGAAAGTTGAAAAATGTAAACAAAATAAATGTCATTAAGCGAACTGTCAGATATATTAAAGAAAGTAGTTCGGTGGCGACTTGAAACTGAATTAAAAGGTACTGAAGCGACATTTCCTTCCTTGGACTCTGTGAGTCAAAATGATTCGCCTGTTTTCGATTTCATCCAGAAAAATAAACTCGATTTTCCTGAAACAATTGTTTTATTAATTGCACTTGTTCCACATATTTCTCCCGAATTTTTCAGTTCAATTATTGCAGAATATTTTCCAAACGGTAGCGATTTTCCGGAATTTGGTGGAGTAAAAGGAAAAAATCATCGTGGAATTTTACCAACCGGTGAAACTGCATTGTATATTCTTGCCGGGAAAAATGTTGAAAAAAGAATGGAATTCTCTGCCATGTTTGGTGAGAATCATTTATATGCAAGAAAAAATGTTCTTTTTCTTGAAAACCCCGGGATGGAGAACCTAAAATGAGCGGGAGATTAATTATGGATGAAGAATATGTTGATTTATTTACCATGGGAAAAATATCAAAACCAAAATTAAGTAGCGATTTTCCGGCTGAACTGATTACAACAGCACTGGAATGGAAAGATTTGGTTTTACAGGATAAAACAATGGACGGAAATTAAGGAAATTGAAACATGGTTGAAGTTTAATGATAAATTGTTGAACGATTGGAAAATGAAAGGCAAGATAAAACCCGGTTTCAGGGTTTTGTTTTGGCCTCGGAACGGGAAAAACAATGACTGCCTAGTCTTTTGGGAAAATATACCAATCGCGATGTTTATCGCATTGATCTTTCCATGGTGGTTTCAAAATACATTGGTGAAACCGAAAAGAATCTTTCAAAACTTTTTGATAAAGCGGCAAACAAAGACTGGATACTATTTTTTGATGAGGCTGATTCAATTTTTGGAAAGCGTACCAACGTTCGCGATGCACACGATAAATATGCCAATCAGGAAGTTTCTTATTTACTTCAGCGAATTGAATCTCATGAAGGTTTGGTTATTCTTGCTTCCAATTTTAAAGGTAATATCGATACATCTTTTACCCGCCGTTTTAATTCAATTATTGAGTTTGAAAATCCGGGAATTGAAGAAAGAATAAAACTTTGGGAAAATTATATTCCCCCAAAATAAAAATCGAAAAACAGATTTCTATTCAGGAAATTGCCGAAAAATATGAACTTACCGGGGCAAATATTGTAAATGTAATTCATTATGCCGGTTTAAAAACAATGGAGGAAAAATCAAATACAATCAGCCGGAAAAATTTACTTGCAGGAATTCAAAAAGAATATAAAAAGGAAGGAAAATTGATTACAAGGAGTTAAGATAATATCATTCAATTGGTTAAATAAATAAAAATCCGGAATCAATTTCATTTAGAAATCAATTTTCTCTGTAAAACCAATTCCGGATATTTAATTAGATAAGATATTATAAGTATAAATCTCTTTTGCCAAATAGAAATCAACCATTTCATAATCACTTTTTTCACGTTCTTCCATATCAGGAACTGTTTTTGGCGGAGGAACAATTACTTTTTCTCCCGGTTGCCAGTTCAATGGAGTGCAACAGCATATTTATCGGCTGTTTGCAATGCTTTCAAAACACGGAAAATTTCATCCATGTTTCTACCAACATTTAGCGGGTAGTACATGATCAGCCTGATTTTTCCTGTTGGATCAATAAAAAATACAGCACGAACAGCAGCAGTTTCGCTTTCATTGGGTTGAAGCATTCCGTAAAGTTGCGATACTTTCATGTCAATATCGGCAATAATAGGGAAATTGAAAAGCACGCCTGTGTTTTTCTTAACGTTATTTACCCATGCAACGTGTGCATGAATACTATCGATACTCAACCCGATGAGTTTGGTATTCAGCGCTGCAAATTCTTCGCTGCGAACAGCAAAACCACTCATTTCGGTGGTACAAACCGGTGTAAAATCGGCAGGGTGTGAAAAAAATATTGTCCAACTATCTTTAATAAATTCTGAAAACTGAATCGGACCATAAGTTGTGTTTGCCTTAAAATCAGGTGCCATATCTCCAATTCTTGGCATTGAAACTGTTTTTTCTTCTTCCATAATGGCTTTATTTAAATTTGTTCATTAAAATTTTCTTCGGAATTAAAAACAAGAATATTAAGAATAAGTTCAAAGGAACATAAGTTTTTTTAAAATACATAATAGATTTCATAAATTATCCATAGATTGAATTGATATACAGTATTTTGTGTTATAAAATAGAATTTATTATTTGACGTATATTGTGCCAAAAAAAACGCTTTGGATTCCAAAGCGTTTTTTAGTTTTAACCATTATTTTATTATCAATTTTTTGGTTATTTGTCTTTTATCTGCTTGTATTACAATAAAATAAATACCGCTTATTTTTTTTGTTAAATCAAACGTAATCTGTTTTGTTGGCATAATATATTTGTTCAAACACCTTACCCCCGGTAACCGAAATAGCAGATACTTTAATTATATCCATTAGACGATTAAAGTCAATTGTAACTTCCCCGTTTGTTGGATTAGGGTACATGGTTACATTTAACTGATTAATTGAAAAGTATTAATACCGGTATAGTTTTTAACAACACAAAGATTAAACGTATCAGTAGCTACTTGGCCAATTGGATCTGTTGCCATAATAGTAATTTTATAACAACCTGTATCTGCCAGTGACGGTGTGGCATTTATTTCTAAAAGTCCATTATTTATTACAAGGTTAGCCCATGTAATTGGAGTTTCATTATTAGATTCATAACCATAATCCAGCAAAGTATCATCGGGATCGTAAAAAATATCACTTTCCAAATCTATGGAAATATCAAGAGTGTCACCTACTTTTATTTCAAAGTCATTTACTTGTGTTAACAGTTGAGGGTGTTCATTGATAACCACGATTAGGTTCAAGGTAATAATACTATCGCATCCCAGTTTACTTACAAGATTAGCATTATAAGTGCCTTGTTCTGAATATTCTGTTCCATTGAACATGTACGATTCACCCTGATAAATGGTATCAGTTATTGTTATGGAATACGTTGTATTCATGGTCAGGTTTAAGGTAACAATACTATCGCATCCATTTTGGTTTGTGAGTGTTGTAATGTATTGTCCTGATTCATTATATTCATTACCTCCAATGGAATATGTATCTCCTTCACAAATTGATTCATTGCGTTACACTGTCAACTGTATTTACAATCAGGTTTAAGGTTACAATGCTATCGCATCCGTATTGATTAGTCAGCTTGGTAACGTATTGTCCTGATTCATTATATTCAGCACCTCCCATAGAATATGTATTTCCTTCACAAATTGATTCATTCAGTGTTATTCTGTCAACTTCATTTACGGTGAGGTTCAAGGTAACAATGCTGTCGCATCCGTAGTGGTTCGTAAGCGTTTTAACATATCTTCCGTTTTAGTGTAGGATGTACCTCCCATGGAATAACTTTCACCTTCACAAATGGTTTTGTTAATCGTAACTGCATCTTTAGGATTCACTGTCAGATTTAATGTAACCACACTGTCGCAACCATATTGATTAGAGAGGATCGTAACAAAGATTCCGTTTCTGAATATGTAGAACTGCCGACATTAACCGCTTCGCCTTCGCAGATGATTTCCGCTAATTCAACAGAATCCACAGCGTTTACCGTAAGATTTAGAACCGATATACTATCACATCCTAATTGATTGGTCAAGGTATCTTTATAGATTCCTGTTGATGAATAGGATGAATCTCCAAAGGCAATAGATTCTCCAGCACAAATTAAAGCATCAATCGTAGTTGTATGAGGCAACACAGTAAGATAAAGGGTAATGGTGCTGTCGCAGTTATATAGATTTTTCATTTGCGTTACAAAGGTGCCGCAATTGGTGTCTGTTGCCCAGTGTTTACCAGGTCGCCTTCACAAATTGTCTCGCTTCTTTCAAAAGCATAAACAGGATTAACTGTTAAATTGAGCGTGACAACACTATCGCAGCCAAATTGGTTATTAAGGTTGGTTATAAAAATACCTGTTTCAGAATAAGTTGAATCTCCAATAATAACAACATCCCCTTCACATATTGTTTCCGTAAGTGTGGTCGAATCCACCGGATTGACTGTTAAATCCAGGGTGATAATGCTGTCGCAACCAAATTGATTCGTCAGGTCTGTAACGAAAATACCGGTTTTAGAATATACGGAATCTCCAATGTTTACTACTTCTCCTTCGCAGATTTCCTGGATTAGTTTTATGAGATCCACCGGATTGACTGTTAAATTCAGGGTCACAGTACTGTCGCATCCGTATTGGGTGGTGAGATTGGTAATAAATACTCCCGTTTGTGAATATGTAGAGTCACCAACAGTAATAACATCTCCTTCGCAAATTGTTTCGGTAAGTTCAATCGAATATACCGGATTAACAGTCAGGTTAAGATTAACAATGCTGTCGCAACCGTATTGGGTGGTAAAGGTATCTGAATATACTCCGGTTGTTGAATATTCGTTATTTAGCCACATATAAATATCGCCGTCACAAATGGTAGTTTCAATGGTAGTTTCAAAAACTGAAGTTACCGTTAGGTCTAATGTGATGATGCTATCGCATCCCAATTGATTTGTCAGCGTGTCAACATAAATTCCTGTTTCAGTATATAAAGAATCGCCAATAGATACAGTCTCACCTTCACAAACTGTTTTTTCAATGTATATTTTTTCCGGCAGTACTGTTAAATTAAGTGTTACAATACTGTCGCAATTATATTCGTTTTTTAATTCGGTAATGAAAATGCCGGTTTCACTGTAAGTTGAATCGCCAATATTTACTACATCGCCTTCACAGATTGTTTCAAACATATCTTCCTGGTTTACAGGGTTTACGGTAAGTTCGAGAGTAATCACACTGTCGCATCCAAACTGGTTAGTTAAGATGGTTGTAAAAGATCCTGTTTCAGTATAAGTTGAATCTCCAACATCAACTGCATCTCCTTCACAAATTGATTCGTAAAGAATAATGCTGTCCGCACAGGAACCCATGGTAACATTTTCAACTATATCTGCATCAACTACTGAAATGCTATCGATAACTGAATGGAAATTTTTTATACTTGCTGTATATGCAATAGAATCGGTTGCGGTTACAGTAAAAATTGTTGTTCCTGAAGCGTCGGTTGTTTGTGCCCCGTAACCATCTAAATTAATTGTGGCACCTTCTATCGGGTTAACGCCATCGTTAATATTAAAAGTAGCGATGTAGGCTTTTTGCATAAATGGCAGTGTAGCTGTTCCAGTATTTTGTAATTTCTGTACCACCGGGATAGGTATTATTGTCGAGCCTAACCAATGTTGGAAGAAATATCCTGATTTCAGGGATAGATATTATAAAATTATCTTCGAATGCATTTCTGCCGATATAATTTAAAGAAATACAATCGGATAAGTCTGTGCTTACATCGCTGTCGTAAAACGCTTCATAACCAATGGATTCCAAAGCTGTACAATTTGTAAAGACAATTTCCGATAAGTACTCATTGTATGAAAAGGCGTAATCTCCTATTGTTCTTAGTGATCGGAGTGAGATTTGTGAAATCGACTTTTCTCAAATCGTTATCATAAAATGCGCTCTTGCCAATTAATTTTAGATTACTTAACCCATTCAATTTTAAACTTTCGATTCCTGCGTTATAAAAAGCATATTCACCAATGGTATCTAACGAAGAACAACCCGTCAGGTCTAATTCAGTTAAATAATAAACATATTGAAAAGCATAATCATCAATTTGAGTTAAACTTGAGCAACCTGATAAGTCGATACTATCCAGATCGCAATCACTAAAAGAACTGTACCCGATATATTTTAAGTCGGAAGCTGAAGACAAATCTAAAAAACGGAGAGGACTATTCTCAAAGGCACTTCTCCCAATGCTATCAATGTTTGTGCATTCATTCAAATTAATCTTGCCGATTGAATTATCATCGAAGCAATAATCACCTAAAATTTCAATGGTAGCCGGAAGAATTACCGATTTTAAATCTTTGTTTGTAAATATACCAGAGGAATAGTTGGGCGCATTTGCTATACCAATTATGGTTTGTGCATCCAATATTTCCGGGATGATCGATATCTTTCAGCGCAAAATCGTAGCTGCAACTTATTATGAATCCATTCACAACTTCTACTTCATCATCCGTTAGTATATGAGGAATAGGAATTTCAAACGAATAATTAATATCCTCAGTTACTGTTTCCCCTGCACTGTAAAGGTTATTTTCACTGTCGCGCCATCCATAAGCCAGTAGGTTGAATGAACCGGTAAAGTTAAACTGTCAATAGGATTGTCGCGAAAAACATAATAACCAATTCGGGTCAAGTGCGGTACAACCAGACAAATCTATGTTATATATATTGTTATTGGCAAATGCATAATCCCCAATTTCTTCGATAGTTGAAGGAAGTTCCACTGATGTTAAATTTTTGGTGTAAAATATGCCACTATTATAGGTTTTGTTGTCTATTCCGGTAACTGTTTGACCATCGAGAATTGTGGGTATAATAATATCAGTAAATTCAAAACTAACCGGGCAATTTGTTATTATTCCTGATGTAACCTCCACATCGTCGTCTGTTAATGTGTATGGAACAGGAATTCTGCATTTCGTGTACAGGTCTGATACGGAAGTGCCTCCGTCATATTTGTTGGCATCGCCATCTATCCAGCCATATATGTTATAAAGGCTGTTAACCGGCAATGCAAAACTTGAAAAGTTGTTGCCTTCAAAAGCTTCTTCTCCTATTTTGTATAAGGTTGTACACGCGCTTAAATCCACTGTATTAAGATTATTGTCTTTAAAAGCTCCTGCTCCGATATCGAGTAATGCAGAACAGTCGCTAAAGTCCAGAGATCCAATATTGTTGTAATAGAAAGAACGATAACCAATTGATTCCAGCGAGGAACACCCGGTGAAGTCAACACTAACAAGATCGCACTCAAAAGCATTTTGACCAATAGATTTTAATGCATTGCATCCTGCCAGCGATAATGTCTCAAGATCGGTGTACATGAATGCTCCTCTATCTATTGTTTCAAGTGCGGTACATCCACTAAAATCGGCATTCGTAATTGCTGTAACCCTAAATGCCTCTCTTCCGATCGAGGTTAAATTTTTGCATTCAGAAAGATTGTTATTTTCAAGTCCGCCATAGTAAAATGCGAAATCGCCAATGGTTTGCAGACTTGTTGGAAGTGTTAATGAAAATATACCTTTTTGAGCAAAAATTCCTGTTTCTCCATTTGCTGCATCTCCAATACCGATAACTGTTTGACCATCTAAAGTTTCAGGAATTGTAATTCGAACGGACTCATAATTATATGAACAGCTCGTGATTACGCCACCGGTTACAACAACGTCAGCATCAGTAAAGGTATATTCAAATGGAATTCTATAGTCTGCTCTTAGGTTTGTAACAAAATCTCCTCCATTGTGCTGAGTTACGTTGCTTTCCATCCAACCCAAAGCAGTATAGGTTGAGTTTGTTGGTAAATAGAAACCCGAAATCGTATTTCTGTATCCGTAAAAAGCATCCAGAATGGCAACGAGTGATGCACAATCGCTCAGGTCCAAGCTAGTAAGAGCATTATCAAAAAATGCATATCGGCCTATTAATCTAAGTGAAGTACAACCGGAAAAATCAACATGTGTTATTGAGTTATAACGAAACGCCCATTCTTCAATAATTTCAATTGTAGTTGGGAGTTTTACAGATGTTAGTCCTTTACCATAAAATACTCTGTAGCCAATTATCTTGACGGTTTGTCCGTCTAAAATATTTGGAATAATAATATCCTTATCAGACCCTGTATAACCACAATATGTGATCTTACCTCCTGAGACAGTTACTTCACCGTCAGTGAGTGTGTGTGTTGCATAAACCCAACCAGCAACAAGAAATGTGAAAAAGGTTATGAGTAAAAATCTTTTCATAATTTTTGGTTTTTTATTAATGCTAATTTGTTAAAAGGTTATTGTTGAAAATTATAATCAGACTATTGAATACTGCACCAAAGATTTACTTTCATATAAAGCACTCTTGTTTTATTCCAGAATGACTCCCCGATGTAATTTCTTTAATATTGTTATTTTGAAATATGGTGCATTATGCTACCTTCTAAAACAAAGGTAGCCCAAACATTTTCTGTGGAGAATACCTAATATTAGGTATATTGGTTTGGAGGTATTAAAAATTTAAGTCAAGATTTTTTAGCACATAATTTACAAGACCTGTATTGGTTTTTATACCCAGTTTTTTGTGAATATTTTTTCGGTGGGTGTCAATAGTAAATTTGCTGAGTTTAAGTTCCTGGGCCATTTGCAGGGTTGTTCTTCCTTTGGCCAGCAGCCCAAGGATTTCCTTTTCGCGTCGTGTTAATGTAATGTCTTCGTCATCAGGAATATCCGAAAACCATTTGCTGAAATCTTCCGGCAGGTTTTTACTAAAATATTTTTCGCCGGCCATCAGGCATTTTAATGCTAATATAAGTTCGTCTTTTTCTACTTCTTTGGTTACATATCCTTTGGCGCCGGCTTCAAGCATTTCAAAAACATCAGCGCTTTGATCGTACATAGTAAGTGCTAAAACTGGTATATGAGGATAATTTTTTGTAAGTATTCTGGTAACGCCTATACCGTCCATAACAGGCATTCTTATATCAGTTACAATAACGTCAGGTAAAGGCCCTTTTTCAACTGCTTTAATAAGTTCCAATCCATTTGATGCTTCTGCAACAATTTCAATATCAATCTCTTTAGATAAAATAGATTTTATTCCTTCAATAAACAGTGTGTGGTCATCTGCTATGGCAACTTTTATCTTCATAATGGAATATTTAAAATTACAGTTGTCCCGTTTCGGGGAGTCGAATCAAAAATTATATTCCCGTTGATATTTTCTACCCGTTTCTCGATATTGGTTAAACCAAGACCAAAAGTTATGTTGTTAATATCAAATCCCTTCCCATTATCTTCCACCATAATGTTTAGTGCGTTCCCATCTTCCGAAAACTGGATTGTTGCTTCTGTTGCTTTTGCATGTTTAATAATATTAGTGAGTAGTTCCTGCACAATTCTGAATACCTGAATTTCTATGTTGCTTTTAATACGTTGATTTACGTTAATGTTGTTGACTTCAATTTGTAGTTTTTCCGATATTGAAATTTCATTGGCAATGAATTTTATAGCAGGGATAAGTCCTTTACTTATTAGTACACCGGAATTCTTATTTTGTGCAATTTTACGAACTTCCTTATATGTTTCATCGGCCAATGATTTCAGTTTGACCCAAATATTTTCCCTCTCTTTAGTTTTCAGATTTTTTATTTCTTCAATATATAATTTTAGTGTGGCTATTTTACTTCCTAAATTGTCGTGCAAATCGTCAGCAATTCGGCCGCGTTCCTGTTCCTGTGCATCAATAATGGCATCAATACCATTTAGTTCCTGCGTTTTTAAAAGTTGAGTAATTTCCTGATTTTTTATTTTCAGGTTTTGTTCTGCTACTATTCTTTTTCTTTTTGAACTTGTTAAAAGTAAATAGACCAATAGGAAAGTTAAAATCAAAATACCGATCGAGGCAAATAATAAAATTCGATTTCCGTCCTGTTTTAGTTCAATTTCGAGGTTTTTCGTTTTTAGTTCGAGATTTCTTTCTCTTTTTTTTCTGTTTCATATTTGGTTTGTATCTCGGCAAATATTTTTTGATTCTCGGTATTTACAAGGCTGTCATTCAGTGATCTTGATTTTTCAGAGTATTCCAGAGCCATTGCCGGACGATTTAACTTTTTGTAGCATGTTTGCAACTGATTATAAGCAAAAACCAGTTGTTTTCCGTTTACCATTTCTGCTACCTGTTCAGAATACAACGTTGCTTTTTCAAATTCACCATTTTGTAAATAGAGATAACCTAAATTTCCTAAAGCTACTTCAATGCCAGATTTGAGATTTAATTCATTTTTTAATTGAATTGTTTTTTCAAGATATATTTTGGCTTTCTGCGGATCGGTATCTAAAAATATATTCCAGATTGTTGTAAATTATAGAAAGCGAACGCTTATTTCCCATTTTTGTGGCCAGCTTTTCAGCTTCAATATTATAATCAATTGCTTTTAGTGTATCACCTTTTCTGAAATATTGAGCTGCCAGGTTGGGAAGCGTAATGAATTGAAACTGTAAAAGATTTTGATCTTTAAAAATGTTTAAAGCCTTAATATTGTATTCAATAGCTTTTGAATAGTTTTCAATATCGGTGAATGCCCTTGAAATATTGCTGTAACATTTAGCGGCATTTAATTTATCCCCGGTTTCTTCAAAAAAAGAAGCACTTTCAGTGAGTGTTTTTATGGTCCCGTTGTAATCTCCCTGGCGGAGTTGAATGGCCCCCAGACTTATATTTATTATAGCTACACTTTTGTTGTCATTCAATCTTGTCAGTATTTCTTTTGCTTTTTTGAAATAGAAAGTTGCCGAATCTAATTCTGCCATAAAAAAATGAAACCTTCCCAATTGATTAGAGGCTTCTGCCATTAAAGAATCGTTGGTGTTAAATTGTAGGGCTTTTTGGGCAAATTCTTTCCCTTTTTGAAGGTCAATCGCTTCATAGCTTTTAGCAAGTTGAAGATTTATCTTTGCAATTTCAAGTTTATCATTTGTTGAGTTGATGAGCGAACGCAAACTGTCAATACGTGCGTTTTGAGCATATGAAATAATAGAAATAAATGAGACTAGTATCAAGGTTAGGTATTTCAATCGTTAATTTTTGATTGAATATTAGTTGCTAATATTCAAATTTACAATATTTTATGCATAATGCTTTTATAATAGCTTTTCAATCTTATTCTGCTGTAATTATTTTATTTGTTTCAAAATTATAGTTATTTAATTTTCTGGAATATTTTTCCCCAGGTATGGTTGACTTTCAAATCAATGGAGTTTAAAAACTTACAGTACGGATATATAAAGCCGTTACTATCCATATAACAAATTATAATTTTTGGCATTAGAGGTAAAAAGTGTGGCTGAAATAATAGCGATAAATAAGTAGCTGAATATTCTCAATACATTTCTCATTGATATTGAAGTTTGGTCTTTACAAATTTAGGTGTCAGTGTAATACCTGTAAATACCTATTTGTAGGTATCTTGGAGTTGAGCAAATATGTTCTTTTATACACGCTGAAATAATATGGAATATGATTTTAAGTTCATTAATATTTTATGAATTTAAGGGTAGTTAGATTGCAATAATGCCTTAATGTAAGATTAGCTAACAATTCAATGTTAATTGTTTCTGCAAAAACTTACTGATCTTCTTGATTTTTTTCCAAAAAAGTATTTCCTTTGCAAGCCGTTTTAAGAACGTGTTTAGTTTGAACATCAAGAAATAAAAGGAAATGTCACGAGTTTGTCAGATAACAGGTAAAACGGCAATGATTGGGAACAATGTTTCTCACTCAAAAAGAAGAACAAAACGTAAGTTCGATGTGAACCTGTTTAAAAAGAAATTTTACTTGCCGATGAAGACCGTTGGGTTCAGTTAACTGTATCGGCTGCAGGTATGCGTACCATTAATAAAAATGGTCTTAAGGCTGCATTGAAAAATGCGCAGGAAAAAGGTTATATTGAAAAATTTTAAAGATCGTTGAGTAATGGCTAAAAAAGGAAAAGGCAATAGAATTCAGGTAATTTTGGAATGCACTGAGCATAAAGACAGTGGAGTGCCTGGTACTTCAAGATATATTACAACCAAAAACAGGAAGAATACTCCTGACCGTATGGAGTTGAAGAAGTACAATCCAATTTTGAAAAAAGTAACTGTTCATAAAGAAATTAAATAATTTAAGTTATGGCAAAGAAAGCGGTAGCAACATTGCAAAAAGGTGCCGGAAAAGGTTACGCTAAGGTGATTAAAATGACAAAGTCTCCGAAGACCGGTGCATATACTTTTAAAGAAGAAGTTATTCCAAATGAAGAAGTAACTGCATATTTTAAGAAATAAATCTTAAACAGATCATATTTTAAATAACAGAAAAAGCTTTCATTACTGTGGAAGCTTTTTTTGTTTATTTGGAAACCATATATTTACATACTCTATTTAAATTTATATTTCTGAAAATCGCTGATTATGGGTTTGTTCGGAAGTTTTACCAAAAATAAAAAAGAGAATCTCGAACAGGGGCTTCAAAAGACCAAGGAGAGTGTTTTTAAAAAACTAAGTCGTGCGGTTGTTGGCAAATCAAAAGTTGACGACGAGGTTTTAGATAACCTGGAAGAGGTATTGATTTCATCTGATGTGGGAGTAGATACGACACTCAAGATCATTAAACGAATTGAAGAGCGTGTATCAAACGACAAATACATGGGGATAAATGAATTGAATGTCATACTGAAAGATGAGATTGCTGCATTGCTGGAAGAAAATAATTCGGAAGATGTTTCTGATTTTGATCTTCCGCAAATGGACGGACCGTATGTGATTATGGTTGTTGGAGTCAATGGCGTAGGAAAAACCACTACCATTGGAAAACTGGCTTACAATTTTAAAGAAGCAGGTAAATCGGTGGTTCTGGGTGCTGCTGATACTTTTCGTGCTGCTGCAATCGAACAGCTCGAAATTTGGGCAAAAAGGGTTGATGTTCCTATTGTAAAGCAGAAAATGGGTTCGGATCCAGCTTCAGTAGCTTACGATACACTGGCATCTGCAAAAGCATCAGGTGCCGATGTGGTTATTATTGATACAGCCGGGCGTTTGCACAATAAGGTGAATCTAATGAACGAACTTTCAAAAATTAAAAAAGTGATGCAGAAGATCGTTCCCGATGCACCGCATGAAGTTTTACTAATCCTTGACGGATCTACCGGACAAAACGCCTTTGAGCAGGCAAAGCAATTCACAAAAGCTACAGAGGTAACTGCTTTGGCACTTACTAAACTTGATGGAACTGCCAAGGGTGGGGTAGTTATTGGAATTTCGGACCAGTTTAAGATTCCGGTAAAATATATTGGTATTGGTGAAAAAATGGAACACCTGCAAATTTTCAGACGACGGGAATTTGTGGAATCGCTATTTTCATAAAAGAAATAACCCCGGATTCTTTATTTTGCCTTTTCATCCGCTTTTGGAACATCCTTCGTTTTGTCCGTTTTCGGTTTCTCTGTTTTTGGGAAAAAAGGCTCAGCCAATTTAAATACAGGAATATCATCCAATTCTGAAGTAAGATTTACAGCGCCGGCAACTACAAGTTTCTCATTGGGAAATACAACTAAAGATGCTCCACCGCCGGTAACTCCTCCCGCCATTCCGTAAATAGGCCTTCCATCTCTTGTTTTGGTATTTATCCATCCATTAGTGAAACGCGAGGGAAGTTTGCTTTTTAATTCAATTGGCTCAAACAGGCGTTTTTTTACTGCATCAGGAATAACACTTGGATATAGTATTGCATTGGCGAATTTAACCAGGTCCTCAGCATTGGAAAGAATTCCTTCAGAAGGCGCACTGATAACGCAAGTCGCAAAATGGAGCGTTCATTATCTTGTGATACAATATTATAATCAAAATAATCCGTTCTTCCGCTTATCGTTATAAAAGGATCGTCAACAACAGTATTGGTTAATTTTAATGTATCAGTGAGATATTCCTTTAGCAGAACAGGGAATGATTTCCCGGAAGCTTTCTCCATTACTGCTCCCAGAAGATTATAATTAAATGCACTCGGATTCTGAAAGAAGCCCGGTTCGGTAACAGCGTATCATTTTTAAAAATATCGATTCCTTTTTGAAGTGTTTCAGGTATTCCTTTCCATTCTTCCTCCTGGTAACGAGGTGTTCGTATTCCGGAAGTGTGATAAGCCAGATCACGAAGTGTTAATTTATACTTCTTCTGTGGAAAATCAGGTAAATAATGCTGTACGGTGGAGTCAGGATCCAAAATACTATCCTGAACCATCATTTGGTAGATTACGGAGGTAAATAGTTCAGAAACCTTCTGCAATCCTGAATTTTGTTTTTCGGTTTACCGGTACATCTAAATCTTTCGATGCAAGTCCCATTCCCTCAGAATAAATAAACTTTCCATCCCGTGCGATGGCAAAACTTCCACCAGGAATAAAATTTCGCTGCAAGTAGAATGCAATTTCTTTACGAAGTTCTTTGATATCCTTTATATATTTTTTATCATAAACAATATCAATTTGGTTTTTTCTGCAGCTCGAAAAGCCCAATAAAACTGCCACTAAAATCAACAACTGAATTCCCCGTTTCATTTTTTAATGATGTTTCGTTATTAAAAAGATTCATGCAAAATTAAAGAATTCAGGCCAAAGCGGAGATTTAAAAAATGTGAAAAAACAGACTTCAAAATGCGCGGGAAATGGTTTTGTTTTGGATTATCAGTAGAAGGGAACCTCAAAAATTTATTTATATAAAATTCTTTTTATTTAAAAGATTATGAAAAGCAATTTTATAGGTACTGCTTACCGGAATTAGCTTATTTCTGATTTTAATCGCATTGTTTTCAATATAGTCGATTTTATCGATAGCAACCATGTATGATTTGTGGACTCGTATAAATTTTTTCGGATCAAGGGTTTCCTGTATGCTCTTGAAATTGAGCAGCGTCATTATTTTACTATCTTCCGTATGAATTTGCAAATAATCACGCATTCCTTCAATATAAAGTATTTTATTAAAGTAAATTTTAACCGTTTTATTTCCGGATTTAATAAACATAAAATCAGGCTTCTCCGGATGCATAGTCGTAGATTCGGTTTCAAAGGATGGTCTTATTTGATGGGCCTTGTCTTTTAGAAAACGGGCATAAACTTTTTCCACGGCTTTTACAAATCGTTCGAATGGAATTGGTTTTAACAGATAGTCCATTACATCCAGTTCATAAGCTTTAAGTGCATATTCATCGTAAGCGGTGGTTAAAATTACATATGGAGGATCTTTAATGGTTTCGAGCAACTGGATGCCGGTAAATTCATCCATTTGAATATCGAGGAAAATCAAATCAACCCTGTTTTCGCGTAAAAATGAAAAGGTGGAAAGTGCATTGTCGAACGTGCCCAACAAGTTCAGATAATCGATTTTTTCGGCGTATCGCTGTATTTTTTTTAATGCCAGAACTTCGTCATCAACAGCAATGCAATTCATTTTCATGGTTGTACTTTTTTAGCATTCAGAAATACGGTGAGTCTAATTTTCAACCGCCATTTTTAATCAGTAGTTAAATGTCATACTCCAATAATGGTACTTTCAGGTATAATTCAAATTTATCCAAATTACGGTTGATTTCAAAGACATAGTTTTTGCCATATACAAGTTCAAGCCTTTTTTCAACATTTTTCAACCCATTGCCGGAACCTGAATCAGGAAGCTTAAAATCATTCCGTTTAATGGTATTCACTGTTTTTAATTCAATGGAGTCAAATCCTGCAGTAAAATCAATTTGAATTCCCGGAGATTTTGTCTTTTTATTGCAATGTTTAATCGTATTTTCAATCACAGGAATAAAAAGCAATGGAGGAATTTGTTTTCCGCTAAAATCCCCGCCGAGCGAAAAGCCAGGAATTCCGGGTCAGGAAAACTAAGCTTTGCCAGTTCCAGATAATCTTTAATATAATCCAGTTCCTTATCAAGCATCGCTTTCTCTTCGTTTGACTCTTTAAGCATATATCGCATAATTTTCGATAAGAGAAATATTGCGTTTGAAGCCTTTTCCTTATCCTCAAAAATAAGAGCGTCGATATTATTCAAAACATTAAAAAGAAAGTGTGGATTAATTTGCGAGCGCAATGCTCCAAGCTCCGACTGGATGCTTCTTCGCTCAAGTTCTGAGTGGTTAATCTGGATTTTATATGAATAACTGAAAAGTTTTAGTGCTGATGCCAGGCCAACGATCATAAAATTGCTAAGTAATGAATAAAAAAGATCATAAATGAATGAACGGCGCATTGTCCAGAAACCCAGAGCAGGCTGAATATTGTATCGAACAAATTGTGACCCTAAAAAGTTAAATCCAATTATAACTACTGATCCCAGTAAGAAAAGAACAAGATTTCTTTTTTTCAACAGAAACCGGGGTATCAGAAATTCAATTACCACATAAACAGTAATAATATCCAGCGGAATATAAATCAGATTGATGAAAATATTAGATTTAATCCCTTCCGTTAAAACCAGTGGAATACTATAGAAAAAGTAAATAAAAATCCAGAAAAGGATATGATTTAGTATTCTGTATTTGAAAATCTTCATGTACGGTTTAAAGAATATTATTTGCAATTTTACACCTTTTTAATTTAAAAAATGCTGACTTTCTGTCAATTGCAGGATTATTTCTTCGAAAAAAGATAACCCTTTATTTTTCTCCTTTGGCAGATCAGAAGTATTATTTTGCAGAGTAAATCTTTTCTTTCACAGTTATAAAGCCACTGTTGTTGCCTCTTTTTCACTTCTTGCAATAGTAACTGCCCCGCAACTGTCACTCCAAACATTAACAGTAGTACGGCTCATGTCAAGGATAAGATCCACAGCCAAGATCAAACCGATTCCTTCAAGCGGTAATCCTGCGGCCGTTAAAATAATAGTCAGCATAACAAGTCCTGCCATCGGAATACCTGCGGCTCCTATTGATGCGAGTAAAGCTGTTACAACTACTAAAATCTGCTGGAAAAAGTGCATTTCAATTCCATAAACCTGGGCAATAAACATTGCAGCAACGCATTCGTACAATGCAGTTCCGTCCATATTAACAGTGGCTCCCAAAGGTAAGGTAAAACTGGTAATCTTATTGGACACCCCGCTTTTATGTTCTACGGCTTCCATCGTCAGGGGTAGGGTGGCACTTGATGAAGCCGTTGAAAATGCCGTGATAAGAGCGGTAACCATATTACTCATATGTTTGTATGGTTTCACGCGAGCCACAAAACGTAAAATAAGCGGAAGTGTGACGAAAGCATGGATAGCAAGCGCCAGAAAAACCGTTAACATGTAAATAGCCATGCTTCCCGCAATATGGGCCAGCTGATCTGCATTTCGGTGGACTTCTTTAGCAACGATACCAAAAACACCCAGAGGAGTAAATTTGATAATAAACATGGTCATTTTCATCATTACCTCAAAAACCGCTTCAAAAAAAGTAGTAAGTGATTCTTTGTATTTTTTATTGACCTGTGTGATGAAAACCCCAAAAATAATGGCAAAGAAAATAATGGGAAGAATATCTCCTTTTACCATCGAATCAAAAATATTGGAAGGGACAATCCTGAATAAAATATCACTCAGTGATCCTACTTTTTCTGTTAAACCTTCCACATTTTGAGTAAAACCAAGTTCTACACCCACCCCGGGTTTGATAATATTTACCAACAGTAGCCCAGTTAAAATAGCAAACACGCTGGTAGAGATGTAATACAACATGGTTTTCAGTCCCAACCGACCCAAACTACTGCCTCCTCCCATGCTGGTAACACCGGAAATAATAGAACTCAAAATCAATGGAACAATCACCATTTTTAGTGCTGTAAGGAAAAT
The DNA here is from genome assembly GCA_963769925.1 of uncultured Prolixibacteraceae bacterium. Taxonomy (GTDB): domain Bacteria; phylum Bacteroidota; class Bacteroidia; order Bacteroidales; family Prolixibacteraceae; genus Draconibacterium. Next base: position 214,087 of record CAVYOB010000017.1, read on the forward strand.
TTCTCCCATCCAGGAAACATATTTTACGCCCTGGGGTAGGAAAATACCGAATAAAACGGCAGATACCAGCGCAATTAAAATTTGCCAGTGTAGTTTGATTTTTAATATCTTCATGTTGAATTTTTAGGTTTTGTCAAACAGCTTGCTAATTTATCTTTTTTTTACGATCGGGCAAACCGGAAAACAGATCAGTCGAATGCTGAAATGGAAATCTTGAATTGAATTTGTTCAAAGTTTTTTTCTCGGAATCCTGCAAAAACTCCTACATTACCGACAAAAAATAAATTGTTCAGACTGTAACCTGCTTCCCAGTAATTTTTCAGTTTAGGCGTGGCAAGATAGTTCAGGTGTAAACTTTCACTCCACGTTCGTCTATTGATAAAAGAAAAATAGCGCAGCAATATATATTCTGTTCTAAACTCGCCGGAAATATTCAGATAACTTTTATTCGTGCTGAATTCATAATCGTTCAGCAACTGGAAAGTATGCGAAAAATCATCGAGGTAAACAGGTATTTCGGAAGTAGAAAGATGCTCGAATTGCGAAAAATGCATCTGCTTATTAGTGAAAAAATGACCGGCACTAATTTTCCAGTCTATTCCGGAAGAAGTAGAAATATTCGCCTGCTGTTGGAAAGTTACATGGAGATGGCTAAAGTCGGAAACTGAAGAAAAAACATGAGGAATTCCCCGGGTAAAATTAATATCAATTCGATAAAAATCATCGATAAAAAGAAACGGCGAATTTTCGAGCCAGGGTTTATTTATTTGTTTCCTGTAATTGGCTTTCACCGAATAAGTGAAACTTTTTTGTTCTGCCAGCACAGGACTGTTCTTTTCCAAACCTTTGGGAATATTGGGTGAATATTCTCTTTTATCGGAAAGCGGGAATGAAACATGATTTTCGAGCGGGTAAAAATGATCGTATTGTGTTTCGGCCTGCAAGGTAAAATTTTTACCAAGCTTTTGTATAACATTAAAGCCACCAAAAGAAGATTGATACAGCTTCATATAGTTGGCAGCAAAAAACCAGGAACTGATAGCATTTAACGTAGGGCTGATCCCACTTGTTCCGGGTTTAAAATCCCGGCTTTCTTTTCCTGTATGAACTGAAATTTCATTTTTTTTCCAAAACATATTTCTAAACCGAAATTCCGTCTTCCATATCAATGATTTCCTGTTAAAAGCATATCCCAGTTTTGGTGCGATTATAATTCTTTTTCCTGAATCGACATCCCAGACCAGGCTCATGTGCTGTGTATAGCTATAACCGTCAACTGCATTGTAGCCAAAATCATTTACTGAGATTAATCCACTATAATTCAGCCTCACTGTCGAATCTTTTACCAAATCAGAATTACCGGTAAGTACTTTCGAAAAAAGCGATTTTTCTTTCAGCTTTTTTTCTCCTGTTATTGAATCGGCAACAACTTTTCCGGTAGCCATCAAAGAATCGGTGATCTGGTAGCTGCGAATTTCAGCAGGAGAAAGAGGAATGGTACGAATTGTATCCCAGTATAAATCATTATTTGCAAGCGAATCTTTTAATTCTTCCACATGATAATCGTTATAAGACTGTGGAGTTAAAGTCGAATCTTTGTATTGTTCCTTTAATATCTTCCGGTTAAGACGCGCGGCCTTTTTTACATCGGCATTTGTAAGTTCTTCTTTTGAAACAATGAGTTCTCTTTCCCTTCGAAGTTGCAGCTCTTTTTCACCCGGTTTTCGGTCAGGGACATTTGAGTTGACAACGGATTTTTCAATTGCAGTTTCTTCAGGGTGATTTTCTTCTACTACATCGTATTTTAATGAAGCACCGTAGTAAAACAAACCTTTTAGTCCAAGCATCGAGAAATTCCCATCAATAACGTGAGAAACAGGAAGCCAGTTGTCATTTCCCAGATTTTCAAACTGTTGCCTGATCCGGTAGTTGAAAAACTCAAAGCTGCTGTTAAAATCAAGACTGTAAATACACCATAATTTGTCAACAATATAAATGTATCCTTCAACCAGTTCATCGCTTTTCCGTTTTGGTGTGACCTTTATTTTGAAAACATCGTATTTGCCTGCAGTAATAAAACCTTCATACTTAAAATTATAACGTTTTAAGGCTAGCGGAGATAGTGGCGAAACAACATTATTGGGATGTTCCTCATAAAAACTGGTAGTCATCAGTTCCATTACTGGCGGCTCTTCGAATCCTACCAGCGAGGTTTTTTTGCTGATTACTTTTTGTTGATATTTATTTGGAAAATCGAATGTTATTTGGTTTTGCGATTCAATAACATAAGTTACATTTTCTTTCAGTACATCTTTGAGTTTTTGTCCGTTTACCTCAATTTTATTTTGATATAACCGTGGAATATTGGTAAAAGAAAAATTGCTTTTAATGTAAAGGCTTGCTTCATAATGTTTTATTTTTTCGCGATAATAAGGAGCTTTTGCAATTGCCTTTCGCATAATCATCATAGCAGGATCTTCATTGCCTGGAAAAACTTTCACTTCCTTTATTTCAAACTCTTGTCGTTTCATCACAACCGGGATGAAAATACTGTCGGAAGTAACCTTAATACTTTTCTCCACTTGGACGTATCCCATGCAACGAATTACCAGTTGATGTTCGCCAGTTGATATTTTGAGTTTAAAATAACCATCGGAGTTTGAAATAGTTCCTTCTTTTGCATCCGGCACGTAAATCGTGGCGTAAGGAACTGCATCATTTTCTTCATTTAGAATTTGGCCGGTAACTATCTGCCCGACAGAAAAATGATAAATCAACAGAAAAAAGCAAAAACCAATTGTTTTGAACAAAATATAAGAAAGCGCCTTTTCCTGCATTACTTAATTTTTTTTGAATGCCTTAACACGTCCGAAATGTGCCCCCAGTATTTTCGGTGAAATTTTACGCTTTGTTTTCCAATAATATCATTATAACTCATTGGAGTATCTTCAGGGTGGAATTTCCTTACATAAAGATCTTCATATAAATCCGGAACTTCAGGATGGAACTGTACAGCAAAAACATTTTGATAACGACTGTCCACAAGCCCTTCAATAATTTTTCCATCGGGAGAAATCGCAGTAACTTCCATTCCCATTCCAAGTTTTTCAGCTGCCTGGTGATGGCTGCTATAAACACGCGGCTCCATATTTTGGGATACCCTGACAACCTTGGTGAAAAATGGATTTTCGGTAAAATGAATGGTGTGAAGGTTGATTCCCATTAACAAAGTATCATCCGATATTTCCTGCCAGTAATTACGGTGAAGATTAGCCCGCCCAATTTGCAAAGTTTCCTCAGGTGTTTTTGCCCCGTAAACTTCCTCGGGAATATCTTGGATAAGTGTACCTCCGGTTGCAACATTCATAGTTTGCATGCCGAGGCAAAAACCGGTAACCACATACCCTGGATTATCGTTTAGAAATGCTTTAAAATCTTTGTTTCGGTAACCTCCCAGCAAATGAAACAAAAAAGTGGTTTCAAAGTAGTGGCGTCCCGGATCGGTTACTACTGAAGCTGTATTTTCTTCGCCGTAAATTCCAGGCGGAATGTCGGGGCCACCAAAGAAAAATACCCCAATCGAGTTTTCAAATGCTTGTCTCAGAGCTTTGGTACAATCGTTATTTTCAAAAAGGTTATTTTCGTTTAAATCGCCTTTGATTTTCTGTAAATGATAGTTGTCAAGATGATTTTCTTCGATGTACTTTTTAGTATTTGAAAAATCATACTTCTGTCCTTCATAATATACGCCTACAAATTTCATCTTTCCTTTTTTAATGTCGAGCAAATCGGCATTGACCAAATATTGAATTGTTTGTATGTTGCTAACCGTTGGATTGGTTAGCAAAATGTATTTTTTATGATGATTAAAATCGGAATTAAAAAAATTCTGGGCAGTTGTGGCCGTGAACAGTGAAATTAGAAAAAGGAACAGAATCAGGCGTTTCATCGCGTTTAAGTTTTTTATTCAAAAATACATTATTTTTTTGTGCTGCGAATTTGGCACCCGGTCAATTGGAAAAGAAAACAAATTGTAAATCTGTTTTCTGCCGTTTCTATTTTTGTACATTTGCCGGAAATAATAAAAACCAGGTAATATGAAATTCAATTTTAAAACATCTTACATAATAATAGGTGTCATTGTTCTTATCGTTATTCTTGTATTTGGCGGCCGTATGTTTTTAATTATCAAGGCCGGAGAGCGTGGTGTAATTTTCCGCCCATATACTACAGGCCTCGACAAGGAAAATATTTATGGTGAAGGATTTCATATTGTTGCACCATGGAACGATATGTATGTGTATAACGTACAGGAGCAGCAACGGGAAGAAACCATGGATGTGCTTGACAAAAACGGGCTTTCAATTACCATGGACGTAACTGTCCGGTTCAATCCGGTTTTTAACCAGATTGGTTATTTGCACGAACAATTTGGAGTTAATTTTACAAATGTGCTGGTTATTCCGGAAGTGCGTTCATCAGTGCGGCAGGTTGCAGGTCGTTTTACTGCTGAGGAGATTTATTCTACAAAAAGAGCAGAGTTGGAACAAACTATAATAAAAGAAACAAAGTTAGTTCTGGAGAAGAATTTTATTGATATGAAAGCGTTACTGATCCGCTCAATTACTTTGCCGGCACAAATAAAGGGTGCTATCGAAAGTAAGCTGCAACAGGAACAGGAAGCACTCGCTTATGAATTTAAACTGAAAAGGGAACAATCTGAAGCAGAACGTCGTCGGATTGAGGCAGAAGGTATTGCCAACTATAACCGAATTATCAATGCCAGTTTAACCGATAAAATTTTGCAACAACGTGGAATTGAAGCTACAATTGATTTGGCAAAATCAGCTAACTCGAAAGTGGTGGTTATTGGTAGCGGGAAAGACGGACTCCCATTGATACTTGGGAATAATTAAAAGCATAAAATATTTGGGAAACGGGCTGGTTTTACCGGCCTGTTTTTGTTTTAATCAATTGCAAATGAATCAGTTAGAAAAACCAGTAAAAATAGTAAATGCCTTTGCTAAAATGGAAACACGGCACGATTATAATTGTTTTGGGTGTTCTCCATATAACGATATCGGGCTTCATCTCGAATTTTGGGAACAAGGTGAAGAACTGATGGCAAAATGGCAACCCCGGAAAATGCTGGAAGGATGGTCGGACATACTTCACGGTGGTATTCAGGCTGCGCTTTTAGATGAGTTGGCAGGCTGGATTGTTCTCATAAAATTAAAAACAGCAGGGGTAACTTCGGAGATAAATGTAAAATATTTTAAGCCTGTAAACATTTCCAAAGGAGAAATTACAGTGCGAGGTAGCGTAATCTCAGTAGATAAACGATTGGCAAAAATTACCCTCTCTTTATCTGATGGTGAAGGTCAGGAGTGTGCTGCAGCAGAAGCGGTCTATTTCTGCTTTCCTGAAAAAATTGCACGGGCAAAATATCATTATCCCGGGCACGAAGCATTTTATGGACAGTAAACGCATAATCATCCTATAGCCGATGTTAGTTCTGAATTTGGGATAAAATGATATAGAATTATTTTAAGTCATTGTGAACTGTGAACTAAAGATTTGAAAACTGAAGCACAGGTTGTTATTTGTGCCGGGTTTTAAATTTTTCGTGACTTGAATAAATGTCATCGTCTTCTTCATAATCATCGTAAATGGAAAGCCTTTTTTTGGAAATTTTATCCTTTCCACTTCCTTTTTTAGCATGATTTAAGTTAGAATCTCCGTCAAAATCGGATAATCTGCCTTTCGAAAACTTCTTTTTCATTTTAGTAAGAATCGATAATAAAAAAATTAAAGTGTTTATAATTAATAATTCATCATGCGAAAAATAAATATTTTTTATTTACATGATACTCGAACTTTCATTTTTTTTAACATCTCTATATGCTTAGTTGTTCGAATTTTACGTTTAAAATAGCATTGATAACTCTTTTTTTGCAACTGTCGTGGTTTAAAGACAGAATAAAATAACAACTTTAGATACTTTTTTAACCATTAAAAAGTTACTAAAAACAGGGCAATTTATACGTATAAATCCAATTTTTTTGATTCATTTGTTGATCGTATTTATTTTATTATGAATCACAATTCATTTAAATCTAAGTTCAGAACGGTGAATTTAATCAAGTTACTGTTATTGTTGGTTTTAATTTCATTGAGTATGATTTCCTTTTCGCAGTCGGATAAAAAGCTGGAGAAGCTTTTTGAAGAGGCCAAAAGCAGTTATTTAAACCATAATAATAGTGAGACGATTAAAATTTGTAATCGAATTCTGAAAGACGCACCTGATTATTTGCAGGCACATTTGTTATTGGCCGATATTTATAATGATCAGGATTCGGTTAATCTGGAAATAGAACATCTTTTAAAGTCGGAACAGCTAACTAAAACGGATACACTAATATTTTTCCGGCTGGGTGAGGCTTTTTATAAAACCGGGAATTATTCAGAAGCGCTTCGTTATTATAATAAATACAGCAATTCAAAACTAATTCCGGAAAAACGCCAGTTTTTGCTTGCCTGTAAAATTGCAAGTTGTCGTTTTGCAATAAACTCCATTAAAAATCCGGTAGAGTTTGCTCCAACAAATGTAGGGGACGAAATAAATTCGGCAGATGATGAATATTGGCCGACGCCTTCACTTGATGGGAAAAAGCTTGTGTTTACCAGGCTTATAAAAGACCCGAACCAGCTTCCCCAAGAAGATTTTTATATGGCTGAAAAGGATTCGGGTAACTGGAAAGATGTGAAAGCACTTGAAAATATAAATACTGCTGATAACGAGGGTGCGCAATCGTTGTCGGCTGATTCGAAGATTCTCTTTTTCACTGCCTGCAACCGTCCTGACGGATATGGAAGTTGCGATATTTATTTTTCGCGTTTTCAGAACGGACGGTGGAGCAATCCGCAAAATGCCGGAAGTCCGCTTAATACAAGCGCCTGGGAAGCACAACCCTCGTTCTCGTCGGATAATAAATATCTTTATTTTTCGAGCAACCGAAAGGGTGGAATGGGAAAGAAGGATATTTGGAGAGCCGAGTTTTTGGGATTTTCAGAAACCGGAAAACCGATGTGGAAAGAGCCTGAGAACATGGGAAATGTAATTAATACAGCAGGCGATGAGATTTCTCCTTTTATTCATGCTAATAACAGGAATTTTTATTTTTCATCTGATGGCCATGTAGGAATGGGCGGACTGGATTTATTCACAGCAGAAATAGATGAGTCGGGGAAAGTGGAGAACCTGCGAAATATGGGTTATCCGATCAATACGAATAAAGATGAACTGGGATTGACGATCAGTTCGATTGGAGAGACCGCCTATTTTTCTTCAGCCAGAAATGCGGGCAAAGGACTTGATATTTTTTCTTTCAATCTTGACCGGGGACTCCGGCCAACACCTGTTTCATACATTAAAGCAAAAATTACGGATAAGAACACCAATCAGCCGGTTATGGCAAGCATTGAGTTGGATGATCTTACATATAAAAATCCTAAAAACAGGGTTGAAGCAGCCGACGAAAACGGAGAGATCATGCTTTGCCTGCCACTTTCACATAATTATTCGTTTACGGTTTCCAAGCCGGGATATTTGTTTTATTCAAAATCGATATTGTTGAAAGATGCTAAAACACTGGTCGATCCGCTGGTTCTTGATATCAAACTTGAACCCATTGAAGTGGGCGCAAAAATGGATTTATATAATATTTACTTTGAAACTGATTCGTTCCGAATTTTACCGACATCTGAACCTGAACTGGAACGATTGACCGTATTTTTACAAAACAATCCGAAATTAAAAGTTGAAATACAAGGTCACACTGATAACACAGGTACACCTGAAAAAAATCAGATACTGTCGGAACATCGTGCAAAATCGGTGGTTAACTATTTAGTTGACAAAGGAATTAATTCTTCCAGACTACAATTTAAAGGATATGGTCAAAATATTCCTGTTGCCAGTAATGACACCGAAGAAGGCCGAAGGCTAAACCGTCGTACCACAATTAAAATATCCGCTAATTAAAACCGGTATATTTGTTTAGGGATGTTATTTGGCTGCCCTTACTTTGGTAACCTGTTCAGGCGTAATAGGACCTGAATTGTTTCCAAAACTTCCACGGACAAAAGTGAGAACATCGGCAATTTGCTGGTCAGATAAATTTGCCTGTGGCGGCATAACGTTGTTATAAGTATCTCCGTTTACTTCTACTTCTCCTGAAAGCCCGTTTAGAACAATTCCAATCAGTTTTTCGGGATCGCCGTTAACAAAATCCGACTTGGTAATGGGTGGGTGCATTCCCGGAACTCCGGTACCATTACGCATATGGCATGCCAGGCAAACACTGTCATAAACCTTTTTCCCAGGATGACCAGCCATGGTATTTACAGCTTCTTTTTTTTCTTTATCAGGTTGAACGATTACTGATTTTTCTGTTGCCGGTTTTTTACTGCTGTTACTACAGGCGGCAAGAAAAAAAAAGGTTATAAATATAAGTGTTAGTTTCCTCATGGTGTATTTTATTATGAATAAATAATTCTCCAGATTTTTCCATGTATATCTTCAACTACATACAACGATCCGTCAGGTCCTTGTGCAAGTCCGCAGGGGCGGTATTTGGCATCGCTGGTACTTTCAATATTATCGGTCCCTGCAAAACCATCGGCAAAAATTTCCCAGTCGCCCGACGGGTATTCACCGTTGAAAGGAACAAAAACTACAAAAAATCCTTTCTGTGGTTCCGGAGCCCGGTTCCACGAACCATGGAATGCAATAAATGCCCCGTTTTTATATTTGGCAGGAAACATATCGCCGGTATAAAATAATAAATCGTTGGGAGCCATATGACCTGGAAATGCCATGATCGGATCTTTTTTATTTTCGCAACGTCCCTGTATTTCACCATCACCTCCATATTCCGGTGCAAGTACTTTTTTATTCTGAAATTCGTCGTAGTAACAATATGGCCAGCCAAAATCGTCCCCTTCCTCTACCAGAAAAAATTCTTCTGCCGGCAATTCAGCATTTTCCTTATCATCATACAAATCGGGGAAAAACTGGCTTAACTGGTCACGCCCATGCTGCACAACGTACAGTTTGTTTACAGCTGTATTCCAGCAGTTGGCCATTCCGTTCCTAATTCCGGTGGCATATCTCACGCCATCAACTATTTCATCCTGATTTAACACATCATCTTTAAATTTCCAGGTTCCTCCTGAATATTCCAGTAGCGGGCAGGGATCCATTCCCGGTGAGCCTTTTGTACGCATTTGTTCCATACAGGCATTTGCAGGTGCACCAACATTAACATACATGTTTCCTTCACCATCAAACTCCATCGGTTTTGCTTCATGCTGATGTTCGTTTGGAAATCCGCGGGCAATTAATTCCCAGTTATTTCCCGGTACTAATTCTCCTTCTTTCATCGGATAGCGTACAATGGCGGTATCGGCACCAAAATAAAGGTATCCTTTATGAAGTTTTATTCCGGTTCCCACATGTTCTCCGGTATATTTAATTATATCTGCTTTTCCGTCACCTGTGGTGTCGCGCAAACAAGCAATCCCTTTATGATCTTTTGCCTGATTTAGCGAAACATAAATATCTCCGTTTGAATTGACATCGATATGACGTCCTTTTCCAACGTTGTCGGCAACTACAAGGGCAGAAAATCCTTCCGGCAGGGTAATTCCGCCATTATCGGCATCGCCTGTAACTTTTACTTTATTTTCACTATTAGAAGTACACGATAAAATGATTGTTGAAAGCAACAACGTGGCCATTAAATTTTTCATTGGTTATAGAATTAAGAATCTCTCATTTAACGTAATTCTGTTAGTAAAGGTTCAGGAAAATTTTTCCTGATCATTTAAAGGATTATTTATGGAAGGATAAAAACACTTTTCTATTTTTGTTTTTATTAAACTACTGCAATGAACTACGATTTACGTATCGACCATAATTCTGAAATACCCAAATACAAACAAGTGGTTGATATGATTATTTCTGACATTGAAACCGGCATTTTTAAAAAGGGTCAGCGAATTCCGTCGATAAACGAAACCAGTGAAGAATTGCTGCTTTCACGCGACACAGTGGAAAAGGCGTATGTTTATCTTAGAAAAAAAGGGGTGATCTCCTCGGTTCGTGGCAAGGGGTATTATGTGAACCTGGTGAATGTGCATAAAAAGATTAAAGTTGCACTGATACTGAATAAACTGAGCAACTACAAGAGAAACATTTACTATTCGTTTGCAGAAACTCTTGGCAGCAAGGCGGGTGTCGATGTATTTATTTACAATTACAGCCTTGAACAGTTCGAAGAGATTGTTAATAACCAACTGACCAATTACGATTTTTTTGTGATTTTGCCGCATTTTAACAATGATGGTGCAGATGTGGTTCAGGTAATTAAGAAGATTCCGAAAGAGAAAGTGTTGATGGTTGACCGTAACATGGCTGCATTGCGCGACTATCCTTTGGTATTTCAGGAGTACGAAAAAGATATACAAACAGCGCTTGGAAAGGGCATTTCACTAATAAAAAAATATAAGAGAATCAACCTTGTTTTTCCACAAAACCAGTTTTATTCCAGGAATATTCAGCGTGGGTTCCGAATTTTTTGCCAGGTCAATCAACTTCCGTTTTCAGTAATCGATCAATTGATTGAAAATGATGTAAGGAAAGAAGAAGCATACTTACTAATTTCCGATGAAGATCTGTATCGTTTTATCCGGATCATCAGGGACAAAAGCTGGAAGCTTGGTCGCGAGGTAGGCGTTGTGGCATACAATGAGAACCCCGTAAAAGAATTATTGGAAGACGGGATTACAACCATTTCAACAAACCACGATGAAATTGGCAGAATTGCAGCTCAAATGATTTTAAACAATGATTTCAAACGAATAAAAAGTCCCTTTGAATTTATTCAACGGAATTCACTTTAATGCCCAAATCGGTTAACCCTGTGATTACAATTTTAAAGAATTTATAACATTTTTTAGTTGTAGTAGTTTATTAGGAATCATTCTAAAAAAGTATTTTTGTTATTTCAGGTCCGATTCGATTCGGTTTATTGTTTTCATTAAAAAAGTTTATCTAATTTTAAAAGAAAAATTATTCAAAACCATTTGGGAATGAGAAGTAATCGACTCTTTCTGATAGCCATTATTTTTATTGTTTTAAGCTGTTCTCAGAGGCAAAAAAACATTTGTAGCAGATTTTGATAATGTTAATAACCGCATTTGGATAGGGAAGGATTTCTGGTCCATCCCGTTGGAGGAATGGAAAGTTGAGGACGGGAAGTTATATTGTACAGGTGAAACGCCCGATGCAAAGGTAGCTTTGCTTACTCATGTTATTACCAATGAATTAGGCGATTACCAGGTTTCTGCAAAAATCAATCTGGTTGATCGTGGCGCAGAACCGGGAGCAGCAGGATTATTGATTGGGATGAAAGATAAGGAGGATTCAAGTGCAAAAGCTGCATGTTACTTTGGAGAAGGAATTCGTGCCGGAGTTAGCTTAAAAGGATTTGTTTTTTTGAACGATGAGAAAGCTGATCTGCCCAAAGATTTTGATTTTAGTGAATTCAGCATAAAAGCAAGCGGAAATACAACTAAGTTGAAATTGGAAGTAACCGATAAAAACGGGGTAAAATCGAAGCAATTGGTCTGTGATGGAGAAGGAATTGAGGGACTGGTTGCAGTGGTAAATAACCTGACTTTTGATGATAATGAAGCTCCGGGGAATTCGAAATTTTGTTTTGACGACCTGAAAATAACAGGTTCAAAAATTGAGGAGGAACCTGAAAATGCCTTTGGCCCGATTTTGTGGACCATGTACACGTTGAACAGGAATACGGTAAAATTAATGGCATTAATGCCACCTTTGGGAAGTGAGGATAATCAAGCAGTTAAGCTGCAGTTAAAAAAAGGAGAGAAGTGGGAAACTGTGGCAACCGGAAATATTGAACCAGATTCCCGAACGGCGGTATTTCGGTTAGCTAACTGGGACGATACGCACGCTGTGGATTACTGTGTTGAATATGACGAAACAGAAAAAGACGGAACAGAAATACATCATTATTACACTGGAACTATTCGCAGAGATCCGGTGGACAGACCATTAAAACTTGGCGCACTAACCTGTCAGTTTCATTTTGGATTTCCGTACACCCCAATTGTTCAGAATCTAAAGAAACTCAATCCTGATATGCTTTATTTTTCAGGTGATCAGATTTATGAAGGAAACGGCGGTTACGGAATAAAACGAGAACCGGCAGATGTTGCTATTTTGAACTACCTGGGGAAATATTATATGTTTGGGTGGGCTTTTGGCGATTTGATGCGCGATAGGCCAACCATTTGTACTCCTGATGATCATGATGTTTTTCATGGAAATTTATGGGGAGAAGGTGGCATTGCCAAACCTGAAGGTGCAGGAAGTTCGGATACCCGCGGTTTTATGGAACCGGTGCAAATGGTAAATGTGGTAAACCGAACACAATGTGGTCAATTGCCCGATCCTTATGATCCTGCACCAATTGAACAGGGAATGAGAGTTTGGTACACCGAGTTGACTTATGGCAGAATAAGTTTTGCAATCGTCAGTGATCGGGTATTTAAATCAGGTCCTGAAGCCGTTTCTGACTGGGAAGGTCGGCACGATCATATGACAGAGCCGCGTAAAGACTTTCCTTTTTGGATAAACCAGGAGTCAAATTACTGGGTGATCGTCAGATGAAATTTTTGAACGACTGGAAAATGACTGGAAAGGTGCCGATATGAAAGTGTTGCTTTCACAAACTGTTTTTGCCAATGTTGCTACGCATCACGGTGAATTGGAAGGAATATTTATACGGTGACCTGGATTCGGGAGGCTGGCCAAAATCGGGTCGTGATAAAGCTATTCGACTAATGCGAAAAGGAGCGGTATTTCATATTAACGGCGATCAGCATGTGCCATCGCTGGTTCAGTACGGATTAAAAAATTACCGCGATGCCGACTGGAGTTTTTGTACTCCTGCCATTGCTGTTATGTATTTGCGTTGGTTTTTACCCGATGAACTTGGTTATCCTGTTGTTGACCGGCCCGAACACAATTATCCAAATACCGGAAAATATACCGATGCTTTTGGAAATAAAAATTATGTGTATGCCATCGGTAATCCCGGGAAATATTACTGCATGATGTTGGAAATCGTTATAACCACGCACAAATCCGATCTTCCGGTTTTGGATTTGTAACTTTTGATAAAACGAAACGAACAATTAATATCGATGCATGGCGATTTAAAGCCAATGTGGATAATCCGAATCCAATTCGTGATGAATTTCCCGGCTGGCCATTTAAAATCTCCCAGTTCGATAATCTTGGTCAGGGTGCTAATAATGTGCTCCCGGAGATAACAGTTAATATGCCAAATCAGGTCATACAGATTTGGAATCAAAAAACAGGTGAATTGGAAAATGTGTACAGGATGAAAGGGGATAAGATTCAGCCACATTTGTTTGATCCCGGCACATACAGAATTATTGTAGGAGAAGGAAATAATAAAGTAGAACTGAAAAATTTGAAAACAAAACCGAATAAAAACACAGAAACTGTGGCAGTTGGACTATAACTATTTATCAAATTATTTTGAAATCAGCGAAATATTGGATCGAAAAACTTCAGTTGGAGAAACATCCTGAAGGAGGTTGGTTTAAAGAGATTTACCGTTCTTTAGATGTCATTCCAGAAAAAGCGCTTTCAGCAAACTTTAAAGGCTCCAGAAATTGCTCTACTTCAATTTATTATTTGCTGGAAAAAGAAGATTTTTCTTCTTTTCATCGAATTAAATCCGACGAAATCTGGCATTATTATGCAGGGAATTCACCTGTAGAAATTATTTCCATTGAGCAGGGAAAAATAAAGAAACAGTTATTAGGTAACGATCCGGATTTAAATCAGAACTTACAGGTTATAATTCCCAAAAATACCTGGTTTGCTGCCAGACTTGTTAACAAGCAGGGATTTGCACTGGCTGGATGTACCGTTTCTCCAGGGTTTCATTTTGATGATTTTGAGTTGGCTGGAACAATGTTATTGGATGAATTTCCGCAACTGGAGAAGCAAATAAAAGATTTCATACGGATTGATTAAAAAAGATTTATGTGATTGGAAAATCTCATCACCCTAAAAAGTTATTATCTTAAACGCCCAAAAATCAGACTGATGAAAAATACCATTGCTGTCATTTGTTTCCTGACACTCTTCTTTCAGCTTAAAGCTCAAACCAATTATATGAGCCAGTGGCCTTCATTTCGGGGGCCTTTTGCCAGGGGGTTTGTTGATAATTCAACATGCGTTACCAACTGGAATCTGAAAACCGGGGAAAATATTCTGTGGCAAACTCCAATTCCCGGTCTTGGTCATTCAAGTCCTGCAATTTGGGGCAATAAAATATTTATAACTACTGCTATAAGTGGCTCCGGGGAAAATTACCTGAAAGTGGGTCTTTATGGAGATGGCGATGCTGTAGAAGACAATTCAGAGCATGAGTTCAAGCTCTACTGTCTGGATAAAAAAACAGGTAAAGAAATTTGGGAAAGACTGGCACATAAAGGTGTTCCGGTAGTAAAAAGGCATACAAAAGCATCGCAGGCCGATCCTTCTCCGGCAACGGATGGAAAGCATGTGCTGGCTTTTTTTGGATCGAATGGATTGTATTGTTATGATTTGGATGGCAATCTGCTTTGGGAAAAGAAGTTCGGAAAAATGAATGCCGGCCCTTATAATGCACCGGAATTGGAGTGGGGTTTTTCAAGTTCACCCATTATTCATAAAGGAAAGGTAATATTGGAGTGCGATTTCTTAGGTGACGGTTTTATTGCTTCGTATGATGTGGAAACCGGGAATGAGATTTGGAAAACTCCGCGGGACGAGTATTCTACATGGAGTTCGCCAACCGTTTTTGAAAAAGATGGGAAAACACAAATCGTGGTTAATGGCTGGAAACACATGGGTGGATATGATTTTGAGACGGGGAAGGAAATTTGGAGAATGAGCGGCGGTGGTGACATTCCTGCGCCAACGCCTGTAATTGCAAATGATTTAATTTATATCAACAATGCGCATGGGAGATATTCCCCTATTTATGCAGTAAAAACAAATGCAGTTGGCAATATCACGCTTGGAGAAAAGGAATTGACAAACGATTACATTGTCTGGAGTGTGAAAAGGGGAGGCGCTTATATGCAATCGCCGCTGATTTATGGTGATTATCTTTACAATCTTCAAACCAATGGTTTTTTAACGGTTTTTAATGCAACCACCGGCGAACAGATGTACAAACAAAGTCTGGATGCTACAGGAGGATATTCAGCATCGGGAATTGCTGCCGGTGATTACGTTTATTTCTGTGCTGAAAACGGCGATGTGTTGGTATTAAAAGCAGGGCCGGAATACAAACCGGTAGCACATAATAATATGAATGATATTTTAATGGCAACTCCGGCAATTTCTGATGACGTTATTTATTTTAGAGCACAGAAGTCGGTAATTGCTGTTGGTAAAATGTAGAAGAAAGATTCCATTTATTTCAAGAGATGGAATTCTTTTCGATGCCAATATTTTTCTATTTTTAAGAAAAATTTGAATGGAAAAAAACATTTTATCCATTGACTGCGGCACTCAAAGTTTACGTGCCATGATTTTTTCTCCACAGGGAAATATACTTGCCATACAAAAAGTAGCTTTTGAACCTTACATTAGCCTGAATCCGGGATGGGCAGAACAGGAGGCAGAAATTTACTGGAACGCGCTTACATCAGCGTGTCAGGTGCTTAAAAAGGAATACTCTGATTATTTTAACACTATTTGTGGCGTTGGTGTAACTACGTTACGTAACTCAATGGTCAATGTCGATGAAAATGGTAATCCACTTCGTCCCCTAATTACCTGGCTCGATCAAAGGAAGGCGAAACCGTATATACCGACCGCGTTTAGGTATGAGAATTATTATCGCTGCTATGCGAATCGGTGATTTGATTGATAAAGCGCAACGTGACGGAAAGTGTAATTGGATCAGGCAAAGTCAACCTGAGATATGGGAGAAAACACATAAATACCTACAGGTTTCAGGATTTCTGAATTACCGGTTAACCGGGCGTTTTGCTGATTCCATAGCATCTCAAATAGGATATATCCCATTTGATTATAAAAAGCAGCGATGGGAAGATCCAAGCGATTTATTGTCATTTGGCGCTAAGTTGTATCCTATTGAAGCAGAAAAACTTCCTGAACTGGTACCTCCCGGAGAAGTGTTGGGGCAAATTTCAGCAAAAGCTGCTCAGGAAACTGGTTTGCCGGAGGGATTGCCTGTAATTGCATGTGGTTCCGATAAAGGATGTGAGACGGTGGGAATGGGCGTACTGAATGAAGAAATGGCAAGCCTTAGTTTTGGAACAACAGCCACGATACAAACTACGTCACAAAATTACCTGGAACCGATTCGTTTTATGCCGGCTTATCCGGCTGTAATTCCTGGAAAGTATAATCCGGAAGTGGAGATTTTCAGGGGTTTCTGGATGATTACCTGGTTTAAAGAGGAGTTTGCTCATAAAGAGGTTAAAAAGGCGAAAAAGAAAGGAATTTCTGAAGAGGAAGCATTGGATCAGCTTTTAAAGAAATCTCCTCCCGGATCAATGGGATTAATAGTACAACCATACTGGAGTCCGGGTTTATCGGAGCCGGCTGCAAAAGGAGCAATGATTGGTTTTGGGGACGTGCATAAAAAGCCGCACATGTACCGGTCGGTGATTGAAGGATTGGTTTTTGCTTTACTCGATGGAAAAGAGAAGATAGAGAAAGTTACCCGAATGAAGGTGGAAAAATTAACTGTTTCCGGCGGGGCTTCAAAAAGCGATGAGGTTTGCCAGATAGCTGCCGATATTTTTAATACTCCCATTGTCAGGGGAATTACAGAGGAGACATCTGGTTTGGGGGCTGCCATTTTAACGGCTGTTGGCACGGGGATGTACGAATCGGTTGATAGGGCTATAAAAGAGATGGTGCATTACGAAAGAGAGTTTCTTCCCGATCAAAATCACGTGGAACTTTATCACCAGTTACATAAAAAAGTATACAAGAAAATGTACCATACACTGGAACCATTGTATCATCAAATCAGGAAAATAACCGGGTATCCAGAGTAATTATAAGAAATATAATTCTCTTATTCCAACCCAATCAAAACCGAGAAAAAGTAATTCCTCGGATTTCCTGGATAGTAGTATCGGGGAGGATTTCCGTTAAATGAGGGTGCGTTTACTGCAATCATCGATGCATATTTAATATCGAAAATATTTTGGATTCCCCCTTTGATTTCAAGCATTAGTTTTCTGTAAATAAACGAATAACGAGCTTCAAAATTGGTTATTCCAAATGCATCGGAATAATCTGAATTCGCATCATTTAATGGCATTTTACCAGTGTAATGATGCCAGACTGTTAGTCCTGTGTTTTTACCCGTATTCAAAAATGCCATAAGCATCCAGGCGCTTTTTGTTGTTCCCGGAAGATTATTACCTGAATAATCGTTTCCCAGATCAATGAAATCGGTAAAATGATAATTGGCAAATGTGGCATTGCCAATTATGGTAAGTTGTGGAAAATTATTCGGATTTAATACACTCCATTTTATCTCAGTCTCCAATCCGGGATGAAGCGATTCCCCGGCGTTAACACCAATGTATGCATCTTCGCCCGTTCGGCGTGCAACCAACAGATTTTTAATGTAAATCCGGTAATAACTGGCTGTCAATTGAATTCGATTAAAAATGTTGGAACGCATCCCCATTTCTGTGCTCCATCCTGTTTCCGGTTTTATATCATTGTTTACATCTCCGGCCGGAAGCAAAGTTTCTTCAAAGGTAGGCGTAGAAAATCCGTGACTGATGTTTCCGTAGATCGAGAACTTATTACTTGCCAAATAATTAATTCCCAGTCGCGGTGAGAAAACCGGTTTGTAGGCATGGTTGCCAGACTGATCGCCGTTATCAAGAAATTTGTCGGTATAATAAAAACGGGTCAGGTTTCCGTTTATCCCGGCAGAAACAAAAACTTGTCTTGAAAAGTTTGATTCCATCTGGAAAAAAAAATTCTCGTACTGTCTTCTTTCTTCGTTATCCGAAAGAATTTCGTTTGAAGCATCGTTGGGATTGGTTGACCAGATATATTTTTCACGGAAAAATTCAAGACCACTAGTAAAAACGATTTTAACAGTTTTTGTATTAATAGCTTTCTGTACATAAGCGCGCCAGCCAATATAATTTGAATTCTCTGTGAGCAGATTAAATGGCCTCAGTTCATTCCCGTTCTTAAAACTGCCAAATGTAGCCGCCGAAATTTTTTCGTTATTTAGCGTAATTACATTGTAAGATATTCCAAACTGTCCGTTTGTATATTTTTCATATCCTTTAATGTTTGCCCAATTGGGAGCTGCTTTTTCAGGCGAATTGGTAAACATTTCCAAATCGAGTGAGCTTGGGATATAAGCATTCATCTTAGTCGCCTTAAGAAGCACTTGCAGGTTTGAACGTTTAGAAAAACTATACACTGTATTTATCAGCAGGTTGTCTCTTTTTGTCTCGTTGTTCTCTCGATATCCGGTGCTTTTTAACGCCGATCCAAGCGCAAAAACGTTAAGTTTTTTTTCAATTATCCCTGCTGAAAGAGTGTTCTTTAAAGTATTGAATGAAGCCAAAGAAAATTGGTTTCGGACAAAATCTTTTACCACTGTTTTTGGGTGAAAAAGTATCACCCCGGCAAGCCCGGCTCCGTATAGACTTGATGACGGACCTTTTATGATCTCGACCCGTTTAATAGCTGAATTCTCAAGGTCTTCAAGTGTGGTTTCGCCATCACCGGAAGTAAGCGGTATTTCGCCAAAATAAGCCTTTATTTTTGTAGTGGCATAAACGGATCTTGAACCTATTCCGCGAATTGTCAGCCGATTGGTATTCAAAGTTCCGTGGTGCATTAAAACTCCGGGTACTTCATTTAAGGCTTCAACCGGTGTAAATGAACTTCCAGTTTCAAGTTGCAGTGGAGTAATCAGGTTTACAGGTGCCGGGGTATTAAAAATATTATATGGCGACCTGAAAGCGGTTACTGTTACTGCATCGATAACTCCGGATAAAGCGGTAGTATCTTTTTCTGCAGGTTTATTTTCCTGTCCCATCATTAATATTGGCAGGATCAGGAATGACACCATAAAAAGCAGTTTTCTATATTTCATACATTCTTTTTCTACTATTATTACATGGTTTTACCGCTTTTGGTTTACATTATTTTCTCTTATTTTTATCCATTCAAGTTAAACTAAATCAACCATCATGAAAAATCTTTTCCTGATATTGTTTATTGTTATTTCAATATCGGCTTTTACGCAGACAAAACCAAATCCTGAGACTTTACAGCCGGGAGCAAAAATAGTCGATTTCCAGCTAAAAGGAGTGGACGGTAAAATGTATTCGCCGGCTTCATTCAATAATACAAAATTACTTGTGATTATATTTAGTGCTCCACACTGTCCCACTGCGCAAGCGTATGAAGATCGAATAATTCAGTTACAAAAAGATTATAAAAACAAAGGAGTTCAGGTTATAATGATCAATCCGAATCATCCTGAATCGGTTTGTTTGGAAGAACGTGGATATACCGATTTAGGTGATAGTTTTGAAGACATGCAGATCAGAGCAAAGGAAAAAGGGTATAATTTCCCGTTTTTGTTTGATGGTGAAAATGAGGAAACGGCAATAAAATATGGTCCTGTGGCTACACCACACGCATTTCTGTTTGATGAAAACCGTGTATTGCGTTATGTAGGAAGAATCGACAATTCAGAGAAAATCGGAACTGCAACACAACACGATCTGAGAAATGCTATTGATGCAGTTTTGGTAGCCAGAGAAGTTGAAGTAAAGCAAACCAAGGTTTTTGGATGTTCGATAAAATGGAAATGGAAAACCGAGTGGAAGCAAAAACTGGATGAAGACTGGGCAAAAAAGGAAGCTCCACTGGAATCCTTGTCAGTTGATGATTTAAAAGAATTGTTGAAAAATGATTCGAAAAAGCTGAGGGTAATAAATATTTGGGCAACATGGTGCGGGCCTTGTGTTGCAGAATTTTCAGAACTGGTGGATACTTACCGGATGTTTATGGCAAGGGATTTTGAATTGTACACGATTAGCACAGATAATCCTGAAAATAAAGCTAAAGTGAAAGAATTCCTACAAAACAAACATGCAGCCTTTAACAACAACTTTATTTTTGGTTCGGAAAACAAATATGATCTGGTTGATAATTTTGATAAAGACTGGTCGGGTGAAATTCCTTACACTGTAATTGTTGAACCTGGTGGAAAAATTGTATGGCGCAGTTCCGGTGGCCTTGATTTTCTTGAATTTCGAAAAGCCATTGTTGAAAACCATTTGATCGGCCGGTATTTCTAAAAAATAATGACGGAAAGCTTCAAATGAAAAGGTTTTTTATGAATTAATGATTTTCTTTGCAAACCAAATAATAACTTATTAAAAATGAAAAAACTAACCTTATTAGCTTTGGTTTTGGCAGTTATTTTTACATCGTGCCAAACAAAAACCGAAGTTCCTGCAGCAAATAAAGATACTCAAATTAAAAAAAGAGTTGAAGATTTACTGTCACAAATGACTTTGGATGAAAAAATCGGACAGTTAAATCAATATACATCACGTTGGGAAATGACTGGTCCGGCTCCTGCTAATGTCGATTCAAATGCCTTCTATAATATGATTAAAGAGGGAAAGATCGGATCGATGCTTAATGTAACAGGAGTATCGGCAACAGAAAGAATCCAGCGATTGGCTGTTGACAGCAGCCGCTTACATATTCCGCTAATTCTGGGCTACGATGTTATTCACGGATATAAAACAATGTTTCCCATTCCGCTGGGAGAGGCAGCTAGCTGGGACCCTGAAATGGCAAAATTATCAGCAAAGATTGCTGCAAAAGAAGCTTCCGCCTCAGGTTTGCACTGGACTTTTGCACCCATGGTTGATATTGGTCGCGATGCCCGATGGGGAAGGATAATGGAAGGATCGGGCGAAGATCCGTATTTAGGATCGAAAATGGCCTATGCACGAGTAAAAGGATTTCAGGGTGACGATCTGGCTGAAGAAAATACAATTGCGGCCTGCACAAAACACTTTGCAGCATACGGATTTGCTGAGGCAGGAAGAGATTATAACACGGTTAGCGTGGGTGAACCAACATTACAAAACATTATTTTACCGCCATTTAAAGCTACAGTTGATGCAGGGGTGGCCACTTTTATGAATTCTTTCAATACGTTGAATGGCATTCCTGCTACGGCAAATGTCCATTTACAACGTGATATGCTGAAAGGAAAATGGGGATTCGATGGTTTTGTGGTTTCCGACTGGGGATCAATTCTGGAGTTGATTCAACATGGCGTGGCTGCCGATAAAAGAGAAGCGGCACGACTTGCTATCACTGCTGGTTCCGATATGGACATGGAAGGAAATGTTTATATCGAAGAGTTGAAGAATCTGTTACAGGATAATGTAATTACTGAAGCTTTGATCGACGATGCTGTTCGAAGGGTTTTGAGGATTAAATTCCGGTTGGGTCTGTTTGATGATCCGTTTAAGTATTGTAACACTCAACGTGAAAATGATGAGATATTGAGTGCTGAGAACCTGGCTGATTCCAGGGAAGTAGCAAGGAAAAGTATTGTTCTGCTTAAAAATAAAGGAAATTTGCTGCCGCTTTCAAAATCGGGGGAAAAGATTGCAGTTATAGGTGAACTTGCAGAAAGCAAAGATGTTCCGTTGGGGAGTTGGCGGGCACAGGGTGTAACAAATTCGGCAGTTTCCTTGCTGGAAGGAATACAAAATGCTGTTAAGGGGTCAAAGGTTGTTTTTGCAAAAGGTCCTGATTATGTTGTTGGACCGCGAAGTTTTTCGTCGGAATTAAAGTTTAATACTACTGATCGATCAGGTATGTCTCAGGCAAAAGCAGTTGCTGCCAGTGCTGATGTTGTTGTAATTGCATTGGGAGAAGACTGTTTCCAAACCGGTGAGGGACGAAGCCAGACGGATGTTTCTCTTAAAGGCCTTCAGCAGGAATTACTCAAAGAAGTTTATAAAGTGAATAAAAATGTGGTAGTTGTGCTGATGAATGGCAGGCCGCTGTTAATTAACTGGATGGCCGAAAATGTGCCTGCAATTGTTGAAGCCTGGCATCTTGGCTCCGAAGCTGGAAATGCTATGGCAGACGTGTTGTTTGGAGATTACAATCCATCCGGAAAATTGCCTGTTTCTTTCCCAAGAGCAGACGGGCAACTGCCATTATATTATAATCATTTAAGCACTGGTCGTCCGGTTGGCGGCGAAACTGTGTTCTGGTCGCATTACACCGATGAAAGTAATTTACCGCGTTTCCCGTTTGGTTATGGCCTGAGTTATACTACATTTAAATATTCCGACTTAAAACTTTCAGCGAAAGAAATTACTGCAAATGACGAATTGAAAATTTCTGTTACTGTTGAAAATACAGGTTCCAGGGCAGGGGAAGAAATCGCACAACTTTATATTCGTGATTTAGTTGGTAGCATTTCCCGGCCGGTAAAGGAGCTTAAAGGTTTTGAAAAAATCAGCCTTGAGCCAGGCGAGAAGAAAGAAGTAAATTTTACGCTGACAGGAAAAGATTTGGAATTTTATGGTGCAACCGATGAATGGAGAACAGAACCCGGAGAATACAAACTTTGGGTGGGACCCAATTCAACAGAAGGGCTTGAAAGCGGATTCATTCTGAAATAGAAAAACTATTTTTAATATGAAGGGAGTTTCTGAACAAAGGAGCTCCCTTTTTTATATTAAGTCGAAAACGGGATTAAGTACAAAAATTTGATTTGAATTTCAAATCCATTAACTTTCATGAAGTTTTTGGGTCAATCGGGAAATGAGAAGAATGCTTGAATCGGAAGTAAAAGAAATGCTTTCAGACAAACTGGGTTTGGAAGTAGAATGGAAATCTGAACAATCTGTTGGCGGCGGGTGTATTCATAATGCAACGCTAATTGAAACCAATGCCGGAAAATTCTTTTTGAAATGGAATACTCGCGGGCCTTCTGACATATTTTTACGTGAAGCAGAAAGTTTAACTGAACTTAAAAATGCATCCCAGGGATTTTTAACCGTTCCGGAAGTATTTGCTGTAAAAGCAATTGATAAAACTCCCGGATTTCTTGTGCTCGAATATCTGCCCAGCAGAAGATCAAATTCTGATGATGAAGAAAAACTTGGTAGAGGGCTGGCAACTATTCATCAGTATTCTTGTAAAAAATTTGGATTTTATCATGATAATTATTGTGGAGAAACAGTTCAGAATAATGAATGGAAGGACGAATGGAGTGAATTCTTTATTCAGAATCGCATTAAATACTTGCTTGATTTAATTCAAAAACATCGGTTTCTACCAGTTCATGAGTTAAAAATTTATGATCAGTTGATTAATCGAATTCCTTCTTTAATTCCTGGAATATCCGAACCGGTTTTGATTCATGGTGATTTGTGGTCAGGTAATTATATGATTTCCGAAGAAGGGCCGGCTTTGATTGATCCTGCCTGTTATTTTGCTGACCGCGAAATGGAATTTGGAATTATAACGATGTTTGGTGGATTTTCTTCCCGGTTTTATGCTGCTTACGACGAAATTAACCCACTGCCTTCTGAATGGCGGGAGCGTAACCTTTTATATCAACTTTACCATGTCTTGAATCACTATCTGTTGTTTGGCGGAGGATATCAAAATCAGGCAATTAGTATTGCCCGCAGGTACATTTGATTTTCAATCCGTCTAAAATTGATAAAAACCATTGTTCTGTTTCGCAATTCTACCTACTTTTATCCAAAACCAAACCGGAAATAATTAATGATTACTAAAAAAGCCAGCGAAATAAAACCGTTTATTGTAATGGAGGTTTTGGAAAAAGCCGCTGAAATGGAAAAACAGGGAATAAATGTTATCCATTTGGAAGTTGGTGAACCCGATTTTGATGTTCCGCAATGCGTGTCGCAGGCAGTGCAGGAAGCCTATAAAGAAGGTAGAACACACTATACCCATAGTTTGGGTGATCCGGAACTGCGAGAAGCAATTGCTAAGCGATATTTGGAGCAGTATAATGTTACCGTTTCACCCGAGCAGATCATTGTAACATCTGGGAGTTCACCAGCCATTTTGCTGACGCTTGGCATTTTATGCGATCCGGGAGATGAGATCATTATTTCTGACCCTGGTTATGCTTGCTATCAGAATTTTATTCGGTTTTTGGGTGCTGTCCCGGTAAAAGTGCCAGTTTACGAGGAAGATGGTTTTCAGTACCGACCATCAGAAATCAAAAAATATATTTCAACCAGGACCAAAGGAATAATGATTAACAGTCCGATGAATCCGACCGGAAACCTGCTTTCGACGGAAGTAATGAAAGATTTGGCAGATTTTGGAGTGCCAATTATTTCTGATGAAATATATCATGGCCTGGTTTACCAGAATCAGGCGCATTCTATCCTTGAATTCACCAATAATGCATTTGTGCTGAATGGTTTTTCAAAACTTTATGCCATGACCGGATTACGGCTTGGTTATGTTGTTGCACCTGCCGAATGTGTTCGTCCAATGCAAAAATTACAACAGAATCTTTTTATTTGTGCCGGCTCAACAGTGCAGCGTGCGGGGCTTGCAGCGTTAAAATTTGCTGACACTGATGTAGAAAACATGAGATTGACTTATAATAAAAGACGCGAATTTCTTATTGAACAACTTACCCAATTAGGCTTTGATATAAAGGTGCCGCCAACCGGAGCATTTTATGTTTTTGTAAATGCAAAGCACTTATCATCAGATAGCTATTCTTTGGCTTTCGATATTCTTGAAAAGGCTCATGTAGGTGTTACTCCGGGCATTGATTTTGGCGAAAACGGGGAAGGATTTCTTCGTTTCTCTTATGCAAATTCATTGGAAAATATTGAAGAAGGTATGAACCGGCTTAGAAAATATCTTGGAAAATATTATTTGCAGAACAAACACACCCTTTCGTCGATTTGAAAACGCAGTTGGTCTATTTTCTCCAATTTTAACCCCCCTTTCTGTAACGATATCATGGTTTGGCCGTCTTTTTAAGTGAAACAATAAGACAGAAAATATTTTTAACTTTTAAAACAACAGCCATGAAGAAATCAGTTTTTTTACTATCAGTCGTATTTTGTGTATTTTATTTTAGCCACAACACTTTTGCAACAGGAACACGTTCCGAATTTAGGGATTACACCATTACCGAAGTGAATGATTTGTACCTGGATAAAGATGTAAAAGCCGTTTGGAAAATTAGTTACAGTAGTACAGAAGTACCGGTAACAGTAGTAAAACACAAAACATTGGAAGGAACCGAATATGTTGTTCATTCCCAGTTTTTTGAGGTTTGCTATCTTGCATCTGCCGATGGATTTGGAACTAAAGAAGTGAGAAGAAGCTGTAGAAATGTTCCGAAAAAAATCTGTGCAGCTGTAATCGATCAGGATCAAATGCAAAAACAACGTATTATTACACCTAACAAGGTGAACGATGAAAAGGCCTTGGGGCTTATTGCAAGTTACCTGCCTGATTTAATTAATGATGGTTATACGCATTTACTGAATTAGAAAAGCCAAAAAAGCAATGTTACAGAAACCGCGGGAAACTGCGGTTTTTTTTATATACATCCGCAAACAAGTCCGTCGGCTAAACTATCCAGCATTTCTTCAACGATTTTTTTCTCCTGCTCTGTCCCTTTGCAGCTATTACATTCGGGCATATTTACTTGTAGGTTCAGTTCATAAGAATCTGCAGGAACCGGGTTTCCGCATACAAAACATTTCTTTGAAGTTTTCATGCATAAAAATTTGTACAAAAATAGTAACAAGATCATTACTTGTGTTATTTCCAATTGATGCTTTATTTAAACTTAAGATAAATTAGGATTTAGAGATTGAGAATATTGCCAAAACTTAAAGAAAAAAGGATAAATATCTATAATTTGTTCTGTGATTACATCGCATCTTTGTTTGCAAGAAGATTAATTATTTATAAATTGTCAATAGAGTTATTCGCTTATAAGTAAATAGTTTTATAGTTCATCATATATTGTAATTATATAAAAAATTAATAGGGTAATAAACTGAAATCGTTATTTGAATTGAATTTAATTGGAATTTATTTTATTGTATTTAAACGATTTTTTATATTCGGCTGTTAAATATTTTGCTTGTTACCTGGCAGTAGTTAATAATACATTGTGGAATTCCTTATAAACTATCCAATATTGATAATTCAAGAAGGTACAAAGAATAGGAATGAAGCGAAGATATTAATATTCAAACATATAAATAACTTTTAAAAATATAAAGTGTAAGAATTGTAAGTTATGAATTAATAAGTACGAATTTTGTATTATGCATTGTTTGGCTTTTTTAGTATGTTTGGAGCGATTTTAGATTTTAAGAAGTTTTAAATAATTAAACCAATATGACCAGAATTAAAGCATTATTATGGCCTTTAATCTTATTCCTTTTTCTGTTAAGTTGCAGAGACGAGATGACCAAATATGAAAGGCCTAGTTGGTTAGCAGGGAAAGTATATACACAAATATTATCATACCCGGAACTTTCAACTTTTGCTGCATGTATAGATACGATAGGTTACGATAAAATACTTGATGTTTCAGGTAGTTATACTGTATTTGCTCCTTCGAACGAGGCATTTGCACAATTTTTTGCGAGTAATCCAAAATATAATTCGATTTCGGACATTCCTATTTCCGAATTAGAAAAAATTGTAAAATATCATATTGTGCAAAATCCATGGAGTAAGACACAATTAAGATCACTTGATGTAAATGGATGGATAGACACTCTTGATTTAAATAATAATAAACCAAGAGGTTTTAAAAGAGAAACTCTATTAAAAGAAAAAGATTTTAAATATGGTGTTGATAACTATGGCTCAGGTAGAAATAGCAAAGAAATCATAGTTGATACATTAACTACCAGCTGGAAAAGGAAGGTAGCGACAGATTCTCGTAAATATATTCCAATTTTCTATCAGGAGTATCTGAATATATATGGTCTGCAAAAGACAGATTATGAATTTTATTTCGATAGAACTTTTGATAGTCCTAATGATATTTATTATGCCGGGGCAAAAATTATTGGTGATGAGATTCCAGCGGAGAATGGATTTGTTTATATTATCGACAAGGTAGTAGCACCACTTGATAATGCTTATGAGATTCTTGCAAAAAAAGATGGTACTTATTCTTATTCAGATTTTTTTGATGTAGTTAATTTGTTCCCTAATTTTGAATATAACAGGGAAGCTACACTTGATCAACCAGGAGCTGATCTGGGGCTGGAAGTTGACTCTTTGTTTAACTTGACATTTCCTGAACTAACGTTTGATTTAAGTTCTGAAAGGACTAGTCCGCCAAGAGGAACTTATGGACTTCCATCTAATGTTACCATAAGGTATCATCATGGTTTAATGGCGCCAACCAATGAAGCTTTTCAAGCATTTATTAATGAATATATAAATATACCTAATGGATGGGGAACATTTAGTGGTACGCCAGAAATTATTAAAAAGATTGTTGCTAATACATATTTGTCAATTAATACAATATACCCAACAGATTTTGAGAAAGGATTTTACAATGGTGAAGAAGATATTGTTCAATTGGATGAAAATGATATTGTCCAGCACGAATTTGGAAGCAATAGTACTTTTATTGGATTAAAAAAAGCAATTGTTCCAAGGGCATTTAAAAGTGTTACTGGGCCAATATATTTGCAGCGAGGTTATTATAAAGTAATGCAAGCAATAGAAACTGCTGGTTTACTTCCTTCCCTGAAAAGGCCAAACCAAAACTATATGCTTTTTGTTGAAGCAGATGCAAAAACTTCTAAAGATTCATCTTTAGTTTATAACACAATAAATGGATCGTTTTCTGTTTTCCAAATCTCTGAAGGAAATTATAAAGAATATCCGTTATCATTAAATGATCTTCGTACTCTATTATTAAATCATGTGGCTACTGATAGATCAACTGGTCTTGCAAGGAAGGAATTCATACCCAATTTGGCAGGAAATTATTTTGTAATTAACAATGAAACCGGTGAAGTTTCCGGGACAGATGTAACTACGGCAGGCTACAGAGGAGCTGAGCCAACTCCTGAATTTCCGAAAGTTCTAAGTGATGCAACAGATAATGGAGTGACTTATGATATACAAAATTGGTTTAGTTTCATTGCTCCATCACTGTATACAAAATTATCGACAGATTATCCCAAATTTCAGGGATTATTGAAAAAAGCCGGTTTAACTAATGATAAATTATATACCTATAAATTTATTTCAAACAATGAATTTTACACAGTTCTTGTTCCAACTGATGCAGCTTTAGATAGTGCAGGCGTCAATCAAATGCCGGTTGCTGAGTTAAAGAACTTTTTGCTTTTTCATTTTATTCAAGGGAATATGATTTTTACGGATGGAAAACAACCTTCACAGTATTATGAAACGGCTAGAATAGATGAGAAATCAACAGTATTCACAACAGTATATACAAAACTATTTGTAAAACCAGGAATTGATTTTATCCAGATACCTGATAAAAATGGTTCAAGTTATGTGGAAGTAGAAGAAGCAGAAGGAAAAACTAACTTGATGGCTGGAGTTACAGTTAGTGATGGTAGTGGACAGGAGGTATTTCCAGTTACTTATATTAATTCTGTTATCCATCAAATAGACAAGGCATTAAAGTTTGAAGATTTAGATACCAATTAAAGGATAAGATCAATTTCATAATAAATTAAACCAAAGGTTTGTGAGAAAAATGAAAAAAATCAAATCAGCCATAATTCTTATCATAGCACTGTTTAATCTAACCGTGGTTTTTGGACAGGAAAAAACAATCATTAGGGGAAGGGTTATTGACAGTAAAGATAAAACGACAATCATCGGTGCTAATGTAGTAGAATATGACAAAGAGAATCGTGTTGTTAATGGGACCATAACCAATGTTAACGGTGACTTTGTATTAACTTTAAAAGATCCTGCCAATACAGTAAAGGTAAGTGTAATTGGTTACAAAGCTCAGGAAATAAAGGTTGATCCTGAAAAAACAATAATGGTTGAATTAATCCCTGCGGATGTTGCACTTGGAGAGGTAAAAGTTGTTGCGGAAGCAAGATCTGCAGGAGGTTTAACAAATATAGATGACCGGGATAAAGCGTCCTCAAGTGTTAAAATTGATTTAATGGACATGCAGGATGCGGGTGTCTTATCCGCGGCTGATGCTTTGCAAGGGAAAATTAGTGGATTAGATATTATTAGTGCATCCGGCGATCCAGGTTCCGGCTCTCAACTCGTTATCCGAGGTTTGAGTGGCATGGGGAATAACCAACCATTAATAGTTATAGATGGAATACCTCAGTTTAAGGTAGATAAAAATTTTGATTTAACTTCTGCCGATAGTGAAGATATAAGTAACCTTATTAATATTAATCTTCAGGATATTAAATCAATAGAAGTATTAAAAGATGCTGCATCAACAGCCATCTATGGTTCAAGAGGAGCAGATGGTGTTTTGTTGATAGAAACTCATAAAGGTAGGATGGGGAAAGTACAGTTTGATTATCAGTATAAAAATAACATTAATATTCAGCCTGACGCTATCCCAATGTTAAATGGGGATGAATACATCATGCTTCAGTTGGAAGAGTGGCATAATGCAAGAGGAGTATTCAATGTTCCTCCTGAGATTGCATATGATAGAGACTATGAAGGTTTTTATAATTATTCAGCAAATACTGACTGGTTAAAAGAAATTACAAAAAACGGTATTTCTCATGATCATTATTTCAGTGTTTCCGGTGGAGGTGAAAAAACCCGATATTTTACATCATTTGGTTATCTTGATGAAGGAGGTACTACAATTAACACCGGATATAAAAGATTCTCTACACGTGTTAACCTAGACTATTTCCTGTCGCGTAAATTATTATTTCAGGTAAAATTTAACTATTTGTCGAGCATACGTGAAAGAAATCAGGAATTACAGGGAAGTTACTGGAGGCCGCGAAATATAAGGGAAATGGCGTATATAAAAGCACCCAATATGAGTATTTGGGAATACGATGCTTACGGTAATCCTACGGGTGAATATTTTACACCTATTAATAGTTATCAGGGAGACGGAATAACTTATTTTAATCCTGTTGCAGTAGCAAAATTAGGTACATTTAATGAATATTACAGTTTGCTCGAAAATACCTTTATGCTGCAATACAGGTTTAACGACTGGCTTACCTTCAGAGAAACTGTATCTTTTCAATATAGTGGAACAAAAGAAAAAAGATTTTTGCCTTATAATGCCATTGGTTCTGATTGGTTAAACTGGCAAGTAAACATGGCTGATGAAAGGAATTCGTTAAATCAGACTTTAAGAACAGAAAGTCAGATTGCATTTGGTTCACCGTTCAAAAATACGGATCATGAAATATCCGGTACAGCAACATGGATTACAGATCAATCAGCAGGTGAATGGATGGGAGTCCAAAGTGATAAAACACCTAGTACAGATTTACAAGATCCTGCTGTTAATGCAGTTGTTAACGGCATGTGGAATGGGTCTAATGCATCGCGATTGATTAGTGGTGTAGGAACATTTAATTATAAGTATAAAGATAGGTATATGCTTCAAACCGTTCTTCGTGGTGATGCCCATTCATCGTTTGGCCAAAATTACCGCTGGGGTTTATTTAAAGGAGTAAATTTGGGTTGGAGATTTTCAAGTGAACCATTTTTGCAATCGCTTACCTGGCTCGGAGAAAGCATGTTACGTGCAACATGGGGGGTAGCAGGTAGGCAACCACAAGATGTTTATGCGCGTTTTGCTACATACGAATCTGTTGGAAACGGAAGTTATATTTTAAATCCGGTGGTCGCACCTACAAGTATCCAATTAAATAATTTGCAATGGGAGAATGTTACCACCTGGGAAGTTGGGGGTGAACTTAGTATGTTCGACGACCGTGTTTATTTTGATGGTAGTTATTACTATAAATTAACAACTGACTTACTTTTTAAAAATTATGCAATACCATATTCTTCCGGATACGACAAATTAAAATATTTGAATGGTGGAGAAATGACCAATTATGGATGGGAGTTAATGGCAGACTTTAAAGCATTACGTTCAAAAGACTGGTTATTATCATTTAATTTTAATATTTCTCAGAATATTAATGCATTTAGCAAATTACCTGAAAATTTCAATACTGAAAAATCTACATCAATTGGTAATGGCCAATATCCGCAACGTGTTGTTGAAGGCGAACCCATCGGTTCTTTTTTCGGGTTCCGTTATTTAGGCGTTTATGCCAGTGATGCAGATGCAGTAGCGCGAGATGCAGATGGTAACATTCTTTATGATAGTAAAGGAATTCCAATTCCAATGCGTTACACTGATTCTTATGTATTCAAGGGTGGCGATCCAATTTATGAAGACATAAATAAAGATGGTAAAATAGACATAAATGATGTTGTATATATCGGTGATTCCAATCCAAATTTTACTGGAGGCTTTGGATCAACCTTAAAATATAAGAATTGGGATATATCATTAGCATTTCATTATCGTCTCGGATTTGATATTATCAATGGAATTGCCATTCAAACCGAAGGCATGAATAACAGAGATAATCAGAGTAAAGCAGTTTTAAGCCGTTGGCGCAAGCAGGGTGATGATTATGAAAATTTGCTTCCAAAGGCATATATGAACCATCCCGCAAATAACCTCGGATCAGATCGTTATGTTGAAAAAGGAGATTTTTTAAGATTAAATAATTTAAAAATATCCTACATGCTGAGTTCTGAACTTTGCAGAAAAATTGGCGTAAGAAAGGCTAATATTGCCATTAGTGCCCGAAAATTATATACCTGGACTAAATATTCTGGGCAGGACCCTGAAATTAGTCAGAATGCTACTGATCCTTTCTGGATTGGTGTTGATTATGCGAGGACACCGCCTCCTAAAGTATTTACATTTAGTATTGGTATTGGATTTTAAAAATGGATGAAGATGAGAAGAAAAATAAAATATTTACTGGTTTTATCATTAGTTCTAATACAATTTTCTTGTAATGATTGGCTGGAATTAATTCCACCCAGTGGCTTAATCAGGGAAGAATTCTGGAAGACCAAGGCAGATGTTCAGGCCGTGCTTATGGCTGCTTATACCAGTTTTGCAGGAATGGATGGAAAATTATTTATACTGGGAGAGATCCGGGGTGATATGGTTACAAAAGGGAGTAGTTTATCGGGTGATAATTTAAAGATAATGGAAAACAATATATATCCTGATAACTCAGTATGTAATTGGTCCGATTTCTACAAAGTAATCGATTATTGTAATGAAGTAATTGTAAACGCTCCAAAAGTCCAGAAAATTGATGACACATTTACTGATTATCAAATGCAGGGACTAGTTTCGGAAGCATATTTTTTAAGAAGTCTGGCTTATTTTTATCTCGTACGCATATACAAAGATGTTCCTTTGGTACTGGAACCGACAGAAACAGACGATGCTGACGTTTATGTTCAAAAGCAAAGTGAAGAAACTGTATTAAATCAAATTGTTTCTGATTTAGAAACGAACCGTCCTTTTGCCCCTTCAGAAAGTTTTCCTACTCTGTCAGAAAATAAAGGCCGTGCATCAAAAGCTGCTTTCGATGCATTACTTGCCGATATTTCACTATGGAGATTTGATTATGAAGCTGTAATTAAATACGTTGAAAGAATAGAAGCAACAGACAAATTTGAATTAATGCCCAGTGGAAAATGGTTCGAATTATTTTATCCGGGAAATTCTTTGGAAGGTATATTTGAATTTCAGTTTGATGGCAATTTAAACCAAAATAATAGTACATATGGGATGACTTACAGGTATGCTTATCAATATATTCCCAGTCAGAAAGCCCTGGAGCTGTTAAGCTTCGAATATGCTGCTGAATTGGTTCGAGGTGAAGATGCTACGATTAAAAAATATGGTGAAGATGACTATATTATTTGGAAATATGTAGGACAGGCACCAGACGGACTATCTGTAAGATCGGGTTCCGATCAATACAGTTGTAATTGGATAGTGTATCGTTATGCTGATGTATTGTTGATGAAGGCAGAAGCGTACTCACAACTTGAAAGATACAATGATGCTTTAAAAATTATTAATGAAATCAGGGATCGGGCAGGTGATGGTCCCAAAAGTATAGCTAATACACCTGTTGCATACGAAGATGCAATTATGGAGGAACGTGCTATAGAATTTGCTTATGAAGGAAAACGTTGGTTTGATTTATTACGCATGGGGCGGAGAAATAATTATGCTAGAAAAGCTAAACTTATTGAAATAATAGTCAACAATGTTCCTTCTACCCAA
This sequence comes from uncultured Prolixibacteraceae bacterium, assembly GCA_963769925.1. Taxonomy (GTDB): domain Bacteria; phylum Bacteroidota; class Bacteroidia; order Bacteroidales; family Prolixibacteraceae; genus Draconibacterium. The sequence continues at coordinate 247,683 of CAVYOB010000017.1, forward strand.
AAGAGGATATTAGCGACTAAATTAACAAATCCGCTAGGTTGGTATCTTCCTATTTATGAAACTGAAATAGAACGCAATAAAAACCTGGTTCAAAATCCATATTATGATTCTTAAGATGAAAAAGATATTTTATTTCATAGTAGCAATTTTGGCAGTAGCATTCAATGCCTGTAAGGAGCCCGATAGAGCTGCAGATTTTGAAGATGCTGAAAAGTATACAATATACGATTATATTGCTGCAGACGAGAATAAAGATAAATATTCTGATTTTTTAAAAATTCTTGAAGCAGGAGACCTGGCGAGAACTTTAAGCGCATATAATCCGGATGGTACAGGATACACTTTGTTTTTACCGAGTAATGAGGCTATTCAGAGTTTTATTAATACAACAGAAGGAATCTCGTCAATAAATGATATAACAGGTAATCCGGAATATGCTGCTGCATTTGCACGATATCATGTTGTGAATATGAAAGTACATACTCAGGATTTCCCTTTCGGTGCATTTCCTGAACCAACCTTATCAGGAGATTACTTGACTGTAAGTTTTATTATAGAGCCGGATACTGCTTATTATAAGATCAATAATCAGGCAGCTGTCACATATCCAAATATTGAAGTTTCAAACGGATATATACATTTGATAAAAACTGCGTTAAAACCTATTACTTTCACAAGTTACGAATGGTTACAGCAAAATTCAGGTTTTTCAATCATAAAAGAAGCTTTTGAGGCTACCGGAGCCAAAGACTTAATTAATTTTGATTTGAAGGAAAATGAAAAACAAACACCTGTTACTTTATTAGTTGAACCTGACTATATCTACAAAGAAAATGGGGTAAATTCTTTTGCCGACCTGGCAAATATGATAAGCCCGGGAAATGATGATTATACCAGTACAACTAATCCTTTATATAACTTTTGCGCTTATCATGTTTTAACAGGAAGTTATTATATAAACGATTTCGAAGGTAAAGCACCAAATTATACTACGCTTTCTGAAATTCCTTTAAATATAAACGGATTTGGGAATGATATTCTGATTAATAAAGGGAAGCAAGTTTTTGATTCAATTATTTCCGGAATAGACACAACGATTATCGATTATATTTTATTTCTATATGATGAAAGTAATATTACTACACAAAGTGGTGCAATTCATCAGATTGACAGGATAATGACTCAGCAAAAACCTTCAAGGGCTATCGTTTCTTATGAATTTTGGGAAGAACCTTTAATTAATGAATACAGAAGAACCGTTGGCACATATCTGATTGAAGATAAAAATTCACTTTATAATATAGATTGGGAAGGGGCGGATCTTTCGTTTGTTGAGTTAGGCGATCAGCAATCATCTGCTTGGGGAGCTGATTATCTTCAAATTGAAGGTGATTTCAGAATTTCATATAAAATACCAAGAATTGTTCAGGGAAAATATACTGTATATCTTGGTGCTGAAGCATTTAGTAATTTAAATGCCGTAATTGAGGTTTATATTGATGGAAAAAAAGTTAGCGGCTTAGTTGACCTTTCCCGAGGGGGAACAGCAAATTCTCCTTTCCAACGTATAGAACTTGGTACGATTGACTTTAAAAAGTATGAAACACATGTTGTCGAAGTAAGACCGCTAATTCCCGGTCGCTTTCTTTGGGATTATATCCGTTTTGAACCTTTATAAATTGAACAAAACATGAAATTGAATATAGGTATAATAGCATTATTTATCGGGTTAATTGTCTTAATTGGCACTGGCTGTACGAAGCAATGGGAAGACCATTATAATGTTTATCCCGATACTGTTAATGAGAATTTGTGGAATGCAATGCAAAATGACCCGCAAATATCTGATTTTGTGGAAGTAATGAAATCATTTAAGCTGGATACACTATTTACTAATAGTGATATCCCTTATACTGTATTTGCTCCATCAAATGATGCAGTTTCCGGATTTTTAAGTACAAACAGTTTCGATACACTCGTTTTGCATTATGAAATAGCATCCCATTTTATCAATACCTCAAGCATTAGTGGGAAAAGACAAGTACAAACACTGACAAAGAAATTTGCATTATTTGAAAATCTTGGTGGTCAGGTAAAAATTGATGGGGTAGGTATAAAGAAAGAGAGTCCGTTATATTTAAATGGGAGATATTTTATAGTGGATCAGGTGATTGAACCAAAACCTAATTTGTATGAATATTTTCAAATCACTAATCCGGTTTTGAGTAATTACATTGATACACAGGACACAATTATTTTGGACAAAGAAAATAGTAAACCATTAGGATTTGATGAAAATGGAAATACTGTTTATGATACTGTATCGATTATTCAGAACAAGTTTGAAATGAAATATTTTCCCGTGAAGCATGAATTCCGAACATTATCTGCTACAGTTGTCTTTCCCAGTGAAGAGGATTATAATAGTGCACTTGATATAGTGGCAGAGTCTTTAGGAGGTAATTATGTGGACCATAATGATATACCTGTTGAATGGCAGGAACAAAAATTAATCCCGCATTTACTTGCACAAGGGATTTTTTTGAATCGGCTTGAACCGGAGGAATTCATCTGGAAATCTCCTAAAGATACATTAAAATTACTTAACGTTTTGGGAGATAGTATTGTTGTAAATTATACACCAGTTGATAAAGCGTATTGCAGCAATGGTTATGCTTATAATTATCAGAATTTTGTAATCCCTGATTCATTATATATGGGAGGAACAAGATTTGAAGGTGAGGCTCTATTAAAACCGACCGGATTAAAATATGTGTGGGAGGACAGTGTATTTGTTAAAAGCGATATTGCTCTTTCACCAACACAGGAATTGGTTCCAACAGCATCCAATGATTCTATTATTAGGGTGAGTTTCCCTAAAGGATATGCAGGGAAGTTTTCTCTCGAATTTAAAGGTCCAAGTTTATTCCCTCGTAAATACTTAATGATTGTTAGAACACATATGGATTACGGTGGAATATTTGATTTTTATGTTAATGATGAGTTGGTAAGAACTTTCGACTATTATGATTATATTCTTTACAGAGGTGTATTACCGGGGACTTTACCGGGTACGAGGTACATTCCTCAGGGAAGATTCAATAGCTTTGATATGCTAGTTGATAATATTACGGAATACGGAGGAGCCAAGATAAAAATTGATTATAAGGGACCAAGTTATGTGTTAAATAACGGATTGGTAATAGATTATATTGAATTTAAACCTGTAGAATAAATACAGAAATGTATTGAACTTGAGAGGCTAATTAATGAAAAAAAATTACAACATAATAAATTGCTTTAGTTACGTCGATAAAGTAAAAATTATGCTTTTACAACTTAAACCTGGCAAAGTAACGTATAACGGTATCCGAAGATTAAAAGCGGTAAATGTTACGCGAAAAATGCAAACATTCGTAATAATGAGTAATCGAAATTTTCTGGCTAAATTAAAATTGGTAGCCATGTTCGTATCCATATTATTCTTGGGTTCAAATTTAATTTATGCTCAAGATTCTTTAATTGTTCATGGAACAATTCTTAATGGTGCAAATCTACCTGTTGAAAATGTTTCAGTAGGAGTAGAGGGATCTTTTGAGTTACCATCTGTAAGTAATGATAAAGGTGAATTTACTGTTAAAGCATCTTCGGGATCCGATTGGTTAGCAATATCCCCATCAGAAATCTATAAAAAGAAAAGAGTTTTTATCAATAATCGTACTGAAATCACAGTTCATCTTACAGATAATGACGTTCAGTCTGGTGATGATAGAATAACGTTACTTTCACAAGACTTTTTGAAACGCAATATTATTTCCGCGTTTACATCAGTTGATGCTTCTAAAATAAAAGAAACTCCGGTATTATCGATCGATCAGTTTTTTCAGGGCAGGGTCGCAGGAATGAATGTTATAAATCGTTCTGGAGATCCAGGAAGTGGAGCAGTTTCTTTTATGCGTGGTGTTAATTCAATTAATAGTTCAAACCAGCCTTTATATATTGTTGACGGGATTCCAATTCTTCCTAAGGGCATTTTTGGATCAAACCTTGATGGATATGAATATAATCCTTTATTGGGTATAAATACATTGGATATCTCCAAAACTACTGTTATAAAAGATCAATCTGTTACTGCTGCATATGGATCGAAAGCATCAAATGGTCTGGTAATAATTGAAACATTGGACCCTAGTGCTACACAAACTGTTGTAGAAATGGATTTGAGAAGCGGTTATTCTCTTTCGCCATCGAGATTAATTCCACAATTGGATGCGCAACAACATAAAACGCTGATTAGTGAGGTCCTTTTTTCTTCAGGAATAGAAGAAGAGTTAATGGTGGAAAAATATCCCAATTTATTTTTAACAAAAGGTGATGATAGATATATAGATTATCAGCACAACACAAACTGGCAAGAACTCATATTCCAAAATTCCTTTTTTACCAATTTAAATATGAAAGTAAAAGGTGGAGATGAGATTGCCCGTTATGGACTTTCGTTTGACTATATGAATAGTGACGGGATAATAAAAGCGACGGGGTACGACGGTTATAACTTACGTTTTGTTAGCTTACTGAATATTTTTACATGGCTAAAAATGAATGCAAGCGTGTCATTAAGTTATAATAGTTCAAGGCTAAAAGAATCAGCACGTGTTAAGGAGACCAGTCCAATATTAACCAGTTTGGCAAAAACACCAATGTTAAATCCTTTCCAATATGACGATCAGGGAAATGAATTGACAGCTTTAACAGAAGTTGATGAGTTGGGAGTAAGTAACCCGCAAGCCGTAATTGATAATTATGAAGCCAAAAACAATAATTTTAATTTTATTTCAACTTTAGGCTTTGAAGCAAACATAAAAAAGACATTAGTACTTCGTTCCAATTTTGGTATTACTTATAATGTATTAAAAGAAGAATTATTTATGCCTAACAGGGGGATGGAGTTATACTATAATAGTGAGGCAATAAATGTTGCTAAGGTGACCAATAATAGTTTATCCTCGTTTTACAACAATACTTATTTAAAATTTAAAAAGAATTATGGCAAAGACCATGTATTTACATCAAATACCGGAGTAAATATTTGGACAAATAGTTTTCAGTTGGATTGGGCATTAACAAAAAATGCGCATGAAAATGACGAATATCGTATGTTACAGGATGGACAAAGTAGTTTACGCGAAATAGGCGGTGCAAATCGAAATTGGAATTGGTTATCGTTTTATGAAAACGCTACATATTCTTTTAGAGATAAGTATCTTGCATCAGCTACTGTTTCGCTTGACGGATCCTCTCGAGTTGGTGATAATGCAGCAAATACCTTAAAAATTGGAGGAATTCCTTTTGGCCTCTTTTATTCTGGCGGTGTTGCGTGGCGCATTTCAAATGAATCTTTCCTTAAAAACAACAAAGCAATTGAAGAATTAAAACTTAGAGTTAATTATGGACACTCAGGGAATGACGATATTGGTGAAGCTAACGCAACAAATTATTATAATGCTGTAAAATATCGAGAGACCTCGGGTTTAGTACCAGCTGTTGTTGCTAACAAAGAATTGACTTATGAATTAATTTCTGAATTAAATACCGGGCTTGATCTATCCTTATGGGGAAACAGGGTTAGTTCGAGTGTCGATGTCTATAAAACTTCTATTGATAATTTATTGATATTTACTCCATTGGAGGCTTATTTTGGATTTAATTTTAGACCAGAAAATGGCGGTAAAATGGAAAACAAAGGGATTGATGTAAGTGTTTTCTTCCGGTTGTTGGATAAACCTAATTTTAAATGGGATTTACAGGCCAGTTATTCAACAGTTAATAATAAAGTTCTTGAGATTAAAGGAGATAAATTAATAACTTCTGTCCAAGGTGCAGAATTGGTTAATATGCCTGGTGAAGCAGCAAATAGTTTTTATGGATACATTTACGAAGGTGTGTTTTCAACAACAGAAGAGGCTCAATCGTCCGGGCTGAAAAACAATAAATTGGTTCCATATATTGCAGGTGATGCCAAATACAAGGATATTTCCGGTCCTAATGGTATTCCTGATAATATTATTAATAATTACGATAAAACAGTAATTGGCTCGTCAACACCGGACCAATTTGGTGGACTAAGTAACACTTTTATTTATAAAAGATGGTCATTAAATACATTTTTACAGTTTGTTTCTGGAAATGAAGTGTTTAATTATGTTCGCTCTCAAAACGAAAATATGGTTGGCCTTGCAAATCAAAGCACAAAAGTATTGAATAGATGGCAGTATGAGGGGCAGGTTACCGATGTTCCACGGGCTTTATGGAACGATTTGGTTGGTAATTCTGCTTTTTCTACCCGGTGGATTGAAGATGGCTCTTATTTCCGTTTGAAAAATATTTCGTTAAGTTATACTATCCCCGGTGAATTCTTGGCATTTAAAAATGCACAGTTTTACGTGTCGGCAACTAATTTGCTAACACTCTCAAATTATTTGGGATATGATCCTGAGTTTTCTTACTCGAGCGCTCATGTTACGCAAGGAATTGATTATGGATTGACGCCACAGGCGCGACAATTTGTAATTGGAATTAAACTAGGTTTATAAAGTTATTATGTTGATTGAGATGAGAAATTATAAAAGATATACAGCAGTTGTAGCAGCGTTTTTGATTTCGGTTTTATTTTTTACATCGTGTAAAGATTTTTTGAATCCGGAACAGCCGATTAATATTACAGAGGATAAACTATATGATGACTGGTATGAATACCGGTCCATTGAAATGGGTTTGTATGCAATTCAAAGTAAGTTGGTCGAACAATTAGTTATTCTTGGTGAACTCAGGGGAGATCTGCTTAAAATTACTGAAAATGCTGATGCAGATATGGTAGAAGTGTATAATTTTGATGTTTCCAAGGAAAATAAATATGCTTCACCTACAACATTTTTTGAACTTATTTCAGCTTGTAATAACTTTCTGGGTGTTTTGGAAAAAGAACATCCGGAAGTAATTGACCCCAGTAATAAAATTACAACCAATTATGACAAGCTTTATGGAGAAGCATTGTGTATGCGTGCATGGGCATATTTTAATGCTGTCCGTATTTATGGTAAAGTCCCTTATATTCCCGAGTCGTTGACTTCAATAGATGACGTAAATAATTTTATTAATTCCTCAGGAACTTATACTTATAATGATACTATTGTTTACGATGTGGATGGCTATACTATTGATACGACATACACCGAACCAATTCAACTTGAAAAACAATACTACGATGAGCACATGGTAATAGATCATTTTACTAACGAACTTGAGACCAAGGTGAAAGCAGTAGGTGTTAATCATTCTATTGATAATAATGACCAGTCATGGGAAGTTACAATTTGGAATCCATATGCATGGCATACTTTACTTGGCATTATGTATTTGACTGAAGGTGATTTGTCACAAGCAAGAAAACATTTTGAAGATGTTGTGATTTATAACAACAGTGATAACAACCGATATCAGTTAGATCAGAGTTTTAGTTTTTACAGTTGGAGAAATATTTTTAATAATATAGATCCAAGGGAACATATATTTACGCTTTGGTTTAACAAATCATATTTTCAACAAAATAAATTGCAGGATTTCTTTGAGCCTCGTGAGCCGCACAAATATATGCTAAAACCGACTCGTAGTGCTGTTCTGTATTGGGAATCGATATGGGATAATTATGTCCTTGACCAAAATACAACTCAACCATGGAAAACAAAAACAATAGTAAAAGGGACACCTGGTGATTTTTATAGGGGATATGGCGTTTCCTATGCTTATTTGTTGAATGGACAGATGATTCCTGAAACTGATATCAGGAGTATGTTGTATTTGAAATCGGAAGAAGATTTCAGAACTTCAAGCCTATTTATTGAAGGTGCTGATACAGTTGTTTGGAAATATTCATGGAATAAAGGTGTTTTTGATGAGGACGCTAACTTTCCTATTTATCGCGCGGCCGGAGTTCAATTGTGGTTGGCTGAAGCTTATATTTACTGGGCTTTTGAACAAAATGGAATTGTACGTACTCTGACAACGAATGCTGTGAGTATTGTTAATGATGGAAGTAATTATGATATAAGTAATTCGAGACCTCAATTAGGAGTAAGGGGGCGAGTTGGATTTGGTGGTTCCAATGATGGCATAAAAGTAGGTAACATAAATTATGTTCGTGACCCTTTTACAAATAAGGTTACTGGCTATATTGACTTAACCGGAGATTTTCAGGGGAAACAAAGGTATTTGGAAGATAAAATTATGGAGGAAAAGGCTCGTGAACTTGCATTTGAAGGAGAACGTTTTTATGATTTAGTTCGTGTAGCAAAAAGAAGAAATGATCCATCTTATCTGGCAAAGTTAGTTTCGGCTAAATTTCCCGCTGATCGTAGGGAAGCGATGTATAATTATCTGCTCGATGAAAATAATTGGTATATTCATTATTTTGATTAATAATATTATAGTATTAGTAAAAAAGGCAGGTATTTTCAAAAGTACCTGCCTTTTTTACTTAGCTTCAAGCTATTAAGATTCCTTAAATTGTATACTCTTGTTTTGAAAATAACATTTGGTTTTACCAGGATTTAGCGAAATGTGGAAGCAGTGCTTTACCTTGGGAAAAAGTTATAGTATTATTTATTCTTTAAAAATCTGTAATTGAAACTGGGCTTTCCAGTCTTTGTTATTTGAAGAATGTAAATCCCTGTTGGGATATGATCTAAAGAAATCGTTTTAGTATCAATATCACTCAAAATAACTTTCTTAATTAGCAGCCCATTAACATCAAAGATTGTAGCTTCACACCCCAAATAATTAGGGGGAAAATAAATATAAAGTTTTTGATAAGCTGGGTTGGGATAAATATTAATTTGTTTATTTTTGGAAAATTCACTGTCGATACTAAGTGAAGATTTTATTGAAATTAGAATTGTTGTGTCTCCGGTTAAATATAGTTCTCCAGCAATATTATCATATCCATTTTTAGATATTAAATACTCATATTTTGTATCTACAGCCAAATTATTGAACGTAGCAATACCCAGATTATTAGTTATGAGTGTGTCGGAATTGAGTATAATTGTAGCCTTATTTAGAGGTGTTACTTCGTTTTCAGTAAGCTTAAATTTTATTGATCCACTGGATCGTATCAAACTAAAATGAAAAATAGAATCGGAATCTATATTGATCGTTAGGAAGATATTTTCATAAGAATTCTTCTCAATTAACAATTGATAGTCTCCTTCAAATGCGTCGAAATTCACTTCCCCCTCCTCATTCGTCACATATATTTGATCTCCAAAAGTAATTTTTGCTCCCCAGAATAAAGTGCCGTTATTATCATCTCCGACTGAAATGGTAATATGCTTTTTTTCAGGAGTGAGTAAAAAAGTAAATGTTGTATCGCTGTATATTGTTAGTTGTTTATTTTTTATTGAACTATAATTTGCCTTTTCTGCATTAATTACAAGTAAGCTGCTGAGATGATTAAACGAAACGATTCCCTTCTCATTTGTTTGACCTTCCTGATTAAAAACACGAATGGCACAATTTTTTACCGGTATTCCGGAAACACTATCAATGATATTGATCAGGACATGATAACTTGCAAGTTTGGTACTATCTTCCAATCGTCGTTTTAATTGATCAAGATAGAGCGACTCAGGAATTAATCCTTCACCATCTCCAATCCCTTCAGAAAAATCTCGAGGAGAAGTGTCATAAGAATAACCGTTAATACTTCCTTCAGCTGGATCTAGTTTAATTTTATATGCAGGGCCGGATGTACCGATTACATATCCATTTTTAAATTGGCGAGATTCAATGATATAGTCTTTTCCCGAATGATAACTTTCTCCGCGGGTATTATAAAATACTGATTGAGTAGATGAATACCCGTGAATTACATTACCGCCATAAGGGCGAAATGTGGATTCCAGATAATCTCCATCAACGGTGAAGTTATCAATTAGATTAGCCATGCTTAGATACATGTGAAAGTCGCTGGAATATTTTGAATTTTCTCCAATACAATTATAAATAACGTTTCCATTACTGTATGGAAATTTGAAATCATAATTATGACGACTGTCATTTGCCCTGCAGTTTTCAATTAGGCAATCGTTACTCTGAAGGGTGAACATATATCCATTTCCACCGCCGCCTTCATACTGAGGTTTTTGAAAAAAACAGGAATCAATCGTTACATTTCTGCTTTGTTCTATTAACAGGCCATTTGAAAGCAGGTGTACATCAAGTGTATTACCTGAAGGATGAAATGTGTTGACATTTTTTACCCAACAATTTTCAGCATATTTTATATAAATGGCATGTGAGGCATGCACATCATATGCTCCGGTACCTTCAGTAGTATAAGATTCTTCGTCCCAATCTGATTTATCATTTTGGACATTCCCAATACTAAGATTCTCAATTCCACACTCTGAAATATGTTCTTTTGCGTGGTAAATACGAGCATTATCACGCACTTTTAGGTAATATCTTGTTGGCGAATCAATATAAATCAAGTTGTTTTCTGTATCTACTGAATCAATTTTTCGAAAAAACATCACTCTTGATGACCAGTCAGTCCAAATTCCATCCATACCGTGTTCTGCTATAAATTCTTTGGTGCCATCATTCCTAATGATGATTTTATCGCCGGCCTTAAATCCATCTACCGATTTCACAGGAATAACACGTGTGGGATAAAGTAAATCTAGAGTTATTTGAGAGGTGTTGCCATATGCTTCAGACCACGTACACCAATCACCCATCATCCAGATAATGCTTTTTTCACGCATAAATGGATTTGTATTTAAAATGAAGGTTGAATCAGTCCCTGAACCCCTAAATACCGTATTTTTATATTGTATTCGTAATGCTGTTTCATTGTTGCCGGGATTAACACGATATATTCCAGGAGGAAGAAAAACAACTCCGCCACCGGATAATCCCACATCATTTAGAGCTTGTTGAATTACCTCAGTAACATCTGTTTCTCCTGAGTTATCAGCATTGTATGGAGCTTTCGTAATATCAACAATGTTGTCTTGAATAAATGGTATTTCAACTTCTCCCTGGTGATACCCGGCATACGAAAAATCATGTAGGAACCGATCTTTTGAATCTTTAAATCCGGGTTTCCAGTCTTCAGGATAAAGTTGGCTGCGCCATTTATAATCTGTTGTAGTGTATGATTTTAAATCAGGCATTTCATCCAATGTGATTACATAATCGTGGTCAAATGCTTTTTTCCATAAATCGAGTGAATTGTATTTACTGTCACGAATAAAATTACCGTACCATGGCATAAAATATGACCATGGAACTTCGTCTTGTACCAATTCATCGGGATCCGGGAAAGAACCACATTCGCTGAGGGTGATCATTTTTTTCCCGTTAACATCTTTATTTAACTGGTTAAATTCTAATTTTTGGGAACTATGGTCTCCATCTTTATAAATATCACGACCTAATATGTCAACGACATCGTCGCCCGGGTACCAAATGGTATCATTTTGTTGGCTTGTCCATACCCATATGAGGTTTTTTAATCCATTATGATTTACCATTCTATCGTATATCAAACGATACAGTTTTTTGCATGGCTCCGGACCTTTTGCTCCCCACCAAAACCACCCTCCGGAAGCCTCGTGAAGGGGTCTAAACAATGCTGGTACGCCTTCATCCTGAAGTTTCTTTAACAATCCAGAGATATAATCGATATCCTGTATTATTGCTTTATACTCAGGCGAAGATTCATCATTAATTTTTGAAATATCAAAGTCAGTATCTTTGGTGTAAAATGCTTCTGTTTTCCTTGAAGGATCACGCCAATGCCAGGTAAATGCCGGTATCCCGTTTTTGGCATAGTAATTTTTCGCATCTATAATTGGTTGCTCATCATTATACCATGAATAACCTCGTCCACAGTGCATAAAATCAAGCCCGATTAAAGCTGGTTGTTTCCCGGTATTTAATTTTAACCAGTTTATTTCATCCATGCTGTTAAGTGTCATGGCACCCGAAATGATTTTTCTTCCATAATTGTCGTACAAAAATTTGTAGAGTTTAGCAGCATGATCTGTTGGATCCGGAGTGACAGGAACTTTATTAATATTAAATCTCTCAGAAGCGTCAACAATTTTGAGTTCAATGTAGTCGATATTGATCCATCCCCAGGATTTAAATATCTTGATTTGATGTTCCCCGTCAATTAGTTTAAAAACACTTACAACTTCTTTAGAAACAAACGACGAATTCTGTTCAAGTGTGAATTCCACATTGTCTCCATCAATAGAGAAGATGTTGGTTTTTTTCCCTGAGGGTGACGAAGCATGGACATAAATACTGTAATAAGCTTCTTCGTCAAGCGTAATATTAAAAGCAACATTCCCATCTTTTTGGGCCACATAAAATCCTCCTGAAGCCGCAGTATCTGCCACTACTTCTGCACCATTAGTAAGAATTGCATCTTCGGCTTCGAAAATCTGCGCCGATGCAAAACCGGAAAGAAACAATAAAATGAACAGAACAAAGAATAATCGAAAATTTCTAAATATCATTGAATTAATAGGTTAAATAAATTTTGTTTACTAATGCTTTGCATATTTCCTTAACAATTCACGTGTTTTTAAACCTGATTCTTTTAAATCTTCATCTTTCCAGTTTCCGGTATCACTGGCAGTGGTATTTAACATAGAACAGGTTTCATTCTTATCAGCAATTGACCAACAAACCCAGCTTATTTTGTTGTTTTCCATCCAATCAATCCATTCCTGCCACGATTTGTAATCAATCGCTCCATTACCGCTGGCTTCCATCCCTGCTGATTCAGAGACAAAAATAGGAATTCCTTTTTTTAGTGCATAATCACTTCTTTGACGCAGATCTTTTCCATGCGTAGCAGCATAAAAATGTACGGTGTACATAAGGTTGTTAAAGCCTGAGATTGGCGCATCGGCAACCAGGTGAATATCCTGATCCCAGTGTGGACTTCCAATCAGAATAATATTGTCAGGATCCTGTTGACGAATTGATTTGATAACCTCGATGGAATATTCTTTTACCTTCTCCCATGAATCCCTTACTGGTTCATTGAAAATTTCGTAGATCACGTTTGGATAATTACCATATTTTTTTGCTATTTCAGCAAAAAACTCTTTGGCATCTTCCTGATGAATTTCGTGACTGTGCCAATCAATAATTACATAAATTCCGCTTTCAATCGCTCCCTGAATAACCGCTTCGATTTTTTGCTTCGACCACTCCTTTCTATCAAGGTAACTACCGCGTGGTCCAACGCCCATTGCAGCCCTAACCACATCGCATCTAAAATCGTTGGCAAGCCACTTTACCGATTCCTGATTATAAAAACGTGACCACCAGTTGTGCCACCCATAACTTACCCCTCGTAATACAATTGCATCACCATATTTATTTACCAGTTGAGTCCCTTTTACGGAAAGTTGGCCATTGAGCTTTACAGGTTGTGAGATTCCAACAAAAGAAGTGACCATAAAAAGAAGTGCCAGATAGATTTTTATTATTTTCATTTTCTTTGGTTTAAATTGTTCCTTCCAATTTTTCTCAACATTAAAATGCACCTAATTATGTAATTTTTACTAAATCTAATTTATTTATCAGATTTCAGTTCGGTAAGATATGTTATTATTCATACCAAAATATTTAGGAAACAGTTAATTTCATGATAATGTATCAATTATAATATTCATCGCTGGTTGGGCAATAACAGAGTGAAAAAATATAAAAATTAATTTCCGCTAATCATTTTTCAGAACCAGCGTTTGATAAAATACAACAAAAGAATGATAGATTTTCGTACAATGAATACATTCACCTAATAATATGGATATAGTTTTAAAAAAAGAGCCTGCAATTTGCAGGCTCTTTCTCTTATACAATAAAAAATCTGTTATTTCTTAATAGCCTTGTAACGTCCTAACATATTGTTGTTGTCGGTAACAACAATCATGTATAGTCCGGAAGGTTGATTATCCAATGAAATAACCTCATTGCTATTCTGAACACTTATATCGCGAATCAGAGCTCCAACAGTATTGAATACCTGGATTCGATTTCCGGCTACAACACCTCTCACATTGATTTTGCCAGTAGTAGGATTCGGATATAATTCGATATTTTCTGCATTGATAAAATTAGATGAGACAAATGTGTCAAAGTCATACATTACCACAGTTTTTCCATCTGCGGAAGTTACTTTTACCATATCCGTACTCATTATATTACCAGAAGCTTTTTCAACACCGTTTGCATCAACTATAACTGCCGTAGCTCCAAGTGCAGGAGTTATTCTTGACATGAAGTCGGCAATGGAAGTTCCACTTGTAAGTTTACTAACCATATGTTCAAGCTGATCAACACCATAAGCATTGGAAACTATATAGGCAAGATAATTCGATTCAAATATATACTCGGTTGCCAAAGCAGAAATATAGTAAACGGTAGATACTGTGCCATTTTTAGAAGTCACAACAACTTTATCGTCCACTGAAATCTGACCATCCATTCTTTCATGCCCCAGTTTGTCAACTAATTTCATCGTAGCACCTGCTGATGGAACCAGGTTCGACAATAAAGCCTGAGCTGATGTTCCTCTTGGTACAAATTGAATCAATAATTCTTTTTGTGCAATTGAATAAACATCAGAAGTCAGGAATGCATCATTATCAGAAGCATCAGGCATTAATTGATATACAATTCGCGTAACTCCATCCTCTGCAAGAACATCAAAAAAGATGTTGTCGTTTACTGTTACATTTACATAGGAAGTATCAAAATTAAGTGTTAACAGTGAAACATAAGCTCCTTCACCGTTGATCATATCAAGTCTGGCACCTGCAGGAACAGTAATATTGTCAAGAAGTGTGATTAACGAAGTTCCATATTCAAAACCCTTTATATTTCCTACTCCAGCTTCATTTACACCGGTAGCACTTTTGGGTTCAGTTTCAACTGTAATATTATATTTTGTTGATTTTAATCGAGCATCTGAACTTAGCCCTGCTTCTGATACTTCCAGAAGATATTTTGTAACATTGGTACTGTCAGCAGACATTACTACTAAAGTATCATTATTGCTTAACAAAGCATCAGCTGCTAATTCTCCATCAACACCTTTTACTCTCAACCCCTGCATAGGATCAGCCTTAATTATATTATTCATAAATGCAGTGGAGGTAACATCAGGTTTCATACCTCTGATGTCTTCCAGAGTACCACCTTTTCCGTACCCCGGACTTACTTTATAAACCGTAGATGATACTGTTGATTTATAAGATGTTACTTCATTCATGAAATGTTTACCTAAATCAATGGAGATATATGACCTCCAGAATGGCCAACCTAAATTCTGAGCTTGCCAATATGCCTGATCATGAATGATCCATTCGGTGTCATCGCTGTTAGTACCAAAAGATTCTTTAAATTCAGGTCTGCCTTCATGATATTGCGGCTTTCTAATGAATGTTACGCATTGGCTGTTGGGAAGATATCCTCCAACGTTCCATTCGCTACCATCGCCCATACCCCAGGCTTCAATTACCTGAAAATCGTTGGGGTCATTGGCTGGTTTCAAACCAAGTTTAATGGAGTCGTTCAATATTTTAAATAAAAAGAAACTACCTCCCCACCATTCATGTACGGCACTTGCCCATTCGGTATATGATTCATCCCAGGGATTATAAGGTGAGTTAAGAATAA
Source organism: uncultured Prolixibacteraceae bacterium (assembly GCA_963769925.1). Taxonomy (GTDB): domain Bacteria; phylum Bacteroidota; class Bacteroidia; order Bacteroidales; family Prolixibacteraceae; genus Draconibacterium. The sequence goes on from CAVYOB010000017.1 coordinate 263,448, forward strand.
CATCACATTGCGACATTGGCCCGGGGTAGGTATCATTCCATGTTCCTGAAATTATATTTACATGACCTGCAACAAAAACATCACCAGGGAAAACTAATGGACTAACATTAATATCCGGAACTAACGTGCCGGGATTAGCGGCCCAGTTTGCTTCGTCAACCCATTTATATCCGGGAACATATTTTCTGTATCTTGCTCCCCAGTCACCATCACCTGAAAAGCTTGTAATAGCTGATGCAGGATCATTTACGTAGGCAAAGAAGAACATATAATCACTAAGATCTAACACCTGATTTCCGGGGTTAGCAATTTCAACATACCCATTATTATAGTCTTCCTGCCATACCAGTTCAGACATAAATGGTTCAGCTTTGTATGGTTGAACGTCTAACGGACTTTTTTCCTTACTTAACAGAACAGTATACACACTTTGTGTGGTGTCATCTTCAGCAGTTACAGTAAAAGTTATTGTTCTTTGTTCAGAAGTTCCCTGCAATGAGACTGCTCTTGTTACTTCAACTTTAGCATTTAACTGCTCTGTTTTTGCAATTATAGCGGGAATCCCATCTACTTCTGCCGGTACATTAATAGCGTAATTGTAAACTGTTGGTGTAAAATTTGGTATAGTATCACCCTGCCATCCAAAAAGTCCTTTCATATACTCGGGTATATCCGGCCAGGTGATTGCACTTAGATCAGAATTATGGCTGGCACGGTAATAACTAACTTTAATATAGTAATCTTTGACATCACCATTTTCTGCTTTAACTCTTAAAATATCGCCCGTTTTTACATCTGTTCTTGGAACTCCATCTACCCAAACAATTTCCCAACTGGCTTTAGGAGCTTTTTCCAGGTATTTAAACAAACTGTCAACAGGTGTTGCATAAGTGATCCCAAATATACTATTGGTAATTGTATCCATTCCAGGTGCATCAACAGTTACACCATAATTACCTTCACCACCTTCATTTATATACGTTGAATAAGTACCATCACCCTGTGCCCCAAACATGGGAATTACCCAGTTAGCATCCGATGTTGGCGGTGCCACTTCAATATCAAATACATTTGTTTCCAGTGTATTTCCACATGCATAAAGAGTCACCTTATCTCCGGTACGTGCCGACATATAAGCTGAATCTTCATGTGCTGGAGATAGATCATAATGCCATGAAAGACCAGGTTTTTTCTCGAATACATTCATGATATTATCCTGATTTCTTGTACCCCATGGAACAGTAATTTTGTTGTTTGTCCAATCTATATCAGCAGTAGTAGACACTAAAGTGTTTTCATCTAGTTTATAATCACCATGATTACCTAAAGTCCAAAATACAGCCCGGTAGGGTTCCCACTGACCAAAGAGTTGGGGAATAGGCATCCATTCGGAGTCGTCAATATCAACTCCCCTTGCATTTGCAAAATCAGTATTTCCAGATTTTACAGTGAACTTACGGACAAGTATAGAATTACCTGTTGCACCGGTAACACCTGCGACATCATAAGCCTGATCATAATTTTGTCCGGTTTCACTATCAAAAACTCCTCCAACCTGATCAACAACAACTGAATCGGTTGCAGACAAATGTTGTTCAATATACCAGCAATCACGTCCTCCCCAAGTTTCCATTACCTGGTATCCCGGAGTTACACTATCTAATCCTGGTATCGCATTTGCTTCAGGCATATTCATCTGCAGATCAGCTAAAGTCCACAATTCTTTTTTAGTAATTCTTCGGTTAAAATGATCCGGATCTCTTGGATACATCTTTTCTGTAAAATCGAGTACCGACGCAATAACATAACTTTCTCCTGGTTGGAGCACTTTTTCAGGAAGCATGATCCATGCACCTCCAAAAGGGGCTTCTGCTGTCCATGGAAATGGATTATCCCACGGGCTCACCCTTCCAAGTTCAAAATCAGACATTTGAATAGGAGTGTCACCAACATTGGTGATCTCAACATACGAATTGTCTGCTCTATCCAAACGTGCCTGTGTAATTATCAACGTACGAATAGTATCCTGCGCTGATAAAATTCCACTAAGCAGTAAAGCAAAAAGTAAAAGTTTCAATCTCATAGTTTTAAAGTTTAAATTAATAATATAGTTTATAATACTAGTTTAGTTCCTTATTTTTTTATAACAAATATGGGGAATATTTTACGATCTATACATACTTTGTAAAAATAACAATAATAATTTTCTTTCAAAATATTAAGGAAAAATTCATCAATATTTTATTCCATGTATTTTTCATTAAAATCGGAACGATTAATATTGGATTTAACACCTTTTTTGTACGATTATTTATGTAAGAAAGTTTACATACCTAATTGATTAATTTTTTTCAACATAAATATTTGAAGATAAAGTCATTAATGAATTACTTTACTATATAATCATGAATTGGGGAAATTAATAATGGAGCTATCAAAGAAGGACAGATATGTACAACTTTTGTCAGTAGAAACGGAAAATATGGCTGATAACTGATTACGATTGTAAAGTGGCATGTTTTTTATAAAATGCAAATGAACATTTTTTTGACCTGTACAATAAATAACCTTTATTACCTTTGCACAGGTTTTGTTTTATGATTAAAGAAGAATAAGATGGCTTTTATAAATAAAGTTCTTGGCGTAATACTCGGGAATAAATCGGAAAGAGACATAAAGGAAGTAGGTCCGGTCGTTGAAAAAATTAAAGAAGAATACGATCGTATATCGAAGCTTAGCAATGATGGTCTTCGGAAAGAATCGGATAATTTGAAAAAGATTATCGATGAGCGGATAAAAGCGGAGGAAGATGAAATAGCCAAATTAAAAGAAGAAGCCGAAGAGGCTGAGATTCAGGAAAGTGAAAAAATTTATGAAAAGATTGATAAGCTCGAGACTACTATCGATGAAAAAATAGAAGCAGTTTTAGAAGAGGTACTTCCAACGGCTTTTGCTGTTATGAAAGATACAGCCCGGCGTTTTGTTGAAAATAAGACAATTGAAGTTACTGCAACTGAATTTGACAGGGATCTTGCTGCCACCCGAAACAGTATTATCATTGACGGTGAAAAAGCAATCTGGCAGAATCGTTGGATCGCTGGAGGAAATGAGGTTGAGTGGGATATGGTCCACTATGATGTCCAGTTGATTGGTGGTATCGTACTTCATCGTGGAAATATTGCTGAAATGGCAACGGGTGAAGGGAAAACACTGGTTGCAACTTTGCCTGTTTTCCTGAATGCACTTGCACGTAGGGGAGTTCATATTGTTACTGTTAACGATTATCTGTCGAAACGAGATGCTGAATGGATGGGGCCAATGTATGAGTTTCATGGCCTTTCAGTAGATTGTATCGACAAGCACCAACCAAATTCTGAAGCACGACGGAAAGCCTATTATGCCGATGTTACTTTTGGAACCAATAATGAGTTCGGTTTCGACTATTTGCGTGATAACATGGCTATTAACCCGGAAGATTTGGTGCAACGTAAACATCATTATGCAATTGTCGATGAGGTTGACTCAGTATTAATTGACGATGCCAGAACGCCGTTAATCATTTCTGGCCCGGTGCCAAAGGGTGAAGATCAGCAGTTTGAGGAATTAAAAGTTTATGTAGAAAGGTTGTACAAGGCTCAGCGCGATCTGGTTAACCAAATTTTTATTGATGCAAAAAAGTTACTTAATAAAGAAAATGCCACTAACGATGAGTTAAAAGAAGGCGGATTACTTTTATTAAGAGCACATAAAGGCTTGCCCAAAAATAAATCAATAATCAAATTCCTGAGCGAAGGGGGAATGAAAGCAACGCTTCAGAAAACGGAAAATTTCTATATGCAGGAAAATAATAAAAACATGCATATAGTTACCGATCCGTTGTATTTCATTATCGAAGAAAAACAAAACTCAGTTGAACTAACTGATAAGGGAATTGATTTGATTTCCGGTGGCTTTGACGATCCTGAATTCTTTATTTTGCCCGACATGGGGGCGCGGATTGCTGAGCTTGAAAATTCGGGTTTAGCATACGATGATCTTATAGAAAAGAAAGATGTACTACTTCAGGATTATGCCGTAAAATCGGAACGTGTTCACACGATTAACCAATTGTTGAAAGCATATACAATGTTTGAACGCGATGTGGAATATGTTGTTATCGAAAACAAGGTGAAAATTGTTGATGAGCAGACAGGTCGTATTATGGAAGGCCGCCGTTATTCCGATGGTTTGCACCAGGCAATTGAAGCTAAGGAACAGGTAAAAATTGAAGCTGCTACGCAAACTTTTGCTACAATCACGTTACAGAATTACTTCCGAATGTACCATAAACTTGCTGGTATGACTGGTACTGCAGAAACAGAAGCCGGAGAATTCTGGGATATTTATAAATTGGAAGTTGTTGTTATTCCTACTAACAAACCAATAATTCGGGATGATAGGGAAGATTTGGTTTATAAGACCAAACGCGAAAAATACAATGCTGTTATTGATGAAATTGTAGAACTGAATAAAGCCGGGCGTCCTGCATTGGTAGGGACAACATCGGTTGAAATCTCTGAATTGCTGAGCCGCATGTTAAAAATGAAAGGTATAAAGCACAATGTTCTGAATGCTAAATTACATGCACGCGAAGCTGAAATTGTTGCTGAGGCCGGTCATAAAGGGATGGTAACCATTGCTACAAACATGGCAGGTCGTGGTACCGATATTAAACTTACTCCTGAAGTTAAAAAAGCGGGAGGTTTGGCAATTATTGGTACCGAACGGCATGATTCCCGACGTGTTGACCGCCAGTTGCGTGGTCGTTCCGGACGTCAGGGAGATCCCGGATCATCCCAGTTTAATGTTTCTCTCGAAGATGATTTGATGCGTTTGTTTGGTTCCGACCGGATTTCAGGAATTATGGACAGATTGGGATTGAAGGAAGGTGAGGTAATTCAGCATTCCATGATCTCAAAATCAATTGAACGGGCGCAAAGAAAGGTAGAGGAAAATAACTTCGGTATTCGTAAACGATTGCTTGAATATGACGATGTAATGAACTCACAACGTGAAATCATCTATAAGAGACGTCGTCATGCACTTTTTGGTGAGCGACTGGAAGTTGATGTGCTGAATATGATGTATGATTCGGTAGAAGAGCTTGTAAATGAATATCATGGGAGTGACATGTTTGAAGATTTCAATATGGAACTTTTAAGGTTGCTTTCTATTGAGTCGCCGGTTACAGAAGAAGAATTTAAACGGCTTAATCCTCCTGAAATAATAGATAAGGTTTATGAAAAAATGATCGGGGGATATAATCGTAAAGTAGAAGCCGTCTCTAAACAGGCTTTTCCTGTAATCAAAAATGTGTTTGAAACCAAAGGGAATGTTTATAAAAATATTGTAGTTCCTATTTCTGACGGGAAAAGGGTTTTTCAGATTATTTGTAACCTGGAAAAATCGTATCAAAACAAAGGAAAAGAATTGGTAAAATCCTATCAAAAACAAATTGTTCTGAATACTATCGATGAGGCTTGGAAAGAACAACTTCGTGAGATGGATGACCTGAAACAGTCGGTACAAAATGCCACCTATGAACAGAAAGATCCTATATTGATTTACAAACTGGAGTCGTTCAATTTGTTTAAACAAATGGTATCTAAAGTGAATAAGGATGTTGTTTCAACATTAATGAAAGGGCATATTCCTATTCAGAGCCCTGACCAGGTTCGTGAAGCCGAAGCACGTAAACGTATCGACATGAGCCGGTATAAAACGCAAAAATCAGAATTACCGAATGCCGATAATCCGATGGAAGGAGCTTCTGCAAATACACAGGAACAATCCAGACCTCAACCTGTGAAAGTGGAAAAAAAGGTAGGCAGAAACGATCCGTGCCCATGTGGAAGCGGGAAAAAATATAAGTATTGTCACGGCAAGGGATTAGTTTAATATCAGAAACATAAAAACCATTCTATGATAAACTATTTAAACTTCATTCACTGGAATGTAAATCCCGAGATTTTTCACATTGGTTCGCTGGCAGTTCGCTGGTATGGTTTATTGTTTGCCGGAGGATTTTTAATTGGTTATTATATCGGCGAGCGTATGTTAAAATCGGAAAGTGTAAGCCAGAAATGGATTGACAGCCTGTTTTTTTATCTGATAATTGCAACTGTAATAGGCGCACGCCTGGGACATGTTCTTTTTTACGGCTGGGATTATTATTCGCACCACCCGGGTGAAATTCTAAAAGTTTGGCATGGTGGTCTGGCAAGTCACGGCGGGGCTCTCGGAATTCTTGTGGCTATATATTTTTATTCAAGAAATGTAACCAAGCGATCGATGTTGTGGACGCTCGACCGTATAGTGGTACCGACAGCTTTGGTTGCTGCATTTATAAGAACAGGTAATCTTATGAATTCAGAAATTTACGGAATTCAGACCTCACTTCCCTGGGGGTTTATTTTTGAACGGAATGGGGAAACGGTTGCCAAACATCCCACACAGATATACGAAGCAATTTCTTATTTAATTGCGTTCTCCGTATTATCTTATATGTACTGGAAAACCAGTGCCAAAAACAAAGAGGGACTTTTGCTGGGTGTATTTTTTCTCTTCATTTTCGGAGCAAGATTTATGATTGAATTTGTAAAAGAAGATCAGGAAGCATTTGAAGCCGGGATGACATTAAATATGGGGCAGTGGTTAAGTATTCCGTTTATTATTTTAGGAATTATACTGATTGTCAGAGCAATAAAGTCGCCAGAAAAATTCTATAAGAACCAATAATGGGCTTTATATTTTTGCTTACAAAATTTAATTTTCGTGGAATGATTATTTATTATTCCTGAAAATTTCGTTTTTGAGAAAGACAAAACAGATGAAAACAACCGGTGTCAGTATATTATAGAAATATATCGGCGCCATGTTTTTTTGTTAAGAATGCGAAAAAAGAGTTTCAGGTATTTTGTTCTGTGCGTGAAAATCATTTTATTTGCGTGTTATTTAAGAAAGTTTTAAAAATAAAAATATGTTGACTAAAAGTATGTTGGAAATTGGAAAATACTCGATGGTGACGTTAACTTACGATTTGAGGCTGGATGATGAAAATGGCGAAGTTGTTGAACAGGCAACAGAAGATCGGCCATTGCAGTTTTTGTATGGGGCAGGAGTGATGTTACCAAAATTTGAATCACAGCTTGCAGGACTTCACGAGGGTGAACCATTTAATATAAGGCTAGGTAAAAATGAAGCTTATGGGGAAGTTAATGAAGACGCTGTTGTGGAATTGCCAAGGCACGTTTTTCTGGTAAATGGTAAATTCGATGAAGAACTGATTAATGTTGGCAATACTGTTCCTATGATGAGCAGCGATGGTCAGCGTTTAAACGGGCTGGTACTTGAGTTAAATGACGAAATGGTAAAAATGGACTTTAATCACCCGCTTGCTGGTGAAGATTTGTTTTTTGCAGGAAAAGTACTCGAAGTTCGTGAAGCTTCCGATGAAGAAGTTGCCCAGATTTTATCGGGTGGCGGAAGTTGTGGCTGCGGAAGTGACGGTTGTGGTTGCAGCGATGATTCCTGCAGTACAGATCATTCACATGGCGGTTGCGGTTGTGGATGTTAGAGCAGCATTTTGATTTTTTGTTCAATTTAACTACTTTAACCTCGTTTTCCTGGAAATAACAGAGAGCGAGGTTTTTGTATGAAGTATGAATACATTTGGTAACATATTCAGGTTAACTTCTTTTGGGGAGTCTCATGGTCGTGGCATTGGCGGAATTATTGACGGATGTCCGGCCGGACTACAAGTTGATATTGACCTGATACAGTTTGATTTGATGCGCAGGAAACCGGGACAATCAAAAATTACTACCCAACGAAAAGAACCTGATCAGGTGGAATTTCTCTCCGGTATTTTTGAAGGAAAAACGCAGGGTACGCCAATTGCATTCGCAGTCTGGAATAAAGATCAGCATTCAAATGATTATAACGATCTGAAAGATGTATTTCGTCCGTCCCATGCCGATTATACTTATATCCAAAAATATGGTACACGAGATCATCGTGGTGGAGGGCGTTCGTCAGCCAGGGAAACAATAGCTCGTGTGGTTGCCGGTGCAATTGCCAAACAAATACTGACAAAAGCAGGCGTCACTGTACAAGCTTATGTTTCGAGAGTTGGTGAAATAGGAGTGAATAAACCTTATACAGAACTCGATCTTTCTAAAACAGAAGATAATATTGTTCGCTGTCCTGATGCCGAAACAGCCGAAAAAATGATTGCTCGTATTGAAGCAGCCGGAAAAGACAGAGATACAGTTGGTGGTGTAATTACCGGTGTTTTGAAAGGAGTGCCTGCAGGCTGGGGAGAACCGGTATTTAATAAACTTCACGCTGATCTTGGCTTTGCGATGCTTGGAATTAATGCCGTTAAAGGTTTTGAATATGGTTCCGGTTTTGAAGGAACAAAACTCAGCGGATCGCAACATAACGATATTTTTATTACAACCCCGGATGGCATTCGTACCAAAACAAATAACTCAGGAGGAGTGCAGGGAGGAATTTCCAACGGCGAAGATATTTATTTCAATGTTGCTTTTAAACCCATTGCTACGTTGTTAAAAGAACAGCATACTGTCGATAAAAACAAAGAGGAAACGACCATAAATCCAAAGGGAAGACACGATCCGTGTGTTTTGCCCAGGGCGGTTCCAATTGTGGAGGCGATGGCAGCGCTTGTTTTAGTAAATCATTATTTGATGAGTAAACTTAATTCATTATAATATGCCCAGAAAAAAACGAAACAGACGAATTCAGGTACCCCCTGTAATTAAAGGAATGTCGGTTTACGGTATTCGCGGAAGAAAATCAAATGAAGTTATTCTTCATATAGAGGAATATGAAGCAATCCGATTACTCGATTATCAGAATCTGACACAGGAAGAGGCGGCGGTTTATATGGATGTTTCAAGACCCACGTTAACCCGCATTTATGAGGAAGCAAGAAAAAAAGTAGCTACTGCTTTTGTTGAAGGGCGAGACTTATTGTTCCGAGGCGGTGATGTTTATTTCGATAAAAACTGGTACAAATGCAACTCATGTCAGGCTAGTTTTAGCGATTATTCAGATAAGGTTACCAATTGCCCGATTTGTAACTCCGAAGATTTGATCTCGCTGAATAAATATTATTCAGGATAAAGATTATAAAAAAAGCCACCGGAAATTTTTCCCGGTGGCACCCAATTAAGTTGTGATAAAACCAGAGCTCCTAGTACACTAGGAACATACAAGTTATAAATAATTTGTATGCAAGTCAATACACTATCAGATTTATATTCAGTGTTTTACATATTATTTTAAAAGTAAAATAAACTTATTAAATATTTCTTTACAAAATATCCTCCTCTCTTTATCCGAAACCTCAACGTTAAAGGAGAAAGTTGTTTTTTTCTTCTCCTCATGAAAAAAACATAATTTCAATATCTTATATTTGCCAAAATTTCTCTGTCAATGAAAATTAGAAAACTACTTCGGATTTTGCATCGCGATTTTGGTTATTTTATTGTGGCTATGACAATCGTTTATGCCTTATCCGGAATTTATCTGAACCACCGTCACGATTTCAATCCTGACTATAAAATTATATTTACAGAATTCAATAGCAATTTACCACAGGATGGAAACTGGTCAGCAGCTTTTGTAAAAAAACAAATGGAAAAAGTAAATGATTTAGTTGTTTTTAAGAAACACTATATCAATAATGAAGGATTAATCAAGATTTTTATTGAAAATGGCGAAGCAATAATTAATCCTGAAACCGGAAAAGGATCAATGCAATATTTACAGAAACGTCCTGTTATATTTGGAATGAACATGCTGCATCGTGCATCAATCGGAACGTTATGGAAATGGGTGAGTGATTTAATGGCAGTAATTCTCATTTTTGTTGCAATTTCAGGCCTTTTTTTATTGAAAGGAAAGCGGGGTTTGACGAAATGGGGATGGTGGTTGGTAATTGCCGGAATTGTTGTACCTTTGTTATTTACAGTGTTTTATGTTTGAGAATAAATTAACCTTAAAAGAATACAATTAAAATAATCACAAGCAAAAATCAAAAAAGATCGAAATGAAAAAACTAACTTTTATTCTGTTTCTGGGCCTCATTATTTTTGGGTGCAGCAACACAAAAAAACAACAACCTGCAGCAACTGAACAACCGGAACAAGTTGCAGCTTTAAGTGTGGATGAATTATATCAGAATGCAGCTGATCTGGAAAATAAAGAGGTGGTTGTAAAAGGTACGGTTATGCATGTTTGCAAAGAAACCGGACAACGTTGTTTCCTTATGGGAAGTAATGAAAATATAAATATTCGGGTAGAAGCCGGTGAAAAGATTGGCACTTTTAGTCAGGAATTAATGGGCAGTGACCTGGAAATTGTTGGCGTTTTGAAAATGGTAAAAACAGCAGCCGATGCTCATAATCCGGGAGAACACGATCAAGCTGCTAAAGAAGATGCAACTACTGAAAATGCGCACAAAGTCATTGCTGATGCTCAGGATGCAGCCGATGTGGTTTATTTTATTGAAGGAATGAAAGTAAGGGAATTATAGAAAAGATAGAATATAACTGGTCGAAAGGAGGGATTATTTCTCTCCTTTTTTGTTGATTTCAAGCGGAACGAAATCCAGAGAGACGGAATTTACACAGTGCCGGGTATTTTTTTGTGTAAAGCGTTCACCATAAAAAACATGCCCCAAATGTCCCCCACAATTGGCACAGGTTATTTCTGTTCGCCTGCCATCAGCATCCAGTGATTTTTTTACAGCACCCGGAATCTCATCATCGAAACTGGGCCACCCACATTGTGCATCAAATTTATCGGATGATTTATAAAGTGGTGTCCCGCACCTCTTGCAAACGTAGGTTCCCTTCTCGTCAGACTTTTCATATATACCACTAAAAGGACGCTCTGTTCCTTTGTGAATGATTACATATTCTTCAAAATCAGTGAGTTTTTTGTATTCCTGCTTTTGTTTTCCTTCCGATTTTTTGTCCTGTGCATTCATACTCATTGTCATCCCTTAAATTAAAAAGTTATTTGGATGTCCGTAATGTATCATAAAACGAGCGTCACCCTGAACTTGTTTCAGGGTCTTGTTGATAATATATTGATTATCATAACTAATAAGATGCTGAAACAAGTTCAGCATGACGTGCAAAAAAAATATGATACAATGCGAATATTCATTAAAAGTTATAATTATGCTTTCATGTTCAAAAAACAGTTGGAAGTACTATTTGTTTGATATCAGATTTTTTCAATACCAATCCCGGGAAGATCATTCAAAGTGATTTTTCCATTGACAATTTGAACACCTTTAAAAACGTCATTCGAAATCAGTAGATTGCCATCCAGATCGGCCCAGTCAACTTTTGGAGATAGTTGTGCAGCTGCTGAAACTGCACATGAAGTTTCGGTCATACAACCAATCATTACCTTCATTTGGTTTGCTCTTGCCAGTGTGATCATTTTATGGGCTTCTCGCATACCGGCGCATTTCATCAGTTTAATATTAATGCCAGAATAAACACCTAATGTGCTAATTACATCAGAAAGCCGTTGAACAGCTTCATCTGCAATTACCGGAAGCGGAGAATGTTGCGTGAGCCACGCGATGTCATCTTTCATTTCTTTTGGCATGGGTTGTTCAACAAAAACGATCCCTTTTTCTTTCAGCCAGTAGATCATTTCCAGTGCCTGTTTTTTATCTTTCCATCCCTGGTTAACATCGACGCAAAGTGGCACATCATTTGCCGATCGAATGGTTTCAATCATCTCTTTATCATTATCCCTGCCCAGTTTTACTTTTAAGATGTTGAATCCGGCTGCTTCTTTCACTTTTTGTTTTACAACTTTAGGAGTGTCTATTCCAATCGTAAATGAAGTGTTTGGTGTATTTTCAGGTGAAAATCCCCATATTTTGTACCACGGCTGTCCAAGAATTTTTCCCACCAAATCGTGAAGTGCAATATCCACAGAGGCTTTTGCTGCAGGGTTTCCGGGCGCAACAGAGTCAACATATTCAAGTATTTCATCCATTCGAAACGGATCGGTAAACGGCTCAAGTTTCAATGATGATAAAAAACGATTTGCCGTTTCATGACTCTCGCCAAGATAAGGAGGCATTGAAGCTTCTCCGTAGCCAGTGATTCCATGGAAATCAATCCTGGTAAGCATTACCGGTGTTGTACTTCGGGAACTTCCGGCCAGAGTAAAAACATGTTTTAATTGCAAATTATAGGGTTCAAAACTGAGCTTTAGTCCTTCTTTCGGGAGAGTTCCTTTTTTCATACCTGCAGATTTATTTATTGGTAAAATCATTCCACCCACTGTGAACAGGGTGCTGTTTCTTATAAAATTTCTTCGATTCAACATTTTGTTGTCTGTATATTCAAAATCCTTTAGTCAATACCATGGATGATCTTTTATCGGGATGATCCTTGCTTGATTTTCAGCGTCAATAATTCTCCTTGCTTTAACCAAACTATTTTTACGATATTCAGAATATATTTCACTGTTGAGATCAAAACTGTTTCTTTTTACTCTTCCTGAAGCGTGAATAAATTCTGTACCATTCAGAGAAAGAGCCACATGTGCGATCTTATCAGGTTTCCCAAAGAAAAGGAGGTCGCCGGTATGTACATTCTGAAAACCGTTTTGAATATCAATAAGTTGGCCATAATTAGCCTGAAGTGAAGCATCGCGTGCCAGTATAACTCCGTTCATAAAATACACAGTTTTTACAAATCCACTACAATCCATAGCACCGATTGAAGTTCCTCCCCACAAATATGGTCTGCCCAAAAGTTTAACTGCCAATTGTCTGATTTTTGCCGTATCAGGTGCAACCTCGTTTTTAAAACGATCGAAATCGATCCAACCTGAAATCCTTGTAAAACCTATTCGGCCATCCGGAAACTTCACCTGTATCATTTTTTTATCTCTGCTGATTGCTTCAAGAATATTTCCCATCGTAACATCAGAAACCGGTATTTTCATTTTTTCTGATTCGTAAACGGTTCCTTCCTCGTTCAAATATATAATCCGGCGAGCATTTCGCCAGTTCATGATTTGAATTGTTGAAATCGGTGTAATCCCATCAGCATCTACCCATGAAATATAATGATCGGGAGTTTGAACCAGGTACCAGTCACTTATTTTTTTTAGAACTTTTACCGGCGTTCCAAGCAAAGCCTGGGTGACCAGTTCTGCGGCATGGTCAGGTTTTGATCTGAAGTTGGCAACCGAAAGATTTACCAGGCCAAAATTTTTATTTCCGACAGTTGAGTCAGGTAAAACATGAATTTCATCAATTAGGTCAGGAATATTAAGAACAGATAATAGTTTATTTTTCAGCTTCTCATCACTGGTTTCCCCTGAAAGAATGATTTTCCCGCTTTGTTCAACAGCTTCAACCTGGAAGATGGTTTCCCGCTGGTCGACATTATTCTCTTTTAAGAAATTATCAATGGTTTTGTTCCAATCCTGTTTTTTATCTGAGTTACAGGAGATCAGCATTAGCAGGAACAAAAAACCCATGATAGTTTTTAAATTCATTTCGGATAAATTGTACATCGTAATTTTCGGATGATTAACAAAAATAAAAAAGATTGTCTTGTTTTTTGAATTAAAGAGATGTATTAAGAATATCCGGGCAGATTTTAATTAAATCAATAATAAATTGTCACTGTTGTCCGATGAATACTAAAATTTGTGTGATATTGAAAAGGAGTAAAAATTGAATTATTGATGTTGAAACTCCTCACAGCAGAGTCGACGGGAACGCGCCCACCGGAATTCAACAAGATGAAAGCCAAATATAACGGGGACTTTAGTACATAATTAAAATTTTATCAGGACATAAAAAAAATTATATTTACGCTTCATTTTTAATATTTAGGAAAAATCGTTTATGAAATCATTATTCACATTTCTTTTAGCTGTTAATACATTGCTTTTGACAGCGCAAATTCAAGTCAAAAAATCACTGTCTATTGAAGATTTTGCAAGGTGGGAGACCATCTCAAAACCTATAATTTCAAACAACGGGAAATATGTGGCTTATGAACAAAATCCTGAGAAAGGAGATGGGACACTGATTCTTTATTCAGAAAAACAAAATATACTTCTGAAAAGAGGAGAGAATGCGGCTTTTGGTGCTGGTAACGATTTTTTGGTTTATAAAATAAAACCTACGGAAGCTGAAGTCCGAAAAGCAAAAATCGATAAAGTAAAAAAAGAGAAAATGCCCAAAGACAGTCTGGAGATTTATGTTTTTAATAACGATTCTGCCATAAAATTTCCCAATCTGAAATCGTTTAAGATTGCAGAAAAGAACAGCAGTTTTGTGGCATTTCTGACAGACCCTGCCAAAGCTCCCAAAGATTCAACTAAAAAAGATGAAGCTAAAAAAACGAAACCGGAAAAACAACCGGGCGATGATCTGGTGCTTTTCAATATCAGTAATTCCGACACCACAGTTTTTAAGCATGTTACTGATTATTTCTGGGCAAAAAACGGTCAGGCACTATACTTTATTTGTGAAACCAAAGATTCGGCAGCTACACATTCGTCTGTATTCACATTCAGGTCGCAAACTTCCTCGGTTAAAGAGTTATTCAATGCAGAAGGATATGCCAAGTCAGTTGTTTCTGATGTTAACGGCACCCGGTATTCATTTCTTTTCTCAAAGGACAGTATCGAACAAAAGGTTTATTCCCTGTATTTGGGAATAACAAATGCAGCGCCGGAGATGATCGTTGATGGATACACCCGCGGAATCCCGGTGGGGTGGACGCCTTCAGAAAATGGCAAAATATGGTTCTCGGAAAATGGAACCAAGCTTTACTTTGGCACAGCTCAATCTCCAAAGCCTGAACCAAAAGACACTATTCCTGAAGATGAAAAACCAGGCCTTGATGTTTGGAACTGGAAAGATTTAAAATTGCAGCCACAACAAAAAATTGAAGCTGAAAAAGAAAAAAAGAGAACCTATCTTGCTGTTTATCACATCGGATTGAATCGTATGATACAACTGGCCGACATTAACATCCGGCAGGTCACAACAATAGAAAAAGGAAATGGAAATATTGGACTAGGTTTAGATGATTTGCCGTACATGAGAGCATCGAGCTGGACTGGCAAAAATGACCGTGACTATTATTTGGTAGATTTTGAATCGGGAATAAAAAGAGAGATTCTTAAAGATCAATCGTATGTAAGACTTTCTCCAAAAGGGAAATATGTGGTCTGGTACAATTTTGCCGATAGTAGTTATTATGCAAAATCTACCGACATAAACAATCTTGAAACCATTTCACTCACATCGGTAATTCCTGTTAACTTTTACCAGGAAACTAATGATACTCCGAGTGATCCGAGGCCCTATGGAATCGCTGGCTGGGATGAAAATGACCGGTTTGTTTTTATCTATGATAGGTATGATATCTGGAAAATTGATTTAATGGGAGAAAAGGTTCCGGTAAACATTACCAAAACTTTTGGGCGGAGAAATAAAACCAGGTTACGGTATGTAAAACTCGACAGGGAACAGGAATTTATTCCAACAGATCAGCCCGTAATTTTAAGTGCTTTTGACGAGCGAACCATGTCTGCAGGATTTTTTCAGACACGATTGAATACCATAAAAGATCCTTCCCTTTTAATCATGGATAAGTTTTATTTTGGAACACCTGTAAAAGCAAAGGAAACGGATAAAATAATCTGGACAAAACAAAATGTTTCTGTGTTTCCGGATGTTTGGATCAGCAATCTTGAGTTTGAACGTGCAAAGAAGATTTCAGCAGCAAATCCGTGGCAGAAGGATTATATATGGCCTTCGGTTGAAATGGTGGAATGGGAATCTTTTTCAGGTGAAACATTAAAAGGGTTACTCTACAAACCGGATAATTTTGATCCTGCAAAGAAATACCCGATGCTGGTTTATTATTACGAAAGGAGTGTTGAAACGATGTATCATTACCAGTTGCCTGCTCCAAGTCGTTCGGTTATTAATAAAGCTTTATACACCAGCAATGGTTACCTGATTTTTGTGCCCGACATCACTTATAAAATTGGTTATCCTGGACAAAGTGCCTACAATGCAATTGTAAGCGGGACTGAATATCTCGCAACGAAATACCCGTTTATTGATAAAAAACACCTGGGATTGCAGGGACAAAGCTGGGGTGGTTATCAAACTGCATACCTGGTAACGCAAACTGATATTTACGCTGCGGCAATGGCAGGAGCCCCGGTAAGTAACATGACAAGTGCTTATGGCGGAATCCGATGGCAGACAGGGATGAGCCGGATGTTTCAGTATGAACATACACAAAGCCGGATTGGCGGAACATTATGGGAAAAGCCTTTGCTTTATATTGAAAATTCGCCATTGTTTTATGCACCTAAAGTTAATACGCCACTTTTGATTATGGCTAACGATAAAGACGGTGCTGTTCCATGGTACCAGGGAATTGAGTTGTTTGTTGCTTTACGACGACTCGATAAACCGGTTTGGATGCTTTCTTACAATGGTGAACCTCATAACCTGAGTGCAGGAAGTTGGGCGAACAGGATAGATTTGAGTACGCGTATGTTTGAGTTTTTTAATCACTATTTGAAAGGAGAACCCGAACCCGAATGGATGAAAGAGGGAATCCCGGCGGTTGACAAGGGGAAAAAACTCGGTTACTAGAAACTGCTGTTTAGCGGATGACCAAAACTTTCGCGCCTTTTATTTTTCGGTTTTTAATATCAAGAAGAGCCTCATTTGCTTTGTCAAACGGATAAGTCTCTACTTCTGGTTTGAAAGGCATTTCGGCAGCGATTCGGATAAATTCCTTAACATCGAATGGAGTAACATTTGCGACGCTTTTAATCTCTTTTTCCATCCATAAATGACGTTCATAATTTATGTTGACAAGATAGTCCTGATCAACGCTTTCCTTTCGGATAGCATTGATAACCAGTCTTCCACCGGGTTCAAGTGATTCCAGTGCATGAACTACCGGTTTCCAAACGGGTGTGGTATCGATAATACTATTTAAAAGTCGGGGAGGAGTGTCAGATGTGTCGCCGGCCCAGACAGCACCCAAAGCCAAAGCAAATTTCCTTTCCACAGGGTTTCGGGCGAAAACATAAACCCCGGAATCCGGATATTTGTAATGGATCAGTTTTAAAACCAAATGCGCGGATGCACCAAATCCAGTCAACCCTATTTTTTGGCCATTCTTTGTGTTGCAAAGAGCTACCGACCGGTACCCGATAGCACCGGCGCAAAGTAGCGGAGCAGCTTCAACATCAGAAAAAACAGCCGGGATTTTATAGGCAAATTTTGCCGGAACCACCATGTATTCAGCGTATCCGCCATTGGCATCACGGCCGGTAGCAACAAAATCAGCACACAGGTTTTCATTTCCTGCACGGCAGTGTTCGCATTTTCCGCAGGAAGAAAAGATCCAGGCCACACCGATACGGTCACCCGGTTTGATATCACTGTCGGGAGCCAATGACTTTTCAACGATTCCTACTGCCTGATGACCGGGAACAACCGGAAAAACAGGAGGCGGAGTTCTCCCTTCAATTTCATCAATTTCCGTGTGACACACGCCGCAGGCATTAATCCGAATCAGTAATTCCCCTTCACCTGGTTCCGGTTTTGGAAGATCAACCAACTGAAGCGGTTGTATTTCTTTTGTAAGATCATGTATTTTATCAATTACCCAGGCTTTCATATAAAATCAAATATGTAATTTCTATAATAATAATAAACCCGAAGGCGCACTAATTTATCAATTCGCCCCCTTCAGGGACGGGGTAAACGAATTGATATTCATTAACACAGAATTTTTTCCTGTACATATAACACAATTATATCATTCATTGAACTGAAACAAGATTTGTTCATTCAAAACCCATTTCATTTTGATTAACAGAAATAAAGTTACTGTTTGTCGATAAATTTTGCAATTTTAAGCATACCATAATAAATTAGGATTATGAAATTGATTCCTGTTAAAGTTGACTGTCATGCGGGATACAAAGCCGACGAATATCCGGTATGTTTTTATCTCGATGAATTTCGGTTTGGTATTACCGGGATTGTTGATCGCTGGTACCAGGCAAACAGGGATCCGGAATTCCCGGAGGCAAATTATTTTAAGGTGACGACCAGCGATGAAAAACAGTTTATTTTAAAGCATGAACAGCAGAATGATAGCTGGTTCCTGGTAGTTTATGCAGAGACGTTGAACTTATGAATAGAAAGTGCCTGTTATGAAGTAACTAATTTTCAACTTACGCGTCATATGAAAAATAAATGAAAGCAAAGATTGGTGAATTAAAATATTCACTAAATCCTGATCCATAGAAAACAAGAAACAATAAAAAAACAAACGACAATGAAAAAAATCTACTTTATATTCATCGCTGCACTTTTAGTGTTGACTTCCTGCGAATATAATCCGGGAGTTTCTGAAGCATTTACCAAATACCGTTTTAAGGATGGCGTGACAACGATTACTGTTCCCGGCTGGGTGATCCATCTAGCTGCCAGTTTTGCTGATCTGGATGAAAGCGAAAGGGATTTGCTGGAAAGTATCGATAAGGTTCGTGTGCTTACCATTGAAAACGATGAACTGAATGCGCGTGTTAATTTGCACGAAGAATTTGAAAGTAAAATCAACCGGAAACATGATTTTGAGCGATTGATGTCAACAACAGGAGATGATGAAGATGTTACCATTTTTGCAAAGATGGATGAAAATGTGATTCATGAAATGGTGATCCTGGTTGGCGGAGACGACAATGCTATGATCTACTTAAAAGGAAGAATCGATCCGGAGTTGATCAACAAAAACATAAAAACAAAGGACGCGGATAAGTTTTTTTCTCTGAATTTTTGACGGTCACTTGTAAGTGGTCGTTTCGTCCCGATAGCTATCAGGATCGAAGAGCGTCAGTGTCCAATAGGACATGACGGTCAAGAAAGGAGCGAAGACAACGCACCGCAAGAACCCCGCTATGCAATTGACAATTTGTTAGCAAACGTTTTTATTTATTTAATGAATTCCACATATTTATTATTGTTTTCTCTTTTTCCGACAAACACTCAAATTCCTTTTGAGCACCATTGAAAATCTTAGCAATATTCACTGATAATTTTGCCGTTAGAATGAGATTTATTGTAATTATCATTGATTGGTCTTGTGTGAATGATTTTGTAATATTATAGGTTGTATTATACTGCCTATCGCTTATATGTTCTGCATGAGCATAATTTGAGTACAATTGCCAAATTTGATTAATTCCTGTTCTCGATAGTTTACTTGCTTCAAATAGGTCTTTTGATTCGACTAATTTTGGAAATCTAGGTTTTAAAAAATTCTTTCTATTTTTTTCATTTGCATTTATAAAAAATGAGGAAGACTTCATATTTTCCAGTGCTTGTCGTAGTTCTTCTTCCATTTTAAATTTTTGTTTTCGTGCGTTTGGCGTATCGAAATTTATTTTGAAATTCAATTGTTTCTGTAATCCATGAATTTTATAAATGTCAAATCTAAAATTCATTTCTTCATCAGATTTATTATCAAAAAATAGATAAAACATAACTAGAAAGGATTCGATCTGCATTCTCGTCAAAGCCTTGAAAGAAAAAATATCCACTATTAAAACCTCCTGTCCAATTAGCTTAAATCTGTTTCCATTTAATAATCTTATTATACTTTGATTAGCCAACCCAAATCGAAAATATTTTTCTTCTAGTTCTCTTAAATGGTATTTCGGTTTTTCATTATAATCATATAAACTTTGCGTAAGCTTGAACAATGAATTTGTTATTAAATCCAAATGTTCAATTCCTTTGGAAATATTGTCATTGAATTGAAATTCAATAATCTCATTTAAATGTTCAAGTTTATCACTCATTTTAAATGTTTGCTAACTAGTCTGCATGTATTGAAAAACATTCTTATAAATACCAATTAAGGAAATATTGTAATGTTTTTATATTTCACGAAATCCTTGGGGTGACAGTTCTGCGCTGCGAATCTTTTTGAGTGTCACCGGGTTTCGGGTGAATAAAAATAGCTGGAAATAAGTAAATTAGCAACGGGAGTGAGAAGTTTGGAAGGGGTCTAAATAAGGATTGAAGGACAGATTTGTTGAAGGACTGATTTTCTGAAGGATTGAATCGCTTGGAGCAAAGTGCAGAGTACATAGAGCCACAAACTGCAAGCCTCAAGTTAAATCAGTCGGTTACAGAACCGGGTTTGAAATGGTTTGCTGGTGACAATTGCCTACTGCCGATTTTTTAAGAGTTCGTTAGCAAAAAGCGTAATGTAAAGTTATGGTATTAATCAGGATCAGGGCTTTCAACTTTTGTAACACCTGCTGAAACAATAAATTTCATCACTTCTGACGGCGGAAGATCAATCTTTTCAATCCGGTCGTTTGGAACCAAATATAATTCACCCGAAAAATTGTAGGAATGCGGAAAATAAACAGCAGCGAGTTCTTCATTCCCGATTTCCACCATACTTTCTTTGGTGATAAAACCAAGCTTGTACAGGTTGTTTTCTTTATTAAAAAAAACTTTTACCGGGACATTAAATTTCTTCTCTTTTCCCACAAAAGCGGAAAAAAGATCGTTAAACGATGAGTAGAGTAAATGGAGCAGCGGAATTCTTCGAATCACTTTATCTGACATTCGTTTGATTGGTCTGACAATAGCAGTTTGTCCAACAAAACCAAGCAAAGTAATCGTTATAAACAGGAAAAGAATTCCCAGGCCCGGAACCGAAAACCCAATCACTTTTTCAAAATTATTGGCAACCCAGCTATCAATTTTTACAAAAAGTGAATACAGGATATAGACGATAATTACAGTAGGTGCAATAAGGATAATCCCCTGCAAAAAGTAACTGACGATCCGTTTCATTTTCTTATTTATTTAAGTTCAGAAAAACTAAACGATTAAAACAAAATCAGGCTTATTTTTATTTCAGCTGATTTTTTAGAAAGTTGGTCATTTTTGTATATAAATGCATGGTAGTATTTCCGCCTCTGATTCCGTGGTTCCGGTTGGTGTAAATTGCCATGTCAAACTGAATATTTGACTGTACCATTTGTTCCGTCATCTCAAAGGTGTTTTGAACATGAACATTATCGTCGGCAGAACCGTGGATGATCAGCAGCCGGCCTTTAATGTCGCCTGCATGGTTCAGCGGCGAATTATCATCGTAACCGTCAGGATTCTCTTCCGGAGTTCGCATGTAACGCTCTGTGTAAACGGTGTCGTAAAAACGCCAACTGGTTACAGGGGCAACTGCTATTCCCGCTTTAAATAAGCTTCCGCCTTTTTCCATTGTCAGTAGTGTCATAAAACCTCCGTAACTCCAACCCCAGATAGCAATGTTATTTTTGTCAACATAAGGTAAAGTTCCCAAATATTTTGCGGTTTCCACCTGGTCATCCGATTCATATTTTCCCAGTTGCATGTAGGTGCATTTTCTAAATTCTTCGCCTCGGGCAGCCGTTCCACGCGGATCAACACAAACCACCAGGAATCCTTTCTGTGCCAGGTATTCATTCCAGCCTTTGCGTCCCCAATTGTCAGCCACTTGCTGGGAATTCGGTCCGCTGTACTGTGTCATCACTACCGGGTATTTTTTGTTTGTGTCAAATCCCGGAGGTTTTAACATATAACCATTCAGTTCAACTCCTTCGGAAGTTTTAAACTGAAAGAACTCTTTTTGTGCAACATTTAAAACACGGACGGTATTTTTTAATACAGTGTTATCCTGTAATTTTCTCAGCATTGTCCCTTTTTGATCGTGAACGGCAATAAAAGCAGGCGTTGTACTGTTATTGAAATAGTTAACGTAATAGTTGAAATTTTTGCTGAAATCGGCCAGGTTGGTTCCTTCCTGAGTAGAAAGTTTTCCTTTCTTTTTGCCGTCTTCACTCAGGTAGTAAACCTCGCGGCGAAGCGGAGATTCTGCCGCTGCCTGGTAGTAAAACAATTTTCTTGCTGCATCATAACCGTAGTAGTTGGTAACATCAAAATCTCCGTCGGTAAGTTTTTTGATCTCAAAACCGTCTTTGTCATAAAGATAAAGGTGGAACCAGCCATCGCGCTCACTGTTAATTACAAAACGGCCATCGTCTAAATAAGTAAAGGCATCCATGAAATTTTCATCAATGTAACGCTGGTTTTTTTCGGTAAGAAAAACGCGTGAATCACCGGTGTAGGGATTGGCATATAAAATATCGAGGTTGTTTTGATGGCGGTTAAGCCGCATTACAACAAGGGTATTGCCATCTGGCGTCCATTTTAACCGTGGAATATACAGGTTCGTTTCTTCGCCGGTATTTATTTTGATGGTCGATTTGGAACGTATTTCATAGGTGTGGGCAGTAACAACCGAATTTTTTTGTCCGGCTTTTGGGTATTTAAAAGATTTTTCACCCGGATAAAGTTTATACGCGGTTAACTCCGGCGCAGCACCTGCGTACATTGTCATCGAATATTCAGGAACTTCGCTTTCGTCAAATCGAAGGAAAGCCAGGAATTTACTGTCGGGCGACCACCACAATGTTTTGTTAAAACCGGTAGGAGCAGTGTAATCGCCAAATTCCTCTTCATAAACCCAGTCGGGGATTCCGTTAATGATTTTATTTTTTGCACCATCAAAAGTAACCTGGCTTTCACTGCCGAATTTCAGGTTTTTAATAAAAATATTGTTGTCGCGGACAAATGCACAACGGTCACCGTCAGGTGAAAATGTTGCTCCCTGTTGCGGCCCGTAAGATGAAAGCGGGGTCAGCTCCTCGGTTACCGAATTCCAAACGTAATATTCTGCAGTAAAAGAGTGCCTGTAGATGGGTTTTACATTTGTGGTAAGCAAAATCTGAGTTTCATCGTTGCTGAACTCATAATCAGAAAAAGAAGTAATGGCTGCATCCCGGATCTTTGTAACATCAAAAAGTACGGCAACTTCTTCGCCGGTTTTGTAACTGTATTTTACAACTTTAGTGTTATTCTCGAGTGTGGTATAATGCTCACCGTCATTCATTGAGCGAAGTCCGGTAACGGTTTGTTCTTTAAAAATATTCTTCTCAAATATGTCGCTTAACGTAAATTGCTGAGATTCCTGAGCATTTGATGCCAGCACTAAAATAATTGCGACAAATATCAGTAGTTGTTTCATTCTGAGATAATTTTTTGATTGATAAAGCAAAAGTAAAAATAGTTGAATAAGGTAAAAATGATTTATTAATTCTAAACCGGGTTTATATGAAATCAGGGTAATAATTTAAAAAATAAAAAGCCAGCCCGTTGATGCCGATTTAAAATGTTTGATTTACTATCATCAGTAGAATAGCTCATAAACCCAATAATTCTCTGCAAAAACAACAGTAGAATGTTGAAATACAACAGAAAGTAGCAGAGTATACAACTATAAGTGTCTGAAATTATTGAGATGTGGAAAAGCGAGACGATAACTTTGTGGTATCAAAAAAATTTAAAAATTTGTAGCTATGTTAAATACTAAAATTATTGGCAGCAAGATTGCTGAAGCAAGAAAGAAAATCAAAATTTCGCAATCGCAGCTTGCTGAGCTATTGTTTATCAGTCCGCAGGCTGTGGGGAAGTGGGAGCGAGGTGAATCAATGCCCGACATTATCACATTTAACCGTCTTGCTGAGATTCTGAAAGTTGACCTTAACTATTTTTCGGAAAACATATCACCAGCAGCCAGTGAAACTTCATCTGCAGAACCGGTAAAACAATCGGTTGAAAAGCCATCCGAAGAGAAAGAAAAAAACCCTGGTTGGGATATGTCGCTTGGTAACTGGGTAGAGGCTGACTTTTCGGGATTGAAAAATCTAAAGGAAAAATTCAGCTCTTCCAATATGCAACGTTGCAGGTTTAACAATTCCGATTTGTCAGGATTGCTTCTGAAAACCAATAATATTAATAGTTGTGATTTTTCAGGTTCTGACATCAGTAACAGTCGTATTCAAAACTCGAATTTTGCCAACAATGTATTTAAAGACAGTTCGCTGAAAGAAACTGATTTTTCAACAAGTAATATCGAACGTTGCGATTTTTCCGGTGCCGGTTTTAACGGCACTAAGTTTTTAAAAAGTTTTATCTATGGCTGCGATTTCACTGGTGCCGATTTTACGGGAATGGCAATTAAATCGGGTGGATTTACAGGTGTGAAATCGAAGGATCTACAGAAAAATGAAATTAATAATGCCGTGTGGAAAAGGACTTCGTTTATTAATTCGCAGATTGCTGATATCGTTTTTACCGGAACGCTGGAGGAATGTTATTTTGAAAACTGCGAATTTACAAGGGTTGCATTCAGGGGCGTGACGTTTATCGACACTTTCTTTAAAAACAATGAAAAACTGAAACGAATAAAGTTTATCGACTGTAAGGCGGATCGAATGACCTGCGAATTCCTGAAACAGGGAAAAGCGATTTAACGGGCATCAGTTTGATAGCCGACTAAGACCAATAATGAATAATACTGAAAACAATCAGATCCAATTTTGTGAATCGAATGCAGAAAAAAGCCACCGAAAACCGGGTGGCCTTTTAGTTAGATTTATATAAAAATATACTCTAAAAGTTCATAATCGTGCATTTCTTTCATAAAAGCAACAAAGTCATCTTTTTTTTCCGAATCCATCCATGCAATAGCGCTACGCGGATGTTCATTTAATGCCCCGGTAACCAAATAGGGAACATGGTAACCCCAATCTCTTTTCCTTGCAGCGCATTTTTATATTTCCTTACCAGGTGTTCAATGCTTTCGCAATAGCGACTTCCAAAACTGTCAACCACATAGATGGTTGGAACCCTGGATTCCGACAAATCCGCAAGGGCTTGATCCAATTCCGTTTCCCTCAACAAATTTGAAATTTAACACGACTTATTATTTTCAATAATATCAATTATTTTTTCGGCGGCCTTAATCAATATCGTTTTTGTTGGGGCGCTTGTTAACAGTGGGTGCGAGCCAATTTGAAATGATATTAATTCAAAAACGGAAACTCCTTTTTGAATGGCCAGGCTAATTGTGTTTATTATTTCCCCAGCTGATTTACCTCCCCAAACTTCACCACCGAGAATTGAGCCATCGCAAGGTGAGGCATATAGTTTTAAGGTCAGCGGTGCGGTATTTTGAAATGCTGCAGGGTGCGTGTCGAAATCGCTGAACATTGCTGACACAATTTTAACATTTGCTGCTTTTGAGTTCGATTCGTTAACCCCGGCTGCTGCCATTGCAAGTCCATTTATTTCGGTTGAAAATACTGCAATTGTGCCATTAAAAGTTTTTCTGATTTTAACCCCAAATAAATTGTGCCCCAAAACCCGTGCTTCGGCAGTTGCTGTTGATGCCAGCATTACCGAATCGGATCTTCCTGTGAGAAAACCTGTAGTCTGCGAACAGTCGCCAACTGCACAAATATTTTGAATTTCAGTGCGTTCGTAATTGTCAACTTTTATAGCTCCTCTTTTATTTAATTCAAGTCCTGCTTTTTTTGCCAGTTCGGTATTTGGTCTGTAACCAATCGCCATAATTACTGCATCGCAAAAAATAGATTCTCCGGTGTTAAGCAAAACCGAAGTTGCACTTCCATTTGTCTCCAATTACTTTTTCAACTTTTGTTGAGGTGAGTACCTTAACTTTAGTCTCTGACAATGCTTTTGTTGCAATCGCACTCAAATCTCTTGAAAATGCTTTCGAAAAACAGAACTCCTCGCTTTCAACCAAAGTGATGGTTTTATCCAGATTTAATGCAAGCTGTTCTGCTACTTCAGCACCAATAAAACCACCTCCAATTACAACAATGTCTTTTTTCGTTTGTAATTTTTCAAAAAGATTTTTAATGTAGTTGAAACTTTTTTTAATGTAAAAAACATTCTGCAGATCGTATCCCGGAATAAATTCGGAACCATCACTTTCGAACCAGTTGCAAATACCAATTTCTCGAAGCCAAATTCCTGTCCTGATTCAGTTTTCACTGTGCTGTTTTTTACATCAACATCAACAACTTTGTCGGTAATTACTTCACCACCCAGATCGATAAATGGTTTTGGTCCCATCATATTTTGTTCCACTCCGTTCAGCGAATGAAAAATATATGGAATCCCGCAGGGAACCAATCCTTTTTCTTCTTCCTTAAACATTAGCATGGTTTTACCGGGATATGCTTTTTTTGCCGTAGTACCGGTAATAATTCCGGCAGGGCCTGCTCCAATAATAATAACATCAAATTTTTTCATATATAATACATTAAGTAGTTGAACTATTTTTGTTTGTTTCGGTTATTTTAGCTTTTTATGACAAAACCACCAGTCATAACATTCGAATTTTCCATCTTTTGATTTTTTAAGTCTTTCATTTGCGGTTTTAACATCAGTAGCAGGAGGAATTATTACCCGGTCTTTTAAGATTTCATTATTTGGCCAATTGGCAGGCATTGCAACTTTATTTTTGTCGGATATTTGCATTGCTTCTACTACTCGCAATATTTCATCCATATTTCTTCCCAATTCTTGTGGATAGTAAAGCATAATTCTAAGTTTTGTCTCAGTATCAACAATAAATACAGCTCTTACAGTATTTGTTCCCTTTCCGGGGTGAATTATCCCAAGAGTTTCTGCAACATTTCCGGTATCGGCAATTATTGGGAATTCAATTTCAATATTCATATTTTCTTTTATCCACTCTTCCCATTTTATGTGGGCAAATACCTGATCAACACTTAATCCGATTAATTCACAATTTAAAGCTTTGAATTTGTCGTAGCGCTGTTGAAAGGCAATAAATTCAGTAGTACACACTGGTGTAAAATCTGCAGGATGGCTAAACAAAACAAACCATTTATCCTTATAATGCGATGGCAAATTGAGTACTCCACGAGTTGTTTGAACTGTCATTTCAGGAAAGCTGTCACCTAGCAAAGGCATTCCTTTTTTGTCATTTAAATTTTCCATTACGTCTTTGTTTTAAAATTAATAATTAGCTTAAATATTTGTTATCAACTTATGTAAAATACTCCTCTGTCCTGTTTTATGGTTGTTATTTTTCCATTGTTTTCAAGTACATCGAGATATTTATTAATTTCATTGATGTGTTTTCCCAGAATTTTTGTCAGATCATCAAGAGTGCAGGGCCGGCGTGAAATGGTTTCCAGAATTGCAGTTTCAATATCCTGCCGGTACGATTCGATTTTTTTTCTGTCGGGTGCAGCAGCAATTATTTCAACGTTTTCCAGATTCCAATAATCGATAATATTTTGTAATTCACTTTTTGATGCTGCAACCAAACCGGGTACGGTTCCCGGGCGGTCAAGCGTATTTAACTGAACCAAATCGGGTTTGATTTTCAGAATTGCTTTTTTTAGTTCATCCAATTCTTCGCGATGATCATTGTACCCGGACAAAATAAAAATTTCAAGGAATATTTTACCTGAATATTCATTTCTGAAACCGACCAAACCTTCAACACAACTTTCAATAGTAATGGTTTTGGGAGGCCGGTTTATTTTCTGGAAAATATCGTTGGTGGCTGCATCCAGCGAAGGCAAAACCAGGTCGGCTTTCAAAATTTCATCTCTCACCTGTACGTCGCTGAGTAAGGTTCCATTGGTTAGTACGGCAACAGGAATATTGTGGTATTTCAGTTTTATAAAATCGAGTATTTTCCCAATCCCTGAATTTAATGTTGGTTCTCCTGCACCAGAGAAAGTAATGTAATCGGGTGCCGGATTTTCGGTTAAAAAATGGGTAATTTCATCGATAACTTCATCAACCGGAACATATTCTTTTCGTTCGGTGGTAAGTTTTGTTGTTCTGCCGCATTCGCAATACAAGCAGTTTAACGAGCAAATTTTATAAGGAACCAGGTCAATTCCAAGTGAAATGCCCAACCTGCGCGAGGGAACCGGTCCAAACAAGTATTTGTACATGACTTTATTATTTTAAGTCAAATTCACAACTATTTTATCCCAAACAGAACAAAACTCCCTGCTTATTTTTTCGTTGGGAGCAAATTCCACAATGGTTTTTTCTTCGACCATCGATTCAACCATATTTGTGTCAAAAGGAATTTTACCAGTTAGCGTAATTTGTTTTTCAACAAGGTAATTTTCAATCTGACTTGTAATTTCCGGGTTGATATCGAATTTGTTAATTACAGCATAGACCGGTATTTTAAATGTATCAACGAGCTCAAATAACCTTGCTGCATCGTGCAATCCCGAAAGCGTTGGCTCGATAACGAGCAACACTGCATCTGTTCCAGTTACTGAAGCAATTGCAGAGCATCCAATCCCGGGAGGGCCGTCGTTAATAATATAATCAGCTTTAGTTTCAAACGCAATTTCTTTTGTTTTTCGACGTACTTCGGTAACCAGTTTTCCCGAGTTTTCTTCGCCAGGGCCCATTTTTGCATAAACAAGGGTGCCAAAACGGGTTTCAGAAACATACCAGTAATTATTATTGTTTTCAACCATGGTAATTGATTCTGTAGGGCAAACCCGTTCACACAAGCGGCACCCTTCGCATTGAAAGTGATTTACTTCGAATTGGCCCGAAGAATTGGGATGAATGGCATCGAACCGGCAATAATCGGAACATAACCCGCAGTTTGTGCATTCATCGGGATTGATTTCAGCTTTGCTCCCGCTACCGAAAGTATAAGTTTCTTTAATTTCGGGATTGAAAATCAGGTGCAAGTCAGCCGCATCCACATCGTTGTCGCAAAAAACTGCATTTTTGGCTACTGAAGCAAAGGCTGCTGCAACCGTTGTTTTTCCGGCACCACCCTTCCCGCTTAATATGGTAATTTCTTTCATTTTACGACTGTTTTAGCCATCAGTTTTTCTGCAATTTCGTGGTAAGTTGTTTCAATATCCACCGGAATATTTTTTAGTATATTCCCTGTGGCATATTGTGCCGCATATTCCTTTGCAAAAGGAATTTTCCCCAGAAATTCAATGTTGTTTGTTTCAAGAAAGCTATAAACTTCATCAGACCCTAACCCGGCTTTGTTCACAATTACACCGTAAGGTTTTTGCAAAATTTTTAGCATTTCAATAGTAATTTTCAGGTCGTGCAAGCCAAACGGGGTTGGTTCGGTTACTAAAATAACGTAATCTGCATCCGAAACGGTTTCAACAACAGGACAACTGGTTCCGGGCGGTGCATCGTAAATAATTATTTCAGCAGAATCGCGGGTATTTTTTTTCACTTGTTTAATCAGCGATGTCTGCATTGCAGAACCCACTTTTAACCGACCTTCGGTTAATCCTTTTCCAATACCGGTGTCGAAATGAGAAATAATTCCAAGTGGTTGCTCATGTTCAGTAATTGCACCAAAATTGCAGGCTACTAAACAGGCTCCGCATGAGTGGCATAAATCGTTATTAATTTCAGCAAATCCAATGCTTTTTACAATCGAAATGGCATTGAATTCGCACCAATCAGCGCATTTGCGGCAGAAAGTACATTTTTCAGTGTCGATTTCAGGAATGATTTGAAATATCTGTTTCTCATCCGTTTTTAAAGCTTGCGGAAAAAATATGGCGTCGTTTGGTTCTTCTACATCGCAATCAACCAAATGTACTTCTGATTCGTAAAAACGAGTTAAAAAGTAAAATAAATTGACGGATACTGTCGTTTTGCCCGTTCCTCCTTTTCCGCTGGCAATCGCAATTTTCATAGCAATAATTATTTATACACCATCAAATTATTCAATGAATGTTAGTGTTAGGGAATAAAATTTCAGAATTCCGGTCTAACGAAATTTAATGGTCGCAGTAATTGGCATTGAATTCGATCGACTTGTTTAAAAATCCTTTGGTCAGTTCTGTTGCGGATAATTGCGGAGCTCCTACAAAAACATTTATATTGTTGTAATTGAAAATCTGAATGGCTTTTTGTCCCATGCCTCCTGCCAGTACATCTGTTGCTCCAATTTCAGCCAGCCATTTGGGCAGAACTCCTGGTTCGTGGAGTGGTGGAATAACTTTTTCCTTCGATACAATTTTGTCCCCTTCCACAGTAATTATTTCGAAAAATTTACAATGTCCAAAGTGTCCGTCTAAAATTTCGTTTGCGTCAACCGGAACTGCAATTTTTTTATTCATATTAAATTTTAATTAAGATAATTTCTTTCTTTATATAATGATAATCGTGCCTGTTGAAGACACGATTATTAAATCCTAAGATTAGTGGTTAGTTTTTACCACCTTGTCTTCGCCCCAGTCCCCTTCTCTGGCCTGGAGAATTTCCTCCGTTTCTCATTCGTAATCTTCTTCCCATTCCGCGACCTAAGCCCCGGCCGCCACTTGTTGCAAGTTCATCGGTTGAAGTTTCATTTTCTGTTTTGCATCTTCCCATTTTTCTGCCGGTTTGGGCACCTTGTCCCGTTGGTCCGGTTTTGTCAAATCCTGGCATAATAACCTCCCTTTAAATTTGTTAATATTATTTCAAGTCACTTTTCAAACGCTTTTCATTTATCCAATTCCAAACTATTTTAGTTACACCTATGATCACAACAGTAACCAAACCAGCTATTGCACTCTTAAATTCATCATCAGTTTTTCTTATTTGGGAAGGATTGCACCGGCCCATTCTTCTGCCCGTCATTGGACCTTGTCCGGCGGGGCCTGTTCTATCAATTCCTGGCATTTTTTTAATTTTTAATTTTAATATAGTTCAATATATCCCGAACCGATCTATCTTTTTTATCAATAATAACCATTTGTATTTTCATTTTTTCAAGCAGCGATTTTGCTTTTGGCCCAAAATCGCCCGAGATAACTTGTATCGCTCCCAACTCCGCAACCAGTTCGGCTGATTTCGTTCCTGCACCACCATTTAAGTCTTTATTCTCATTTTTAATAAATTCAGTTTCGCCGGTTTCAGTATCATGAACACAAAACCAGCCAGCTCTTCCAAACCTTAAATCAAATTCAGAATCAAGAGAATTTCCTGTAGTTGTTATAATTCTTTTCATTTAAGTAAGAACATATAATTAAAATATTTTCATCAAAACTACTTAAAAATTAATTGAAAAACAAATTAATAATGAACATATGATTAATAAAATTCTATTGTTGAGAAACAATTTTATCTAATTGTGTTTGTTTAAATGTAATTAAATGAGATATTTATGATTTAATGTCATGTTGTATCTGTGTTGTCCTAATTTTAAATATTTGTTAATTTATTTTGGTTTATCGGTAAAAAGAAAGGCTAAAATGTTTTTAATGATTTCCGGTGAGTGCATTCCCTGAGGTTCAACTTGAAGGTTAGCGAACCAACACAATAAAAAAGTCTTTATCGGAATTGGATTCCCCGTATCTCCATACCAATCGGGATGTTGCGGGGAGTTTCATTAAATAAATGAATTTTGGGTTGTCCGGAAATTAAATTTGAAATTACATTTACAGGATATTGATTATCTTATTGAAATATTGAATGATTAACTATCTTTGCAAATCTTTTTAGAAAATGAAACGACCATGATAAAGTTTTTTAAACAATCAATAAATATTAAATTCATGGGAGTTCCATCTTATACCTTTTAAAGAGAACAATTTTAATAAGATGAAATAGAGAACAATGGTAAATATTACTCTTCCTGATAAAAGCATACGCAGTTTCGAGCATCCGGTGGATGGGATGGAAATTGCGAAGTCGATCTCGAACCGGTTGGCAGGCGATGTTTTGTCAGTCTCCGTTAATGGAGAGGTTTGGGATCTTACACGTAAAATTAGCAGCGACGCTAAAATTAAGCTGAACACTTGGGATGATCGGGAAGGAAAAGAAACATTCTGGCATTCTTCGGCACATTTAATGGCTGAAGCCATTGAATTCTTTTATCCGGGAACTAAGTTTGGTATTGGTCCAACTGTTGATACCGGTTTTTACTACGATGTTGATCTTCCAAACGGACAGGTGATTTCAGAAAAGGATTTGGAGAAGATCGAGAAGAAAATGCTGGAATTGGCGCGGGAGAAAAATAATATTGTCCGTTCTGAAATCTCCAAGGCTAATGCAATGAAAATGTTCACTGAAAAAGGCGATGAACTCAAACAGGAACTGATCAGTGAACTTGAAGACGGAACCATAACTTTATATAACCAGGGAGGATTTACCGATTTGTGTCGTGGTCCGCATTTACCAAATACCAGCTATATTAAAGCGATAAAACTTACAGCCATTGCCGGTGCATACTGGCGTGGTGACGAGCATAATAAAATGCTTACCCGCGTTTACGGGATAACATTTCCAAAACAGAAAATGCTGGATGAATATCTGGTGATGATGGAGGAGGCCAAAAAACGCGATCACCGGAAAATTGGCAAGGAGATGGAATTGTTTGCCTTTTCTGAAGCAGTTGGGCAGGGTTTACCACTGTGGCTGCCTAAAGGAACACAGTTGCGCATGCAGCTGGAAGATTTTCTGAAAAGAGTGCAGAAGAAATTTGGTTACGAGCAGGTAATGACTCCGCATATCGGAGACGTTAATTTGTACAAAACTTCCGGTCATTACGAAAAATACGGAAAGGATTCATTTCAGCCTATTTCAACACCAGCAGAAGGCGAAGAGTACATGCTGAAGCCGATGAATTGTCCGCATCACTGTGAGATTTACAAAGTACACCCGAGATCATATAAAGATCTTCCGATTCGGATGGCAGAGTTTGGAACTGTATATCGTTATGAAATGAGTGGTGAGCTGCACGGATTAACCCGAGTGCGTGGTTTTACACAGGATGATGCACATATTTTTTGTCGTCCGGATCAGGTAAAAGATGAATTCAAAAAGGTTATCGATATCATTTTTATCATTTTCAAGGCATTAAGTTTTGAAAATTACACAGCGCAGATTTCACTTCGTGATCCTGAAAAGCCTGAAAAATATATTGGATCAAAAGAAAACTGGGATAAAGCTGAAAGTGCAATTATAGAAGCTTGTGAAGAAAAAGGATTGAATACTACTACTGAGTTTTAGGTGAAGCAGCATTTTATGGTCCCAAGCTTGATTTTATGATCAAAGATGCGCTGGGACGTAGCTGGCAGTTGGGAACAGTTCAGGTTGATTACAACTTGCCGGAACGTTTTAAACTGGAATATATTGGTTCGGATGATAACCGTCACCGCCCGGTAATGATTCACCGTGCGCCCTTTGGATCGATGGAACGTTTTGTAGCTGTGTTGATTGAACATACTGCCGGAAAATTCCCGTTATGGCTGACACCGGAACAGGTAGTTGTTTTACCGATTAGTGAAAAGTATAATGATTATGCAAAAAAAGTTTCAGATTTTCTAAATATTTCCGATATTCGCAGCGTTGTTGACGATCGTAATGAAAAGATTGGTAGGAAGATACGCGACAACGAACTAAAAAGAATTCCTTATCTTCTGATTGTGGGTGAAAATGAAGCACAAACAGAAACCGTTTCGGTGCGCCGTCAGGGTGAAGGAGATAAAGGGGTAATGAAAACCAGCGAATTCGCTGATTTTCTGTTAAAAGAAGTAAGAGAGCAACTTTCTGGATTGTATAACTAATATAGGAGGAATTTAAAATAGCTATTAACAAAAGAGGTGGTAGAAATTTCCGGCCAAGAGTAGAGGCAGGAACCACAACACCGGTTAAATCATAACATTAGAGTGCCACAGGTTAGGTTGGTAGGGGATAATATTGAAAATCCCGGTATTTATGCCTTACGTGATGCACTTAAAATTGCAGACGAGCAGGAATTGGATTTGGTTGAAATTTCACCAAAAGCAGATCCGCCGGTTTGTAAGATTATAGATTACAAAAAGTTTCTTTATCACCAGAAAAAGAAACAAAAAGAAATAAAAGCTAAAACCGTGAAAGTGGTTGTTAAAGAAATCCGGTTCGGTCCGCAGACGGATGAACATGATTTCAATTTTAAACTGCGTCATGCTGAAAAATTCCTGAAAGAAGGAGCTAAAGTTAAAGCCTTCGTGTTTTTCAAAGGAAGATCGATACTGTTTAAGGAACAGGGTGAGATTTTGCTTTTAAAACTGGCAACAGCACTTGGAAGAAATTGGAGCTGTTGAGCAAATGCCAAAACTCGAAGGTAAACGAATGACAATGTATATTTCACCAAAGAAAAAATAATAGTGTTCTTTGAAACCATTTAATTAAGTAGGATTATGCCAAAAATGAAGACAAATTCCGGAGCTAAAAAACGTTTTCGGCTTACCGGAAGTGGAAAGATTAAAAGGAAACATGCCTACAAAAGCCACATTTTGACTAAAAAAAGTACAAAACGTAAACGTAACCTGACTTATTGGACAACGATCGATAAGACAAATGAAAGTAACGTTAAGCTTTTGTTGAACATGAAGTAATCCGTCAATTACGAATTGTAAAATCCTTTTAACGAGAAAGGTAAATCAAGTTATTAACCAGATGATTGTGCTTTAAAGTGTTTCCGGCTATGTCGGGAGACGCCAATGATCAAAAAAAGTAAAAGTATGCCAAGAAGTGTAAATCATGTAGCATCACGGGCCCGAAGAAAAAAATTACTGAAAAAAACAAGAGGTTATTTCGGCTCCCGTAAAAATGTCTGGACGGTTGCAAAAAATACCTGGGAAAAAGGCCAGCAATATGCATACCGCGACAGAAAGGCGAAGAAAAGAACGTTCCGTGCATTGTGGATACAGCGTATTAACGCAGCAACACGTTTGGAAGGAATGTCATATTCGCAATTCATGGGATTATTAAAAAAGAACGACATTGAAATCAACAGGAAAGTTTTAGCCGATTTGGCGATGAACCAACCTGAAGCTTTCAAGGCAATCGTTGAAAAAGTAAAATAAGAAGCTATTATTTTAAGGTGAAATATTTGAGCCCTGACGGTTACCGTCAGGGCTTTTTTGTTATAATAGTTTAAATATAAATTTACATATTATTTGATACTACTTGCCTCCAACTTTATTATGAAGCATTGAATTTTCCAATTAAATTCGTAAATTCAAGAACCAAAAGGATTTAATCAGCTGCCAAGAACCATGAACTCCAATAACGGAAATGATAAAGCTTTTTTAAACCGCCTGATTTCAATCGTCGAAGCAAACCTAAACAATGAACAGTTTGGGGTAAGTGAACTGGCAAAAGAGGCAGGTCTAAACCGTTCTCAGCTTTACATCAGGGTAAAATCACTTACGAATAAATCTGTCAGCCAGTTTATCCGGGATATCAGGCTGAATAAAGCACTGGAGCTTTTGAAGGAAACCGAACTAAATGTTTCGGAAGTTGCTTATAATGTTGGATTTAGTAGTCCGACATATTTTAATAATTGTTTTCACGAACATTTTGGATATCCGCCCGGTGAAGCGAAAAAACAGAATTCTGAAGATTCCAAATTGGGGGAAGTTCACGAAGAATCAATAAAGACTGTTACAAATACCAGGGCAAAAAAGCAAAAGAAATGGATTTTTGCGATTGCCTCCCTGGTAATTATTTCTGGATTGTTCTTTGTTCATTTTATGTATTCATCGGGGAAAAAAGACATGGTAGCTACTGAAAAATCGATCATCGTTCTTCCGTTTAAAAATCTGAGCCCGGATGAAAACAACCAGTATTTTGCCGATGGAATAACAGAGGACATTCTGAACCAGTTGACCAAAATAAGCGATCTGAAAGTGGTATCCCGCACCTCGGCCGAACAGTTTCGCGAAAGTTCTCTTTTGTCTCCTGAAATTGCAAAGCAGACCCATGTAAATTACCTTCTCGAAGGAAGTGTGCGTCGGCAGGGAG
Organism: uncultured Prolixibacteraceae bacterium; assembly: GCA_963769925.1. Lineage (GTDB taxonomy): Bacteria > Bacteroidota > Bacteroidia > Bacteroidales > Prolixibacteraceae > Draconibacterium. The sequence goes on from CAVYOB010000017.1 coordinate 299,332, forward strand.
ATAATGTTCGAATCAGTGTTCAACTAATTGATGCAAGGAAGGATCATCATTTGTGGTCGGCGAATTATGACCGGCAACTGGAAGATATTTTTTCCATTCAGAGTGATATTGCCCAAAATGTGGCCGACCAGCTTCAAACCATACTTTCTTCAGACGAAATTGAACAAATCGAAAAATCGCATCCTAAAAATGCCGAGGCTTATGATAAGTACCTGATGGGTCAGTATTTATGCCTCAAAAGAGATTCCCTTTCCATTCGAAAGGGGATTGAATATTTTGAACAGGCCATTGAAATAGATTCTACTTACACGCTTGCTTATTCAGGGCTGGCTGATGGCTACTATGCGCTCGCATTTACCGGGAATATTGAAAGGAGTACCGGGTACGACAGGGCATATAAAATGGCTGAAAAAGCCTTGGAAATGGATTCAACCCTTGCAGAGGCGTATGCCGTTTTAGGAATTGTTAATTATTTTGGTTACTGGAAATGGGAAGAGGCCAGGAAGCTTTTGGAAAAGGCTATTGAAGTGGATTCCAATTGCATGGTTGCCCATCTTTATTATTGCAGTTTTCTGGATATTGTTGGGGAACCTGAGAATGCATTAAAACAGGTTAATAAGGCCATTGAACTGGAACCTTATTATCACATGACATTTCGTATGAAAGGAGTTATCCTCCGCAATGAATAGGAAATTTGCGGAATCGACGGAAGCATTCAGGAGAAGTTTTGAACTTAATAAAGAAAGATACTCTAATTATTATCTTATATTTTTAAACGATCTTTTTTTAAACGACCAGGCATCAGCGGTTCAGATGCTTATAGAAATACTTTTCCATTCAACCAAAATTCCAAAAATATGAAGATAAGGTTAGACCTGTTTATGAAGCCTCTGGTATTACTGGCGTTTTAAAATTATTGCTTGGATGCGATCTTTAAAGAGGAAAAAAATAGATCTAGCATTATTATATGCCAGGCTTGGGATGAAAAATGAAGCGCTCGATTGTCTCGAAAAGGAATGCCGCGAAAGAGAAAAAGATATTCCAAGGATGATTAGAAATCCCGGATTTGAAAATCTGCATTCTAATCCCCGTTTTCAGGCACTGGTCGATACTATGAACCTCAGACCTTACTTTCCTAAACCAGCTAAATAATTCGCACTTATTCAGGTTTATTTTCTGATTCAAAATCATAATTGCAATTTCTGAAACATAATTTCAGGAAGTAATATCATAAGTGCAAGAAGCAATAACATAATTGCTATCTGTTGCATTGGCTTTCTTCTGAACTTTCATTTCGGATTAAATCAATTTCAATCCGTATTGTTTAACTTAAAAATTTAATAATATGAAAACACTAAAATTTTTATTCGTAGCCATTGTATTAACATGTTTTGTTGGCATTTCTCAGGCAAATGCGCAAGCAGAAGTAACTAAGGGAGGCGATTATTTCTGGGTAGATTATGAACTTGATGGTGAAACAATTTGGGCAATTGTTGAACTGGATTATCATACGGTTATTACTCCAAGCGGAAACAGTTCAGAAGTGTATCAAGGTGTTATTGTCGGTTACTGGGATTTTGATGCTGAAATGAGCATTTGGGGCGAAATGCCACCATTATCTAATAGCGCTATTGTATCTGAAGGAGTATCTGATATTTGGCAATGGAAGCAAGTAGTTACGCCCAATGGACACGTAACCATTACTTATAAAACCAAAAAACAACTATAGGTTAAAAAATGGCTAATTTCTAATAAATGGAGGTTTTAATTATCAATTAGATCAATTCATTATTTACAAGGAGTTTCAATTGATTAAAGGAACCGTAACCAGTGCAACGGGAGAAGTTTTTACGATCAGGGAAACAGATAAGTATTTTTACATCGATCATTGGGTAATGAAGTGGCATTATAATCTAATTGGTGATCAGGGTTCGCACTACACTGGTACGCTATTTTATGATTACAGTACCGGAGAGATCACAGTTGGACATACCTCCTGTAATTAAAAAATCAATTAAAAACTAAAAAATTACTGATATGAAAACAAAAATTTTACTATTCATTTGCCTTTTTTTAGGCGTTGCTGTCTTCTTTTTTGGTTGCTCAGAAAAAAATTCTCTGATTCCAGGCTTAAACCAAAATGATGAGCTTTCTTTGAAATCCAAGAAAATCCCAACACACTTTTCCGGAACATGCACACCCCGTAGTGAGGATCTTATTACATGGTATGATGCTGCGGATGATGAAAGGGTTACCGGACTTTCACTATGGTTTTCAACTGAAGCAGAGCAAATTGATGAAATCACCACTGAAATTACGGGAAGGGCTGAAATATTCGTTGGTGCCGAAACCTTAGATGATGTTAACAATGGAGATTACGTTGGGAAATGGGAAATGACATGGAAGGTTACCTCAACCCTGACAAGTCCGGATGGTAGCACGTTTAAAAACGTAGGCCAAGGTGTTGGTACAGGTACAGAAGGGGAGGTACTTGGCTTAACTGCCCGTTGGAAATATACTATGGACTTTGACGGAAGTCCGGAAAGTTTAATGTACGTGTCAAAAGGTAAAATAACGGAAGAATTATAAGATCTTCCTACTTAAATGGTAACAATAAAATTTTTCCGGCCATGGTATGACAGATGATTATAACAGGTCTTCCTATCCCAATAATTCATTCCATCAATATACCGGTGTAATTACGTTGGTAAAAGGGAAAAGGTAAACCATATAAATCATAAAGAATAAAATGTAATAAAACCTGCGAGGGACCCATTCTTTTTGATTTAATCCAAAGGTTTCTATTAAATGCGCGGTTTTCCCCTCCTTTAATCATCTTAGAGGAGGGGTTTTTATTTTTAAAATGATGACTTGTCTGAAGTTGAACTGCTGTCCGTCAGCTGACAGATCAAATGCTCAATAGCCTTACTGAAACACTTTGTCCTATTGCTTATCTCCTTATTTATTAGTAAATTAAACCTGTCAAAAAGATTTAATCAGCAACCAAAAACCATGAACTCCAATAACGGTAATGATAAAGCCTTTTTAAATCGCCTGATTTCAATCGTCGAAGCAAACCTGAACAATGAACAGTTTGGAGTAAGCGAGTTAGCTGAGAAAATGCGGTTAAACCGTTCGTATGTACATCGTAAATTGAAATCAATTACTAAAAAATCTGTCAGCGAATTTATCCGTGAAATAAGGTTGCAAAAAGCAAAGCAACTGCTGGAAGAGGGAAGTGATAATATTTCGGAAGTTGCCTATAATGTGGGTTTTAGTAGTCCGTCATATTTCAGCAAATGTTTTCATGAACTTTATGGTTATTCTCCGGGTGAGGTCAAAAAAAATAACCTAAACGAAATTGGAACAGATAATTTAAACGGTGAATCAGAAACAAAAGGAACCGCCAAAACCGGATTAAAAAATAAAAGTTCCGGTAAAAAAATAATGAAGTTTGCATTGGGAATTTTTGTTTTAGTAATCGTCTCCTTTTTTATTTACAGTTATCTTATGATAAAAAAACGGAAAGTTTTACCCCGGATATCGCACAAAAATCAATAGCCGTCCTTCCTTTAAAAAACCTTAGCAATAATCCTGAAATGGAATACCTGGCAGGTGGAATAATGGAAGATATTTTAACCCGTCTTTCCTATATTGATGGACTGGTTGTAAAATCGCGCATATCGGGAGAAAAAGTCGGGGATGAAAGGTTAACAGCAAGTGAGATTGCCAAAAAGTTAAATGTCTCGTATCTTCTGGAAGGAGTATAATCCCGGATAAAGATAAAATCAGGATTAATGTCCAGTTGATCAGTGCAAAGGAAGATAAGCATGTTTGGGCAGAACATTTCGACAATGATTTAACCGAAGTACTTCCTTTTATCACTGAAATTTCCGCGCCAAATAACCGATAAACTTGAAATTATTCTGACGCCTAAGGAAATAAGAGCATATTGAAAAAATTTACACTGAAAATAAAGAAGCTTACAGGTTGTATCTCGATGGGCTATATTACTTTCGGTTAAGAACACCGGAAATTTTGAAAAAAGTATTGAACTTTATAATCAGGCTCTTGAACTTGATTCGGGCTTTTGTCTTGCGTATGCCGGTCTGGCAGATTCGTATATTAATGTAGCCTGTACTAATTGCGGACCTGAGCAGGAAAACTGTGATCCAAAAGCAGGGCTAATGCATTAAAAGCGCTTCGAAATTGATAACGATCTCGCTCAGGCTCATGCTACTTTGGGTGCTATTGCACGTATTTTTCGATCACGACTGGGGTAAGGCAGAAAAGGAGTTAAAAAGAGCTTTGGCAATTAATCCCAATTACATGAGGGCATATAAATTATATTCAGAGTATATGAATATTATAGGTAACAGAGAAATGGCACGTAAATATATTGATAAGGCTATCATGTTAAATCCCAGCTACCCGATATTGCATCAAGGTAGTTAGCGTTATTATTTTAGAGAAGGTAAATATGATAAAGCATTGGAAGAAGCCAATAAATTCTTTTACCTCGAAAAGGATGAAGCGACTTATTACAGGTGGAATTTTAAGGTTTGGCTTCTCCAGGATAGAATGCATGAGGCAGTTGAAGCGTACATCCATAGATAGAATGTACTATATCCAAATGTTAATGCCAACTTTATTGAAAAGATATACAAGGACACTGGCAAAGAGGGTTTTATTGACTTTGTTATCAATACATATAAGAAAAACCCAGATATTACAACAGGTCACCCTGAGATGGATCTCGCTGAATTATATGCATTTATAAATGAGAAAGATTCAGCGATGTACATTTGAAGAAGTCCTTTGGAAAGGAAGTCGATTGTGCAAAGATCAAAAACAACTCATTTCTCAGAAATCTCAAAACAGATCCGCGTTTTATAGAATTACTTCGAAAAATGAATCTTGCAGACGATTAATAGCAGAATCTGTCTTATACAATCAATATACCCCAACAATACATCCATTTTGCGACATAATCTAAAACTTACAAACATGTTTACATGCAATACCACATGATTGATAGGCTTTGTTTGTTGATTTTGAAGAACTTGTGCATGGATTAAATCAATTTCAATCCGTATTGTTTAACTTAAAAATTTAATAAAATGAAAGCAAAAGTATTTTTATTCGTATGCCTTTTTATAGGTATTGCAACATTTTCGGTTAATGCTCAGGACAAAGCAAATAAAGTCGATCAGGGTTGGTTTTCGAGCACCTATTGGTCGCCTGTATATTGTGACGGTGAGGTGGTAGATGAGCTTGAAGGTGGTAGAACTTATGGTTCACTATGTTTTCCGCATGTTTAAAAATGGGGATGTACTGGCAAAGGAAGTCGATCAGATAAAAGGAACTGTAACCAGTACGACGGGAGAGGTTTTTACGATCAGGGAAACAGATAAGTATTTTTACATCGATCATTGGGTAATGAAGTGGCATTATAATCTAATCGGTGATCAGGGTTCGCACTACACTGGTACGCTATTTTATGATTACAGTACCGGAGAGATCACAGTTGGACATACCACTTGTAATTAATTAATCCACTCAATTAAAACTGATGATTATGAAACTATTTAAACTACTATTTCTGATTGCAGTCGCAGTCAGTTTACTCTCAGGCTGCGACAAGCAAAATGATGCGTACCTGGATAGTCCCGATGATCTTCAGCTGAAATCTGCAGATTCGAGAACCATAAATTTTGAAATGGCCGGCGCTTATTCGGCGCCGATATTTTGCGATGGCGAGCTCGTTGACAACCTGGAAGCTCCAGAAGGCGATGAAGGCCTCGAAAATCTTTATGCACACGCAACAGCACATATAAAAGATGGCAAACTTGTGTGGTGCATAGTACATGCGAAAGGAACGTTTAAAAGCCAGCTAACGGGCGAAACCTATAAGATTAACGAGATCGACAAGCTGACTTTCGATGAAAACGAAGAAATGACATTTATCTGGTCTAGAACGCATGCAAAGGGAGATATGGGAACACATGTCATTATGTTTTTTAATATCGATCTGTTTGCTCAAACTTTCGACCTGGTAAAAGGCGTTTGTCCGCAAAGTAATGATGAATAAATTCTGAAATCATGAAATAAGAGAAGAATAATTTATTCTTTTTAAACGCGAAAATAAAATATAATTAAACCATGCAAGGGACCCATTCTTTCTGATTTAATCCAAAGGTTTCTGTTAAATGCGCGGTTTTCCCCTCCTTTAATCATCTTAGAGGAGGGGTTTTATTTTTTAAATGGTGACTTGTCTGAGGTTTAACTGGTGTCCGTCAGCCTATAGATCAAATGCTCAATAGCCTTACTGAAACGCTTTGTCCTATTGCTCACCTCCTTATTTATTAGTAAATTATACCTGTCAAAAAGATTTAATCAGCTAACCAAAAACCATGAACTCCAACGCTGGTAGTGATAAAGCCTTTTTAATCCGACTGACTTCTGTTGTGGAAGCCAATTTAAGCGATGAAAATTTTGGTGTAAGAGAGTTGGCTGATAAAATGCACATGAATCGCTCGTATGTACATCGTAAATTGAAATCTATTACTAAAAAATCTGTCAGCGAATTTATCCGTGAAATAAGATTACAGAAAGCAAAAGAGCTGTTGGAACAAGGCAGTGACAATGTTTCGGAAGTTGCCTATAATGTCGGATTTAGTAGTCCATCCTATTTCAGTAAATGTTTTCATGATTTTTATGGTTATTCTCCGGGTGAAGTCAAAAAAAATAACCAAAACGAAATTGGAACCGATAATTTAAACGGTGAATCAGAAATAAAAGGAACCGCCGAAACCGGATTAAAAATTAAAAATTCCGGAAAAAAAATAATGAAGATTGCTTTGGGAATTTTTGTTTTAATAATCATCTCCTTTTTAGTTTACCGGTATTCCGGTGAAAAAACGGAAAGTTTCAACCGCGAGAATACGCCGAAATCCATTGCGATCCTCCCGTTAAAAAATCTTAGCAATAATCCTGAAGTACAATACCTGGCAGATGGAATAATGGAAGATATATTAACTCGTCTTTCTTATGTTGATGGTTTGGTCGTAAAATCCAGGATCTCTTCCGAAAAAATTGGCAACGAAAATTTGAGTGCCAGGGAAGTTGCGAAAGAAATGGATGTAGAATATTTTCTGGAAGGAAGTATTCTCCCGGAGGACGAAAAAATCAGGATCAACGTTCAGTTAATCAGTGCAAAGGAAGATAAACACATTTGGGCAAATCATTTCGACAAAGACTTAACAGAAATTATTCCCTTCATTACGGAGATTTCCGGACAAATAGCCGACCAACTTGAAATTATTCTATCACCTGAGGAAAAAGAACAGGTTGAAAAAATTTACACTGAAAATAAAGAAGCCTATAAACTCTATCTCGAAGGTCGTTTTTACTACCAGTTACGAACAAAGGAGAGTTTTGAAAAAAGTATAGAATTGTATAACCAGGCACTTGCCCTCGATTCGGGTTTTTGCCTGGCATACGCAGGCCTGGCTGATTCTTATGTAACAAGTACCTGGTATGGTTTTCTTCCCAGGGAAACGGGCATTCCAAAGAGCAGGGCTTTCGCTTTAAAAGCTTTGAAAATTGATAATAATCTGGCTGAAGCACATGCAACACTGGGTGGAATTGCAACTTATTTTGATTTTGATTGGGACACGGCAGAAAGAGAATTGAAAAAGTCGTTTGAAATTAATCCCAATTATACACGGGCGTATAAAATATATTCAGAATACATGGATATAGTTGGAAACAAAGAAATGGCACGCCAGTATATTGATAAAGCTAAACTTTTGAATCCCTCTTATGCTAATTTATATAATATGAGTCAACATACTTATTTATGGGCCAGAGATTTTGATAAAGCATTGGAAGAATCCCAAAAATTATTTTACCTAGACAAGAAAGAAGCGGTTTATTACTGGATGAATTTTAAGGTTTTTCTTCTACAGGATAGAATGCCGGGGGCTGTCAATGCCTACGCAAAAATATGGAATGTAAATTATCCAAATGTTAACACCAATTTTATTGAAAAGATTTACACGGAAGCCGGTAAAGAGGGGTTTCTTCGCCTTGTTGCCAGCGACTATAAGAAAATTAGGGGTATTGAGAAGACGCACCCTGAGATGGATATTGCTGAATTATATGCACTTATAAATGAAAAAGATTCAGCGATAGTGTATCTGGAGAAGTCCTTTGGAAAGGAAGCCGCTTGTACATGGATCAAATACGATCCATTTCTCAGGGATCTCAAAACAGATCCACGTTTTATAGCATTACTTCGAAAGATGAATTTGGCTGACGATTAGTAGCAGAATCTGTCTTATACAATCAACATACCCCAACAATACATCCATTTTGCAACATAATCTAAAACTTACAAACATGTTTACATGCAATACCACAAGGTTGATAGGCTTTGTTTGCTGATTTTGAGGAACTTGTGCGTGGATTAAATCAATTTCAATCCGTATTGTTTAACCTAAAAAATTAATAAAATGAAAACGTTAAAATTTTTTCTGACATTTTTTATCGCAATGACCTTTTTTGCTCTTAATTCTTATTCTCAAAAGAATGTAAAAACATCTGTATACATTGGGCCTAATGAACTTGTTAATGTACAACTTCCGGGGGTGCCTGAAACTGTTTCCGGTTCCTTCGAAGGTTGGATTACAGACTGGAATTATAAAGAACAAGCAAGAACAAATGGTACATACACTGGTGATGAAACAGGTACCATTTATTATACCTCGGTTGATTATAATTATATTTGGATGAATTGGATGCCGGGAGTAGTAGGTTTAGTAATGAAATTTGAATATACTTCACATATTAAAGACGAATTTGGTAATGTTTACTACAATTACCATAGTACCGAACTTCTAACTAGAGTAAAAGGAGAAACGGTAACATACAAATTTAATGAGCATGGATATTAATTTTAAGTAGATCATTTGAAAAATCTGTTTAAACTTGAGTCTGGCATAACTTTCTCTGGTAACAAATTGCAAAACTGCACCTGAATACCAATCTTAGCTGATTTAATCCAAAGGTTTCTATTAAATGCGCGGTTTTCCCCTCCTTTAATCATCTTAGTGGAGGGGTTTTTCATCATTTTTACTGAACTTCTTCAAACAGAAGTTTGACGTTTGGATCGGGTTTTATGGAAACAACTTCGCTATTTACCACAAAAGTAAATTCACTCTTTTTATTACTGACAGCTACTTTTCTAACTATTTTTTCACCATTTGCCAAATCAAATTCAATTTCAAGCGGAAAATCAAATAAGTAGTTTTCCTGAACCTGATTGATTTTAACCAAAACAGAATTATCTTTTGCCTGTTCCCAGTCGATCTTTAATTGCGGAAAGCCGGGTTGATATAACCACTCATAAAAGAAAGTATCCAGATTGCGATTCGAAACCATTTCCACAACGCGTTGAAAATCTTTGGTTAATGCTGTTGAATCGCGAAAAATAAGGTAATAAAGTCGCAGGCTTTCAGTGAAAAGTGAATCGCCGAGATCTTCATTTAGCATGTGCAAAAACCAACTCGCCTTTTGGTACGAATTTGTATTTATCAGTTGATTGTAGTTGGTTACTGTTGTATCAATAATTGGTGCAAAATGGCGTTTGGCAAACCGGATTACCCTGTTTCTGTCTGATTCAAGACCTTTCCGGAATACTTCGTCACCAAATTTATTTCGCATAAAAATATGCGTGAGATAGGTAGCAAAGCCTTCGCTAAGCCAAACGTGGTGCCAGTTTTGCTCGGTAACAGCATCTCCAAACCATTGGTGCGCTGTTTCATGTGCAAGCAATCCAAGGTCTTCATTTTTTCCGGTAACTGATTTTTCAGCATAAAAAATACAACTGGCATTTTCCATTCCGCCCCACCGGGTTTTTGATTGTACATTTGCCAGCTTTTCATAACTAAATGGTCCAATTAGTTTTGAATAGAATTCAAGAGGTTGCGTGCCTGCTGCATAATCAGTAAATCCTTCTTCCCGGTTTTGAGGGAAGACCCAACTACTAACCGGAATTTCGTTCACTTTTCCATTGTTCAGCACCGCAAAACGTGATACTCCTATAACCATCAGTTTGGTTGCAATAGGAACATTTTCTTTCCAATGAGTTAACTTATAGCTTTTTTCAAGATTCGTTTCTTCCAGTAAAAAGCCGTTGGACACCACCTGGTATTTTTCCGGTGCATAAACAATAAAATCTACCGTTGCCTTATCGGATGGATGATCGACACAGGGAATCCAGTTGTGTGCACGATCCGGCCAGTTATCGCCAAAAAATGTACGGTCGCCAAATTTATTTTTTGAAATGATCAATCCGTCAGCCGGAACGCCTTCATATTCAATGTTGAAACTTACGGTATCATTTGCCTGAAAATCAGTATCGAAATTTATCTTCAGCAGATTATTTTCGTGGTGAAAAGAAAGTGATTCGCCGTTTGTTTCTATTTTTTCTACCTGCATTCCTGTTCCGGTAGAATTATCTTTTTGGATAAGATCAAGTTCAATTGAGTTTCCCGGTTTCAGAAACCGGATTAAAATGGTTGCTTTTCCTTCAATTTGGTCAGTTGAATCATTTACATGAATTTCAAAAGTATAATGAAGAACATTGATACTTTTAAACCGGTCATAATGATTTTGGGCTAAAAGCTGGGTTAAAAACCAAAAACGACTGAAATAATAAATTGCTTCATAAAGAATTTATTTCTTTAACAACTTGTGGAATTTGTTCTGGGTGCAGCGGTTTTTAACCGTTGATTTTAATATTTGCGGTTAGAAATCGCAACACCCGCTGCTACCATACAGTTTTAATAATTCCGCCATCAACAGCCAGACTTACTCCGGTAATATAAGATGCCGCCGGTGAAAGCAGAAAAGCACCCGCTTTCCCAATCTCTTCAATGTTTCCGTATCTCTTTAGTGGAATTCCGGCAGCCGCTTTTTGTTTTATTTCCTCTTCTGAAAGTCCTTCCAAAGCCGCATTTCTTTTGTCGAGCGCCTGTAAACGCTCCGTGTCAATTCTACCCGGGATTAGATTGTTTACACGGATATTTTCGGAGCCCAGTTCATTGGACAGACTTTTTACAAGACTTGTTACTCCCGACCGAAAAACATTGGAAAGCAGCAGGCGATCAATAGGCTCTTTTACTGACCAGGAAGTAATCGTTAATATTGAACCGCCACCTCCGTTTCTCATAGCCGGTAAAACGCCACGAATTAACCGGACAGTGCTCATTAATGTAAGGTTGAATGCATGTCTGCCAGTCGTCATCAGTAAAATCATCAAAGTCTCCGGCAGGAGGTCCACCGGCATTTACTAACAATCCGTCGATTCGTTCAAAAGCAGTTTCCACTTCTTTAATCCACTGGTTAATTGATTCTGCGCTGGCAGCGTCAAAAACTGAAGCATGAATGGTTGAACCGGTTTCATTTCGCAGTTGTTCGGCCGCTTTTTCAACATCAGCTTTGGTGCGGCTTGCCATACAAACAATGGCGCCGTTTTTTGCCAATTCCCGCGCAATACCAAATCCCATTCCTTTGCTGGAAGCGGCTATCATAAAAACTTTTCCTTCTACCTGTAAATCCATTGATTCTTAATTAAAAATGAAAAATTGTAAATTAAAATTAATAGAACTATTCTTTTGCTTTTATCAATGCATAAGTGGCAAATGATGCCAGCCAATGTGCGCCGGCATATTCACCTGAATCCATTTTTTCGTAACTGTAGTTGAAATGTTTTTCACCAAAATCAATCAGTTTTTGATTGTGCAATGCTTTTCCCATTTCAAAAAGGCACCAGGCACGGCTGAAATTCAACCCGTCTAAATGAGCCAGTTTTCCGTCGCTGCGATCACTGACTACCGCTACTTCAAGAAACCTTTCGGGATTCTTTGTGAAACCGGGAATAAATTTTCTAAGCCATTTTTTATATTCTGGTGACGGTAAAACTTTAAGCATCAACGATGCTTCCTGCAAACACGGAGATAAAAAGTCGAAACCTCCGGGTTCCCAGGTAAGCGGGCAATTGCGGTCGTTTGAATAATACTGTCTGGCTTTCTCCTCAATTTTTGAAGCTAAGACAGTATCATATTTTTTTGCATAATCGTAAGCAAATGACATTCCAAAAGCAATATTTGAATGCTCTCCGATACGGATCGGATAATTTAGTTTGTCCAGAAATACAATGAACTTCTCTGAAATAAGATCAACCAACGGTTCCAGGCTTTCCTGTAACCGGCGTGCTTCGGGCGTGTCCCACTCGCGAAGTGCTTCATCAAGTTTTAAAAGCCATGCCCAGCCATAAGTCCTTTCATAATCCTTATTGTTAACATCGTCAAAATATTCAATTTCCTTTTGAATGTTTTCTTTGGTAATGTTTTTATTGAGTTTTGCCAGAACTTCATTGCGGTACTTAAAATCAGGAAATTCGCGTAAAATAGTCACCAATGTCCAATGTCCGTGTACTGAAGAGTGCCAGTCGAAGCAGCCGTAAAATGCCGGATGTAACACACGAGGAGGAGCGAGGTAACTATCATCTCCCAGAACCTGACCCGGTTTATTCGGATATTCCTTATCGATGCACTCGTAAGCAAAATGATAAAGATATTCGGCTTTTCGTTCATCAAAGACAAGGGTAGTCGAGGTTGTAGGAGATTTTAACGGATGCACAAATAGTATAATAGTAAAAAATAGGAAAATTTTGTAACTCATATGTAGCAGGTTTTATTGGGTGAAAATAAAACATATTTGGATAAGGAGAAATTTTAAAGAAGAGGAAATCGAGAACAGTTTAATGATTTTCAAATATTTCCTCCAGTTTTTTTACACGGTAAGAAAATATCTGCTTAAGTTTTTTCCTGATCACCAATTCATGTAAAATTCTTCCACAAAAGCCCATTGGGATTTTATATGAAACTTTGTCTTTCATCAGCACCCCGGTTTTATTTTCCTGGAAATGATGTTCATGGTGCCACATTTTGTAAGGCCCAAAGCGTTGTTCGTCGATAAAATATTTATTGTGATTTACCTGTGTGATCTCAGTCACCCAGTTACTTTTAATTCTGGGCAATACATTAATCTTGTATGCAATGATTTGGCCGGCAAACATTTTTCCCGGGTTTCCTGAAGTGATATTGAATTTCATTTCAGGAGGGGTAATCTTTGAAAGATTCGCCGGATTGGAGAAAAACTCCCAGGCTTCATTTATGGATATATTTAGCTGTTGTTCAACGGTTAGTATGTATATTCCTGATTGATAAGTAATGCTTATTCCATCGCTTAAATTTTCTTGTTTCATGTAGAAAAAATCAATTGGTACTGTTTTGTTGTTTTTTTTAAGGATTATTTTGCCGGAACAAGAAATTATCTTCTGTACTTGTCGTTAAGTCCCTTTTTCTTCAGGATCATAGGAATGATTTTTTGAACTCGGTTTACACGTGTTTCTTCTCGTTTGGCTTCTGAAACATAATCTGCATATTCCCTTTGGTGGCCAGGTGGAAAACGATAGAAACTTTCTTTTAACTCCGGATTTTCCTTAAAGGCTGCTTTCAGTTCATCCGGGATTATGACGGGTTTATTCCGGTTTGGTTTGATCTCTTTTCCCTTTTTCTGGTTCGAAATGGCTTCTTCAATATATTTCTTCACCAGTTTTTCATCAATTTGATCAACGGAAGAAAAACGCCATTGCCGCTGTGCTTTGGTTACTTCTTCCTGTGCATTGACCAACACCCTGGCTTCATCTTTTAACAAGGCTCCCTGAAAAAACCACAGCCCGGCGTACGATTTGAAGGCGCCAATGCCAACCACATTTTTACCGTTCACCGTGTAAACCGGGCTTCCCCATTTAATTGTTTCTTCAAGTTCGGTAGATTTTATAATGTCGCGTAAAACCAATAAAATTTCTTTTCCGTTTGTTGCGTTCAGAATATATTCATCAACTGTTTTAAATGATTTCATTTTGGTAAATATTAAGTCATTCTGAATAATAATTCATTTAGAAGATAAAAGGTTCATCAGCAGATGTGACAAACAGCACTTTTCTGTTTCACAGCTTTAGACTTTTGACTTCATCCTTTTACCTTTTGCCTTTACACTTCACGGAGTTTCCACTTACCTTTTCGGAACAAGATAAGAGCAATAATTGCCAGCAAAGATTCTGCACTTACAATAGCGATGCTTGCTCCTGTAAGACCCATCTTCAAAACAATAGCCAGAAAATACGCCAGCGGAATTTCGAATAGCCAAAAGCTAAATAAGTTAATTTTTGTTGGTGTAGTAGTATCTCCGCTTCCATTAAACCCTTGTACCATTACCATTCCGAGAGCATAAAATATAAAGCCGCAACTGATAATCCTCAATGCTAAAGTTCCGTTTTCAACAACAGGAAGATCAGAAATAAAAAGGTGAATAAAAAAGTCAGGGAAAATTACCAGCAACAATCCCATAATTCCCATAAATGCCATATTTACGTAACCGGTAATCCAGACCGATCTTTCAGCACGATCAGGTTGTTTGGCTCCCAAATTCTGACCTACAAGTGTAGCTGCAGCATTGCTAACTCCCCATGCCGGAAGTAAGAGGAAAATGATAATCCGAATGGCAATGGTATATCCGGCAACAGCATCAGGACCTGAAACAGCAATAATACGAACCAATAAAACCCAACTTGATGTTGCAATAAGGTTTTGCAGAATGCCACCTCCTGAAATTTTTATCAGGTTCAACATTACTTTCAGTTTTATTTTTAGATTATCGATGTACAGCCTGATCCGGTGTTTCCCCCTGAAAAGAAAGAAAAACTGGTAAACTACTGCCAGTCCGCGACCAATATTTGTGGCAACAGCGGCACCCATCAACCCAAGTTCAGGAAAAGGGCCAAGTCCAAATATCAGCACCGGGTCGAGGATAATATTTATAATATTGGCAAACCACATTATTCGCATGGAAATTGCGGCATCGCCCGAACTCCTGAAAACTGCATTATTGATGAACAGCAACATGATAATAGCATTTCCCCCAAACATAATGGCAGGGAACATATAACCATCTTTAGCCATTTGATCGGTAGCACCCATTATTTTCAAGAAGTTGGAGGCAAATAAAACGCCGGGAATGGCAATAACGATCGAAATAATCAAACCAACAAGAATCGCCTGGAAGGCAACCTCCCCGGCTTCTTTGTTCTTTTTTTCGCCTATTCTGCGGGAAACCAGTGCGGTAGTCGCAGTTGACAACCCAACACCTATGGCATAAACAATCGTCATTGTCGATTCCGTGATGCCAACAGTGGCAACGGCATCAGCACCTAATTTTGAAACAAAAAAGATATCGACTACGGCAAATACCGATTCCATTATCATTTCAAGCACCATTGGCACGGCAAGAATAAAAATAGCTCTGCCAACGCTGGTAGTGGTGAAGTCGCGCTCTGTGCCGGCAATGGCTTCTTTTATATCCTGCCAAACAACTTTGTAATCAATACTTTTGATCTTTGATAAAGACAAAACATTATTTTTTTTGCCTGTCATTGTTGAAAAATTTATGTAGAAAAGTGATGAATAACTGCGTTAACTAAATCTCGTGGTGGCAACCTTAGAACGGTCGCGTAGTAATGACAATATCAAAGACAAAAGTGTTCATCGCAGTTTTTTATGATCTTGTTCTGCAAATGTATGTTATAATTTAATTCGAATCAAGAGTTAAGAACAAGGAATAAAGAATTTTTTATATTAAATTAATTTTATCGCTATCCAGCAACGAATTGGGTTTTATGAAAACAAGAATAAAACAGATACCTTTTTTACAAAATATATGCTGTAAACTTTTTTCTGATTCGTTTGAACCCACTTATTCTATCTCTGTTAATATATCGAAAAAACAATTTATATGCGCGTTAAATTCATTGCAGTAATCCTCATTTTAATTTTGTTTTCCTGTTCAAATCATAAACAATTTCCGGAACCCGTTTCTGAAAAATTATCTGCAGGGCAATTTACCATTGATAAACCGTTTCACCTTACGGAACCAAAAAGCAGCATTGATTCACTTCAGGATATAATTGCAGATGATCTTCCCGGGGAATTGATTCAGATGAAAGAACTGTATGAAAGAAAGGATCAGGGTTTTGATCTTAAAAAAATGGAAGTTTTTTGGAATGACGTAAAGAATATTCGCGGTGTATTTTCTTTCAATGGTGTAAAAAGCTGGATTGAAGCAACCGGCTTTTTGTTGGAAATTACAGGAAAAGAAAAATATGCGGCTGAGTTGGAACGAATTCAGTATCAACCTGATTATTTACCTGAAGAACAGGGGGAAGATGATTTGGCATCGCTTCTGGAACCTTACATTTTTACACGCGATAACGATTATTTTCATGTTAATTTATTTACCAATGCATCGGTGCAGTTTGAGCACTCTATGATTGGTCACGTAAAAATAACCCAGGAAACTGACTATCCTTCCTCCGGAAATGTAAATCTTAAATTTAGCATGGAAAAAAAGCGGTTTATGGAAATCTTTGTACGGATTCCTAATTGGGCAGAAGGAGCCACTGTAACGATGAAAAACGTGAAATACATTGCACCGCCCGGAGATTATTGCCAGATTGCCAAAAGTTGGGAAGACAACGATTTGGTTGAAATTCATTTTCCTGTTGAAAAAATGCCGGCATACCTTCATGGTAATTAATAAGAAACTGTTTACGAATAACCTCATTCAGGAATTGCATAGTTTAGAAAAGCATAGAATTATACATTGAAATATAATATTCCCAATCGATTTTGTATTTTTAGCTGATAAACTAAAATAGCCTAAAATGAGCAAAATTGGATTTGTTATTCTTCTTGTAATGTTTACAACTTTTGGTTTGGTCGATAAAAAAGAAATAGTTATGCCATATAAGAATGCAGATTTTGAAGCCGTAGTTAATGGAAAGAATACCCGGCTTTTTACGCTGAAGAATGAGAATGGAATGGTTGTTACCCTTACCAATTACGGTGCAAAGATCGTTTCCATTTATGCACCGGATAAAAACGGAAACTTTGCCGATGTGGTGCTGGGTTTCAAATCAATTGGAGACTACCAGAAATTTGGATCAAGTCATGGTGCTGTTGTTGGCCCGTTTGCCAATCGTATTGCAAATGCAAGTTTTACCATCGATGGAGAAACTTATAAACTCCCTGCAAATAATGGAAAAGCCTGTTTGCACTCGGGTAATAACAGTTGGTACCGAAAAGTGTGGGATTATGAGCAACAGGGAAACAGCGTTGTTTTCACCCTGAAAAATACGGACGGAGAATTTGGATTTCCCGGAAATAAGACGGCTAAAACAACTTACACACTTACTTCCGACAATGAGTTAAAGCTAAATTATGAAGTGACCACTGATAAACCTTGTTTTATTAACGTTACCAACCACAGCTATTTTAATTTACGGGGCGAAGGGAATGGTGATATTCTTAACCATGTTTTGGTGATTAATGCTGACAGCATTACGCAGGTAACCCCCGATTTGATACCGACCGGGGAAATTGTGAATATTAAAGGAACAGATGTTGATTTTACTGCGCCGCATACTGTTGGCGAACGCATTGATTCAAAAGATCCGTTAATTGTTTACGGATTTGGCTACGACTTGAATTATGTGCTCAACAAACAATCGGGTAAAATGTCTCTTGCAGCCAGTGCTTACGAGCCCGAAAGTGGACGTTTTATGGAGGTATTTACCACTGAGCCGGGATTACAGCTGTACACGGGCAATCATTTGAACGGGAGAGAAATTGGAAAATCGGGCGTGCCATACACCAGAAGAACGGGACTTTGTTTTGAGACTCAACATTATCCTGACAGCCCTCATCAACCGAAGTTTCCGTCAACATTGGTAAAGCCGGGCGAGACATTTAATTCTACTACAATTTTTAAATTTTCAGTAAGAAAAGATTAACTTATAAATCGATTCTTTTGTTTTTGCATGGGTAATAAATGCAGTGGAATTGAGTTTATGTTGATGTGATGATTTTACATTCCTAATAAAAAATTCTGTACTTATAAAAAGATGAAGCTGGTGGGTGGAAATAAGGAGTGGTTTAAGGATGTTTTCGATCAGCATTTTGAATACATCAGAAATTACCTTTATTATCTGTCGGGTGATATTTCACTTACAGAGGATCTGACACAGGATGTGTTTCTGCAGTTATGGGAAAAGCGTGACCAGGTTAAAGATGAAACGATAAGGCCATTTTTATTCACCATCGCACGCAACAGTTATCTGAAAAATTATCGCCATAAAAAAATAGACCTGAAATTTAAATCAACATATTTTGAACATATTGAACATGAATCACCCGAATTTGTGCTTGAAGTAAAAGAAGTGGATGTAAAACTTCAAAAAACTATTTCTTCTATGACTGAAAAATGCCGGGTCGTTTTTTTGATGAACCGGTTAGATGATATGACATATTCCCAAATTGCCGAATCGCTCGGGGTAAGTGTAAAGGCAATAGAGAAACAGATGAGTAAAGCACTGGCTGTTTTGCGTAAGGAGTTTGGAGAAAAAATATAAATGGATAAAAAAGAACATATCAAAAACCTGGTTCGGCACTATAAAGTAAACTGGGAAAAGGATAAAGATCAATCCTGGGCTGAATTGATGGGGAAGGTTGATATGCCAGGGCCGAAGAGGGCGAATTTTGTTTTTAGAAAATGGGCAATCGCTGTCGCTTCGGTGATTGCAGTCCTTTTATTATTTTCTATTCTTGCTGATTCATTTTTGTTTACAAAGAAATATCTTACCAATAGCAATGTGCAACAGTCAATTTGGTTACCTGATAGTTCTTTTGTGCTGTTAAATCCTAATTCGAAGCTGAACGTGAACTATTCTTTTATTACCGGAAAAAGATCATTAAAATTAAATGGCGAAGCACTTTTTACTGTTCAAAAGGGAAAACGTTTTACCGTAAAATTCACGGGTGGCGAAGTCAGAGTTCTTGGAACGCGTTTTACAATAAATGCTTTTCAAAACCAATTTCCTGAAATTTATTGTCTTTCCGGAAGAGTAGAGGTTAAATCAGAAAAAGACAACATCATTTTGACAGATGAAAATGGAGCTGTTATCAAAGAAAATCAAATTGTAGAATCAGTTTTAAAGCCAAAAGAAAAGGTTCTGGATGAGTTTAACGGTGAATTTTTCTGGGAGAATATCAGCCTGAAAAAAGTTTTTGCAATTATTAAAAACCGGTTTGGATACGAAATAATGGCACAATCTACCATTGAAAATCGTAAATTTAGCGGCAGTTTAAATATGAACAACCTTAAATCAGTATGTGAAGTTATCTCAACAGCAATGGATTTGCATTATTCTATCGATGAGAAAAATAAAACCGTAATCTTTGAAGATTCAAAATAAATACAAACTCCTGTTTATTCTGTTTCTCGTCTTATTTCATGTTTATGGACAAGAGCCGGGAATCAGTTATTCTGTTTCAGAAAAACCACTGAGCGAGGTACTTGGTGAGATTTCGAACCGTTACCAGGTTAAGTTTGCATTTGATTCCGATTCATTCCAAAAAGTTCTTGCAACTTTTGAAATTGAAAATGCCACTGTTGAAGATTTTCTGAAACTTTTGGAAAAGAATTATCTAATTCATTCTAAAAATATCGATGGAACCTGGGTTTTGGTACGAAATGAATCCGCTGTTGTAAAATCACCCGAATCGGGAAAACCTAAATTAAAAACGGTTAGCGGGTTTGTAAAAGATAAAGTTACTGGTGAGTATCTGTTGTACTGCAATGTGGTTTACGGTGCCAATAAAGGTACTATGACCAATGACCTTGGGTATTTTTCATTTCAGATTCCTGATTCCAAGAAAGTACAAATTCTGATTAGCCATCTTGGATATAAGATTTTGGATACCATTGTTACTACTGAACATCCGGTGGATCTGTTCTTAACACCTTCGGAAATACTTGTTCCAACCGTTGTGGTTACACAGGTGGAGAAAAATGTTTTGGAGGCAGCGCAGCAACCTGAGAAGATTGGGTTTAATCCGTTGAAATCATCTAATATTCCGCGTATTGCCGATGATGACCTGGGAAATGCACTTTTGCTAATTCCCGGGGTTAACTTTTTGCAGGGAAGTGCTGCAGGATTATCGATCAGGGGAAGTACCCCGACTGACAATCTCGTGTTGTTCGATGGTATTCCTGTTCTTGAAACCAGTCATTTACTGGGAAATATGAGTGTGCTGAATGCCAAATATGTGCAGCAGGCTTTTGTTTCCAGGGGAGGTTTTGATGCTGGTTTTGGTGGACGTGTTGCCGGACTGATTGAACTGACCGGAAAGTCGGGTAAAAATTATCATCCTTATCTCGACGTTTCCGGGAACCAGTTAAATTCAAATGTACTTGCCAATGTTCCGGTTACAAAAGAGGTGTCGTTTACAGCAGCGTGGAGACGGTCTTACATTGATAGCTGGCAGAATTATCTTTACATGCGGTTAATTGATAATGTTGAAGATCAGGGAACTTCAGATAATCCGATATCAAGTAGTATTATTCCAACCATCAAGTATCAGGATTTAAATGCTAAAATAAGCATTCACCCCTCCGACGGGCTGGAAATAAACATGAATATTTTATATGGTGGCGATCATCAAAGCCGCGATTATGAATTGGTAAATACAAAAGATTATTACCGTAATGAAAGCATCAATAGTAAAAACCTTGGGTTAAGCCTGAATTGGAACTGGCAGATAAATAAGTTCTGGTATTCGGCGTTGAATGCCGGGTATTCACAGCTGGACAGGGAAAAAATAGAAGAAACCGGGGAACTGGAGGAATATACGGAAATCATAGAAAATCCAAGTCAGGGAAAAGGGAAAGGAAAAGGTCTGGCGAAAACACGCGAAAGAACATTTACACGTCAGGTTTATGATATTGACGATGGGAATAATAAAATGGAAGAGTACCGGCTTGATTGGAAGACGGAAGTCAAAACAGGAATTTTAAATAATCAGGCGGGGGTAGGCTGGACAGCCAATTCATTCGATTACCGTTATTTTGCCAACCGGACAAAAGCCGTTTATCCGATTGATTCCATTGTTAATGGTGAAAAACAATATTTGTTAAGTTCATTTGTACAGCAATATATCCAGGTAAACGATCAGCTTCGGGTTCGCTGGGGGTTGCGTACCAACTTCGACCTGGAAACAAGAAAATGGTACTGGCAACCCCGTGGGGGAATTGAGTTTAACACCGGGAACGGTTTTACAATCCATTATTCGGGTGGTGTTTATCACCAGTTTTTAACCAGTTCAAAGCGTATCGACAGTGAAGGACATTTCAATTACGTGTGGTATTTACCCAATAATAAAGGGGTAGGTGTGGTGAAGGCGATTAATCATATTGTAGGGATTAAAGTGGAAAACGATGGTTGGTTGGTAAATGCAGAGGCTTACATGAAAAATGTTCAGGGTAAACTGAACTTGTTTGCTGAGCCTGTGACTTCAGATGGCGAAACTTCGATTGCATATTTCCCAAAAGAAAGCCGGGAAAGAAATAAAGGTGTGGATATTTTTATTCAGAAAAGACAGGGGATGTTTAACCACATGATTGGTTACTCGTTATCGAAATCGGAAGAAAAAATGGAAGGCGTATTGAATGAGCAGTGGTATCCTTCGTACAACGACAGGTTACATCAGCTAAAAATTAATGAAATGGTTTCCTGGAAAAACTGGACGCTTACCGGAAGCTGGCATTTTGGTACCGGGTTACCTGTGATAAATCTAACAGAAAATAATACGCTGGAGAATATGGAGCGAACGGATTCTTTTTATCAGTTGGATTTTTCGTTGGTTAAAAAAATATACACACCTCATTTTTCTGCAAGTGCAGGCGTTTCCTTGCTTAACGTGCTGGATCGCAGGAATATAGTTGAGGTTGATTATCTTCGTTTTACTTCCGATACCGGATCACTTACTATCCGTGCCGACGCTTCTGCACTCGGGTTTACACCGGTTTTCTTTGTTAATTTTAAAATTCAGTAAAGAACTACTTACAGGTAGGGTATTTTCTTTATAAAGGATATTTAATACAGATTAGCTGCACAGCAATAGTGTTCATGCATCCATCCTTAAATTAAATGAAGAAAACAGGTCAATATCAATCAATTCAAAAAATTATCGAACAGTTAATTCGGTATTATCGAATTCCTGATAACGCTTCAAAGGAGGATGCACTGAACACTATTCTTTTAAAAATCGATCGAAATGAAAAATCGACAAGTACAAATCAGCCGGAAAACAGTTTTGTTACGAGTTGCAAGTTTGTCGGCTGCTGCTGTTGCGGCATCTGGTAGTTGCCATTTATCTTTTTTCAGCTACGATAACTTATTCTGTTGACCAGGGGAAAAGTGCCACATTCAGGTTGCCCGATCACTCCCGCGTAATCGTAGAAAAAAACAGCCAGCTAAGTATGAAAAAATATTTCTGGAATAGAAATGTAAAGTTGGACGGATCTGCTTATTTCGAAGTTACGAAAGGAAGTAAATTCAGTGTAAAAACAAAAACCGGAGGAGTAGAAGTCTTGGGAACCCGCTTTTTTGTTTCCGAATCGAATAAGGAAATGACAGTTCAGTGTTTTGAAGGAAAAGTGAGAACCCAGGTAGGTGAGAATTTTTATTTACTAACCCGTGGAAATCAGGTAGAGAATGCAAGTACTGAAAAGAAATCAGAAATTAAGCCGCTGAAAAGTAATTATCCGGAAGTGGCCGTTTTTCATGGTTCATACCAGGCAACTCCTCTAAATAAAATTGTTTCTGAATTAAATTCATTCTTTGGCGTGAATATTTCAATAAAAGTTAAGACAAATCCAAAGTTTACCGGTACAGTTGAGACTGGCAAAATTGAAAATGCTTTGGAAATTGTCTGCACCTCATTAAAGTTAGAACACAGAACGGAATCTAATAACACAATACTAATTTATAAATGATGAAAACTATGAATAGATTATTTGGATTAATTTTGACACTGACGCTTTTTGGATTATTTAGTTGTAATCAACTGGATAACGAAGATTTGCCAAACCCGGATTCCTCGGGGATGGGTACTGTGGTTGTAAAACTTACTGATGCACCGTTTCCATATGATATGGTTGAGGAAGCCAACATTACTATTGACTGGATTAAGCTGCACAGAGTAGATTCTGTGGACGTTGAGCGCGACTCAGTTTTTGTAATGATGGAGAAAGATACTACGCTGAACCTGTTGGATTTAAGCAACGGAATAACCGCTGTTATGTCTGAAATGGAAATTCCAGCAGGTAATTATAATGAAATCAGGCTGCACGTTACTGAAGCAAGTGTAAAAGTTGTTGATGATACTACAACTTACCGGCTTAAAATTCCTTCAGCAGGAGCCAGTGGTTTAAAAGTAAAAATAAGACCGTGGCTGGTGGTTGAAGATGGTGTTGAATCGCAGGTACTCCTTGACTTCGATGTTAACCGGTCTTTTAAAATTATCGGTAATCCACATGGTAAAAAAGAAATCAAAGGTTTTATGTTCAAACCTGTAGTTCGCGCTGTAAATCTGTCGTCTGCAGGAAAAGTTGAAGGAACGGTTTCAAATGAAGATGGCGACAAAATTAAAAATGCCATGATTACATTGCTTTCAGGTACAGATACCATTTCGTGTTCCAAATCGACCAAAGACGGATTTTATGCCATAATCGGTATCCCGGAAGGCGTTTATTCAATGGAATGTGAACGCGACGGGTATAATATCGAAACGGTAGATAATGTTGCTGTAACAGTTGGGGCAGTAACCGAACAGGATTTTGTACTGACAAAATAAGGCATTAGTTATAGAAGTATAAGAATTTTGAGAATTAATTTGAAATAGTAAAGATATCGCCCGGTAAAAATGCTTGGATAGTGTAACACTAATTTTCCCGGGATATGAGAGGTTCTTCCCAAGCTACAAAATGCCCGTTAAAGCGGGCATTTTTATTTTATAAGATTGATTATTCCTTGTAGAAAATATTGGAATTTGTTCCTAAAAAGAAATTGTTTTACTTCTTCTTTTTTTCTTTCACCCGCATGTATTTAAACATTCGGAGCATCCATTTGGGAAGGGGATGGTTTCCTCTTTTCCGAATATCGAGATACCAGCCAAGTTTTTTCATTAACGGAATTTTATGGGTTTCCACAAATTCGATTAGCGTGCCTTCCGGAGCTTCAATATAAGCAAAATTACCAGCGGCTTCTCCCATGTCAAATGATTCCCTGGCTTTGGCGCTGTCAACCGTAAAAGGATGTCCCATTTCCCTGGTCTTTTCCCTGAATTCATCCATGCCATTAATATCGAAGCAAAGGTGGATAAATCCCGGATCTCCCCATATTCTACCTTCGTAAATAAAACGTGGTTCCCGGTCTATGACCTGTACCAGTTCAATAACAGATTGCCCAAAGAATGGGCTGAAAGCGCCGCTTTTTACATCGGAGTGGCGAAGCAGCACCCGCCGAAATGTTTTGTCTCCACCCGGTATTCCTTTGAAATCTTCGAAAGTTCCAGTCTTGTCATAGACTACTTCATCGTAAAGCAATAAATCCTGGTAAATCTTCATGCTTTTTTCCATGTCTTTAACACCGATAACAGCGCCATAAATTCCTCCGCTAACCGATTTCTCTCTCTTTCTGAAGATCCATCTTTCGTGTTTTACTTCCCAAAGATTGCCAAAAACATCTTTCAGGTAAAAGTGCTCGTTCCCTGATGGGTCTTTATGAATAGAACCGAGAAGATTCAGTCCGGAATTAGCGAATTCACTATAAGCAAGTGCTACATTTCCGGTTTTAAGTTTGCCGATATTTATTCCCAGGTCGCCCAGTTGAATTTCAAATTTACAGGGTTCAGGTTTTTTCCCTTTATGTTGCCAGATTTCAAATCCACCGCCTCCCTGCATATTAAGTGCAAGAACAGCATGTCTTTCCCGTGGTTTTCCTTCGGTATGTGCCAGCATCAGTTCTGCTGTGGCTACATCTTCAAACATTCGAATATCCATAGAAAAATGCTTCCGGTACCATTTCCATGCTTTATCCAGATTCTCGACACCAACGCCTAATTGCTGTATCCCGTTAATCTTTATTGTCATCCTGATCTTTTTAATACTTCGTTAATGTTCAAACTACAGTGGTTTTACCCTTGCATGCCATGTAGTAAAAGAGTCGGGGGAGAAAACGTCGGATAGGTAACATAACCATCTCTTTTCCACCAACGGGAATTTCCTTTTTTTGTTTACGTAAACCACGGATAATTTTTTTTGCAGCTTTTTCAACGGACATTCCATTAGCCAGACTTTCATCAGTTACGAAACGGGGATTTCCTTCCTTGTCTAAGGAATTCAGCGAAACGTTAGTTTTTATACGGCCAGGAATTATAATTGAAACTGCAATATTATTTTTTACATTTTCGGCACGCAGACTCTCAAAAAAACCATGAAGCGCCTGTTTTGCAGCGGAATAAGCCGAACGGTATGGAAAACCGAATTTACCTACGAGACTAGTAGTTACCGCCAGATGTCCGCCGCCGTTTTTTATCATTCCTGGCAGAATGGCTTTGGCAAGTGTTATGGTTCCAAAATAATTGATTTCAAGAATTTTACGGTCAACAGAAACAGGTGTTTCGCTGACAAACGAGCGATGGCTGATTCCTCCAAATTGGTATAGCGCATCGATTTTAGTTCCTTCTTCCAAAACTTTTTTTGCTGCTGTTTCCACCGATTTTTCATCACCCAAATCAAAAGGTACAATTTGAAAATTACTCCCGTTTTTTTCGCAAATTTTGCCAACTTCCAGCAGTGATGTTTCATTTCTTCCAGACAAAATAAGTTGTACATTTTCTTTTGCCAGTTCAACGGCAACCGCCCGTCCGATACCGGAAGAGGCTCCCGTAATCCATATCGTTTTGCCGGTGTAGTTCATACCTGTTTTTTTCAGAATGCACGAAGATAACAGAATAATTTATGCGATAAAACATTTTAATAAAACCTTTGTTATCTATTCGGAATGTTATGATTTTACTCATCAGTACATTAACTTATCAATAACGGAATTGAAAAGGAATTTACTCAACAATACTGTTTTTTATCCCGGAATAAACCGGATGATACAATTCTCCGACAATCTGAATATAATTCATGAGCTTAAAGATGGCTTTAAAATTAATCCTGATCTTATTTCAGCAATTGAACTTGCAGTGAAATAAAGCTCATTATAATAAAATAACAATTATGAAAAGAATATTTTTATTACTTATTACGCTGGCATTTTTAGTCCAAGCAGTTATAGCTCAAAGACATCGTCCTGCGTTTGATAGTTCGTGGAAGAATATTTACCGTGCTTTTCCTGAAAAAATAAATGATATGGTACACACAAAACTGGATGCCAGGTTTGATTTTCAGAAAAGTCAACTAAACGGGAAGGTGTGGCTTACCATGAAACCTCATTTTTATCCTGTCGACAGCCTGAAACTTGATGCGAAAGGGATGGATATTCATAACGTACAACTGGTGGAAGCCGGGGAAAATATACCATTAAAATATAATTATGACAACCTAATTTTAAGTATAGGATTGGGGAAAAAATTTTACATGGGTGATGAATACACGGTGTATATTGACTATACCGCAAAGCCCAATGAATTTAAAGGGAAAGGAAGTGCGGCTATCAGAAATGCAAAAGGGCTTTATTTTATTGATCCCGAAGGAAAAGAAAAGGATAAAGTTACTGAGGTATGGACGCAGGGTGAAACTGAAAGCAATAGCGTTTGGATTCCCCTTATCGATAAACCTAACCAAAAATCAACACAGGAAATGATCCTTACTGTTCCTGATAAATATATTACACTTAGTAATGGTAGCCTTATAAATCAGAAAAAGAATCCTGACGGAACACGCACCGATACCTGGAAAATGGACAAGCCAAATGCGTCATACTTGTTTTTTATGGGCGTGGGCGATTATGCCGTTGTAAAAGATTCATATAAAGGGAAAGAAGTAAGTTATTATGTGGAAAAACCATACAAAAATGTAGCACGAAAAATATTCGGGGAGACTCCCGAAATGATCACAGTTTTTCTCTGAAAAACTGGGTGTGGATTATCCGTGGGTAAAATATGCACAGATGACGGCAGAAGATTATGTTAGCGGTGCAATGGAAAATACTACTGCAACTTTGCATTCGGATGCAGCTCAGCAAAATGCCCGCGAACTGACAGACGGAAACAGGTGGGAAACCATAATCGCCCATGAACTTTTTCACCAGTGGTTTGGTGATTTGGTTACTTGTGAAAGCTGGAGTAATATTACGGTGAACGAAAGTTTTGCCGATTTCAGTGAAGGTTTGTGGATGGGTTACAAACACGGTAAAGATGAAGGAGAAGCTGAATATTTTAACGGGCTGCAAACATTTTTAACTGCAAGGCGCGATTCTGCTAAAGATTTGGTAAGATATTACTATGCTGACAAAGAAGATATATTCGACCGCGTAAGTTACCAAAAGGGCGGGTCCGTTTTGCTTATGCTGGAAAACCTGATTGGGGAAGATGCTTTTTTTCAGTCGCTGAATACCTACCTCACACGATATCGTTACGGAAATGGTAATGCCAGCGAATTGCAACAGGCTTTCGAAGATGTTACTGGCAAAGATTTGAGCTGGTTTTTTAACCAATGGTTTTACAATGGTGGTTATCCGGAGTTGGATATTTCATACGGTTACAATGAACAGTATCATAAAGCACTGGTATATGTTAAACAGAAACAAACAACACGACTTTTCAAACTCCCGGTTAATATCGATGTTTACGAAGGTAAAAATGTTACACGGCACGCTGAATGGATTGAAGATGCTGCTGATACATTTCGGTTTGATATTAACCGTAAACCCGATTTAATAAATGTTGATGCTGATAAAATTCTGGTGGCACATAAAACCGATCATAAAACATTAGCTGAATATATATTTCAGTATCAAAATGCAAAGAATTATGTGGATCGCTGGGAGGCAATTGATTATGCTGCATCTCATACAGATGAAGATGGAGCCATCGCATTTATAAAAATTGCATTAAACGATTCTAATTACAGGTTGCGTAGAAAAATGCTTGAAGCGGTGACATCATTGGAACAACCAGATAAGGAAATGCTTGCCGCTGTTGCGGAAATGGCGAAGTCAGATCCGAATAAATTAGTTTCGGCTCAGTCGATTTCCATATTGGCTGCACAAAAGGATAAAAAATATAAAAGACTTTTTGTGAGTTGTTTGCAGGATTCGTCTTATTCTGTTGCCGGTGCAGCTTATTCTGCACTTATTGATCTGGATGAAAAGACCGCAATTAAATGGTTGCCAAAGCTGAAAACCGATGCCCGTGGTGCGTTGGATGTAGCGGTGAAAAAGGCAGAAATACTAACCAAGACAGATGCTGATTTTGATGAAATGTACGATTGGCTAACCAACATGGGAATGCGGGAAAGATTCAGGGGGATGTTAAATTTTATTTTTTACCTGAGAAACGTAAATAATACGGAAAACTTCAAAAAAGGACTGGATCAGGTAATGGATTATGGTGACAGGGTGAGAAGGTTTGCACTTGGCTATGGTGACAATATCAATAAAGAACTTCTGAAACTGAAAGAGGCGAAAGTGCAGCAATTGAAAAAAGCGAAGGGTAAACTCAAAAGTGATTTGGATGATCAGATCAAAGCAATCGACGAAGTTTTGAAATAGCAATTGTAAAAAACTACATTAATTCTTAAAAACAAGCATGTAAACAAAGCTTGTTTGAGTGTTGATGTTTTTCAGGTATTTTATACAACTAACAACTGTTCAAGAGAAATTGAACGGATAATATTGCCATTGCAACTACATAATAAAACGGGGTAATATAGCCGGATAAAATATGCATTTAATAAGTCTTCTTTTCAGGAAATAAATTTGATATTTTCTGAGGCATTGTCACTTCCATAGCTCTTAAAAGGATTTATTTTCGCTCATCATTAAACGCAAAAAAAATAAAACTTTTAAATTATGACATTGTTTACCTGTTAACAGCTAACAATAAAAAAATGAAATCAGTATTTATAATTGCTTTGTTATTGTTAACCTTCAATTCTTCTTTCGCTTGCGATTTATGTGGCTGTAATTCGGGTAATTATTTTATAGGGCCATTGCCACAGTTTAACACACATTTTATTTCACTTCGTTATTCCTTCCAGCGTTATCATACAACTCTGAACGGAGATAAGAGTCAATTCAGCAATGATTTGTATCAATCTACTGAATTGTTGCTTGGAACCCGAATAAAAAACAAATGGCAACTGTTGGTTTTTATCCCATATATACAAAGTGAACTGAAGTCGGATGATGGTGTAAAGCGAAACCATGGATTGGGGGATATAACCCTAAATGGTAACTACAATATAATGAATAAGCTTACTTTAAATAAAGATACAAATGCGGTTGATCAGCAATTATGGATTGGGGCCGGAATTAAATTTCCTACTGGAAAATTTAATGTAGATGAAAATGAAATTGTGTCTTCAACAAACTCACAGCCAGGCAGTGGAAGTCTCGATTTTTTGTTGAACACTTTGTATGTAATTCAACTAAAAAGCTGGGGATTGAATGTGAACGTCAATTATAAAATTAATCAAAGTGCCCACCATTTTAAGTTTGGAAATATATTTAGTCCTACTGCATTTTTATATCGATCTTTTAATCTTGGAACACTTTCAGTAAATCCAAATATCGGGTTGATTTATGAAGATATCAGTTCAAATAAATTTAATAACGAAAAGGTAGCCGATACCGGAGGACACTCTTTGTTTTCCAGCGCCGGACTGGAACTGAAACTTAAAAAACTAGCTGTAGGCGGTAATATATTATTTCCAATGATATCAAGTCTCTCAAGTGGACAAACCGTTGCCAAAGTCCGCGGAATATTTCATATCTCTTGGTCATTTTAATCATATTGTTTAATTGAGAGAACCAACTGCCTGGTTATGTAAAGGGACCTGAAATGATGATGATCTTTTCCTTATGAATACAGTTTATTTCTGTAAAATCTTCTGGTTCCGATTTTTCTCCGGGACTAGCATACTAAAAACTATTGCCATGGCAAATGCAAGAAGATAACTGGCCAGTCGTTCCGAAATGCCGGTAGGTTCCAACAGCCATGTTTTCCAAATGATTGCCGAGAGTGTTCCGGTGATCAGGCTGGCAAAAACGCCAGCCCTTGACAATCGCTTCCAGAAAATAAGTAAAACTACGGCTGGACCAAATGATGCGCCAATTCCGCTCCAGGCATACGAAACCAGTCCGTAAACTGTATCTTCCATGACTATGGCAAGCAGAAAACCAACCAGTCCGACGGCCAGTGTCAGTACTTTATTCAGGAAAAGCATCCGTTTTTCTTCGATCTTCTTTTTGGTTACATGCAGGTAAAAATCTTCCGTCATTGAGGAAGAAACAACCATAAGTTGCGACGATGCTGTTGACATCATTGCCGATACAGCACCCGAAAGCAGGATACCAGCGAGGATTGGGTTAAGTAGTGTCATCACCATAACCGGCATAATCTTTTCCGAATCGCTGGCAACAATAGCTGCATTTTCTCCCAGTGCGCCAGCCTGTACAAGTTTATAACCGATGATCCCGATCATAAATGCGCCGGTATAGGAGAGTAGTGTCCATGTTATTGCTACCCAGCGACTTCGTGCTGTTTCCCTTTTATTTCGCATGGCCATCATCCGAACCAGCAATTGAGGTTGACCAGTGTAACCAAACGCCCAGCTCAGCCCGTTCAGGATCATCAGTCCCCCGGTGGCCTGTTTTACGGTTCCGGCATTTAACTGCACCATGTAATTCGCATTTCGAATTGCATCAGCGATGTGAATATTATACGTTGCCGCAATCTGAAGCGCGATAATGGGTAAAACCACGCAGGTGATCACCATTAAAATTGCCTGGAAAGCGTCGGTGGCAACCACCGTGATAAAACCTCCCAGCATCGTGTAAACGGTAACCAGCGCCGATCCAATCACCATTCCCCAAAAAGGGTCGATATGAAATGTGTCGTTAAAGATTTTCCCGGCGCCACTGAACTGTGCTGCAATGTAAAGGATAAAAAAGAAAATGATGATCAGCGAAGAAAGAATGCCAAATGTACGCTGCGTTCCGGGAAAGATTCCTGAAAAGAGTCCGGGGACTGTGAGCGCACCAGTTTCATCGGTTAGTTTTTGCAGCGGGCCGGCTAAAAATGTCCATAAAAACAGGATGCCTGAAACACATCCAATCGCCACCCATATTGCTGCCATTCCTTCTGCATAAGCCAGTCCGGTGAGTCCCAGTAAAAGCCATGCAGATTCTCCTGTGGCCCGTTCAGAAAGCGCCAGTGAAATGCCGGAGATTTTTTTCCCGCCCAGAACAAAATCGTTGTTGGTTTTTGAGCGACGCGCAGAGTAGGCTACAATCCCGATTAAAACAATAATATAGGCAACAAATACAGGAATCATGGTTTGCTAAGTTATTGAAAAGCGTTAAAGATATAAAAAAGTGATTATTTGAAGCAGGGAAGAAGAATCAAGAACAAGGAAAGGAACAAGGATTAAGATCACAAAATGTAAACATACAAGAAAATATTTTGAATAACATATTTCAAATGGTACTAAAGAAATGCCTTGAAGCGCTGCGATAATGGAACATTGCGGTGAAATTAAAATACTTAACGATAAAAATGCTGATGAAATTTGTCAGGAGTTGGGTGTTACCGTCAAATTTTTGGCAGATCATTCATCGGGCAAAACTTAGTAAGGGATTGCGTAGAAGGAATTGGAAATGTTAAATTTATTGACGATGAAAAAAATAATAGATATACTGTTTCTTCGTGCTTGAAAGCTTCTGAGTTGATAGATAAAAAAATGCACATTAACTTACTTTTACAGAGCGGGTACAACTTAAGGCTCATAAAATGATGTGCGACGCATGTACCGCTTATGAAAAACAAAGCCTCCTTCTGGAAAAAGGTATTGAACAGCATATCATAAAACAAAAGTAATGAAAACAAAAATCAAATTATATCAAATTTTAAATTGTCTAGAAATATATAAAGAATTTAACATTCACTTAGAAAGACCCGTTTTAATTCTTTTGCTTCTGTTTTTGAATTCTCTCAATAATAAAGACACCATTTTTAAAATCATCATTTTCAGAAATTACTATTCAATTTTTTTATCAAACGCTGTCAGGAATTATTCGTGAGTTCGACAGATATACAAAAAGAGGAAAACTCTTTATTTAATATCAGAATTTAAGATTTGAATCAGAAAATATAAAAAAATTTTTGCAGGTGTAATTCTTTTAACTTTAGTATCAGTTTCAGCATTTGCCGGAAACGGTGCAAAAGTAATAGCAGTAATAAACAGGGCCGTCTGGTGTCCGGTATGCCAGAAAAACGGTATGCGGGCAATGGAAATTTTTAAGGAAAACAACAAGGACATGTCGGTTCAGTTTGTAATTAACGATTTAACAAACGAGAAGACAAAAGAAAAATCTTCAGAAGAGCTAAAAAACTTAGATTGGAAAATGAGATAATCAAATATCTGAACCGGCGTAGTTCATTTCTTTAATTCAGAAACCCAAAAAGAGATCAACGAAATAAGCGTTGCAAAACCAACAAAGACTTATTGCGGCTTTGGAAACAGCAAAAAAAGAGTTGTAATAGCAGTTAAACAATGAATGAAACTTAAGGCGGGACGGTATTCCGTCTTTTTATTTAAATCATTAAAGCTGGGAAAAAGGTGAGAATTAAAGTTTGTCAGGAATTTTGATCCGTAATACTACACATCAGTTAGAGATTAAAATTATTAATTTAAATATGTATGGAACAAAAATTAAACAAGCAGTTACCGGTGGGTTAATCGGAACCACTGCATGACTATGATTATGTTTGTTGCCTTAATGGGAATGCCAAAAATGAATTGCATGCTTTCAATGATGCTGGACTCCGTTAATGAGTTGGGATGAATCTGATGAGATTGAGTAATTTTTACTTTAAATCTTTTAGTATGAATGACGTAATTTAAAAAGGCAAGTACGGTTACGAGAGGTTTTTTTCGGATTGGTGGCATTTATAGTTGGCCAGATTGCAATGACAATAATGGGGGCTTTATTAGGTGGAATGCCAAAACCTGATGGCAGTATGATGATGGTAGTTTTAGGGGGATAATTGGTCACCTGGTATTTGGCCTTGTAGCCTCTCTTTTTGTAAGAAAACAACAGTCCCCGGTATTTCAGTAATTCTCGGAAAATATAACCATGATAAGAAGACAGGAAAGTTTAAACGATTTTCGGCTTTTTCATTTTTATTTCAAATACATTCAATCGATACGATCTACTAAATTTGAAAGATATTTCTCGTTTTCTGGATCACAGGAATTATAGAATGTTTGCTAAAAGTGGTTTAAAAGTAAAACCGGAATATCGAAGTTCAAAATTATAGACTTAAACCCCTAGCTTGCGCAGAATTACAATCCTAATCCGAGTTTATCCAATAAAATGCAAAACAAGAATCACGCCTATATTGGCAACGATAATAATTCCGAATCCCTGGTAAATATATTTGTTCATACGTTTGTTCCCCAACGCTTTTGCGTAAATCATTTTCAAAACATTATTGCTCATAATGGCCTGAAAAGTAGCCATCCCGATTAAAAGTTGGGTTACCTCATATTTTCCCTGGAAAAGGTTCAGCAAAAACGGATCAATATCGGTAAAACCAACCACAAACGATAAAATGTTTAATCCGTTGGTGCCAAAGTGTTGCAACGTGTATTGCGTTACAAACGAGAAGAAAATGTAAAGCAGTGCAAATACAACCGCCACCTTAAATTCAAGCGGGTTCTTGTCTTCAAGGATATTTTTGGTGACGGCCGCTGTCTTCTCGATTTTTTTAAATCCGGCATAAAAATAATAAGCCGTTCCCAGTGAGATAAGAAACATAAGAATGAACCAGGGCGAAACAGTAATTCCGACAGGACGATTAAAAATCAGGATTAAAATATAGATGCGTAAAAACATCATGGCAGTGGCAATAATAATAGCAGCCGCATATTCGCGCTGATTTGATTCTGTCTCCTTACTTTTTCGTGCCAGGATAATTGTGGTGGCTGTGCTGCTGTACAACCCGCCAAATAAACCTGTGAGCAGTAATCCGGCATCGGGGAAAACAAACTTCCGCAAAATATAACTTAAATAGGAAATGCCTGAAATTACTACAATGGCCAGCCAGACTTTATATGGCGAAAGATTAAGAAATGAAAATATCTGTTTGTCGGGCAGCGCCGGTAAAATAATTCCGGCAATTACAATAAATTTTGCCAGCGTAATAAACTCCGACCGGTCGATTTTTTGCGAAAATCCGATAATAACACCTTTCGATTCGGATAAAATAAGCACCAGCACAAAAAACAACATGGTAAGCCAACCGGGTTGTGTTGTTACTACCAGCGGGATGGTGTAGGTAAGCAGGGCCAGCAAAACTGTTGTTAGTCCGAAATTGTTATGGATTTTTATTTTTTGATAGTAGAAAATGGCCAGGAATACGCAAACAACGATTCCGCCGCCCATATACAGGTATTTACTATACGGGTCGGCTATTAGCAAAACAAATCCGAACAAGCCAATAAAAATAAATGTGCGATCGGTACCAAAAGTGAACATCTCATCATTTTCCGGGTGCTGTTTTCGTTGTTCCAGCCCGAGAATAAATGAAAGTGCGGCAGTAAACAAAAAGTGAATAAATAGGGGAGGAATCTCCTGTATATAGTCAGTCATAGTTGATAAGAATTTCTGGTTTTGGTTTTATAAAATGTTACTCTTTTTGCAGTTTTTCCTTTGCTGTTTGCAATGCGGCTTCTTCATCTTCAGAAATCTCCGGCATCTGAATGTTCATGTTTTTCAGGGTTTCCACAATAATATTTCCGATAGCAACACGACTGAACCATTTTTTATCGGCTGGAATAATATACCACGGCGCCCAATCGGTTGATGTTTTGGAAACGGCCTTTTCGTAAGCATCCTGGTATTTATCCCATTGCATTCTTTCGCGGATATCCGACGACGAAAACTTCCAGTTTTTTTCTCGGTTCTCGATTCGCGCAAGAAACCGTTTTTTTTGTTCGGCTTTGGAGACATGAAGGAAAAACTTGATGATCGTTATTCCGTTGTTTACAATTGTTTTTTCAAAATTATTGATTTGCCGGTAACGATCTTCCCAGAACTCGTTGGTAACATCTTCAACCGATTGAATTTCGGGAAGGTTTTCGGCTAATAAAAATTCAGGATGTACCCGGGTGATCAATACATTTTCGTAATGTGAGCGGTTAAAGATTCCGATTTTCCCTCGCTCGGGAAGTTTATTGTAATGTCGCCAGAAGTAATCGTGTTTCAGCTCATTAGCCGACGGCTGTTTAAAACTGTGAACTTCGCAGCCCTGTGGATTTACACCGCTGAACACATGCTTGATGGCACCGTCTTTCCCGGCAGCATCCATGGCCTGAAAAACGATAAGAAGCGCCCTTTTATTCTCAGCATAAAGCTGGTACTGCAGTTTCGACATCAGTTTAATGTCGTCTTTTAATTGCTGCTTTGCCGCTTTTTTGTTTTTAAATTCGCCGCGAAATCCGGGATCGTAATCTTCCAGTGAAACTGTTTTGTTTGTCGGGACTTTGAATTTGGCGGTAATCAATTTCTGATTGTTCATGTTTAATTTATTTTGATACCCCTTTAGTTTAACAGTAAATGTACAAAATGTTCAATAATAATAAATCTTAATAATTGTGAACAGCGAACCCTGTGAGCGGATAAGGTTTTAATAAACATTAAATTATGATCAATAGCTGATCAAGCTTTAATCAAAATATGTCAGAATTTTCTATCCCAATACTGGATGAGAGTGTCAAATTATAGCGTAAATTAGCTTCACTGACTTTTGGAAAAACATTTTCAAATGACCCTGGCAGAAAAATATCCACCATCAGAGACCTGTTCGTGCGACATCTGCAGAAATTATTGTTATCGCCCCGGCTGGTGGACAGTTGAACTAGCAGAAAAAGCAATTGAATTGGGTTTCGCAAAACGAATGATGTTTGAGATTGCTCTGGAACAAAATTTTGGTGTGCTTTCTCCGGCATTTAAAGGAAATGAAGGTGGGTACGCTCTGCAAGTATTTTCGAAAACGGTTGTACTTTTTTTAAAGATGGATTGTGCGAATTATTTGATACCGGGGTGCAACCTCTTGAATGTCGTTTTTGCCATCACGATCGAAAAGAAGATGGGATAAAGTGTCATTGTGATATAGAAAAAGACTGGCATACAAAACAAGGTCGGAATTTGATTGTTAAATGGGGAAATATAACTGACTTTTGGTACCGGCAGGGTTTCACATTCAATGAAAAATAAATTATGACAAACAGAAAGCTGATACTTTACATTGCCTGCTCGCTTGACGGGTATATCGCAAAGCCAAATGACGATCTTAGTTTTTTAGATCGGGTACAGAAGGCTGGAGAAGATTATGGTTACAGCGATTTTATCTCTTCAGTTGATACCGTAATTCTTGGCAGAAAAACTTATGACTGGGTAATGAAGCATGTTGACAAATTTCCTCATGCCAACAAAGAAACTTACATAATAACCCGGACAAGAAAAACCGGTCAGGAAAACATTACTTTCTATACCGGCAATCTGAAAGATTTGGTAATCAGGCTGAAGAACAAAAAAGGTAAAAATATATTCTGCGACGGCGGTGCAGAAATTGTTCATGAACTCCTGAAAGAGAAATTATTTGATGAGTTGATAATTTCAATTATCCCTGTGATGGTTGGCGGTGGAATAAAGCTTTTTAGCGATGGCAGGGCGGAGCAAGGACTTGAACTTGTATCAGTAAAAAATTTCGAAACAGGCCTGGTTCAACTTCATTATAAAATGGCAGGGAAATAATAATTCTGAAATATTATCCTGAATCGGTTCTTAATATATTTTGAAAAAGGGTCCAGCTATAAATAACTAAACCCCGGTATTTTTTCTTACACACTTTGTGAAACAGTGTCAGTGTGTTCTATTTTTTGACTTTTACATCTTTAGCTTTTATGCCTTTTACTCCCTTTTCAGTTTCAAATTCTACTATATTACCGTTTTTTACGGGTTCCTCACAATCGTTAATATGAAAAAAAATGGAGTCTTTCGTCATTGAATCAACAATAAAACCATATCCTTTTGCTTCATCAAATTTTGTGACTATGCCCTGACGCGGAGCATTATCTTCCCGAAACTCTTTTTTAGGGACCCCAATCTCAATACTTTCCGGATCAATTTCTTCTTTTTGGGTTAAATCCGGGGGAGAAGAAGTAATAACCCCGTGTTCATCAACGTAAGCAATCATTTCATCGATGCTTTGTTTTCCCTGCTCCTTTTTCTCCAGCTTACGTTTTTCCTTTTCTTTGCGCTTTTTTAATTTTTTGTTTCGTACATCTTTTTTTCCAAATGTTTCTTTTGATCTACCCATTCAGTAATATTTTTAGTTTATATGCTGTTGAGGAAAAGAGTTTTTCCTGACAACAAGCGTTTCAATTTAAACAAGGCAGAATTTCTTATTTGCCTTACTCTTTCATTTGTTATATCGAGCAACCCCGATATTTCATTAAGGCTGCAAACCTTATGATTATTCAAGCCAAAAGATAAAATTAAAATTTGAGATTCTCTCTCATTCAACTTATTTATGGCACGTATTAAATCAATCTTTATCGATTCATCAATTAGTTTATCGTCAGGAGTAATTGAATCTTCTGCCTGAACAAGGTCATATAATGTAAAATCACTTTCTCCGTCGCGGGTCATTGGTTTGTCAAATGAAATCTGACGCTGTTTGATAATGTTACTTGTTTCTATTTGTTCTACATTTATTTCGAGATACTCAGCGATTTCATTAATTGTAGGTTCTCTTCCGTATTTTTGCTCAAGCAAAGGGATGGCCTTTGACATTTTGTTTATATATGCCAACCGGTTTAGCGGTAACCTAACAATTCTGGTTTGCTCTGCAATGGCTTGCATAATAGACTGTCTTATCCACCACACTGCATAAGAAATAAATTTGAAACCGCGAGTCTCATCAAACCTGTCGGCTGCCTTGACCAAACCGACATTACCTTCATTTATAAGGTCAATAAAGGATAATCCCTGGTTTTGAAATTGTTTGGCAACAGAAATAACAAACCGGAGATTTGCTTCAACCAGTTTCTTCTTCGCCAGTTCATCACCATTTCTGATTTTCATTGCTAATTCAGCCTCTTCTTCAGGAGAAATCATTGGATATCTGCTAACTTCCTGAAGGTAAATAATTACTGAATTCGCATCGCGATTGGTAATTTGTTGATTTATTTTTAGCTGGCGCATTCTGTTATTTATGGTTCTGTTTTTCTACGTTATATTCTGATATAATTCCACTTACCGCAATAATTGGGATGTTCATTTTAAATTAGTTCTTTAAATTTTAGATCATCATTAAAGTATCATGGAAAATATCTTTTCAGATGAACAGTTTTTTAAAGTTTGCCAAAGAGATACCAATACCCATTCCACCTTGTACAACCAGGAACGGGTATTGTAATAAATCCCCAATTTTTAAATGATTCAATATATTGAGTTTATTTTACATTGTAAGCAACATCGCCTTTTTCTCCCTGTTTGATGTCAAAAACGACTTTCTGTCCTTCAGTTAGCCCACCAAAAGGACTTAGTAAGCCGGAACGATGAACAAAAACATCTTTTCCATCTTCTGTTTCGATAAAACCAAACCCCTTAGTTTCGTTATACCATTTTACTTTACCGGCACTCATTCTAGTATTGTTTTCTTGGACGTGCTTCGTTAACTACGATGGCCCTGTCTTCCAGAGTTGTACCATTTAATTCACTAATTGCTTTGTTTGCTTCTTCATTGTTTTCTAATACAACAAATCCAAAACCTTTACTTTTTCCCGTGTATTTATCTGTTATGATTTTTGCTTCAGAAACAGAACCATACTTTTCGAAAATGTGTTTAAGATCATTTTCATCAACCTTAAAATCAAGGTTGCCAACATAAATATTCATATTAAATTTATTAAAGGCACAAGGTAAATTGTATTGACACAATTTATTTTTGCCCGATTATTAACTTGTAGCAGGTGGGAATAAAAAATTGATAAGTGAATATGTTTTTTTCCATTCGAGCCTAAAAGCTACTATTTACTATAAACTAATTAGAAGAAAACATTTTTACTATTTGGTAAGAAATAATAATATTATTATAATCCTAATCAATGCGTTACAAAGCTATAATTTTTCCTTTGAATGCCAAACATATTTCCACTGACTGCAACGGGCTGATTTAAAGAATTAAGGAAAAAAGTAATTGAAAACAAAGGTGCTGGCTTTGGTATAGAATATTAAAAATCTGTCTGCCTGCAATTGCCATAACAAAAACAGGTTATAAATGGTAATAAGCCTTAAAACCTTATATTTGCATGATTTATTGAACCTACACAAAATGAAACGAGCATGACAAGTTTTGATATACAACAATTATTAAAATCGGCGAGTTCCATCTTATACCTTAACCAATATACAATTTAAATAAGATGAAAAATACAGTTGTTCTGTTTAGCCTCGTGGCTATTTTACTTTTTTCCTGTTCAACAGGAAAAAAAGCGCTTCAGAGAGGAGATTATTATTCCGCCATAACAAAAGCAGTTGATCGTTTAAAATCATCTCCTGAGAATAAAAATGCAACAAAAGTAATCCGCGAGGGATACCCGATGATGCTGGAATGGACACAGGAAGAAATGGACCAGGTTTTAAGTTCCAACACTTCCACCAAATGGGAACGTGCTATTAATTTGATGGAACAGGTAAACCGGTTATCATCAGAAATAAGAAGTACACCTGCTGCCAGAAAAATAATCAGCGATCCGAAAACCTACACTACGGAATTAAATATGGCTTACGAAAAAGCCGCGGAAGTTCGTTACAACGAAGGTTTGGAGGAACTGAAAATGAATACAAAAGAAACTGCCCGCAAGGCTTTCGATAATTTTTGGGCTGCAAACCGTTATGTTGAAGGGTATAAAAATGTAAAGGAACTGATGCAGGAAGCGAAAGAAATAGCTACGGTTAAGGTCATTCTGCAAACCATTCCACCACCAGGCATTAAGTATAAACTGTCGTCACAGTTTTTCTACGATCAGGTATTTAAGTACCTCAATAACCAGTATGGGCCAAATAGTTTTGTAAATATCTATTCTCCATATCAGGCTGAAAAAGAAGGACTGGATCACCCTGACTTTGTAGTAGATATGGAATTTTTCGATTTCTCGGTGGGTAACTTAACTCATGCACAGAAAGAGGAGAACCTGGAGAACAAGGTTAAAATTGAGACGAAAGATACTACACGGGTACATTACAAAACCTATAAGGCGAAACTAAAAACATTTATTGACAAGGTAGAATCAGGAGGCAGACTACGGCTCAGGATATATGAACCTGCAACCGATAAATTAATGATGGACGACCTTGTTCCGGGCTCATTTACCTGGGTGAATGAGTATGCTATGTTTGTAGGTGATAAAGAGGCGCTCAGCAAAAAGCAACTTGACCTGACAAAACGGAATGTGCTGCCATTACCGCCTGAACAGGATTTGTTTGTTGAATTTACCAAGCCAATTTACAGCCAGGTAACGGCAAAACTCAATCGCTTCTTTAACCGGTATAATTAAATAATATCAAAACCCACCCGGAATTAAAAGCATACCGGGATAATAAGGTGACAATGGCATATAATTACAAGGATAAAAACGGGGTTTTTATTACCAAGATTTTAGTATCACCAACCCAATATAAAGATTAAATGGCCTTTTTCATTTTACTTCAAAATATGAACCCCGGAAAAGGAACTTTCGCAGTTCCATACGATAGTACACAGAGGCTTACCTCAAAAGGTCAGCTAATTATTCTGGGAGTTATACTGATTTTGGGATTGTACGTTGGTTTAAAAGTCAGGAGCGCGTTGAAGAAAGATAAGAGCTTAAGAAAAAAAAATTCGAAAATAGCTGGTTAACGGGATTGTGTTTTTTCCGGCTTTCCCGGGACCCGAATCTCAAACTTTGCTGCCGGTTCTTTTGCTTTATTAGAAAAAGTACAGTCAAAAATAAAAGTGTGCTCTCCTTTGCTGAGTTGCAACGATGATGCATCGATTGATACTTTGCCGGTTTTATGCAGAAATTCATTTAATATTTCAACTTTCCCGCCATCCGAATAACGAGCTGATTCACCCGCTTTTAGTTTTATTGGTAGATTAAGTTCACAGCAATTATCGATTTCAATTTTAACATTGGATATGGTTGCATCCTGTGCAGTTATAATAAAGCCAACTGCATTGTTTTCCTCCGGGTTATCAAACTTAAACGTAGAAAATAAAAGTTCTCCAGGCTGCTTTTCTTTTGCCTCATGTTTAAACTTGTAAGAATAGATTTGTGTTAGTTCCCATTCGATTTTTTCCCAAAGTTTCCAAATGAAACTCATTGTTAATGTCTTTCATACATTCCTTTTGATCTTCAGAAAAAGCATTGCTCATTCGCGCTTTTTCCCATTCACCGATCAGTTGTAAAATTTCATTGGTCTGCCCGTTTGTTTTCAGCACTTTGTCGCTGGTAACGAATGCATAACCGGCGTTAAATGCCGCTGACCGCGCCAACATCCATTCAATATCTTCCACTGTAGTATTGTTGCGCATGCTGAACCAACCCAACATAGCCGGCATTAAATTTCGCTGAAAATAAGCCTGGTTTTTCAGGCGGTATTCAGTCTGGCTTTCACGGAAACCTGCATACCAGGGTTCGCCCCAGTTCATCCGGCTGTAAATGTGCCAGAAATAATGAGAGGTACGGCTGGCATCAATAATCGTGTGTTTTTTTATCTCCGGTGAAAGTTGGTCCCACCAGGAAGTGGTAAATAAAATCTCACCATAATTCCCCATTCCGGTGTAGCGGTTTCCTTCCAAACCGTCGAAGGATATTTGGCGAAGACCACAATAATTAAACAGCTCAGCAATTTTCTTCGCAACCTCAATGCTAAGTTCAGGATTAGTAAGGAAAACCTTATAACCGTGATCAGCCAGCATACTGATTTTTGAACCACTTTTGTGTTCTGATTTCTGAGTTCCCCATGCGCCCCGCTCACAATTCAGTAGTTTCCATGGGGCGCTTTCCGAAACGGTTTTGTAACGGATTAGTTCAGTGCCAATCATTACTGTGTGCAGGTTATTATTTTTATACTGGTTAAAAAAATCGGGTGATTTGATCGGGATTTCAGTTTGTGTAGCATTAATATTTTCAGTGATAACAGAACTTCCCACTTTTCCCAAACGTTGATCAGGAACCGGGGTAACGTACGGATCGTTAGTGGTAATGAAATTCGATAATGTGTGTACGCCAACATGGATTCCTGCTTTCTCCGCTTTTTCGACACACAATTTCAGACCTTCCCAACCATGTGGAAATTCATCTTCTTTCAGCTCAAAATGCCCCCAGTTTTTAAACGGCCCGGGATGATACAGGTAACGAAGTCCTGCATTTTTTGTAGTCGTAATTGCTTCGTCGATATTATTTTCGCCGAACTCATAAATCAGGTAAGCAGCCGATGCTGTTTTTGCTGTTTTTCCCCATTCACCATCTATGGTAGGATGGGGAAGACCTTCTGCAACTTCAATCTTTCCAAGTGTTTCCAGCGTTTTTTCCACCGAGCAGCCAAACAATGCAATCTTCGATCCAATGATTCCACCATCGTCAAGCACTGGTGAAACATATTTCTCGTGACTAAGATTGGAAATGATCCGTTCCTTATTACGGTTTCTGCAATATGCCTGCAGTGTGCTTCCAAATTTTTCAGGTTTGGCAGCTTCAACACGATACAAAGTCTGGCGTTTGTTCTTTTCATTCAGGTCGGAATAATCTTTCTGTTCAAAAATATCAAACTGCGGC
The DNA here is from genome assembly GCA_963769925.1 of uncultured Prolixibacteraceae bacterium. Lineage (GTDB taxonomy): Bacteria > Bacteroidota > Bacteroidia > Bacteroidales > Prolixibacteraceae > Draconibacterium. The sequence continues at coordinate 342,484 of CAVYOB010000017.1, forward strand.
ATACAGTCATTGTCGGTCCACGGGTAGCCGCCCAGCGTTTTTGGATTCAATGCTTGTATTCCGAGGGCAAAATCTTCACCCCGGACCACACCAACAGTTTCGCCAATGCTTTTTTTGATCGTTGTTGGGTAAGGTCCCCAAACTACCAGTTCCAATTTCTCAGGATCACTGAATTCCACCAGTTCAAACGTAATATGATCCGGTTTTTCTGTTGCTTGTATTTTAGCTTCCAAATTTTTTGGAAATTGTAGCGAAATAATTCCCTTTTCAAAAGTCGCTGAAAGCGGATACAGCATTATCGAATCAACCCGGCATGAAAGCAGGGGAGATAATGTGTCGGATGAAGAATAATCGATGTTGTTATTAATATCAGTCAGGTGGATTATTTCGCCTTTTTTGTTGATTTCCAGTGATAAATAGTCGGATTTCAGTTCAACTAAAAAGTCTGAATTTGTACAGGAATTTAAGGTCAGTAACACAAAAATTAAAATAGGAATAATTCGGTTCATTTTGCCGTTTTTGTTGATCAGTAGGAATGATATTCAAACATACAAAAAATGAACTTGAATTTAAGATAAATAAATTAATAACGGTGGTACATTTTTCCCTGATAGGTTGAAGATGATTTAAATAAAACTCCCGATTTACGGGACTTTAAAAATCAATTCCTGAATTACGGATTTAATTTGTATGGCTTTATATCAGGCAATCCTCCAAATTTTAATTAAATTTGTGACTTTCCCTTTCACACGAGAAATGAAATCTTAAACCAACAAGATTACTTAAATTTCAGATAAAAAAAGTATATTTTTTATTCCTGTTAATAGGTATTTCAGAAGTATTAAAATAAGAGAATTATAACTATGACCAATCGAAGAAATTTTTTAAAAGCCACCGGGCTGGGAATAGCTGCGGCTGCAGTTCCCGGGGTGGTGCCGGCATCGGTTTTATCTTCAGAAAAAATGTCGGCTAAGGATATCAAACTTGGAATCGCGTCCTATTCATTTCGTAATTTTACTACGGAACAGGCGCTGGATATGGCACTGCGGTGCGGCATTCACCGAATTACTTTTAAGAGTATGCACCTGCCGCTCGATTCTGATGAGGCGACCATAAAGAAAACGGTGGCACTCTGCAACGAAAAAGGGATTAAACTTTATGGCGGAGGAGTTATTTATATAAAATCGAAAGCAGATGCAGATCAGGCATTTGAGTATGCAAGAATGGCTGAAATGGAAATGATCATCGGTGTACCAAACCACGATTTGCTGGATTATGTGGAAGAAAAGGTGAAAAAATACAACATCAAACTGGCAATTCATAACCATGGCCCGGGCGACAAAGTTTATCCAAGTGCACAAAGTGCCTACGATTTAATTAAAAACAGGGACAAAAGAATGGGACTTTGTATCGATATCGGTCATACCAAAAGAATTGGTCGTGATCCGGAACAGGACCTGAAAGATTTTTTCGATCGGGTATTTGATATGCACATAAAAGATGTTACAGAAGCAAATTCTGAAGGTACGACCTGCACCATTGGACATGGTGTGATTGATTTTCCTTCGTTTCTACAAGCGGCGGTCAAATTGGGTTACCAGGGCACCATGGCGCTCGAATATGAATCGGAAGGTAACGATCCGCTGCCAGCAATGATGGAATCGTTTGGATATATCAGGGGCGTACAAACCATGTTGTAATAACTAAAACCAAAAATAAAATGAATTCAAACAGAAGGGATTTTATAAAAAAAGTATCAGCAGGTGCTGCCGGGGTTGCTGTCGCCGGATCGACAATGGGAATGTCGGCCAGAAGTTATGCTAAAATTATCGGCGCCAACGAAAAACTGAATGTAGCAATCATCGGTTTGGGAAGGCGACTGGGAGCTTACTATGAACCGGTTTCCATGAAGGAAAGTAATGTTGAACTGTTGTATTTGTGCGATGTAAAGCAAAGTCAAAGAGAAAGAGCAGCCACGCAGTTTGCACGGCATATTGATTATAAACCGAAGCTGGAAAATGATATCCGCAAGGTTATCGACGATAAAAATGTGGACCTCATTTTTAATGCTACACCTGATCACTGGCACACACCGGGAGCTATTTTAGCAATGAAAGGGGGTAAACATGTGTATGTGGAAAAACCCTGCAGTCATAACATGAATGAAAATGAACTGATAGTTGCTGCTGCAAAAAAATACAATAAGGTAGTACAAATGGGCGACCAGCAGCGTTCTTCAGGTCACACGCAGGAGATTATCAAGGGAATTCATGACGGGGCAATTGGTGTTCCTTACCGTGCAGTGGCATTTTATATTAATAGCCGGGGTGAAGTTCCAGTCCAAAAACCGGCTCCTGTTCCTGAAGGACTTGACTGGGATTTGTTCCAGGGACCGGCTCCGCGAAGGGCTTACACCGAGGAAACCTGGGATTATAACTGGCATTGGTATGGTTGGGATTACGGAACTGCTGAGGCTGGAAATAACGGAACACATGAACTGGATGTGGCTCGCTGGGCTCTTGGCGTAGATTTACCGATGCGGGTTGATGTGGAAGCAGGGAAGAGACATTTTTTCCACGATGGCTGGGAAATGTACGATACCATGGATGCCATGTTCCGTTTTAACGACGATAAAATTATTAAATGGGATTGCCGTAGCCGGTCCGGTTATGATACATATGCATGCGGAGGTCGAGGGACTATAATTTACGGTAGCGAAGGAACTGTTTTTGTTGACCGCGGAAAATATATTCTCTACGATCGTGGATGGGAAACAGGTAAAAGAAAGTAACGGTAGTATCTAATGAAGCAGGAACTGCCCTTGGTGGTGGCGGCGACATGACGACAGGACATGTTTTTAATTTCTTTGAAACCATCAGAGGTAAACAAAAATTGAATTCGCCTATTGATGATGCTACAATCAGTCAGGCAATGGTACATTATGCGAATGTTGCTTACCGTGTAGGGAAAGGTTTTGATATCGATAATGTTTCAGGCCGCATGTTCGACCGTGATGCGATGAAACTTTGGGGGCGTACTTATGCTCCGGGATGGGAACCTACAGTTTAAGATTGATAAAATTATACTGAAACTCCCCGGTAATTTTGCCGGGGAATTTTTTTATGTTTTACGCCTAATTGCATTAATTATGAATTGATAACTTTATAATAGTTTCAAGCAAACAAAAGATACTATGAAAACTTTTATTTTTTCACTTCTTTTTTTATTGACTTTTAGTTCACTGTTTGGGGCAAATAAATCAAAAACAGCGATTAATTGTTTTAAGTGATATTGAAGCCGATCCCGATGATACGCAATCATTTGTTCGGTTATTTCTGTATTCCAATGATATTGACATAAAAGGTTTGATTGCAACAACTTCCTGTTGGCATAAAACAATGGTCAATCCGGAATCCATAAAAAAAATTGTTCATGCTTATGGTAAAGTACAACCAAATCTTGTAAAGCATGATCCATCTTTTCCAAAAGCCGAAAAATTGTCTTCGTTAATAAAACAGGGATTACCTGAATATGGAATGTCTGGTGTTGGTAATGGTAAAGACTCAGAAGGTTCTGAATGGATTCTAAAGGAACTCGAAAAAAATGATGAACGTCCTTTATGGATTTCGGTTTGGGGAGGAGCTAATACATTAGCGCAGGCATTGTACAAAATAAAACACACAAAAACTATAAAAGAACAAAAAGAACTGATTTCTAAACTCCGGGTTTATACCATTTCCGATCAGGATGACAGTGGCATATGGATCAGGAATAATTTCCCTGATTTATTTTATATCGTCAGCCCTGGCGATGATTACGGTAGTGCTACCTGGAGTGCGATTAACAGTTTTATACAAGGAATAAATAACGAAAAGATAAGTAATTCATGGCTTGCTCAAAACATTCAACAGGGACACGGCACTCTTGGTGCGTCCTATCCTGATGTAGCATGGGGAATGGAAGGAGATACACCATCCTGGTTGAATTTAATTCCGAATGGATTGAGTAATCCTGAGCATCCCGATTGGGGTGGCTGGGGCGGCAGATATGAGTTTTATAAACCTGACTTTTCTATCCAGAAAAAAGGTGGTTCGGGAGTACCATTTGAACCGGAAACAAGAAAAATATGGACAAATGCCTCTGACACATATACGCCTTACATTTCAAGTGATTATGGGAGAGCAGTAAAACCGGATACAATTACTTTTAATGATAATAAAGTATCATTGTGGCGTTGGCGGGATGACTTTCAAAATGATTTCGCTGCCCGGATGGACTGGTGTACAAAATCGTACAAAGAAGCCAACCATGCACCTGTTATTGTTTTAAGTAATCCTGAACATATTACTGTTAAATCAGGACAGGGTTTTGGATTAGACGCATTTGATACAACTGACCCGGACGGAGATAGTTTTAGTTTCTTGTGGTTTAATTATTCGGAAGCTGGAACTTATAAAAAAATGATAAATATTGGAGCGGAAAATACCCACGGGATATATGTAATTGCTCCAAAGGTAGATAAAGAAGTAACCGCACATTTTATTTTGAAAGTTACTGATAAGGGAGAACCTCAGTTGTCAAGTTATAAAAGAGTAATCGTAACAATAAAACCATAATTATTGGTAATATGCTGAATAACCAGGATTGGAAAGCAGTAGATATAATTATTCTTTGAAGTTTAATTGCCAATATAAGCGCCATGGTATTCTGACCAATAATTTTCCCGGGAATTTATGTTTTTACTTACTCTTTAACTTTTTAACTCTTTGTTTGTTACATTTTTAAGTTGACCAAAAAGACAGCATTTTGTTTGTAACTTAATTTCAAATGCAAAAAGCAAATGTATTTTCCGATTCTTTTTTTGCCATGGGTACACGTTGCGATGTGGTACTTACGGATATAGAAGATGAGCAGGCCGAACGTATTTTTCAAATCATAAAAACGGAGATTGAAGATCTGGAATTTCTAATGAGCCGTTTTATTTATGAATCACCTGTTTCCCAATTAAATTGCACCGAAAAAAATAAATGGGTAACAGTCAAAGAATCAACGTTGTGGGAGGTTTTGATCATTTGTTACGATTTCTGGCAAATGAGCAACGGTGCATTTGATATCACTGCCGCGCCTGTTATTTCATTGTGGAAGAACAAAGCTTTCAATGAAGTGACCAGCGAGGAGATTGAAAATGCCATGAAAATAAGTGGGTTTGATAAAGTTGCTTTTGATTTTGAAAATCATCGAATACAATTTCTTGATGATGGAATTGAATTTGATTTGGGTGCTATTGGTAAAGGAATTGCAATTGATTCGATAAGACTTGTAATGGAAAAGCAGGGTGTTAAAAATGGAATAATCAGCTTTGGTGAGAGTTCTATTCTGGCACTGGGAAGTCATCCCAATGGTGAAAAATGGCCGTTAGGTATCAGAAATCCGTTTGAACCTGAAAAATATTTTCATGTGTTTATGACTCAAAATGCAACTGTAACAACATCCGGTACAATGATCAGTTCCGACGATGGTTATACAATTAAACGAAATCATATTGTTAGTCCGGCAACCGGGTATCCGGTAGAGACAGACAAAATCATCTCAATCCTTTCTGAATCGGCTACACTTGGAGAGTTTTTGTCAACCACGTTGTTGATTTTACCGGAAAACGACAGGAATTTGCTTATTGAAAAAATGAAGCATATTGAAATACTTGAAGTTGAATTTTCAGAAGAAAAAGAGCAAAACACCAAACTAACATTACTTTAACTTGTTTAACTTTCCTGAAAACGAAAGTTGGAAAGTCGATAAATATGGATTTTAAAAAAACGGGCAGGCGGGAATTTTTAAAAGAAGTAGGAATATTTGCCGGATCAACAGCTTTTCTGGCATCAATACCATGGTTGAAAGCTTTTGCACAGGAGAATGGGAAAAACATTGCACCGTCCGATCGGGTTAGGTTAGGGATTATTGGTGTTGGCAGCCGGGGAACAGCGTTGCTTAAAAATCTCCAGCAAATTGAAAATGTGGAAATAGCCGCAGTTTGCGATAATTATGATCCACATTACCAGCGGGCGATTCAATATACCGGAGGAACAGCGAAAGCTTTTTATCATCATAAAAGAATGATCGATGAAATGAGTGATTTGGATGGGGTAGTGATAGCCACGCCGTTACATGAACATGCTCATATTACCATCGATTGTTTAAATGCAGGGCTGCATGTATTTTGCGAAAAGTCGGTAGCAAGGACAATCGAAGATGCCAAGCGAATGGTCGATGTTTCAAAAGCTACAGGAAAAATTTTGCAGATCGGGCACCAGCGGTTATTTAATCCGATTTATCTGCATGCGCTTGATAAGAGTGAGGATGGGTGAAATCGGGCAAATTACGCAAGTGCGTGCATATTGGCACCGAAATAACGACTGGCGCCGACCGGTTCCCAGCCCGGAACTGGAACGGAAAATTAACTGGCGGCTCTATTCCGAATATTCTGCCGGGTTAATGACAGAACTGGCATCGCACCAGATCCAGGTAGCCAACTGGTTTATCGATGATATCCCTACTCAGGTCAGAGGTTCAGGAAGCATTTGTTTTTGGAAAGACGGACGTGAAGTTTATGATCATGTAGCTTTGGTTTACGATTATCCGAGAGGGGCAAAATGTATTTACGATTCCATGATTGCCAATGCTCATTATGGTTTGGAAGAACAGATTATGGGAAACCTGGGAACACTGGAGCCGGAAGTAAACCGGTATTTTAGCGAAAATCCTCCCAAATCACCCGGGATCAGGCAACTGCTTGATAATATTCAGTCGGGTATTTTCGATGTAATTCCTATTGGAGGAGCTACCTGGTTACCGGAAATTATTTCGCAGGACTGGGGCAAAACCATTACAAAATACGACAATAATGATACTTACCTGGAACTGGTTGGTTATGCACGTGCGGTAAAAGCCGGAAAGCCCTATCCAAATCTGCTTCGCGAAGGATTTCATGCAACGGTGGCTTCGTTGCTTGGTTTGCAGGCAATGGATACTAATTCTGTTATTAGCTGGCCCGCCGAATATATTCTGGAAAAAGAGTCGTAACAGATAAAATATTAAAATGAAGGATATTATAATTAAAGGAAAGCGGTTAAAAAGAGAGTTGTACATTCTGGCAATCTGTTTTATTGTGGCGGTTGCATTGAATGTTTATTCCATAGCAAAATACAACACTGATTGGAGCGAACTTATCGGTCAGCTACACATTGTAATTCTTATCGCGCTTTCAATCTGGTTGCTAATTTCTGCTTTCAGGTTATTGTTTTGGGGAGTTCAACAAATGTTTCGAAACTAAAAAGGTGGGGCGGACTATAATTATCATATCACTGATTTTGCTTTCATTTGCCGGAAATGCACAGGTTAAGATGCAAAAAGCAGACGGAGGATTGTTGTTTACTGAAAACAATCAAAATGTACTTTTTTACCAAACAGAACCAAAAAGCCTGGATGGGAAATACGAGCGATGTAATTATATTCATCCTTTATGGGCGGAAGACGGTACAATATTAACCGAAGATTTTCCTGTTGATCATTTACATCAGCGCGGAATTTTCTGGGCGTGGCATCAGATATGGATCGATGGACAACGAATTGGAGACGGTTGGGAAATCAAGAATTTTGATCAAAAGGTCGCTGAAGTAGAATACAGCCAGAAAGCAGGTTCTGCAGCATTAAAAACAGAGGTGTTCTGGAAATCGAATCTTTGGAAAAAGGAGGGAAAAGAAATTCCGTATCTGAAAGAAAATACAATAATAACAATTCATCCACAGACCGGGAGTTACCGAAAAATAGATTTTGAAATCCGGTTGCTCGCTTTGGCGGAAAACCTTGAAATAGGTGGTTCAGAAGACGAGAAAGGTTACGGTGGTTTTTCCGTGCGAATGGTTTTACCTGATGATGTTTCCTTTACCGGACCTGATGGGAAAGTGACCCCACAAAACGAAGCTGTTCAGTCTCCCGGTTATGTTAATGTTTCGGGAAGCATTCTTAAAGATGGTAAACACGGTGGAATAGTTATCTGCGATAATCCTGAAAACCCCGGGTATCCGCAATCGTGGATTTTAAGGGCAAAAAACAGCATGCAAAATGCCGTCTATCCTGGAAATAGAAGAATTTCCATATCTACACATGAACCATTGGTTTTAAAGTATTCTTTACTGGTTTATTCCGGGAATTTAAGTAATAAAAAGATTCAGAAAACACAACAGGATTAAATCTGCTGAGATTTGTATTTTAGAAGGTTACATGGCAATAATTTGTAATCAATTGTTCAACAAAATAACCGTGCTTAATCAGTTTTTATTAAAAAAATCTTCATGAAATAAAAGATCCTATTTTTTTAACAGGATCCATTATTTCAAGATTATATGCTGTCTAATTACATTAAGAAACTTAATAAAATACCCGCAGCAACTGCTGAACCGATAACTCCTGCAACATTAGGAGCCATGGCATGCATGAGCAGGTGGTTTGTGGGATCTTCCTTTAATCCCAGCGTTTGTACAACACGGGCACTGTCAGGCACTGCCGAAACACCGGCTGCTCCCACCATCGGATTTATTTTATTTTCCTTTTTCAAAAATAAGTTCATAATTTTTGCTCCGGCAACACCACCTGCAGTGGCAATAACAAACGAGGCTGCTCCCAAAGCAAATATTTTAATTGATGAAGGTGTTAGAAAAACGTCAGCCTGTGTAGATGCACCAACTGTTATTCCAAGAAGAATAGTAACAATGTCAATCAGTGTGTTGCTTGCCGTATTTGCCAATCGTTTCGTTACTCCTGATTCTTTCAACAGATTTCCAAAGAAAAGCATACCCAGCAGCGGAAGTGCCGAAGGAGCAATATAAGCCGTAAGGATCAATCCTATTATCGGGAAAAGAATTTTCTCCAGTTTTGAGACTGCACGGGGCGGTCTCATCCTGATCCTGCGTTCTTTTTTTGTCGTCATTAACCGGATTACCGGTGGCTGGATCACAGGAACCAAAGCCATATAAGAATATGCTGCAATGGCAATTGGGCCAATCAGGTTTTTTACCGTTTGTCCATTAGCCATTACATTTAAACCGTTGGCCAGTTTCGACGAAATAAAAATGGCAGTCGGGCCATCGGCACCCCCGATAATTCCAATGGCGCCGGCTTCGGGTGGGGCAAAACCCAAATAGAGCGCACCTAAGAAAGTAAGAAAGATTCCTACTTGTGCGGCAGCTCCAAGTAACATCAGCTTTGGGTTTGAAATCAGCGATGAAAAGTCTGTCATAGCACCAATTCCAAGAAATATAAGTGGTGGGTACCAACCCTGCACAACACCTTGATACAGGATATTCAGGACTGAACCTGGCTCGTAAATACCTAACTTTAAATTGAAATCGGTAACCTGAAACATGGGGATGTTTCCAATCAAAATTCCAAAACCAATGGGGATAAGCAGTAAGGGTTCAAAATCGAATTTAATAGCAAGGAAAATAAAAACAAACCCTACAATCATCATTATGATATGTCCCCATGTTACATTTGCAAACCCTGAAAATTCATAAAAGTTAAAAAGTCCTGAAACTGCACCACTATAATGCTTGTACGACGAACCATCACCGGTTAATTGTTCATTATTGTCAATATATAAAAAACGGTCGGGTAAAATTACCGTTTCTTCATTGGTCATATAACCGCCCTGATTATTTGGGTCGGTATTTTTATAAAGATGAGTAATTTTTACCGGGTTAAACTGTAAAACAATTTGGTTTCCTGAAATCGAATAATGACCTGTGTAACGTTGTTTTGCTGAATCAAGAATAAAGGTGTAGTCATCCTCGAATCCGAATGTTTTAAATCTTTCCCGCGTATCGGGAGTATTTTCCTTATCTGCTTCTTCCGGCTTGTAAGTTGCTATTGGAACATAGCCGTCGCTTCGGTTGACCCATTTCCCGGAAGTCAGTCTGTCAAAGAGATTGTCGGTTTTCTTTCCGGCTGTTATCCCCGGTAAAATCAGAAATACCAGAAAAATTAAATAAACTGTTTTTTTCATGTTTTTCCGGTTATCCAATTTCTACTAATAGGTGGTCCTGTAAAACAGTATCTCCAACCTTTACCTTAACAGAGAGAACTTCTCCGGCCTTTCCGGTTTGTACCTGATTTTCCATTTTCATAGCCTCCATCATCAGCAGGTTTTGACCTTCAACGACCATATCGCCAACAGATACATTTATTTTAGTTATGGTTCCCGGAAGTGGCGCAAGCACCTGGTATTTGCCGGTTGATTCTTTCTTTTTGATCTGACCTTCGCCGGGCATGTTTTCCACCGGTTTGCGAATCAGTTTAGGAGTTTTTGAGGCTTTTACCTCGCTTTTGATCTCCACATGATAAACAGTTCCGTTCACATCCAGTTCTGCAATATTGTCTTCAATATCTTTTAAATGAACTTCGTAATCGTTCCCGTTAATGGTGAATCTATAATTTTTCATCTTTTTTGAGTTTTCGGTTGTTTTTGAATTGGAGAAGGTTAATGTCGCGGCCAGTTTTGGTTAACGCTGTAAATCTTTGAACTCCAGGGAGAATAAGCTTTTCTAACTTTCTTAATGGTTACAACATTGCTTTCTTCATCGTGCATTTCATTAAAATACATGTGAAGTGCCATGCTGATTGCAGCTGTAACATTTCCTTCAATTTCAAAATCTTCTTTAATGGCTTCTTTTTGAACATGCTTATTAAAGAGAAGCTTTTTGAAATTCATATTGATCAGCTTTGGTAAACGCAGAAAAACCGTTACCAGCAGCGTTAACGAAAAAAACACAATAAAAAAACCAACCAGTGTAACTGTTATTCCAAATTCAATAGAACTGGAAAGTAGCATAAATAACATATTCATGATCTTCAGATTTTAAAGCGGAATGTTGGAATGTTTCTTTGGCGGATTTATCAGTTTTTTAGTAGCCAGATTTTGCAATCCGCGAATGATCCTGAACCGGGTATTTCGTGGTTCAATAATATCGTCGATATAACCGTACGCTGCCGCCTGGTAAGGATTGGCAAATTTCTCGGTATATTCTTCCTCATGGTTCGCGATAAAGCGTGCCCGTTCCTCAGCGTCTTCAATTTCCGCCAGTCTTTTGCCGTGCAACACTTCAACTGCCCCCGAAGCTCCCATTACTGCAATTTCTGCTGTTGGCCAGGCATAATTCAAATCGCCGCGCAGTTGTTTACTCGACATTACATCGTGCGCTCCTCCATACGATTTCCGCAGCGTAATTGTAATCTTTGGAACTGTAGCTTCACCATAAGCAAACATCAACTTTGCCCCATGAATGATAATACCGCCGTATTCCTGACGACTGCCGGGTAAAAAGCCAGGAACATCAACCAGAGTGACAATGGGAATATTAAATGAATCGCAGAAGCGGACGAAACGTGCTGCTTTTACTGAAGCTTCAATGTCGAGTACTCCTGCAAGATAATTGGGCTGGTTGGCTACAATTCCTACCGGCTGCCCATTGAATTTGGCAAAACCGACAACAATGTTTTTTGCATAATTACGGTGGATTTCCAGAAACTCAGAATAATCGACGATAGTATGAATAACATCTTTTATATCGTACGGCTGATTCGGGTTTTCAGGAATAATCTCGTTCAAATAATCATCCATCCTGTCAACAGGGTCGGAGCAATCGGTTACCACCGGATCTTCCAGGTTATTTTGCGGAATATAACTGATCAGTTTCCGGATAAGCAGTAGTCCCTCTTGTTCATTTTCCACAAGGAACTGTGCAACTCCCGACTTGGAAGCATGAATTTTTCCACCTCCCAGATCTTCCACCGAAATATTTTCGCCCGTAACTGTTTTTACAACTTTTGGTCCGGTAACGAACATGTAGGAATTCTGTTCAGTCATCATAATAAAATCGGTGAGGGCAGGGGAGTAAACAGCTCCGCCGGCACACGGGCCGAAAATGGCGGATATTTGCGGAATAACACCGGACGCAAGAATATTGCGCTCAAAGATTTCGGCATAACCTGCCAGTGAAGTCACACCTTCCTGGATGCGTGCACCGCCTGAATCGTTAATGCCGATCACCGGAGCTCCTGCTTTCATGGCCATGTCCATCACTTTGCAGATTTTCTGTGCAAAAGTTTCTGAAAGGGAACCGCCAAAAATGGTAAAATCCTGAGAGTAAACATAGACAACACGACCATCGATAGTGCCGTGGCCGGTAACCACTCCGTCGCCCAAAAACTTTGTTTTTTCGAGGCCAAAGTTGGTACAACGGTGCGTGACAAACATATCAAATTCTTCAAAACTGCCTTCGTCAAGCAGCAGCTCAATTCTTTCGCGGGCGGTGAATTTGCCTTTACGATGCTGGGCTTCAATACGTTTCAGTCCACCACCAAGTTTAGCTTCAGCCCGCAAGTCAATCAATTTCTTGATTTTATCCTGGGTACTCATAAAATTAGGTTATTAAATCGGTTGTTTAATTCTTATTTTCCGCAAATCTCGGTTAAAACTCCTAAGGTTGATTTTGGATGGAGAAAACCGATGTTTAGTCCTTCGGCACCTTTGCGCGAAGTTTTGTCAATCAATTGCACTCCTTTCTCATTTAATTCTTTTAGTGAGCTGTTTACATCATCTACAGCAAATGCAATGTGATGGACACCGGGACCTTTTTTCTCCAGAAATTTTCCAATTGGTCCTTCAGGATCAGTTGATTCAAGCAGTTCAATTTTTGTTTGCCCGACCTTAAAAAAGGCTGTTTTTACTTTTTGATCTGTGACTTCTTCAATGGCATAACATTTCATACCAAGTGTTTTTTCGTAATAAGGAATGGCATCTTCCAAACTGTCAACTGCAATTCCAATGTGCTCTATATGCGAAATATTCATGTTACGGTTAATATAAAAGTGTTGTTTTTTTCTGTTCTAAAACATTGTTTTTTCTGAAATTTTAATCGATTTCGGAATTGATACAATATACTTATTTTCAGAAATTTAACACTGTAAATTTAAGGATAAGAAATGTTCAAAAGTTTAAAATCTCAAAAACCTTGGTTATTGCTCGTTAATTTCAGATATAGTTAATATAGATACTGATTAAAATCAGAATTTTGTGCAAAAAAAAGGCAGAATAATTTCTGCCTTATGTATCGTTGTTTATTCCTGGTCCCAAATAAAATGAAAATGTGGCCCAAACCGGTCGAAAGCAGCTTTATCGAGTTCTTCCTGATGATCGGGATGTGCAATCGAAATAATCAACTTAGCGCGATCCTGTAACGTTCTTCCATACAGGTTGACTGCGCCAAATTCAGTTACCAGCCAGTGAATATTTGCACGTGTACTGACCACTCCTGCTCCGGGAGTTAAAATAGGCGCAATTTTACTTATTCCTTTGTTGGTTACAGAGGGTATTGCAATAATTGGTTTTCCTCCTTTACTCAGCGAGGCACCTCTTAAAAAGTCAATTTGGCCACCAACACCTGAATAAAATTTAGTACCGATTGAATCGGCACAAACCTGCCCGGTAATATCGATCTGTAACGCGGAGTTAATAGCAGTAACTTTTGGATTTTTAGCAATAACACTTACGCGGTTGGTATATTTAACATCCTGCATTGCCACGCCTGGATTGTTATCTATAAAATCGTACAGTTTTTTCGATCCCATAAGGAATGTAGCAACCATACGTCCTTTGTCAATCGATTTATTTTTTCCGTTAACAACTCCCTTGTCAACCAATGGCAGGATACCGTCAGCAAACATTTCGGAGTGAACACCAAGGTCTTTGTGATTACCCAGCATTGTCAAAACAGCATTTGGAATTGCCCCGATTCCCATTTGCAGTGTTGCTCCGTCGTCAACAAGTTCTGCAACATAACGCCCTATTTTTCGATCCGTATCAGAAATTAACCCGGGTTCAGCTGCGATCAGCGGGCTGTCATCTTCCACAAACAGATCAATATCGTTAATATGAATCATTGCGTCTCCAAAAGCACGCGGTACGTTTGGATTAACAATTGCTATTACTGTATCGGCTTTTTCTACTGCTGCCAGCGTAGCATCAACTGATGTTCCCAGCGATGCATAGCCAAATTTATCCGGCACAGAAACCTGGATCATCGCAACATTCACTTTCAAATAGCCTTCCCGGATAAGTCGCTGGGTTTCCTGCAAAAATACAGGGATATAATCGGCATAACCTGCTTGTGTTTGTTTTCTTACATTTCCGCCAACAAAAAATGATTCCAACTGAAAAATTCCTTCAAATTCCGGCTCTGCATACGGTGCCGGCCCTTCGGTATGAATGTGTTGAATACGAACGTTTCGGAACTCTTTGTTTCGTCCTCTTTCACATAAAGCATTAATAAGAGGATGAGGAGTTACGGCAACACTGTGAAGGTGTACACGATCGTTCGATTTTACAACTTTTACGGCTTCCTTGGCTGAAATAAATCTAATGTTCTTCATGTTTTCCGGATCAAAAAAATCGGTAATAATTTTCAGGGCGCAAATATAGGGAAAACTATCTGTACGACAGATTTCGAACAAAATTAATTCTTGTTCTAAAAGCTATTTGTAAACTATTTGTTAATTGCTTGAAAACCTTATTAAAATCATGTTAAGAATAATTGTTTTTTTGTACGAAATGCTTGAAGGTGTAATTGAATTAAGGCATTAAATAGACAAAAATAATTGCTAATTGAAAATGATTATGAAATATAGTCCAATTTTCGGTTAATCTCTTTTATAATCTCTTGCCTTTTTCTTAATTTTAACGCAAACACTAAAAACAAAAGTCATGCTTAAGGAAAAAATGTTAAATGCAATTAATGACCAGATTAATGCAGAACAATATTCAGCACTTTTATATCTTTCTATGTCGGCATATTTTTATGATAAAGGATTACCCGGATTTGCCAACTGGATGTATATACAATACCAGGAAGAGTTAACACATGCCAACAAATTTTTTAGCTATGTGAATGAGCGAAGCGGGAAAGTTATTTTAAAAGCCATTGAACAAATGCCGACAGAATTTGACGGTGTGATAGACGCTTTCGAAAAAACACTTGCTCATGAACAGCACGTAACCAGTTTAATTAATAATTTAGTAGATGTAGCTATTGAAGAAAAAGATCATGCAACACAAAGCTTCTTAAAGTGGTTTGTTGACGAGCAGGTAGAAGAAGAAGCCAATGTCCAGGAAATTTTGGACACTTTAAAGTTGATTAATGGACAAGGAAATGGTATTTTCATGCTCGACCGCGAAATGCGCCAGCGTGTATTTGTTGACGATACGGCAGCACAATAGAATTATTTTTAGAATATTTTCAAGGGCTGCTATTTTAAGCAGCCTTTTTTGTTATTGAAGAAATGGAAATAAAAGAACAAATAGTCTCCCGTTTCCAGCACCTGAAAGAAATTTGCATGTTCATTTGGGAGCCGCCGGAAGTTGAAAAAATTGAAAAGGCATTTTATTTTGCCCATCATGTGATTGGGGAGAACAGGTTTAATACCGGAGAAGTAATAATGATTCATTCGCTGGATGTAGCAACCATTATTGCACAGGAAATTGGTCTTGGCCCCGATTCGATTATTTCCGGGTTACTTCATAACGTGATGTATGCCGGGCTGCCGGAAAAAGCTACACAAACTGAAATAGAAAAGGAGTTTGGCGCCCATATATATTCCATTTTGGAAGGAATGGCAAAAATAAATGCCCTGGGTACCGATACGGTTGATATCCATTCGGAAAATTACCGAAAGTTACTTTTGGCACTTGCCGGAGATGTACGTGTTATTATCATTAAAATTGCGGATAGGTTACAGGTTTTACGAAATCTTGAAAAATACGACAGTGAAAGCCGGAAAAGACTTGTAACCGAAACTACCTATTTATATGCACCTTTGGCTCACCGCCTGGGGTTGTATTCGGTGAATTCAGAATTACTCGATCTTTGTCTTCAGTTTGAAAAACCCGAAGCTTATAATTATGTGGTTAACCGCTTAAAAGAAACCGAAAAAGAGCGAGCCAATTTTGTAGCCGAGTTTGTAAAGCCCGTGGAGAAAAAGTTGAAACAACGCGGATTCGAGTTTTCAATGAAAGCACGGACCAAATCCATCTCATCCATTTATAATAAAATGAATGAAAAGAATGTATCATTTGATGAGGTAATGGATCTGTTCGCTATCCGCATTATTCTTGAATCGGTGCCTGAAGATGAAAAGGCAGACTGTTGGGGAGCTTATTCTATTGTTACAGAAGAATATCAAACCAACCCGAACCGGCTGCGCGACTGGATCACAATTCCCAAATCGAACGGATACGAATCTTTGCATACAACCGTATTGGGGCCTCAGGGAAAATGGGTTGAAATACAGATCAGAACCAAAAGGATGGATGAAGTGGCCGAGAAAGGTCTGGCAGCGCACTGGAAATATAAAGGGGGAAGAGAACAGGCAGGTTATGATAATTGGCTGGTTGAGATAAGAAATATTCTCGAAAACCAGGAGTTGAATGTCGTTGATTTTATCGATCACTTCAGAACCGATATTTATAACGATGAAGTTTTTGTTTTTACTCCGAAAGGTGATTTGAAAAAACTTCCGCAGGGAGCTACCATGTTGGATTTTGCGTATGAAATTCATTCCAAACTGGGCGACACTTGCGTTGGAGGTAAAGTTAACGGGAAAAAAGTTACCCTGAAACATAAGCTAAAAAACGGCGATCAAATTGAAATTGATACGGCGGGTAACCAAAAACCAAAACTGGACTGGCTGGAATTCCTGGTAACATCGAAAGCGAAGAATCGTGTAAAAGCCAGCCTGAACGAGGAACGTAATAACCTGGCAGCACAGGGAAGAGAAATATTGCTTCGAAAATTTAAAAACTGGAAGCTTGACCTGAATGATGAAGCTATCAGGAAAATGCTGAAAAAGTATGGTTTAAAACTGGCTGTTGATTTCTACTATGAAGTAGCAGTTGGGAAAATCGACCCGCTGGATGTTAAGTCCATTTTTACAGAAAAGGAAGATATCAATACAAAAACCAAGGTTGAAGAGATACTTCCTCAAAAAGATGTAAAAGACTTAACGTTTGAAGGTGCTGACGATTTTCTTGTAATTGACAATAATCTGAAAAATGTAAACTACACACTGGCACGTTGTTGTAATCCTGTTTTTGGCGATTCCATTTATGGCTTCGTAACCATAAAGGAAGGAATTAAAATACACCGGAATAACTGTCCGAATGCCAAACAGATGAAGGAACGTTTTCCTTATCGTATTATAAAAGCAAAATGGCGCGATACTTCTACACGAAGTTCTTTTTTGACTACCCTGCATATTTCCGGTATGGATGAAACAGGAATTTTAAATGATATAACCCACGTAATTGCCAAAGATATTGGTACACAAATGCGTTCTGTCAATATTGAATCAGATAAGGGAAAATTTGAAGGCGTATTGAAAATACTGGTTTATAATCTGGATCACCTGGAATTTATCATTCACAAATTGCAGAAAGTAAAAGGGGTGATTTCCGTAACCCGTGGAGAAAAATGAATATTCTGGTTGCACCTAATTCCATGAAAGGCAGTTTAAATGCCTTTGATTTTGCCGAAACGGTGGAAAAAGCTTTGCTGTCTTCCGGGCTGGAATGCACTGTTCGTAAAGTTCCTGTTGCTGACGGTGGCGATTTTACAGGCGAAATTCTCAGGCAGGCTGTTGGTGCTCACACTGTTAACTTGATTGTTACCGGCCCTTTGGGTGAACCGGTAAATGCCACTTACTGGGTTTCGGATAAAAAGGCCATCATTGAAATGGCAGAAGCATCGGGAATGAAACAGGTAAGGTCTGAAATGCTAAATCCATTGAAGGCTACAAGTTTTGGAACTGGTCAGCTGATTTTGGATGCGATTGGCAAAGGTTGTAATGAGATTTGGCTGGCCATTGGAGGAAGCGCAACGGTTGATGGCGGAATGGGGATGCTTGAAGCATTTGGTTTCCGGTTTATTGATAAAGATGGAGAAATATTGAAGGGTAACGGGGGTAACCTTGAAAAAATTAGCCGAATCCAAACAGCGAATTTTCAACCGAATGTTTCATTCAAAATTATTTGCGATGTAGATAATCCATTGTTGGGAGAAAATGGCGCTGCGGCTGTTTTTGGCCCGCAAAAAGGAGCAACTCCCGAAACAGTAAAAATGCTGGAATATGGATTGAAAATCTGGAGCAATTTTCTTTTCAAAGAAACCGGTAAAGATTTGGCTGAAGTAAAAGGAGCAGGTGCTGCAGGTGGAATTGCATTGCCTTTGCTGGCTTTTTTCAACGCATCAATAATGGAGGGAGCCTCATTTGTTCTCGATCAGTTAAATTTTGACCAAAATGTTATATGGGCGGATATTGTTATTACCGGAGAAGGAAAGATCGATGATCAAACCAACAGCCTTAAAGCGCCTTTTGTTGTTGCGCAGGTGGCCAGGAAATTTAATAAGCCCGTTTATGCCTTTTCAGGAATAGCAGAAAAAATATCATCAAATCCGTTTGAGGCTGTTTTTGCCCTGGTTGACGGTCAGGTAACAAAAATGGAGGCAATGGAAAATACAAAAGAACTGCTGTCCAGCAAAGTACTTGAGTTCTCAGAACTTTTAAAGAAAAGAGCAGATGACAGAAAATAAAAAACTTTTGAAGATAAAAAGACTGCTGGAAAGTGAAGATGCAATAAGAGCAAAAGATCTGTTTCAGGAGATTGAACCAGAGAATTCAGTTCTGTATCTTATGGTTCAGGGATTACTGGAACAGAAATTCCAGAAGTGGGGGCAAGCAATCAATACCTTTCAAAAAGTACTGCAATTAGAACCGGATAATGAAGAGGCAAAAAATCACATTCAACTTATAAATTCTATTTTGAACTTTTGGAATCCAGAAACGTTTAATCCTTAGTAATTTATTGAGGTAGAAATTGATACTGTAAGTTGTTTACATAATATTGTGTTTTTTAACTTCGTGTCAATCAGAATTTTAATGTTGTAATTAAATTAGGATTTTAATTCATAATTATTATTTTTGAAGCCTTATAAATAGATACGTTAAAAATAAAATCAAAATTCGTTTAATTAAAGAAAGTTTAAAGATGAAAAAAGTACTATTGTTGGTTGTAGCAGTTTTTTTTACGGTTTTTACATTTGCCCAGAATGCTGCCGATAAAATTAATCAGGCCCAGGAGGCCTTAAAAGCACAGGATTATGCGAAAGCCTATAAATTGTACGATGAGGCTATGAGTAATTTAGGTGACGTTCAGGTTGATAAATCAATTAATTTTAACATTGGTTTTGCTGCCTATAAAGCTGAAAACCTTGAAGGTGCAGTAAAATACTTCGACAAAGCGATTGCTGACGGAATCAATGTTGCAAAAAGTTATGAGTACAAAGCGCTGGCCTACAACGACAAAAAAGATTATAAAAATGCAGTGGCTAATTTCGAAAAGGCCATTGAAACTTCAGATGTTGACAAGGACAAGGAATCGATGACTTTCAATGCAGCTATTGCAGCATACAAAGGAAATATGCTGGAAAAAGCTGCTGAACTTTTTGGTAAATCAGCAGAAAACGGATACAAAGGAGCAACTGCTACATACTACAAAGCTGTTATTCTGAAAAAGCTGAATAAGGATGATGAATATAAAGCTACGTTGAAAGAAGGCGTGGAAAAATTCCCCACGAATAAAAAAATTATATCAGCTTTGGCAAACGTGTATGTTTCAGAAGGAAATGATTTGTATAAAAAAGGTGCAGCAATTGTTTCAGCCGCCAACGATAAAGTTAAAGCAGGCTCTTTAAAAACAAACGATGCAGCTTATACTTCTGCGTTGGATAAAGCTAAAGTAGAATTTAAGGCTGCAGTAGAAGTTTTGGAAAAAGCAAAAGCGCTTGATGCTACAAATGCAAATGCACAGAAATTACTGGATGCATGCAATGCCGTTTTGTAAGCGTTAATAATATTTAAGAGAAAGCCGGTTCATCAAAATGAGTCGGCTTTTTTGTTTGTTTTTTGTTATCTTATATGAAACTAAAAAATTATTGAAATGGACTCTACGCAAAAAGAAAAAATAAAGGAATTTATATTAAGAGATGTTAACGAGGAAAAAATAGTTGCAAAACCAGACCTGTTCTGGCATGGACTAAGAAACGCCGGTACTGAATTGTGGCTCGATACCGGAGACATGGAGGAGGCAGAAAAAATATGGACTTCTGAAATGACTGCTTTGACGACAAATAACACGCTTTTAAACAAGGAAATACAAAAGGGTATTTATGATTCTTTTATTGCGGAAGCGAAAGAAATTGTGAGCTTTTTGCCCTTGAAAGAACAAATCGTTGAAATTGCATTTATCCTGAATGCCCGTCATGGACTACGGTTGGCGCATAAATTTGGCGGATTTGTAAGCGTGGAGTTGCATACAAATACTGCCCATGACCTTAAAGCAATTTTAAGTTATGGGAATCGATTCTTTGAAATTTGTCCCGAACAGTTTATTGTAAAAGTTCCTTATACTCCAACGGGTTTGATTGGTGCCAGAAAACTAAGGGAAGCAGGAGTCAGGATCAATTTCACTCTTGAATTTTCAGCACGACAAAATGTAATGGTGGCGGCAATTACAAAGCCCAATTATTTGAACGTTTTTCTGGGCAGAGTAGGGGCGTATATTAAAGATAGTGGCTTGGGTGATGGCTCAAATGCAGGTGAACGAACAGTTATATCTACACAAAATTGGGTGACCAAACTTACCCAAAATAATGAAGAGCCTACAAAACTAATTGCAGCAAGCCTCAGAAGTTATGATCAACTTGAAGCACTGGCCGGAGTGAATGTTTTTACCATGCCAACCAAAGTAGCTGCAGAAGGAAGACAAAAGCTGGATGGAAACTTCGAATCAAAATTAAATGAAGTTTATTCGGTTGATCTGAATGAAAATGCAGCAAAATATTTTCCTGAAAAACTCTGGGACGTTACGGAAAAAGAATTGGCACTGGCAAAAAGTCTTGGCGAAAATTGTCCTGAAACCGGCGATGAACTAATAACAAAAGTACATGCAGCAGGTTGCGCTGATATGTTTCCAAAACTAAGTGACAATGATTTAAAGTTTATTTCTGATGATGGTAAGATACCAAATCACCAACGTTGGGCTGATCGCATTGAAAAAGGAGAACTTGCTATCGATACACTTTTAAACCTTGCCGGACTTGCCAGTTTTACAAATGATCAGAAGGAACTGGATGCACGAATTGAACGGATTATAAAAGGATAATACGATTGAAAACTGCCGATTGGAATCGACAGTACCCGGGTACATCGGATTCCATTCCGATGCAGAAATACAATGCAAACCGCCCTGTTTTTTGAATCTACAATTAAAAACTCTATGCCCCACAAAGAACATTACAGGCTTAATCTTCCTCATTTTCAGCAACCCGGACAAGCTTATTTTGTCACCTGGTGTCTGAAAGACGCTGTTCCAAAGCACGCTTTAAAGCGATATACGGAAGAACTACAAATTTTAAAATCGAGAATAGGAGAAGCAGGTAAAGCGGTTTCCAAACCGCTTTTAAAACCTGTCGATTGGAATCGGCAGGACTCGGAAATCGACCTTGTGCTAAAAAAATTAAAAGAAAAATACTATGCTCTTCGTAAGAAATACATTAAAGCCTTTAATGATTATTTGGATGTACAAAAAAATCCATCAGTTGATATTTCGAAACCGGAAAACACGACCATCATCAGAAATGCTTTAAAATACTGGGAAAACAAAAAGCTAATAAATTATGCTTTTTGTGTTATGCCAAATCATGTTCATTGGGTTATAAAGTTGCTTGAAAAAGATTTAGAAGGAAATCCGGTTTATCTGGAGGATATACTTTATTCGGTAAAACGTTTTACATCAACACAGATCAACAAAATTGAATGCAGGAACGGAGCATTGTGGCAAAAAGAAAGCTTTGAAACTACTATTCGCGATGAAAATCATTTGTATTATGCGATTGAATATACTTTAAATAATCCTGTAAATACCGGGTTCGTTAAAGAAAGGGACGAATGGCACGGACTCTGGTCCAGGTGAAGCGGGTCCCAAACCGATTTGAAAACTGCCGATTGGAATCGGCAGCACCTAAGGCTTGAAATACTTTTTGAAAAAGCTCCGGTTTGGAAACCGGAGCACCCTTGTCAGATTACTCTTGCAGTTTTTTGTATTTCACTCTTTTCGGCAGGGCATCGCCCAGTCGTTTTTTGCGGTTTTCTTCATATTCTGAGAATGAGCCTTCAAAAAAGTAAACTTCAGAATTACCTTCAAAAGCAAGAATATGTGTTGCAATTCGGTCTAAAAACCAGCGGTCATGTGAAATAACAACAGCGCACCCGGCAAAATTATCCAGACCTTCTTCAAGGGCGCGCAAAGTATTTACGTCAATATCGTTGGTAGGCTCATCAAGCAGTAAAACGTTTCCTTCCGCTTTTAAAGCCAAGGCTAAATGAAGCCGGTTCCGTTCACCGCCGGAGAGAACGCCGCATTTCTTTTCCTGGTCGGCACCCGTGAAATTGAATCTTCCAACATAAGCGCGGGAATTGACCATCTTATTCCCCAGCATTATGGTTTCGGTTCCGCCGGAAATAACTTCAAAAACCGATTTATTTGGATCGATGGCTTCATGCGTTTGATCCACATAACTGATTTTTACTGTGTCGCCAATTGTAATGTTTCCTGAATCAGCTTCCAGTTGTTTCATTATCAACTTGAACAAAGTCGTTTTTCCAGCACCATTCGGACCAATAACACCGATGATTCCTGCAGGTGGAAGTTGGAATGATAACTTTTCAAAAAGAATTCGCTCACCATATCCTTTTGAAACATTTTCCATTTCAATTACTTTATCACCTAAACGTGGGCCATTTGGAATAAATATTTCAAGCCTTTCTTCTTTCTGTTTTACATCTTCATTTAGCATTTTATCGTAGGCGCCAAGTCTTGCCTTTGCTTTTGCATGCCGGGCTTTTGGAGCCATCCGAACCCATTCCAATTCTCGTTCCAACGTTTTTCTTCGTTTGGAATAAGATTTTTCTTCCATCTCCAAACGTTTGGCTTTTTGTTCCAGCCAGGAAGTATAATTTCCTTTCCATGGAATTCCCTGTCCGCGGTCAAGTTCAAGGATCCAACCGGCAACATTATCCAAAAAATAGCGGTCGTGGGTGATGCAAATTACCGTTCCTTTATACTGAGCCAAATGCATTTCAAGCCACTGAATACTTTCTGCATCCAGATGGTTTGTTGGTTCATCTAAAAGTAGCACGTCCGGCTCGCGAAGCAATAATCGACAAAGTGCAATCCGGCGACGTTCGCCACCCGAAAGTTCACTTACCGGCTGATCATCGGGCGGGCACTGAAGTGCATCCATGGCACGTTCAAGTTTACTGTCGAGATTCCATGCATCCAGCTGGTCAATTTTTTCCTGAAGTTTGGCTTGTTCTGCCATTAGCCGATCCATTTCATCCGGATTTTCATAAACTTCGGGTAAGCCAAATTTCAGGTTAATATCTTCGTAAGTTTTTAATACATCCACCGTTTCCTGAACGCCTTCCTGAACAACTTCTTTTACTGTTTTTGTTTCGTCGAGGTGCGGTTCCTGCTCCAGCAAGCCAACCGAATAACCAGGTGCAAAAACAAGTTCGCCGTTAAACGATTTATCCTGACCTGCAATAATTCGCAGCAGCGTTGATTTTCCTGATCCGTTCAGCCCGATGATTCCGATTTTGGCTCCCAGGAAAAAAGAAAGGGAAATATCTTTGATCACCGTTTTATTCGGTGGGTAAGTCTTGCTTACCTTGTACATGGAAAATATAATCTTTTCGTCGCTCATTTTTTTCTGTGTTTATTTTGATGCAAAATTACGACAGATTTCCTGATATTTTATTTAGCTGTCCAGGTATTATTTTCCGCATTTATATCAGGGAGCTGTTTATCAGGATCTATAATAACGGAACTAATTGGTGTCGATGAATCATATTTAAGCGTATATGTTCCTCCGTGCTGCCAGATTTCCACAGGCAATTTAATTTGCGCTGTTTTTCCGCTTTTTTCTTCTATTCTTACTACTACGGGCATAACCATCTGGTTGTTGTTTTCTATGGTAATTAATGCGCCTTTTGACGGATCATTGTCGGGATATTTGACTCCTTTTACTGCCTGATCAAGTGTCCAGGTCTGATAAAACCATTCGTTCCAGAACCAGTTCATCTCTTCGCCGGTGGCATCGTTCATTGTTCTGAAAAAATCTTCCGGTGAGGGATGTTTAAACGCCCATCGTTGAATATAAGTCCGGAAAGCATAATCAAAACGATCGTGGTCGAGTATATATTCACGTAAAAGAACCAGTCCGAGAGCAGTTTTGTAATAGGCTAATGTATGAACAGCATTTCGTTGCATTACATCGGCATGTGTCAAAATTCTTTCAGCTTCAGGTTTTGTCATGTACGAAACGATATCGCGGGCAGGGTTTTCACCTTTTGGATCATATTCTCCGTCGCGTTTTGGAGCGAATTCACCCTTGTTGAAATCGTCCTCGGCATAAATATCGATAAATGTATTAAACCCTTCGTCCATAAAGGCATTTCGGCGTTCGTTGGAACCTACAACCATTGGAAACCAGTTATGGCCAATTTCGTGGGCAGTAACAAAATATAAGTACTTTGGCAGTGTTTATTCTTGAACTGCAAAATACCAGGCCGGGATATTCCATTCCACCGGTTGGTCCACCAACATTCACAGCTACCGGATAAGGGTAGGGAAGCCATTTCTCTGAAAAGTTTTCAACGCTGTGTTTCAGGTATTCCGTTGAACGGTCCCAGGCATTTTCTCCCATACTTTCAGTAGGATAAAACGACATCGCCAATGCTTTCTTTTCTTCAGGAAGATTTATTCTGGCGGCATCCCAAATAAAAGCTTTTGACGCTGCCCATGCCACATCGCGTGAATTTTCCATGGTGAAATGCCAGGTTAAAAAGCCGCTTTTTACCGGTCGCGATTCCGGTTTTCCGACTTCATTAGGTTTAATAATATAAACCGTTTTGTCACTCTTACTCTGCTTTTTCCAATCGCTCTATTTGTTTTTTTGTCAATACTTCTTCCGGATTTTGCAATTTGCCCGAACCAGCCACAATCATATCATAAGGAACAGTAATTGCATAATCAAAATTTCCGTATTCACAGTAAAATTCCCCGTTTCCCTGGTAAGGCAGGTCATCCCATCCGTGAATATCATCATAAACACACATGCGCGGATACCATTGCGCTACATCGTACACCGATCCTTTTGAAGTGTTCATCACCCCTAATCGGAATTGCTTTCTGGTAATATTGAAATTATAGTCTATTTGAATTGAAATCTTTCCTCCCTGTGGTTTTACAGGTTGACGTAGCCGTGATTTGCATCCGCGTGTCGCTAATAATATAATCAGCATCGGTGGTTTTACCGTTTTCATTCAGTTGAACTGAGTTTATTTTGTAACCTCCGGCATCGGCTGCTCCCTGTGAGTATGAACCGATTGAGCCTTTTTTAAAAAGATTTTGGTCGAGTTGCAGCCATAAATAGGAAAGTACATCAGGGCTATTATTTGTATATTTTATTTTGCATGATCCCGCTAATCAGGTTTTGAACGGTGTCAAGTGAAGATGTAGATGGAATAATCGGCCCGGTTTTGCCAGTAATTAATTGATGGTGCACCGTTGGCACTTCTGAACGGTGATGCGGAATGCGACAAAAATAACGGATCGAAAGCCACGTGCTGATCATATTTTTTGTCGGGCTGAGCAATTACTCCAAGTGCGAATAAAAGTAAAAGACAGGTTCCTGCTACTTTTGCTGCAATTAACCTCATTTTGTACTATTTTAAATTTCAAGTTATTTTGATAACAGCGATTCTAAAAATTAGTTTCGGGCTGAATGAACTTCATTTGTATTCTATTTTTTCGATGATGAAAACACCGTTTCAAAATTAAGGTTTGACGACATTTTTATTCGATTTAGTGAGATATATTTATTTATGGTGAAAATTTTGTAACTATAACTTTACAAAATGAAATATCTGTCAAAATATTCTCGAAACATGTTAGATTGTTATGATAGGAATATAAATACATTTTCGGGACTATAATAGATTAATGGTTGCTTCATAATCATACTGCAAATCCTCATGCAACATGGCAAGTACTGATCTTATTCTTTTAACCTGATTTTGATAAAGGTTAAGCAAAACACGGCTGGAACTCAATCGTAACCCCGATTTTCTAAGTTTTAAACAAAAATAAATACGCAGTTCTATTTCAGTTTCTCTGACTCCTGAGAATTTAATGTATTTATTGGTGGTTTTAAGTACTTTCCGAACCGTTTTCTTTGCCAGGTAAAAACTACTCCGGTTCAGGTTTTTAAACTGATCGTCGATTTCGGCTTTTACACTATCGATAAAGATCTGTTGGTTCCCGGCTTCAAATAATAGGTAATGCAACAACTCCTTGTTTTCTTTTTTGTATTTGACTAGCCGAATGCAAACTTCCTGCAGCTGTTTGGGAGTGAGTGTTTTAAGTTCATTTTTAAGTTCACTTATCGAAGCTGGATTCATTAAAACTTGTGTTATTAGTTTTTAAAATAAAAACAAATTAATTAAAAAAAATCCAGAACGACGATAATTCCAAAATATGTGTATTAGTATCAATAATTCTATTCCCAAAATTTGAAATAAATGGATTTAATTCAATGAATTAATAAATATTAGACATATAAATACCTTAATATCTTGTAATTTATATTAATATGTCATAACTTGTTAAAACATTCATAATGTGGTATAAGTAATTAAAAAGGAGGGATTATTATAGTTACAACATTTGTAAGCATAATGCGGAAAATTATGATTCTTAAAAAAATTTATGATAAGTATTCACAAATAAAAAAAGAAAATGGTGTAATTGGGGCAAGTGTGTTACAACAGCCAAACAATCCAAAACTAGTAATTGTAACAGACGATTTTGAGAATTTTGACACAGCTAATAACTTATTTAATTCTGAAGAATTGAAAAATGTAATGCAAAATGCAGGTGTAAAGGGAAAACTTAAAGTTTGGTTTGGTGAGGTTGTAGAAAAGACACCTTTTTAATCAGATCATGTAAAGATATTGATTTGTGTAATTTGAAATCCATGTGGCAATTTGTAAATCAAATTGCAGTCAAAAAAAACCCTTCTTTATAAGCCGATTTTATTCTCAGTTTAGCAAGTTTTAAATTATTCTTTTGAAAGCAATAGTAATAAATATATATAATTTAAATCTTTTATTATGAATAATAAAACGTTAAAAGAACTAGAAAATGCACTGGAAGGAAATGTGATTCAACCCGGTGATTCAAATTATGATGAAATTCGTAAAATCTGGAATGCAATGATTGATCGAAAACCCTCTGCCATCGTACAATGTGCAAATGCTGATGATGTAGCTGAAACTATAAAGTTTGCGAGATCGAATGATATGGAATTTTCAGTTCGTGGTGCAGGACACAATATTGCAGGAAATTCATTATGCGAAGATGGAATTCTTTTAGATCTTTCAACAATGAAGGGCGTAAAAATTGATGTGGAGCGCAAGCGTGCTTTTGTCAAGCCCGGAGCTACTTTGGGAGAATTTGATGAAGCAACACAAAAACATGGTCTGGCTACACCAGTTGGTATAAATTCAATAACCGGAATTTCCGGTTTAACCTTAGGCGGTGGTATGGGATGGTTAACACGAAAATATGGATTGGCAATAGACAACCTGATTTCGGTTGATGTTGTGACTGCTAAAGGTGAAGAAATAAAAGCAAGTGAAAATGAAAATTCTGACCTATTCTGGGCTGTGCGTGGTGGTGGGGGTAATTTTGGTGTGGTTACCCAATTCGAATTTAAGTTGCATCCGGTTGGTCCTGAAGTTTTAGCAGGATTACTGGTTTTTCCTTATGAACAAGCCAAAAAAGTATTGTCTCAGTTTCTTGAATTCGCTAAAACAGCACCCGAAGAACTAAATATCTGGATTGTATTGCGTCATGCTCCGCCACTACCATTTCTTCCTGAGAATGTACATGGTAAAAAAGTTGTTGTTTTTGCAATCTGCTATGCAGGAGAAATTGAAGAAGGGGAAAAAATAATTAGTCCGTTACGTAATTTTGGAGATCCCTACGGAGAATTCATTGGAGGAATGCCTTATGTAGACTGGCAAAAAGCCTTCGATCCGCTGTTAGAGCCAGGTTTCAGGAATTACTGGAAATCTCACAATTTTATTGAGATTAGCGATGATGCGCTGGATGTGATGGTTGAATATGCCGGAAAATTGCCAACACAACATTGCGAAATTTTTCTGGCTCAAATTTTAGGTTTGGTAAATCGTATTCCATCTGATGCGACAGCATATACTAATCGTGATGCAAAATTTGTATTAAATGTTCATGGGAGATGGGATGATGCTAAAGATGATGAAAAATGTATTTCATGGGCTCGTGATTTCTTTTCGGCATCTAAACCATATGCCTCGGCAGGAGCGTATGTGAATTTCATGACAGAAGAAGAAGGTGATAGAGTTAAATCAGTATATGGCAAGAACTATGAAAAATTAGTCAACATTAAAAACAAATATGATCCTGATAATATTTTTCATTTCAATCAGAACATAAAACCCACAGTATAAAATTGAAATAAGAAGATTTTCTATTTTGTAATTGTAAAATAGATGGTGATCTGCCTGGTTTCACCGCAATTGGTTCCGTCACCGCCGGTACATGTTTCTATTTTTACTGAATCATCGCCGCTATACCCGGATAAAGGTTTGTAATGATAAACTACACTCCAGTTTGTAGATTCACCCCGAATAAGTTCACTTATTTCTGCATGTTCTGCCTGTGTAATAATTGTAGCTCCTTCTTCATCGCCCGAAATCTGGAAATCGTAGGTGTAATCTTCAGTATTTTTTAATGTAATGTCGAAAGGATTTTGTTCGTTAACAGTTTTGTCCTGTTCACAATTACACAAAATAAGTGCGACAAAAAATAATTGAAGAAATATTATTGTTGTTTTCATCGGTATAGTTTTATAAACAGATGGTTGTACAGTAATATTAGTTGCGTGAAGGTGTTTATTTTCTAATATTTAAAATATATTGCCAAACAGAAAGTCTAAAGCCGGCCACAATTGCCACTGATTTCCGTAAGGATATTCTCCATAGGATAAAATATAACCCGTTTTTAAAAAGCAGTTTTTACCAAGACCAAATATCAGAAAACCGTTATTTTCCCAAAAGAAATTGTTTTTCTCCCTTGTAATTAAGAATATCCGGGTTGCTTGTTCGTAATAAATTTTCTTTAGTAGCGGACCTGAAATATTAATTTCCGGTCCGAAATATGTTCCATCATAATAATGTGCCATTCGCGGATAAAACACCGGTAAATCGATGGTGGATATAAGGATTAATTGTTCCACCTCGAACAGCAAATACAAAATCTGTTCTGAATGTAAGCATCTGTTCCTGAAATACTTTTTTGCTAATTAAAATGGAGTTTGAAACTGAAAGAATAAATGGAAAATCAAATTCCGGGGGAATTAAGCCACCCACACCGCTGGCACTCGAAATATTCAAAAATGGCGATGGAACTGAGAGAGAATGCATCGAAGAAATCAAATGATCACCACTATCAATCCAATTCTTCTTTAACCCAACATTTGGAATTAACGGCATTGCCAGAATTGAAGAATAGATTTCTATTTTTTCTGAAATTCCTATTCGAAAAGGCTGAATTAACCCACTTTCCCATTTTCCTTTTTGTATTGTTTGGGCATTGGAAATAGTAAAATAATTCTTCGTTTGCCCCGCCAAATAAATTGTGTGGCTAATCAAAAAAAGAATCAGAATTAATATTTTTCCCGCTTTCCAAATCATATAATTTTCTACTCTTTTCTTAAAATTACTTTGGCGCTAATAGGAGCATGGTCAGAATGAAATAAAAACTCCTGGTACGTTTGTTCAGAATTTTCAATCCAGGTTGAATTAGTAAAAAGATAGTCCAATTTTCGATCCCAAAAATGCTCGGGCCTTGTTGTATGTGTAAAATATTTATCCTGATTTAACAGGTATTGTTGCAACGGAACTGCACTTTCATAAGTATTATACAAGGGCAGCATCCACGTTTGTTCAGGTTCGTAATTACTACCGTCTTTATGAAAAGGGTCATCACCTTCATGATGAAAAGATTCTTCCGGACAAGCATCTTCAATGCAATAATCAAGAGAGTCACTGCCCGGAGGAAGTGTATTTAAATCTCCGCCTGCAACAAATTCAAATCCCAGGTTATCAATACGGTCAAGTTCATCTTTAAATGCCTTTAAATGTTTATGTTTTGTATCATCGGTAGAAAATGCCGATGCATGAATATTGACCACATTCAATTGTTGAAATCCTGGAATTTCAATTATTGCGGTTACCATACAACATCGTTCGTAAAAATATCTTTCGATTGATATCTGATCGCTGCGTAAATCAAGCTGGATACGACTCGCTTCGGTGATTGGCCATCGCGAAAAAATAGCGTTTGATTCCTCCAGTCTGCCCAACCCGTCACTGGGGATAAACTGGGCTTTCCATTGATATCCGTAAGTGGCATAATTAAAGTTGGTTCGATCCATAATGTACTGAAATTGATTAATATAAGCTGATCGTTTAGAGTTGATGTCACATTCCTGAAGAAGTAAAATGTCAGGATTCATTTTATTTATTGCTTTAACTATGGAGTCAAGTCGGGTTGTAATTTCATCGTGAGTGAAAATTGAATTTTCTCCACAGGCATCTCCAAACCATGGTAATCTGCCAATTCCAAAGCGAATATTCCAGGTAACTACAAGAATGGATGAATCAGGTGGGGGAGGTTCTGAAATATCTTTTGCCAGATAAATATTTACACTTTCAATGTCATCAAATTTGGTAGCGGGAAATTCACACGAAAAAACAAGAAGAATAAAAAAATATAATCCGAATTTTATTAAATTAAGCAAAATTCGGATGCGTTTTTTCATTACTGGTTTTTGATACAAGTTACGAAAAAAGTATAATTCATATTAAAATTAGTTGGAATTTTATAGGTGCAAAAATACTTGAATAAGATGTAGTTACCGATTATTAAATTGTCTGAATATGTTTTTGGTGGATTATGTTGCCTATCAAATTAGAAATTATTCTATTACCAATAATTAAAGGAAGATCAGAACCACTTCTTTTTTCTGAAATAATATAACATAAACAGGAACACTGCCAGCATAATTCCCAATACGGCAAAATATCCCCATTTCCAGTTTAATTCCGGCATATTTGTAAAGTTCATTCCGTACACCCCGGCAACAAATGTAAGTGGAATAAAAATCGTGGCTACTATGGTTAGTGTTTTCATAACCTGATTCATGCGGTGTCCCTGGATGGAGAAAAACAGGTTAATGCTACTTTCAAGACGAACGTCGATTTTATCACAATCGTCGAGCAAAGTCAAACATAAATCTTTCAATTCCAGAAAATATTTCAAATGTTTTTTCTGAATAAGTGAAAACTTTTCCCGTTCAATTCTGGTAATAAACTCTTTTATCGGGTTGATGGTTTTTTTGATTTGATGAATCTCCCGCTTGTGTAATTCAATCGATTTCAGTATGTCAGGTGAAGGATCGCTGTTTATATCAATAATTCCAAATTCATCTACTTGCAGCTCTATATTATCAAGGGTTTTAAAATAATTATCGAGGATGGATTCAAGCAGTAAAAATAACAGGTAATCAGAAGTACGTTGATTTACTATTCCAATATTTTCACGAATTCTTTGCCTAACATGTTCGAAATAATCTCCTTTCTTTTCCTGGAAGGATACCAGGTAATTTTTTCCAAGTATAAAACTCAATTGTTCCGATTGAACTTCCTTTTTTTCTGTTGGAAGAATTGACTTTAATGTAAAAAAACAATAATCTTCAAATTCCTGGAATTTTGGCCTTTGATCAATATCAAGTATATCCTGAACGACCAGGTTGTGAATATTAAGTTTGTCACAAATTGCATTTACGATATCAATATCGTGTATGCCATGAATATTCAACCAGTGCTGAAGTTCATCTTCAGGGAATCCATTAAAATTGGAAACATCATAATCTGAATTAACATTTATGTTTTCCTTATTATATTCATACAATTGAAGACTTGGTTTTTCAACATACTTAATTCCGGTAAAGACAGGTTTTAACGGATTAACCTTTTTTCTGTTAAGAATATTCCTTACAATGACCTGCGCTTTTTTTAATTCATTTCCTTTTGTTCGCATGAGCGATAAATATTTAGGATTTTGATTTCAGAATAAAAGTAAACTCTTCTGCAATTTATTCCAATTTTTATCGAATTTGATTGTTATTGTAAAGGAATTTCCCGGAAAGACATATCTATTATCATTCAAAACTAATTAATTCAAATATTAGTAATTCTATTCATACTGGTTTAAAAACTGTTCTAAAGATTAATTTTCCGAGGTTTTTATATGTTCTATTTTATCGACTCACCCTGATTGCGATCCCGATAATTATCGTGACACAATCGTCCCTCTCTATGCATAGAGAGGGAGTGAGGGAGAGTCATCGAAACTGGTATTTAAACGGATAAACGTTTTAAATAACTTGCTCATCTATTTATTTAATATTGCTAATTAGTTATTTTCAAGTATTTTCCAACGCCTCAATATCAAACTTTTTCATTTTCATAAAAGCCTGAACTACCCGTTCTGAACGAGCCGGATCACTCATTAATTTCTTCAAAACGGAAGGAACTATTTGCCATGAAACACCAAACTGATCTTTTAACCAGCCGCATTGTTCTGCTTCGGAAACAGCAGAAAGTTTTTCCCAGAAATAATCAATCTCGTTTTGAGTATCGCATTCCACAACCAGCGAAACTGCTTCGTTAAATCCAAAATTGTGAGATAGTGAACTATCCATGCACATAAATACCTGGTTCTTGAGTTTGAACTGCGCATGTTTAATGGTTCCTTCCGTGTCAGGATCTTCAGCTGTGTACCTGTTAATTGCAACTACTGAAGAATCCTCAAATAAGGAAGTATAGTATTCAATGACTTTCTCTGCTTTACCTGCTTGTTGACCTGTAAACATTAAAGACGGTGTGAATTTTTGCCCAACATCTTTTAACTTTCCAAGCGTTAATTGCCAGCTAACTCCAAACTTATCCTGAAGCCAGCCGTATTTTTCACTCCATTCATATTTGTCGTATGGCATTAAGACCATTCCTCCTTCAAGCAACTTTTCCCAGGCAGTATCCATTTCACTTTCGCTTTCATAAATTACGTAAAACGAAATGGATGGATTAATGGTAAACTGCGGCCCTCCGTTCAGACACATAAATTGTTGTCCGGCAGATTCGAAGGTCACAACCAGTGGGTTTTCAGCTGTAATTTTGGTATCATTGAAAACGGAACAGTAAAATCCTGCTGCCTCTTTGGCTTTTCCGTCAAACCAAAGACATGGATATATTTGTTTTTTCATTTTTTTATTCTTTTTCAGAGCAACTGAACATCCACTGCACTCCAAATTTGTCTTTACAAGCTCCCCAATATTCGTCCCAAAACATATCCTGCAACTCCTGTTCAACTTTTCCACCTTCCGAAAGGGCTTTAAATAATTTTCTTGATTCTTCGCGGGTGTCGATTTGAAGATTGATATAAAAGTTGTTACCGATATTTACTTTAAAACCCATTTGTTCAGGTGCATCGGAACCCATTAACATGTGCCCTCCCAGAATTGGAAGGCTAACATGCATTACCATATTGCCGACATCGTCTGGCATTGGAGGCATACCTTCCATAGGCGGTACGTCTTTAAAACGCATAATTCCGTCACGGTAAAATTCAGTTCCAAAAACTGATTTGTAGAAAAGAAAAGCTTCCTCGGTATTTCCGGGAAAATTAAGATAAACATTTACTGATGCCATGATTTATAATTTTTAATGTGAATATTAATTTCATTAGGTTGTGTCAAGTATATCATTACTAAACGTCATGCTGAACTTGTTTCAGCATCTTTCTATTGAATTGAAGCAGATTCCGAAATATCCCGAAAACATCGGGACGGAATGACGACCGATAAATTAAAATTGACACGACACTCGTTACTTTAATAAGTTCAGAAAACTATTAGCTAAAATGAAATCTTTAAAATTAATTGTTCTCCACGTGTTTTCTAAAGTTGTTTAGAATAGCCTGCCAACCCGTTTTTTGCATTTCAATTGGGTTTTCTGTTTCTGCTTCAAAAACTTCAATTACTTGAGTTTGGTTACCATCTTCTTTAAATGTTAATTTCACTTTGCGGTCGTCGTCAAGCGTTTCTTCAATTAGTTTATTGGGAACTACTTTTGTGTATTTTCCACTAAAATCGAAACCGACACTTCCGTCTTTGGCTTCCATACGCCAAACAAATTTTTGTCCTACACTCGCATCGTTTTTTGCCCAGGGACAATGCCAATCATCCGATGCAAAATTCCATTGAGTAATATGTTCCGGTTTCGTCCAGAAACTCCATACTTTTTCAATCGGTGCGTTAATGGTCGTTTCAACTTTAATTGTTGTCTTTTCCTGTGTTTCCATAATTAAACATTTTGTCCGTTAATATCGTTTTTGTTTCATTACTGTAAAATTATAACCGTCAGAAAAAAATTATGCTGTGTAAAAACGACAAATTTTAGGTAAATTACGACAATTTAGTCTTTAATTATGTGTGATGAAAAAGATTTCAATTTTAGCGGCCGGAAATTCAGTTATTCAATCTATTGCCGATCCACAATATTGTTTTGAAACGGTAAACCGGTTTTTAAATGTAAAAGGTAAACCGTCAATGTTTGACATTCAACTGGTAGGGGCGGAGAAGGAAGTAATACTGAACAACGGGCTTTACACGGTTCATGCTGACAAATTAATTAGTGAAATTGAAAAAACGGATTTAATTATTATCCCGGCAATGTTTGGCGATTTGCCAAAAGCGCTGGATTCCAACAAAAAACTTGTTCCTTGGATTGTGAAACAATACAATTCAGGAGCTGAAGTTGCATCGTTGTGCGTAGGTGCATTTTTACTGGCATCAACAGGTTTACTGAACGGAAAGAAATGTTCAACTCACTGGGGATTTATTGATGACTTTCATGAAATGTTCCCGGAAGTAGATGTTCAGCCCGGTAGTATTATTACCGAAGAGAACGGAATTTATTCCAGCGGTGGGGCAAATTCATACTGGAATCTGTTATTGTATTTGGTCGAGAAATACACAAACCGGGAGACGGCTGTATTAATTTCAAAATATTTTGCTATTGATATTGGCCGTAACAGCCAGTCGTTTTTTGCCATGTTTAAAGGGCAGAAACAACACAACGATGAGAAAATAAAAAAGGCACAGGAACTTATAGAACAGAATATTGAAGAGAAAATAACTGTAGAAGAACTGGCGGAAAAACTTGCTGTTGGGCGCCGTAGCTTTGAACGCCATTTTAAACAGGCTACCAATAATTCGGTGCTGGAATACATTCAGCGGGTAAAAATTGAAGCAGCCAAACGAAACATCGAAAACAGCCGCAAAAACATTAATGAAGTGATGTTTGAAGTTGGTTACACCGATTCAAAAGCGTTTCGCACAACATTCAAGAAAATAACCGGGATAACTCCTTTGGAATATCGCAATCGGTACAGTAAAAATGTTATAAATAATTATTTATAGTATTAGTCTCTTTATATAACTCCATATATTATCCATATAAACTATTAAAGTTTAAGATAAAAGGTAGTTCCATCTTCACGTGTACTTTCAAACCAAACTTTACCTTTAAGATATTTCTCACCAAATAGTTTCATGCTGTATGTTCCAATACCCCGTCCAACACCTTTAGTTGAAAAAGATCTCTTAAACAGTTGTAGTTGATTCGTTCGATCAATATATGAATCATTATGAACAGAGAAATAGTACTTATCATCTTTAATGAATGATGAAAGAGTAACCTTATATCCATGATGTGTGGCCTCGAGCGCATTCTTTAGCATGTTACCGATTATTCTTCTACACAGAACCATATCTGTTTTAAATTGAAATTCCTGAGATGCTTTATCAATTGAAATAAATTTTCCGTTTGTAATATCGTGTTTCGAATACAGTTCAGCCACTTGTTTTAGCAGTGTTTGCGAATTCGATTCTGTTATATTGATATTTAATTCTCCACGCTCAGCGGCATTTAGTTGTCGCTGCATTTGAACTTCTTCAATAAGATTTTCAGCGGACCGGTTAATCATTTGCGAAATTTCAGCAATCTCATCAGGATCTTTTAAATCTTTAATTATTGCCGAAAGTCCTGATATACCGCCGGCGCTATTCAATACATCATGAAAAAATACTCTTTCCAAAGTTTGTCTTCTTTTTTCAGCGCTAATATCATTGATAGAATATAATGTAAGCGTTTCTTCTTTGAATTTATATGGAGTTGATGTAACCTGTATGTCAAGTGCATTATTATCATGTATCAATATTTTACATTCTTTAGTTGATTTTACACCTTCTTTTTGTGCTTCCAAAATAGAATTTACAGCACCGCAAGTTCTGCAAAACTCACTGGTTCCACAACCTCCGTCTTCCAAATCTGAATAAATACAATTTATTGCTTCGCCAGGTCTTTTACCAATTACTGACTTTTGTTCTTTCAATTCTAAAAATTCAATAAATTGATTATTTGCATATATTATTTGCCTTTCTTTATTTAATACCACTACCATTTGTGATAAAGCATTAATTAGGTCAATCAAAACTGAATTCTCACATAAATCTTTGTGTTGTTTGAAAACAGTTTCATTATTTGCTTTTTCAGCGTGGGCAAATTTTGTTTTTAACAATTTACTGTCCATAGTGCGGTAATTAATTCAATTGAAACATAAATAAACTCTATTTATTTAAATTTATGAAAGTAAAAGATGCTAATTTATAAACAAGTCGTTGTATATTTTTATGATACCAGTTTAAAAACAAAAAATGCCATCCTGTTTCGGATGGCATCTCTTATTTCTTTACGCTTTGTTCTTAACAAAGAGCTATTACATGCTTTTTATTTCATTAACCAGTTTCTGGATAGAACTCTTTGCATCACCGAACAACATGCGGGTTTTATCGTTAAAGAACAGGAAGTTTTCAATTCCTGCGTAACCTTTACCCATTCCGCGTTTCATAATGATGATATTTTTAGCCAGATGTGCATCAATAATTGGCATTCCATAAATCGGACTGCTTGGATCATCATAAGCCGCTGGATTAACCACATCGTTTGCACCAATTACAATGGCAACATCAACATTAGGCATATCGGGATTAATGTCATCCATTTCAACCAGTTGTTCGTACGGAACGTCGGCTTCTGCAAGCAGTACATTCATGTGCCCCGGCATACGACCGGCCACAGGGTGAATGGCATATTTAACTTCCACGCCTTTTCCTCCAAGCAATGAATCAAGCTCGTGTACAATATGCTGTGCCTGTGCAACTGCTAACCCATAACCTGGAATGATAACCACTTTCTGCGAATAGCTCAGTAATACGGCAGCATCACTTAACGTAATTTCTTTAATAGCCCCATGTTCACGATCGATAGCAGCACCACCGCCGCCAAATGCACCAACAATCACGTTAATCAGCGACCGGTTCATCGCACGACACATCTGGATTGTCAAGATTGTACCGGCAGCTCCTACGAGAATACCACCCAAAATCATGGCTTCGTTTTGGTAAATAAAACCTGCCATAGCTGCTGCAATACCTGTAAGTGAGTTCAGAAGTGAAATTACTACCGGCATATCTGCTCCGCCAATAGGCATTACAAAACTAACACCATAAATTAAACTCAAAGCAAGAAGTCCGAATACAAGGTATTTCCTTGTATCAACATCAAATCCACCAAAGATGACCAGTACAATAAGCACCACGATCACCAACATGAAAAAGAGGTTCACATAGGTCATAACCTTGGAAAAAATATCACCAACTTTCCCATCTAGTTTACCGTAAGCAATCATACTACCACTGAAGGCGATACTTCCCACTGCTATCCCGAGCAGACCAACAAGTACTGCTTCGTTAGGTTTATTCATGTATTCAATTGTTGCAACAATTGCAGAAGCTGCACCACCTGTTGCATTGAAGAAGGATACCATCTGTGGCATAGCAGTCATTTTAACTTTGCGGGCCATAATAGTGCCCACAACACTACCCGCTGCAATAATAAGAATTACTGCTACTGCGTTTCCTAACGAAATACCTTCACCTGCAACATTTTTGTTTAAAATCAAGGTTGTTATCATTGGCAGGATCATACCTGATGCTGCCCAAAGATTACCTTTTCTTGCTGTTTCCGGGTGGCTCTGAAGTTTCAGCCCGATAACAAACATAATGGCTGAAAGAAGATAGCTGTATTCCAGGATTACTTCTCCTGGCATTATTGTATTTAGTAGAATCATAGTATTCATGGTTATTTTTTCTTCTTTTTAAACATTTCGAGCATCCGGTCCGTAACAACAAAACCACCTGCCACATTTAAGGTGGCCATAAACAGGGCAAGAGACCCTAGTACCCACTCGAACGTTGTTGAAGCGTGACCGACAAGGATAATTCCTCCGATAATAATAACACCACTGATTGCATTGGCTCCCGACATTAACGGAGTATGCAACACAGAGGGAACATTTGATATAACCTCGAATCCAAGAAATACCGATAAAACAATAATGAATATCGCATCTTTATTCGATGTTAAAAAATTCAATACGCTTTCCATATTATATCTTTTATTTTGTTTCGATTACTGATTTTACTCGTTCGTTGTAAATTTCGCCTGAATGTGTAATGCAGGTTCCTTTTACAATGTCGTCTTCAAAATTGAGGTTTAGCGCACCTTCTTCACCAACCACAAGTTTCAGGAAATTGAGCACATTCTTGCCAAACATCCGGCTTGCATCCAACGATTTTTGTGCCGGATAATTCGATTGGCCAACAATTGTAACTCCTTTATGAACAATGGTTTCATCGTTTTTTGTTAACTCACAGTTACCACCCGAAGATGCAGCCAGGTCGATAATTACAGAACCCGGTTTCATTGTTTCGACAGTGTCTTTAGAAATGAGCAACGGTGCTTTTTTACCAGGAATCTGTGCCGTACAAATAACAACGTTTGCTTTAGCGGCATGATCGTTGATTGCCTGTTGCTGTTTCTTTTTGTAATCTTCTGTTTGTTCAACTGCATAACCACCGGCAGCTTTATCTTCTTTAGCGCCTTCAACTTCCACAAACTTACCGCCCAAACTCATAACCTCTTCTTTAACGGCAGAACGCACATCAAAAACCTGTACCTGTGCGCCCAGTTTTCGTGAAGTAGCAATTGCCTGTAACCCGGCAACTCCAGCTCCCAAGATCAAGACATTGGCCGGACGTATTGTTCCGGCAGCAGTCATAAACATAGGGAAGAATGTAGGTAATTTAGCTGCGGCTTCTAATACTGCCATATAGCCGGAAACCGTAGCCATCGAAGAGAGAATGTCCATTGCCTGAGCCCGGGTTGTACGCGGGATCATGTCAAGACTAAAAGTTGTAACGCCTTTTTTCAGAAAGGTTTTTACCATTTCTGTTTCCCACAGTGGGTTAAAAGCGCTAACCCAAACCTGTGATTCCTTAATTTTCTCGATATCTTTTTCAGCGGGTGGCTGAATCTGTAACAGAACATCGGCCTGTTTGAATACTTCACTTCGCGAAACCGATTTTGCGCCAACAGCTTCGTAATCTGCATCGGAAGTAAAGGCTTTTTCCCCGGCACCTTGTTCGACCAAAACCTCAACTTTTAAATCAATAAAGGTTTTGACAGTTTCCGGTAGTAAAGCTACTCTGGTCTCTGTTCCATGTTCTTTTAATAAGCCAAGAATCATAAATTATTTGTTTAGATGAATTTTGCGTGCAAAACTAATCATTTATTTTTTCCGTGTCCGTTAACGGATTTTTTTTTATCATGATTTATAGCATTTTTTTTCAATATTTTTTATTTCCTGATATTTTTGTTTCCAATTCTTTAAGAATATCGCTCATCATTTCAATCTGTACTCTTTGTATTTCCAAAAGTTCCTGTTGCTGATGTAATACCAAATGATCGATTTTATCATGTAATGTTTTGATCTCCAGTTCAGCTTTTAAATTCACCATGTAATCTTTTTTTGCCCGCTCCCTGTCCTTTGATTCCTGCCGGTTCTGGCTCATCATGATAACCGGCGCTTGAAGTGCAGCAAGACATGATAATATTAAATTTAGAAGAATAAATGGATAAGGATCAAATCCTTTGTTTAGGAACCAAAATACATTTATTGAGATCCAAATAAGAATAAAAAAACTAAATGAAATAATGAATGTCCAACTGCCGCCAAAGGTTGCTACATTATCGGCTAACCGTTGTCCAAAACTAACCACCTGGTCCTCTTCATCTTCTTCAAGTTTGCTTGCTAAGGACGTTTTATTGGAAATTGAGTCTAAAACAGTTTTTTCTGTTTCATCTATTTCTTCTAATTGAATTTTCAGGTACTCGGAAACATATTGTTCTCTGTAATCATCGAGTTCCCCGAGAGAAAGAAAGCTTTTGGTAGTAAACTGGGGGTTATCTTTTTCAATAAGATTGAAAATTGATTTGCGAATAGAACTACCTGAAATTTTTTCTGAAACAGGGTATTCTTTCCCCGATAAATCACTAATGAATGTTTTCATAATCTGAAATTTTTGTATCTGTGATATTCATAAAAAGTTACTAATGATGGGAGATACATAATAAATATCTTTTCAACTCTTAGTTAAAGAATTGTAAGGTTAAATTACAAATAATAGGGGTAAATATGATTTAAGGAGAATGAATTAAATAAAAAAATATTGAATAAAAGATTAATGATTAACCGGAAATTGAAGTTGAATAAAACTTAACTCAACAAAATTTGTATCCACTGGTAAGAGTAACTTTATATAACTTGCTTCTCTGACAGCAGGGAAAAAAACTTTTCCTTGTATATTATAATTTGGCTCTAATGTAGTTTTTCTTATTGTTGAATTTTCCCATGAGTCTTTCATTGTTTTCAGATCATCAGTATAAAAAGCATTTACTTCTCTACCTACCTGTGTGGCTTCAAAAATGTTGGTTCTCAAAAAATCATTATCGGGATTATCATCTGTGGCTGTTGCTATTCCAGTGGCAATATCAATACTTGCTGCCAGCAAACTTAATCCCAAATGGTTGGCTTCGCGGGCATTAGCTTTTGCAAGAGATATTTCAATATCCAGAATCTCATTTTCCGGATTTAATGCAAAACTTTCTTTAACAAGTTTATGATAACCATCATAAGCCTGAAGCCTGAATTCCATTGGATCTATCAATATAGGCAAATTAGAACGGTTAGTAACCGTAAAATTAAACCAGTACTGTTCATCCTGACACCTTTCAAAACTAGTTTCATAAATAATTCCGTTAATTGAATCGGCTATAAATTGTTGACCATAAAGCCATTTACCATTGTCTTTATCTTCGGGCTGAAGTTTTAAGATATTTTTAGATACGGAACACGATTGTGAGAGAATAATGCTAAAAATAACCAATACAAATAAGGTAGATTTTGTTTTCATGATAAGCTGTTTTCTGTTTTTTTTGAAATTATCAAACGACATGCCGAAGAGGTAGAAACGAAAGAAAAATTTACTTATCGTACAGAAATTTATTTAAACGATAAAACTTTAAAATGGCACTTTGAATGAAGTGCGCTAATTTCTTTTACGAATAGTTTCAATATAAAGCTTTTCTACTTTTTCTCGTGCCCATGGTGTCCGTCGTAAAAACCTGAGGCTCGATTTTATTGAAGGTTCATTTCTGAAGCTGTTAATCCTGATTTTATTCCCCAATTCTTCCCAGCCAAAATAACTTACAAGATAAACTACGATTTCTTCAAGCGTTTTTCCATGGAGAGGATTGTTGGGTTGCGATTGCATGGATATAAAATTTACAAAACCAGTTCTTCCAATAACTCAATATATAATTCAATTCCTTTAAGAATTTCGCTTTTGTAAATATATTCATCGGCAGTATGTGAACGAGATGAATCACCCGGGCCCATTTTTACTGAAAGGAAAGGAATTATTGCCTGGTCCGAAGTGGTTGGTGATCCGTAAACTCGAATTCCTTTACGTTTGGCGAGTTGTGCAAAAGCATGATGTTCCGAAATCCCGGAAGAATTTAAACGTACCGATCGGGGTTTTACTTCTGAAGAAATAAGTTTTTCGATGATTTCTGCCGCCTCTTTATTTTTATAATACTCGTTTGTACGAACATCGACAACAAAATGACATACATCCGGTACTACATTGTGTTGTGTTCCGGCTTCAATCTGTGTAACCGATATTTTCACCGGGCCAAGTATTTCAGAAGTCTTTTCAAAATTGAATGCACGTAGTTTCTGAATGTCATCCAACGCATTATATAGTGCATTTTCACCTTCTTCACGAGCTGCATGACCTGATTTCCCGCGTGCGTAACAATCAAGAACCAGCAAACCTTTTTCAGCAATGGCAAGTTCCATGCGTGTGGGTTCGCCAATAATGGCAAAATCAACCGGTGCAACTTTCGGCAGTACTATTTCAAGTCCTCTTCTCCCGGAGATTTCCTCTTCAGCCGTGGCTGCAAAAACCAGGTTAAAAGGCAAATCTTCACGATCGTAAAAATGCACAAAAACTGCCAGCAGTGTAACTAATGGCCCGCCGGCATCGTTGCTTCCCAAACCATACAATTTATCACCATCTTCAACTGGTAAAAAAGGATCGAGTGTATAACCCTTTGCCGGACGAACAGTATCCAGGTGAGAATTTAACAAAATAGTGGGTTTATTATCGTCGAAGTACCTGCAAAAAGCCCAGGTATTATTTTCTGCCGTTTCATAGAAAATATTCTCTTCATCCAGAAATTCGCGCATTACCTGCGCAGCTTTTTCCTCTTCACGGCTAAATGATGGGGTGGAAATCAATGTTTTAAGAAGCTCAATATATTTCAGCATAGAACATTTTAAATAATCGTGCAAAATTGCAAAATATTTTGTTTCCGATCACTTTTAAAATTGGTTATCTTTCTTTTTAACCAATTAAGTCGGTGATAAATGAGTAATTTATTGACCGGTAAATCGTTATATTTGCAGAAATTGATGAGTTGATGTGGAAAAAGTATAAAACATATTTTCTGGTTGTTGCCGTTTTAGTGGTAATTTTTGCCGGCTTTTTGAGTAAGGGGAAAATTGATCAGCTTATTTCGGAAAAAATGCAGGAAAATGTGACTCCGGATGCGGCTATTACAGTTGAGCAAAAAATTCAAACGGCATATAATTATGACAAAAACCGCGAAAACTTTGACTTTACTTTTTTAGAATTTGGTTCTACCGGATGCATTGCCTGCGAGCAAATGAAACCAGTTTTGGAGACAATAAAAAATACAAATGAAGCTAAAGTGAATGTGGTCTTTCTGCATATAATGAAAGCTGAAAGCCAGGATTGGATAAAATATTACGGAATT
The DNA here is from genome assembly GCA_963769925.1 of uncultured Prolixibacteraceae bacterium. Classification (GTDB taxonomy): domain Bacteria; phylum Bacteroidota; class Bacteroidia; order Bacteroidales; family Prolixibacteraceae; genus Draconibacterium. The sequence continues at coordinate 386,239 of CAVYOB010000017.1, forward strand.
TCAGCAATTCCCATGCAAGTGCTGTTGAATAAAGAAGGGAAGGAGTTCTTTCGCCATTATGGTTTTATTTCTACTGACGATCTTCTTGCAGAATTCAGGGAGAATAAGACGCTTTAAGTCAGTGTCACAAAATCAAAGCATTATTTCTGTTTAAGCACAAATTTCCCTTCACTAATGTTGATACTGTTTAAATCAAAATTAATTTCCTGACCGTCATTTTCTATTTTTAAAGGCGAGTATTCAAGCAGATGGGGCTTTTTTACAGCTTCTCCCTTACGATTTACAAAAAGAAAAATCCCCGGGATGATATATTCAACCAATCCTCCTGATTCGCAAACAATGATTTCGTTTTTCAGATCATCTGCCAGAAAATCAAAAGCTTCTTTAAGGTGTTGTTGTTTTGCCATCATAAAATAAACTTTTTCAGCGCCTGCCTGCAACATCAGCGAGCTATCCTTAGAATTGATTTTCTTTTCAGAACTGATAATAAACCGCCCATTTTCAACGATAATATCTCCGGCATAGGTAGCATGAAGATGGGAAGATATTTTAATAGCGGTGATTTTATTCTTTTTGCTTAGTAGCTGAATTATGCGGCATGCCAGCCAGGTTTTCCCGACATTCCGCCCGTTTCCTGCAATGAGTAGCAAATTAGGAAAACGAGTTCTATCCTTTTTCGAAAGATCCATGTGTCAAAATTAAAAAAGGGATTTCATTTTATTGTGAAATCCCTTTTTGTTGAGTTAATATCCCGAAATAATTTTATACCATGCTTTTATCCGCTTCGTCTTTCATACTTTTCTCAGAAATAAAAGCCCCAACAATGACCACAAATACAACTGTTACAGCAATATATACACCAGTAGGTATCGGGGCCGGTTCGCCTTGTGCATACGAATGCAATCCGGAGAGATAATAGTTAACTCCAAAATAAGTCATTAATACTGAACTGATTCCAAGAACTGAAGCAGTACTAACAGCAAAATTTCCTCTAAAACCGGGTATTTTATGCATGTGGCCAATAAATGTGTAAACCAGAACAGTAACCAGTGCCCAGGTTTCCTTAGGATCCCAGCCCCAGTAACGGCCCCAGCTTTCGTTTGCCCAAACACCACCCAGGAAAGCACCGATTGTGATCATCAACAAGCCAATAAGCATGGCAATTTGAGTAATATTTACCAGCTCACGAATAGTAAAGTTAACTCGTAGTCGGTTCTTTTTATTCCGAAGGATCATCAAAATCAGGTTTAAAAATCCCAGGAGTGCACTAATGCCAAGGAATCCGTAACTTGCCGTAATAACAGCTACATGCACAATTAACCAATATGATTTTAATACCGGCACAAGGTTGGTAATTTCCGGACTCATCCAGCTCATTCCGGCTACCATTAAAGTCAGCCCGGCTAAAACGGTAGTTAATGAAAGTGTAATCTCAGAACGTTTGCCAAAAATTAAACCTCCCAAACAGGTTGCCCAGCTAATAAAAATCATCGATTCATATCCGTTGCTCCATGGTGCATGATCCGAAATATACCAGCGAATTCCAAGCCCGGCTGTTTCTGCAATAAATAGAAGAAGGATAAAAAAGAATGCGAATTTTTTAACGATATTAAGTTTAATGGCCGGATTAAATAACATAGCCAGTTGCAAAAACAGCAGTATCAAACCGGTAAACATAAATATCTTGGCTAGTTTTCCAAAGATGTTCAAATTATTGTACAAAACTTCCAAACTAATTTTTGCTTTGGAAGGATAGACTTTTGCGCCATTTTTCTGCTGATTTGATTTTAGCATTGTAAGTAACTGGCTTGCTGTGGCCCAGTCGTGACGACTTATTGAACTCAGATAAGATTGCAAGGTATTACGTACAAAAGCAGCATCATTACTGTTTAACTGGTTCGACTCGTTGATAGAAATCCATTTATGATTTGCGTCTCCAGGAACCGGAAAAATGGTTAGAAAATCACCGGAAAAGACATTCATCAGAATATTTACTCTCTCATCCACATTGAGCACTTCTTTGTCGAATTTGTTGCGTTGGTTGCTTTTTTTTGTATAAGCAGCAGAAACCAGTGAACTTAACTTGTATCCACCAGTTTCGCGGGTGTTTATCAGTGAATTGAAAGAGACGTATTTATCTGAAGTGCCAATAATCTTTCGTAAGTCGGAGTTTCCTACCTTTATAAACGGTACATTCTTCCATTTGTCAGGATTAGCCAACATATCAAGGAATACTTCGGTAGGAGACATTCCTTGCCAACTGGTTTTTTTAGCCACCTTTCGTACAATTTCTGATGCAATTGTTGAAACAGGTTCAAGTCGTCCCTGGCGACTTTGTGTAACCAATGTGCTAAATTCAGCTACCTGTTTTTTGTCCAGCTGACCAATGTTCTGCGGGGTGCTTTGTGCATTTGCTGTTATAGAAAAGAATAGGCCGAATAAAAGTATCGCAAAAAACTTCTTTCTTTCTTCGCGCAGTTTGGCAGATGATCTCAGTAACGTTTTAAAACGGCTGTTTTTTGTGAACAATGTGAGTATCATTCCTATTGCCATAATCAGGTAACCAAAATAGGTAACCGAAGTTCCGGCCCGGTCGTGGTTGACTGAAAGAATTGTTCCATGCTCATCGGTGTCGTAACTGGACTGAAAAAAGCGATATCCCTGGTATTTTAAGATATTATTCATGAAAATACGGAATGGTTTTTCCATAGCACCGTCTTTTAATACTACTTGACTGGCGTATGACGACGGACTATTTGACCCGGGATATCTTTCCAGTTGAAAATCTTTTAAGGCAATCGAAAAAGGTACCTGGATCAATTTTGATCCGTAAGTAACAGAAATCTGAACATCTCCTAGGTGCGTTGAGAATGGTTCTCCAATTTCTCCGGTGGTTCCATAAACAATAAGTTCTTTTGAATTAGTTGCATCAGAAATCTTCATTTGAAGGCCGTCAACGGTTGGTGCCCCTTTTGGTGGCTGATTATAGACCAATTGTGTTTTCCCCTTTAAAAAGAACTGTTTTATAGCAAACGTTATCGTTCCAATGGAATATACTTTCTGTGCGTTTAATTCAGCTTCAGTTCCCGGAGGAATAATTTCTGCTTCATTCTGCATCATACCAGTCATATACAGTGTATCGGCTGCCGAAATCATAACGGTTTTATCGACTGTCCTCAAATTGACGGAATGGTTTGCAGAAGGTGTATCGAATCCAATCGAGAAATTATCAATTTGCTTAACATCACCCTGGCGAAGATTAAAATCTACCCGCTGTTTCTGCGACCCGATTGCCATAATCGAAACTATTGGTTCTCCGTTCGGATCGATTGATAAGGATTCCTCCGCAGAAGGCATAAACATCAGGTTTTCAAGATGAATTGTTTGCCCGTTTATTTTTATTCTTTCAGAAAATCGATTGGCTGTGTAAGGAGAAAAGAGAACCTGTTTTTCCCTGACAACGGTTTGATTTCCCGATTCTGCTTTTACAGTTATATAGGAAGCTTCTGAAACGATGGTATTTGAAGAAGCACCTTCGCGAATGTGCATGTTTCCCTCGAATCCGTAATATCTTGTTATAGCAGCGCCAATGCCGATTACTATAAACGCGATATGGAAAAGGAAAACAGGCCACAGCTTCTTTGAAATCAACTTGTTTTTGAAAACACTACCAATCAGATTGATGCTAAGCAGTAAAAGTAACCCTTCAAACCATTTGGCGTTATATATTAAAATTTTGGCAGTGGGGGTACCATAATCGTTTTCAATAAAGGTGGCATATCCAATAGCAATTGCAAAAATCATTACAAGTATGCCCGTAAAAAGCATCGAAAATAAAAATGAAAATACTTTTTTCATGACTAAAATTACAGTTAATAATCGGTGTTACAATTTATAATCTTCTCGTTTCCCGTTCATCTTCAATGGTTAAAGTAACACCAGGTTATAAAACCCGGGCTTCGGAGCGGAGTAGTTATTTCTTGAAAGAAAATGTTTTTGTTTAAATACTTTATTACCTAAATCGAAATAAAATGAACCCAAAATAGCAAATCGTTTTCAAAAGATTGATTCTAAAAAAATTCCTTTGCTTTTTGAAGGCAAAGGAACTTCTAAAATTCTATTTAATACAACTTTAATCTTTTAATGTTGGATCAGGGTGAGCAATTTTTGCCACATATTCTTTGAAATTAAATCCTTTGTAATTCGGACTTTCTTCATTGTGACATGTTTTACACACTTTTTCGTCCGGCATGACCAATCCACTGGCCAGGGCCTTTTCTTTGTTCTTCATAATTGCAATGTTTCTGTATACACTGCCCGGTCCGTGGCAAGATTCGCAAGAAACGCCTTCTTCAACTTTAATACCTGCATTTAAGCTTTTATCAATACTTGCAGCAGTAGAATGACACTTCAAACATTTTGGATTAGTAGCATCAGCGCCTTTCAAGCTTTCCATTGCTTTGGCGTGAGGACTGTTCAGCCATTTAGTATATTGTTCCCCTTTGTCAGGCTTGTTATGGCACATTTTACATTTAGTTGCGCCAATGTATTTATAAGTCTGAGCATGAACAACGGAACTTAAAATAACTGCCATTCCCAATAAAAAAATCAATTTTTTGTAATTCATTTTCATTTTGATTAGAATTAATTGTTTTATTTCGATTTATTGATTCACTCTAAAAACTTGTTTATTCTTTGTATAATTTAAAAATGCAACTTTTTTATGTTATAACAAAAGAAATGCCATCTATTTTAAAACACTTGACATAAATCAATATAATGCTGAATGACATGTTGAACAAAGTTCTGTCTTCCATGCTTTATCAATATCGACCGGGTGTTCAAATTCCATTGGTTCAAGAGAATTGGAAAAATGCATATCATCCGGCGTTCCTTGAGCTAAAATATTATGGCAAAGGTTACAATCTTTTGATATAACTTTTCCACTTTCAGCCATGTGTCTTTCATTATGGCAACGATAACAACCATCAGATTCCATATGTCCAATGTTATTTGGATAATCTTTCCAGGTAGCTTTCATAAAAGGGAAAATATTTGATGCATATCCCGATTGGATTCCTGCTATAGCTTTATCTATATCAGCTTTTCTGGTTTCCATTAAATCCGGGTGGCCGTTTTGATAATATTCAAGTACCTGCGATCTAATAGCAGTAAAAGCACTGTCTTTGGTTGGATATTCCTGGTTTAAAACCATCATAGCAACCATTTTGATTTCAGGAATATCTTTTGGAATTACGCCGTCAAACATTAGTTTATCAGTGAATACCTGAGGAGCTTTATAGTTATGGGAAGGTCTGTTATGACAGTCAATACAGTCCATTACTCGGGTTTCCAAAGAGTCGAGCTCTGTCTGGCTTAAAGTGTTTTCACTGTCGTTATAAACCGTTACTTCACCGGTTTTAAGATTTGTGTAGCGTACCCATGGAATCACCTGCCGGTTAGCAGAAGTAGTTTTATATTCAATTTTCACATTTGGATCAATATGCTGGTGAATGCCTTTTTCAAAACCACGATCGGTCATCCGTGAACTCGTTTTGATCTGCATTTTGATCACTCTTTCCGTGTTATTCTCATCGGAAAGGAACTGATGTTTTTCCTTCAGTTTATAATCATAAAATTTATCCGGCCAGTGACATTGTTCGCAGGTTTCGCGTGCCGGGCGCAAATTGGTAATTGGTGTAGGAATAGGAGTGGGGTATTTTTTTGCCAAAACAGAATAAACCTGGTACAACCCCGACAATTTACTTTTTACATACCAACTTGCTCCTGATCCAACATGACATTCAACACAAGCGACTCTTTCGTGAGGTGATCCGAAATAAGTAGTATATTCAGGTTCCATCACTTTATGACAGAGCTTTCCGCAAAATTCAACCGACTCAGTATAATGAAACGCCTCGTAACTTCCAACAGATGAAATGATCAGCAAAAAAACAGTTCCAAGAATAAAGATAATTGTTGCGTTCCGTGTGGCTATATTATTAAAATTTAAAACAGGCCAGTTTCTGACTTCACCTTTTTCTTCTGCCTGTCGCGCCTTTTTTCGGGTAACCCTCATCCCGATGGGGATTAAAATTAATCCGGTAATCATAAACGCAGGAAGAATGATATAAATAAATAATCCGATATAGGACCCGCCAAAATTGAAGACCATGTTCAATAAGGCAAGTGAAATAATAGATGCAAGATTAAAAACAGCTAAAACTGCTCCGGTAATCGAGATCCAGTTTTTTATTGAAGAAGGTAATTTCATGCGATTTAGTTTAAGAATAAATATATTCTGTTTCAAGGGTGCAAGTTTGTAAAAAATACAAAGCTAGTCAATATGTTGTGCTTATTTATAAGTTTTCTATGCACGCCTGATTTTTATGAAATTATGTTCGTATAATAGTGTTTGTGCATTTAGTGAGAAAAATTCTGATAAACATAATCGCAAAAAAATGTTTTTGTCTGATTTACTGAAATATAATTCGTGGATAAAAATTTTGATTTTATGTATGAAGGTCAGGGAATGATATGTCTAATTTGACAAATAAAAATATATAGATATTCGACTATTTGGAAATATCTTTGGCATAAAGCTTTTTTCTATAAAAAAATTACCGGGATCAATCGATTTTTACCAATTAATCCCGGTATATTTTATCAAAACTGATTAACTCAGTTTTTTAATGAAATATTAACGAATATATTATCAGGCCAATCAGGATTATTCCAGTAAAAAGTGCAATAAATCCGAAAATCCGTATCGTTCTCATCTTTTGTTTTGAGAAATCTTTCACTACCATTACATCTTTTAACTTACCCGATTTTTTCAATTGTTCGAATTCATAAGGCCTGTCTTCTTTATATTCTTCATAAGGAACATAACCGGTAAAAATAACTGTATCCATCGGGAACGATTCCGGCCTTAAATGGGTATTAAAAAAATGGATCGTAAAAATAAAACCAACTGCAAGTAATGCTTCGTCACTATGGATTATTTGTGCCACATTAATCAACCAACCGGGTAAAAACCGTGTAAAAAACTCGGGGAACCACAACATAAGTCCTGTTGAACCAATTACCACTACTCCCCAAAATACAGCAAAGTAGTCGAATTTTTCCCAATAGGTCCATCGCCCATAATCGGGTCTTGGGCCAATTCCGGTAAACCATTTTAGCGAAGCCCAAAAGTCCTTGATATCTTTACGGTTAAACATAAGTGAATTACTACTGAAAATAAATTTGCTAACTTTTATTCCCTTTTTGAATTTTACTTTCAGCAGAGAAATAACATGGAAGAAGAAATATCCAAAAGTAATAACAGCTGCAATTCGGTGAATAACACCCGCTACAGCAGCTCCACCCACCAGGTCTGCCAAGGATTTAGCCCAGCTCATGTAAGCGAATTTAAGAATCATGCCGGTAAGTGCCAGTAAGATAAAACTTGTGATTACGAAAATATGTGTAATTCGGTTTTTCTTGGAGAAACGCCGGATATACATTTGCTTTCCAACAATCTTTTTATGTTTCTTCTTTTTTATCATTGCGCCCAGCGAACGCGGCAACCAAAGCAAGGTATGAAGGCCGAAGAATGCAAAAACACAAAGCAATAATCCGGACATAGCCCAGAAAGTGTAATATAGCCAGGGGAAATTACTTTTATCGTAATGTGTTGCATGCGTAAGGTAACCGGTAAATTTCATATTTGCATCGGTGTGGCATTTTTTACAGGTGTTAACTATGTTCCTTGGACTAATGGTAGATTTCGGGTTATCCATTTTGTAAATACCATGTGCACCATGACAATCGGAACACCGCGCTGCCTGAAGGTAACCTAATTGATATACTTTCCCGTGATAAGTTTCCAAATAGGTTTCAGCCAGCTCTTTATGACATTTTCCACATTGCGCTGTTATTTCCGACATAAACTTATCCTGATGCACCGGAGATATAAGGTGTGCCGTGTGGCAGGTTTCGCATGTTGGATATTGCAAACCACCATTACTATTTTTATAAGCATGATCGCTAACCCGGTATTCATCATAAATTCCTTTGTGGCATTTCCCGCATGTTGCCGCAATATTGCTTGGATTTACAGAAGATTTAGGATCGGATTCTTTCAATTCGAAATGAGCCGTATGGCAATCCGTACAAACTGCTACCGACAATAGGCCTTTCTCGTCGAGACTTCTCCCGTGTACACTGGTAGAATAATCATGGTAAGCATCCTTCTCCCTTAAATCTGTTCCTTCAAGTGCTTTCCCATTTGCTACATGGCATCCACCACATAAATTAGGTATGGAAGAACGAAAAACCGGTGATGTTTCATCGGTTTGGCTTTAACCAGGTGAGTTCCATGGCAATCGGTACAATAGGGAGCGTTTGGCTGTTTGCTAAAATAGGCTTGTCCATGTCCACTCTGAAAATAAACATCAGCTTCTTCAGCATGACAATTCGAACAATCTACTTTATCCGGCGGTTTCGCACGGTCTTGCTCTGTTTGCCGTTACATCGGAGTGGCATTTTACACAAGTTATATTTTTATGGGCTGAACTTGCCATATCATTGACATCAACTTTTAATGAAACATTTTTACCGTCAACAACTTTATGAATATCATCCCGCTCATGGCAAGCCAAACATGTTTTATCGGAAATGGCTGTAAGAATATTTTGCATTTCCACTTTGTGGGGTGGGTGGCAGTCAGTACATGCAGGTATTGCCCCGGGTTTTTTCTCCCACAATTCACGGTTAATCACTTTTACGTGCACATCCTCAATACGTGCATGGCATTTCATACAGGTAGAAGCAATGTTTTTCTGTGAAATGCTTGAATTCATATTGGTATGGGGCAAAATAAGATGATTGCCATGGCAATCGTTACAAGTGGCTGTTACAACCAGCCCTGCCTGGAACAAACCGCGGCCATGAATACCCTGACTGTAGTTCTCAAGAATATTACGTTCGTTAATATTGTAATTTCTTGATACTTTTGCTCCTTCCTTGTGACACTGTCCACAAAGTACAGGAATGTTCATTTTATAAGTTCGCGATTTTGGATCAGCTGAACTCAGAATTTCGTGGGTTCCATGACAATCTTTGCAGCTTGGGGCGTTCTTGTCATTCGATTGAAAGGCAGTGACCATGAATCCCATTTCATAAAAGTCATTTTCAGGTTGTTCGTGGCAGGTGCCGCAATTCACCGGTTTTAGGTCTGCCGGATGCGGATAGTCTTCTACATTTGCATCGGTGTGGCAAGAGGCACATAATACATTTTTGTGAACCGAATGATCCAGTGATCCAGGAGGAACATATAATGATCCCTTCCTGTTCGGATTTTCCGAAGTTAAGGTTGGATCGTCGTGACACATAAAACAAATGTCGTTGCCTTCCTGGGCAAGGGCCCTGTTGATCAATCCCAAATTCAAAAAGATAAAAATTACCATCATCAGGTATAATTTTAATCTCTTTCCTGTTATTCGCCACATATTCAACAGGTTAATGTTTTTTTTCATCTCGTGTTTTTTTATATACTTCTAGTTTTTAGTTTTTCAATTTTGTTTTTTTAAGGTTATTTTTCGGTTATTATAGTTGAATTTTATATACTATGCCAGCCGCTCACGATGCTCTTAAAATTATGCAGCGGATTTTTTCCAATCGATGCTACATAAAGATGTATGATAAGAAAAAGAGGAGATAATAAATCCCAACGCTGAATGCATGACTGCTGTTATAAAAACCCCACTAAAGGTGTAAACTTCGTCAATAATGATTTCAGGAAACAAAAGTCCTATTCCGGTAATTATTACAAGTGGCACAGCCAAATACATCACTAAAATATAGAAGTATTTCTGAAGCGGATTGAATTTACGTTTTTCGGAAAGCGGGTAGGGGGCTTTCATTCCATGAAACATACCCCATGCATAATAATATGCTTGTTTCAAGGGTCGTTTCAGAAATGCTTTGGGCTTAACGATATAGAATTTACTGTTTTTAGTAAATAAGTTACCCAAAAAATAAAGTAAATAACTCAAGTGTAACAAGCACACCTGCCATATTGTGGATTTTTACAGCTGTTTTGAAATTCAGAAAAGAGGATTCAATCGATTGCATTGATATCCCGGTAATAATCAGGCAGATAATTCCAAGGGCATTTAATCCATGCCAGATTCGAAGCCATACAGGGTAAAAATATATTTTGTTTTCGGTAGTCATGGTTGCTATTTTTTTGTAATTCGGAAAAAAAGATGGACAGCGATTCCAGCCAGTGTTGCCAGGAAAATAATAATACTTAACAATTTCAGGAAAGGAACCTGATGTGTCCCGATTACATACGATTCATTGGAAAGCACTGTATTTATTTTTCCTTTTCCTGCACGCGCCTGCAAATTTTGGTATTTATATAACGAAGCTTTTAGTCTTGAATTCCTGGTATGGCATTCAACACAATTTCGAACTGCTTTTGCCTTAGGTAATATATCATGAGAAACCATTAAACTGTCATTAATATCAGTATGGCATTCAATGCAACGAACATGACTAAAATGAAGTTCCTGGTTGGGTAACCAACTATGTATTTCAACTAATTTTGGATTTGCGTGATTTGCAACAGTTTCATATTTTTTCATATCGTTGTGGCACGATAAGCACATTTTATTGCTGTAATCAACTATTGCAAGTACGTTGTTGCTTCTTGTTGCCATTGGCCGGTATGTATGCTGGTCGTGGCATTTGGAACACGTGAAAATATCGCCATATACCTGGTAATGGATACTTTTTTTCACTTCTTCGTCAATTCTTTCAAAGTGGTAAGAAGCAAATGATTCATCACCTCCATGACAATCAAGACAAGTAAGCATAGGTTCAAGTTTTAGCTTTGCATCATGTGGCCAGTTAGTGTATTCGTATGAATGACAGTCGGTACAATCGAAATTATGATGGACTCCGGTTTTCATTGCCATAGTGTCCAAAATATAGTAGGGGTTCATTAATCGTTTTTCCTGCTTGTCAGTAATCTCGTTATAATATGAGTAGGTTTGTTGTGAATGACATTTCAGACAAGGATGATTTGCTGCATTCTCGTATGGCTGTGCATCGATAACCCTTAGGAATGCAAAAAATCATCAAACAATATAAAATCAGGTTATATTTCATTCTGAATAATCTTTTGGTTGTTACGGTTGATCGGTTAATTGTTTAATAAACTTATAAGTCCTTTAAATCTTTTATTCTTTTTCTAATTGGGTTAAAGTAAAAAATGGTAATAACCTACTTGCAGGATATTACCATTTTAAACTGGTTATTTAAATAACCAATAAATATTCCGAATTAGAACATCCATAGCCTGGTGATGGTAAATCCTATTGCCAGACCTCTGTCTTTCCAGTCTTTGTGATTATACATTATCATATCCTGTGGCAGAATACCATCAGCTGTAGCAACATAAATCTGGAATGTATGAGTATATGTTGCAATTTCAACACCAAAACTCATATTTGGTAATGGATCATTTGCATCAGTCCAGTCTATTTGTTCTGAAATCTTTTTGATTTTCAAAGGAGCATCGTAGTTAAAAATAAATGACGACTGTGGAGAGAATTTAAGTTTTCCACTTACGTGAGCACCTATTTTATCATGATCCATATCACTATTAACCATGTTATAGTGCGAAAAACTTGCACCTACCTGTAACATTAACCAGTCGGTAAACTGACGGCTAACAATCAGTTGTGAAAAATAGGAAAACCTGTCAGTGAACCTAATGCCATATTGTGCAAGACCTTCTCCCGGTTGATGAGTTTTACCGATTCCGAAAACACTTTCATTTCTTCCATCAATACCCATAACACCATAAAGAGCGACAGAAACAGGGATTGTGTTTCTTTCTGTCTGTCTTAAGACTAGCCATTTAGCATTGAGATCGGTGTACATATTTTTTTTAGTAATACCAGCACCCAATTGCAGGTTTTTCACTGGTACATAATCCAGGGCCAAACGCACATTCGCTGACGTATAAATTCCCCAAAGATCGGATATGCCATTATTCATATTTCCGAAATTATGCTGTATTGAGAATTCAAGTGATTTGGCATCTTGAATAACAGTAGTCTGAGCATCAATTAAATAACCGCTTGGGGATCCCGGAGCAATCGGAGTATCTTTTACTTTCTCGGTATCTTGTGCAAATAAACTAACTGTAAAAACAGAAAGTATGATAAATAATATATATTTTTTCATTGTATTCGATTTAGCGTTAGTTAATTGTTTTTAGCCCCCTGTGTTATCCAGGTCAGTACCAAAGCAGCTTGTGCTTCTGTATATTTCTTTTGTGAGTGTTCCGAAGTATTAGCCGGATTTGGATGTGTATAGATCAAACTTGATTCCGGATTGGATGTATTGATGTATCTCGACGAATTTAATGAAGAGTATGCGTTCCCTGTACTTAAATCCGGCATTTGTTTTCCAGTTGTATGGCAAGCAGTACAATTATTGTTATTGTTGAAAATAGTTTCAATTTGAGCAGCAAAGCTAACTTCCGGAGCATTTGGATCAGTCTGGATTAACTACCTGCTCCGGAACAATAAAACTATACCTACATCCGGCAAATATGAATGTAATCACAAAAACGGCGAATAAAATTTTAAATAGTTTCATGTGTTGTTATTTTAATATTGAAAATAAACACCTCGGACATAAAATACTTGAATTACAGTTAGTTATTGTTTTGTCCGGTTTTATTTTTCTTTAAATTTAAAAAAAAGACTTCTTAAAAAAGAAGTCTTTTTATTTAATTGATTTTTGATCTATTGCAAAGCTTGAAGCGTATTTCGCAGTAATGCTTTTACATATTTAGGGTTGTGAGCTCCCAAACTACGATCTTCTGTAATACCAATCCAGTTATAATAAGCCTGCGCCTGAATCATTGGATAAGTTTCTGCAACTGGTTCGTATCCTACCGGGAGTTACTACTTTCTCAATTTCTCCGGTTTCAGGATTTAGTTCATAACTTTCTTCATTTACAAATTCTACAACACCAAGTTCAACCAGCTTATCTCTTATCTGGTCAAGAAGATCCTGAACATCAGACTGGGTACTCCCATAATCGAAGTTTGTCATGTTAGGAGCATCGTGACAAGTGATACATGCATTTAAATTAGGATTCCATGTGTGACCGCCACTTGCGAGGTCCGCATTATAATCTCCCATATGGCAAGCTGTACATCCAACAGGGTCACCTTTATAAGTCAGGTGGACATTGCTTCCTGGTGCAGGATAATCTGCATCACCAACGATTTCAGCAAAACCAACACCTGCAACTACGTTACCTTGCGGTCCGTGGTGTGGCCCGTAGTGAGCGCTTGTAATTTTGAATGTTTCGCCCGGTTTGTCTGTATTAGGTTCTGCTGTACGGGCCTGATGACAGTTGATACAAAGATTACTGTTGTTTCCCATGTCTAAGGTAACAGAAGAATTAGCAGCAGAAACAACCGGATCGGTCAAACGAAGTGCATAGTCTTTTCCTTCGAATGATTTGTGTAATCCGTGGCACGTGCTGCATTCCCATGCTGAAGGTTTGGAGATATCTCCAAGAACTTCACCAAAAACTGCATACTGGACAAAACCTTCGTGCGAGTGACATTGTGCACAACCGGCTCTTCCGCCTGCATAATCAACGGCGATAGCACCTGCCTTGTGTTCCGACATCGCAAACTGTGCTTTCTTGGCATCCATATTTGTACCTGAATGGCAAACCAGACAGGTTACCTGTCCGTCAACACCATCTGTCCCGTTAGTTCCGTTTGTACCGGGTTCTCCCTGAATACCTTGAGGCCCCTCTTTAACACACGATGTAGCAATGAATGCACTGACAAACACAAATGTTAAAAGTTTCAAAAAAGAATTGTATTTCATAACGCAAAATTGATTAGATAAAAGGTTACTAAATTTCTATTTTAATACACCGTAAAAGTAACCTTCCTGCTGTTTTGAAATACATTGGAAAAGGTGATATATGAGTGCAAGTAAGTTGATAAAAGACAAGCAGATAGTTGACATATGTCAATTATCCATTCCTGCTGATACTCATCAATGAGTTTTCATCTAAAATTTCAATCGTACTGCTCTGTGTTTTAATAAGTTTGGATTCTTTAAACTGTTGAAGGATACGAACCAGACTTTCTTTTGTCATATTCGACATTTCTGCCAGTTCCTGACGTGTGAGTTCGGTAGTAAAAGAATTATTTTTATAAATATCGTTTTTCAGATATAATAACGTATCGGCCACACGTCCCGGCATATATTTTTGAGTAAGATTAACCAGTTTACTAAGCAAAAAATTACTTTGTTTGGTATGATTTCGCAGCAGCTCTACAGCAAATTTATTATTCTCTGAAAATAACTTGGTAAGTTTAGAAGAATCAATCAGGCAACACCGCACCGGGGTAATAGCTGAAATGGTAAAATGCTGGACATTCCCGTTAAAAAGTCCTCCTCCGCTAATAAAATCACCTTTTCCAATGATCTTAACAATCAGGTTTTTACCTTTTTCGCCTTCCACATATACTTTTGCCAGTCCGTCACGCATACAAACTACAAAGGTTGATGTAGTATTTTGTTTGATAATGGTTTCTTTCGCGTTGTAACTTATTTGTTGTTTTTCATCAACTAAAAAGTCCAATTGTTGACCGTTAAGTTGTCTGAAAAGATTCGCTTCATTATCTTTAAAACAATTTTTTTCACAACATGTCGATTCTTTACCACAATCCTCACATTCGTTCTGAAAATTCTTCTCCGTCATAATCTTCTAAAAATAACTATTTTATCCCCTAAAAACAGGTTTCCACAAATTTGGTTTGAAATGCGGCTAACTTAATAAATTATTGGGACTTAACCTTAGAAATGGGGCTTTATTTTATAATGCACAAAAGTTTGTAATAAGTTGTTGTTGAATGTAAAAAGATAACGCAGACGAATTCAGTATTTGTTTTGAAACTTAATAAATTGAAATAATAATGATCCGGTTTTATGTTATGATCTGAATTACCTAAATAATTCGTGTTCCCCGTCCTGACCCAATGTTTTCGGCATTGGTGATTAAGACCTCACGAACGCCATTTTTTTTAGCATAGAATGCATTTTCAAGTTTAGGGATCATCCCTTCTCTAATAATACCTTTTTCCCTGTACTCCTGAAATGTGGAATTGTCAAGATCATAAATTATTGAAGACTCATCATTTTCAGCTGTTAAAACACCTTTTTTTTCGAAACAATAAAAAAGATATACATTGAAATAGTTGGAAAGCTCTGTGGCAATTTTTGATGCAATTGTATCAGCATTTGTATTTAAGAGAGTTCCTTTTCCATCATGAGTTAATGGAGCAATAACAGGGACAATATTTTCATCAATGAGTATCCGAAGCTCTCGTGAATTAACCTCCTCAACATCTCCAACAAAACCAAAATCAACGGGATCGACAGGCCTTTTTTTTGCCCTTATCAAATCGAGGTCAGCACCGGTTAACCCTATTGCATTACAGTTGCGGGCTTGCAGACCAGCCACAATTTTCTTATTTACAAGCCCTCCGTAAACCATTGTAACTACATCCAGGGTGGCTTCGTCGGTAATTCTGCGTCCGTCAACCATTTTTGTTTCTATGCCCAGTTTCCCTGCAATCTCAGTTGCAGTTGGCCCTCCGCCATGAATAAGTATTTTATTTCCTGAAACCCGTGCAAACTGGTCGAGCAATGCGTTGAGACTTTCCTGATTCTCAACGACCTTTCCGCCTACTTTTATAACGGTCAATCTGTCCATGTTGTGATAACGTTTAAAGGTTCAAAAAATTTTCCAGAATTTTAGCTCCAACTGATCCACTTTTTTCAGGGTGAAACTGTGTGGCATAGAAGTTCTTTTTCTGGAGTGCGGCGCTAAATGGAACAATATAGTCACACGTGGCTACCGTGTGTTCGCCTAACCCGGCAAAATAGGAATGCACAAAATAAACGTACTGTTTTTCCGTCTCGCGGTCAAACAGTTTGCTTTTCAGGTTATACACCAGGTTCCACCCCATGTGAGGCACTTTTGTTATGAATTCATCGCCTGGATTTGGAATAAAACGTTTAACTTTTTCATCAAAAATTCCCAGGCAGGCTGTATTGCCTTCCTCAGAATGGGAGCACATTAATTGTAATCCTAAACATATTCCCAACACTGGTTGCTTCAGACGAAATAATCAATTCGTCAAGTTTATGTTCTCTAAGATATGTCATGGTTGTGCTGGCCTCTCCAACACCGGGAAAAATCACTTTATCAGCATTTTTGATTTTTTTATGATCGGCTGTTATTTCTCCATTTACACCGAGTCGGTTCAGGGCGTTGTTTACCGATTCAATATTTCCGGCATTATATTTTATAATAACAATATTCATTTATTTTTTAGTAAGAAATCAATTACATCAACCATTTCTTTAAACTCATCCTCTTTGTATAACCGCGTCATATAAACAATTTTTCCAGTTTTATCGATGATAATATTCCTGGTTACTCCGGCACCCTTTGCAGCCACAGTATAAAATATTTTTGCTCCAGGGTCCAGCGCAAGTGGATAAGTAATTTTCATTTCGTCTTTGAATTTCTTCACAGTTGCAACAGGTTCATCCATATCAATACCATATAAAGCAAAATCCGAATTGTCTTTGTGTTTCTGCCATATGTCACTTTCAATATGTGGCATTTCTTTTCGGCAAACGCTACACCAGTTAGCGGTGAATTGCAACATAACAATTTTCCCTTTCAAATCTGATGTTCTTATTTTAGAGCCATCAGTTAGTTCAAACTGAATATCTGGCATTTGTTGGCCGATTTTAACTATATACCCGTAGTCGGCAGGTATTTCTTTTTCAGGCAGTTTTGAAAGTTGAGCGTTAACACTCATGGCTAAAAAAACTGAAAATGTGATTGTTAGTAGTTTTTTCATGAAGTTACGTCTTTTAATGGTTGAAATCAACACTTATTAATTAAAAACAACCGTCCTGTTTTTATAAACCAGTATTTTTCGTTGAAGGTGTTTATACACTGCCTGCGAAAGTACAATTTTTTCCAGATCCCTGCCTTTTCGAATTAGTCTTTGAATTGTATCAATATGACTGCTGCGGGTAACGTCTTGATCAATAATTGGGCCTGCATCCAGTTCTGAAGTTACGTAATGACTTGTAGCTCCAATAATCTTTACTCCGCGTTCATGTGCTGCATGATAAGGTTTGGCTCCTGCAAAAGCAGGCAAAAATGAATGATGAATATTAATAATTCGATTTGGATAATGTTTTACAAAATCTTTGGAAAGAATTTGCATATACCTGGCCAGCACCACAAAATCAATATTATATTCTTCTAATAATTCCAACTCTTTTTGTTCCTGTTCAACTTTATTTTCCTCTGTAATGGGGAAGTATTTAAAATTTATGTCAAATCGTTCAGCAACAGGTTTTAACGTCTCGTGGTTCCCGATGATCAGTGGAATCTCAACATCCCATTCACCTGCTGTGTAACGTCCTAAAATATCAAACAAACAATGCGGCATTTTTGATACAAACAGGGCCATTCGAGGCGTTTCATCAGAAAAATGGAGCTTCCATGTCATTTGCAAAGAGTGAGCAATCAGGGTTTCAAAATATTCACCGATTTTATCCGAAGGAATCGCAAATTTTTCCAGTTCCCATTCTACCCGCATATAAAATATTTTCTCTTCACGGTCAACATGCTGATCGAGATAAATTATATTTCCCTTATTTCGGTTAAGAAATTCAGTTACAGTAGCAAGGATCCCTTGTCTGTCAGGACAGTGAATTAGTAAAATAGCCGTATTCTTTTTCTCACGAAGTGGTTTTATGGTTTTCATAACATATATCCCATAAATCCCCAGAGGGGGACTTTTATCCGAAGGGTACGGTTTTTTATTTTATTTTCATTCTTCATTTTTTATTCTTCTCTAAGGGGAAGTTAGGAGGGGACTCATTACAATTTGCCTTTGGTTGAAGGAAGATTAAAATTAAGAATATCTCTTTTAATTGCCATTTTGATGGCTTTTGCAGTAGCTTTAAAAATAGCTTCAATTTTATGATGTTCATTTATTCCTTCTGCTTTAATATTCAGATTACACAAGGCCGTGTCAGAAAATGATTTAAAAAAGTGCATAAACATCTCTGTGGGCACATCCCCAATTTTTTCGCGTTTGAATTCCGTGTCCCATACCAGCCATGGACGACCACCAAAATCAATGGCAACCATTGCAAGACAATCGTCCATAGGTAGACAAAAACCATAACGTTCCATGCCCAGTTTGTTTCCAACTGCTTTATGAAAGGCCTCTCCTAATGCCAGACCTGTGTCTTCAATAGTATGATGTTCATCTACTTCCAGGTCGCCTTTTACTTTGATTTCAAGATCAACTCCGGAGTGCCTTCCAATTTGGTTAAGCATGTGATCAAAAAAATGCAGGCCTGTAGAAATATCGCACACTCCCGAACCATCAAGATTGATATGAACAAAAACCGATGTTTCACTCGTGTTTCGTTCTATTGTTGCTTTTCGTTCAGGCGAAGCAACACAGGAATAAATATCATCCCAGTCGTCGGAAACAAGAACGCAACAACTGGCAAGTTGCATATTCTCCAGTTCTTCAACCAAATCGCCATTATTAATAAGAATGCCTTTTGCTCCCAGGTTTTTTGCTAATTGAATATCAGTTAATCTGTCTCCTATAACAAAACTGTTTGTTAAATCGTAATCGCCGTTCAAATATTTGGTAAGCATTCCTGTTCCGGGTTTTCGTGTATGCAGTTTATCTTCAGGAAAACTTCTGTCAATGAAAATTTCATCAAAAACGACACCTTCATTTTCAAATGCTTTTAGGATGAAATTATGAACCGGCCAGAAAGTATTTTCAGGAAATGAACCACTGCCCAATCCATCCTGATTAGTGACCATAACCAATTCATAATCCAGGTTTTTCTGAATCAGGAACATATTTCTGAAAACCCCGGGCAAAAATTCAAGTTTTTTAAATGAATCAATTTGTTCGTCTTCAGTTTCCAAATTCAAAGTTCCGTCGCGGTCGATAAAAAGTACTCGTTTCATCTCATTAAATTTGTTTATCTAGTTTGCATTCGATGTAACTCTCGATGTCCCGATAGATATCGGGATTAATATGCTTGCCTCTTATTTTAGCATCTTAAAATTGTTAAGCACGATTTCACTTCGTTCAATTCATGTTCGTTTCATTTGTTAATTTTTTGGATGGTCCCTTCAATTAAACTATTTAATGCCTTAATTAATTGCGTATTCTCATTTTCTGTCCCGATCGTTATCCGTAAACTGTCTTCGCATAAATAAACTTTTGAACGATCGCGGACAATAATTCCATTTTCCACCAGATATTCATAAATACCTCGTGCATCATGCATTTTTACTAAAATGAAGTTGGCATCAGATGGATAAATTTTAACAACAAATGGAAATTCCTGTAATTTTTCAATCACTTTTCCCCGTTCTTTTAAAATTAGCTCCACCCAATTACTCATGCTTTCCGTATTGTTAAGTAATTCTAATGCTTTTTGTTGTGTCAGAATATTCAGATTGTAGGGATATTTTATCCGGTTTAGAATTTGAATAATTTCGGTTGCAGCAAATGCCATTCCCAGTCTTATTCCAGCCATGCCCCAGGCTTTTGAAAAGGTTTGCAAGATCACCAGGTTTGGAAATTCATCCAGTTCGGGAAGTAACGACTGATCGGGAGCAAAATCTATGTAGGCTTCATCCAGAATCACAAGTCCTTCAAAACTTCGGATCACTTTTTTCATTTCCTCTTTATTCAGGCTATTTCCTGTGGGATTATTGGGCGAACAAAGAAAAATCAATTTGGTATTTTTATTGACTTGTGATCGAATCAGATCTGCATCAATGTTAAAGTTTTGATCGAGAGAAACTCTTTTAACTTCTACATCATTGATATCAGCAGCTACCTGGTACATTCCGTATGTAGGATCAATAGTGACGATGTTATCCTGCCCTGGCTCGCAAAATGCTCTGATAATAAATCAATGGGTTCATCGCTTCCGTTTCCAAGGAAAATTTTATCGACTTCAATTTGCTTTAAACCAGCTATTTTTTCTTTCAATTTTTTTTGTAGTGGATCAGGATATCGGTTGTATGGTTGATTAAACGGATTTTCATTGGCATCTAGAAAAACCATTGCTTCACCGGTAAATTCATCGCGTGCTGATGAATAGGGTTTTAGGGTTTGTATGTTTTTCCGTAGTAGCTTATCAATCTCCATTTTATTATTTCCTTATAATTTCTTAATTGTTGATCTCATTTAACCTTAAAGTTACTGCATTTTTATGTGCGTTAAGTTGTTCTGCCGCAGCCATTTTCTCAATCGCGGGGCCAATGTTTCTAAGTCCTTCCGGTGTAATTTCCTGAAAAGTAATTTTTTTCATAAAACTGTCCAGGTTAACACCGCTAAAAACGCGTGCCCAGCCATTTGTCGGCAGCGTGTGGTTAGTCCCGGATGCATAATCACCTGCACTTTCAGGAGTGAATTCTCCCAGAAATACGGATCCTGCATTAATAATCTTTTCTCCAATTTCCAATGGATCTTTTGTGCTGATGATTAAATGTTCCGGGGCATATTCATTAATGAGACTTATACAATTTTCAATGCTTTTCAAAACAATGGAAACACTGTTTTCAAGTGCTTTTTTTGCTGTTTCTGCTCTGGGGATTTTTTTAAGTTGAATTTCCAGTTCTGACTCAACTTTTTTAACTATTTCTTCTGAATCAGCAACCAGCACTACCTGACTGTCAACGCCGTGTTCGGCTTGTGATAACAGGTCGGAAGCAACAAAAGCAGCGATTTGAAAATTTATCTGCAACAACCAATACTTCCGATGGTCCGGCCGGCATATCAATGGCAACATCGCTAATGCTTACCAATTGTTTGGCAGCCATTACAAACTGGTTTCCGGGGCCAAAAATTTTATTCACTTTAGGAACTGTTTTAGTCCCGTACGCCAAAGCCCCAATTGCCTGAACTCCACCAAGTTTAAACACTTTAGTTACACCTGAAGCTTTTGCTACATATAAAATAGCCGGGTTCACTTTTCCGTCAGAACCAGGCGGCGTACACAATACAATTTCTTTGCAGCCTGCGATTTTTGCCGGAATGGCAAGCATTAAAACTGTTGAAAAGAGCGGGGCAGTGCCACCGGGGATATAAAGTCCTACTTTTTCAATAGCAACTGCTTTTTGCCAGCAGGTAACACCTTTTGTGGTTTCAATTTTCTTGAATTCAGGCTTTTGCGCAGCATGAAATTTCCGAATATTTTCTGACGCCAATGAAATTGCTTCTTTCAATTCGTTGTCAACCAGATTTTCTGCTTCATTAAATTCTTCCTCAGATACTACATAAGATTCCAGTTCAACTTTATCGAAAAGTAACGTGTACTTTTTCAATGCTGCGTCTCCATTTGTTTTTATTTCAGCCAGAATTCCTTTTACCTTTTCATGCAATGACGAAACATCAATGAGTGGTCTTTTTAATATTTCGGACCAAATTTCCTTTTTTGGTTCAATGTAAGTTCTCATGCAACAGCTTTTTGAGTTTTAAAACGAAGGGCTAAAATATTCCCGGAAAACAACAGGAAAATTCCAAAGAAAGCATATAAATCCCATTGATAACCTTCAAAAATAGTTGAAATTACAATGGCAATTGCAGGTGTAATTATGGCAATATAAACAGCACGGTCGGGGCCGATTTCACCCAATAATTTCAGGTAAGCCGAAAAAGCTGCAATCGAGCCAAAAACAGCCAGATACAGCAATGAAAATATGTACTTCCCGGAAAAATCGAATACAAGTGGTTTATTCAGCAATAACACGGTAATAAACATTGCAATTCCACCATACAGCATTCCAAAAGCATTGGCCTGAATTACCGGTATTTCCTTTTTTTGCTGATGTGCAGAAACAATATTTCCCATGGAAGCCAGAACAATTCCACCAAGGCAAATCAATAAAATCAGCGCATCTTTTCCTTCGAAACGAATAGAATTCAACTCGGTTTTAAAAAGAAAGAAAGTTCCGGCTATTCCAAGCAAAGCAGCAAATATTACATCGCGTTTTATTTTTCCCTTTAAAAACAAGGCATTAAAAAGGATATTAAAAACGATAATCAGTGAAAAAATAACTGCCACAACTCCACTGGTCAGCGCTGTTTCCGCTTCGTACACTAACCAGTAATTAATGCCGAACAAACTCAATCCAAGTAGCAACATCAATACATGTTCCCTAGTTGTAAACCGCATTCTTTTGCCTGTTACAATGCAGAAGGTGGCCAAAAACAATCCGGCTAAAATAAACCGGTAAGCCACTGAAAGCAATGGATCAACCATTCCCAATTGGAATTTTATAACATACCAAGTTGATCCCCAAATCAGGGACGGGATGGCAAATAATATGTATTGTTGCTTTGTCACGCTGGTTAAAATATCATTTTTTCAATCGGAACTACCAATATCCCTTCAGCGCCGGCTTTTTTTAGTTTGCCAATCACTTCCCAGAAATCGTCTTCCTCAATTACTGAGTGCATCGAACTCCAGCCTGCCTGCGCCAATGGAACAACTGTGGGACTTTTCATGCCGGGAAGCAGTGCCGCAATTTCCTGTATTTTTTCATTGGGTGAATTCAACAGGATATACTTTTTACCTTCAGCACGCTGAACAGATTCAAACCGAAAGATAAATTCATCCAGAATTTCCTTTTTGTCATCTGATAAACCTGGATTGGCAATTAATACAGCTTCCGATTTCATTACAACTTCCACTTCTTTCAAGCGGTTGCTCACTAATGTAGAACCCGAACTAACGATATCAAAAATTGCATCTGCAAGACCAATTCCCGGAGCTATTTCAACCGAACCGGTAATAACATGAATTTCCGCATTGATTTTTTTCTCAGCAAGAAACTGCTTTAAAATAACAGGGTAGGAGGTGGCAATTTTCTTCCCTTCAAAGTATTCATGTCCGTTATATTCAACTGACTTTGGAATTGCCAGCGACAAGCGACATTTACTAAAACCCAGTTTTTTTACAATATTGACATTTTCGTTTTTCTCTGCCACTTCGTTTTCACCGACAATGCCAATATCAGCAACGCCATCAGCTACTGTTTGAGGAATATCATCGTCGCGCAGAAAAAGTGCATCTATGGGGAAATTCTTCGCTGCGGCAATTAATGTACGTCTTCCCAAATCAAGTTTGATACCGGTTTCCTGGATCAGTTTCATTGAGTCTTCATTTAACCGCCCTTTGGTTTGAATTGCAATTTTTAATCGGTTTTCCATAATTTTTTGTTTCAGCCCTTCGTAAATAAACAAAGGCAAATTACAATATTTATATAATAAAAAAGGCTCGCCACCGTGGCAAGCCTTTTTTGTAATTTTGTATTATTTCTTTTTGACAATACATTCATAGCCTACCAACCTGTTGGTAAATAATATGATGGCCGTGATGCATGTGTAATTTTTTCATTTTATTAAAATTGTTTACCTGTAAGGTATAAAATGTAACTCGCATAATTTTAATATTTGTTGCATGTCGCAAAATAATTGTTATGCTCGTTTCATTTTTCAAAGATTTCATACAATTATAGGTATAAATTTGAAATCCATAGCAAAATTGACTATTAATTTAAAATAAAGGTAAAACTGATATCAATTATTTGAAAAATGCAATCGGTTGAATACATTTGGCAAAACATTAATAACAATGAATAAACCAATTATTACCATTATTGCTGTGATGTTTCTTTTTGGAACATCTTTCGCCCAAAAAACAGGGAATGAGCAGCTTTTTAAAAGCTCGCATATTAAGAAAACCATGAAAAAAGCACTGGACTGGCAGTTAAAGCATCCGAAGCACGAGTTGTACGACTGGACGAACGGTGCTTTTTATGCCGGGGTATTTGCTGCGTGGGAAACTACACATTCAAAAAAAATATGGAAGGCTTTGTATGCAATGGGAGAAGCCAATCAATGGAAACCGGGGCCGCGTTTACAGCACGCCGATGATCATGCAATTTGCCAGACTTATATTGATATGTACAGAGTTTCGGGTGAAAAGAAAATGATTGAGCCATATATAGAAACCATGGATAAATTCATGGAAACACCCTATAAAACAACAAATGTCCAACGATGTACCTGGTGGTGGTGCGATGCACTTTTTATGGGGCCTGCTGCTATTGTAAAACTGGGAATGACTTTGAATGACGACAAATATTTAAAGCTTAACGATAAACTTTTTAAAGAATGCTACGATTTGCTTTACGATAAAGAGGAACATTTGTATGCCCGCGACATTAACTATAAATGGAATGAACCGGGTTTTGAAACAAAGAAAGAAGCCAACGGGAAAAAGATTTTCTGGTCGCGGGGAAACGGCTGGGTGATGGGTGGTTTGGTAAGGATTTTAAAAGAACTTCCTAAAAACTATCCTACCCGTGATTTTTATATTCAGAATTATAAAGAAATGGCTGAACGTATTGTTTCACTTCAGCAAAAGGATGGATTGTGGCGTTCGAGCTTACTCGATCCTGCTGCCTATCCGGGTGGCGAAGCCAGTGGATCGGGATTTTATACCTACGCACTGGCATGGGGAATCAATAATGGAATTCTTGATAAGGAAAAATATTTGCCTGCAGTTGAAAAAGCGTGGGTTGGGTTGAACGGTTTAATTCAACCTGACGGCCATGTTGGCTGGTGCCAACCAATTGGTGCCGACCCGAGAAAAAACTTTTCTGCTGATAGTTGGGAGGTTTATGGAACCGGGGCGTTTTTACTGGCCGGGAGTGAGGTGATAAAATTAGATAGGAAATAGTTTATAACGGTATTTCAAATAATCGTTCACAGTTCAACTACGCTCACTTTAATTGTCAGACTGAGCGTAGTCGAAGTCTGTTTTAAACTATTTCAAGATTAATCCTCTTTATTTTTCACCAACATGAACTTGTTGTTTTCAAGTTCGGAGTATCCCTGATCGTAACAGAAATAATAAACCCGGCCAGCCTGGGTTGTGTACGTGTTGGTATAATAATCAAAATTAAAGTCGTGCTTTTCGAGCACACTTCGGAATGTAGTTGTCTTTTCTTCCGGGTTTAGTTCTTCCAGAATGGCGTGGTTCTTTTTTAAGATGCGGTTAATCTTTCGCATAAAATTGGTTGAGCCGCTTAGCTTTTTATTGTTATAAGCATTCCGGCAGGCATCGCTGCAAAATTTCTGATCAGCTCTTCCTTTTAACGGTTCTCCGCATTCAAGACATTTCCGTTCTTCCATAATGGTAAAATTAATTCATTACAATTGTTTAATGAGCACTTTGGTTTTCGCTTTTCGTTTCTGGAAATTTTACTTTTATTTCATTCGAAAACTTTTGCCATTCCTTAATCATCTCCTTATATTTTTCCGGCTCAGATTTTTTAAGATCATTGATCTCTGCCAAATCCCGATGCAAATTATAAAGTTTAAAATTTTCCTCTTGAAAAGGTTTCGTTACATTGGTGATTTTCCAATCCCCTTTTCTTACTAATGCATAGTTATCATGCTCCAGACTAAAAACATATTCTGAATCGTGTATCTGATCTTTTTCCCTGGTGACAAATGGTATTATTGAGTTTCCTTTTAGCGGATAAACAGAATGACCTTCAAATATTTCGGGATATTGAACATGGGCTACTTCATAAAAAGTTGGGGCAATATCCATCAGGGTCAGAAATTCATCACAAATCTCATTCTTCCTTTCCACGCGCGGGCCTGTTATGATCATCGGCGTATTAATACCACCTTCTGTGGTGTATCCCTTGAAATATTTAAAAGGGGATGTTCCTGCTTCAGCCCATTGCGGACCATATGAAACAAATGAATTGGGCCGTCCCATATTTTCATAATCATTATTAAAATGTTTTTGTAAGAAAGTGCCGTAATCTTTGCTGTTGTAAAAATCTTCGGCTGCCGCACCATTATCCGACATAAATACGATTAATGTGTTTTTGTATTGGCCAATATCTTTAAGGTGCTGAATTAACCGGCCAATATTAAAATCAAGATTATCAACCATTCCTGCATACAACTCCATTTTCCTGGATTCCTTTTTCTTTTCTTCCGGGGTAAGTGAATCCCAAGGTTTTACACTTTGATGTAAAGACGGCAATACTGCATCCTTTGGAATCATTCCTGCTTTTTTTAAACTTTTCAGGCGTTTTTCACGAAGCTTTTCGTAACCGTCATCATATCGTCCAATATATTTTCCCAAGTATTTTTCATCCACCTGTAACGGCCAGTGTGGCGAAGTAAAGGCGGCAAAAACGAAGAAGGGTTTCCGATCATTTTTGTTAAGATCAATGTACTCAATAATTTTGTCGGTATAGAAATTTGTAGAGTAGTCTCCATTATTCCATTTTGCCGGTTTCCCGTCTTCTGTATAAGGTGTAACCGGAAAATCAGGGTCGAACCCCTGATCGTTATAATGATTTCCGGCGCCCAGAAGATTTACAAATGAGTGCTCGAAACCTTTGCATGCTGGATTTGATAAAGAGTCCGTTCCCAGATGCCATTTTCCAGCCATGTAAGTGTGATACCCTGCTTCTCTTAGTAGTGCCGGAAGGGGAGCGATGCGATTGGTCAATCTTCCTTCGTATCCGAAATCTTTGTTTTTATCGAACATATTACCCATCCCCGCGATATGATTATCATTTCCTGAAAGCAGCATTGCTCTTGTTGGTGCGCATAATGGCGAAGTATGAAACCGGCTGAACCGAATCCCGCTTGCAGCCAGTTTATCAATATTTGGCGTTTCAATATCTCCTCCGAAGCAACCCAGATCTGCATATCCAAGATCATCTGCTACCAGTAAAAGTATGTTTGGTCTGTCATCTTTTTTGTTTTCTCCCGATGGACTTGTACAGCAGACAATATCTGGCAGGAAAAGTATCAGAAATGAGAACCTGAAAAGAACTTTTTTTATCCAATGATGCTTGCCTTGCCGGCTAACACTAAAAAATCGAATTTTATGTTGAAACTTCATCCTGGTAATATATTATCTATGTAAAGCAGTTGTAATATTCGTGTTGCAAAACTTTTGATCAGCTCTTCCTTATAACGGTTCTCCGCATTCAAGAGATTTTCTTTGTTTCATAATAATAAAATTAGTCAGCGGTTTAAATGTGTGGCATTTGAAATTTTAGTGTTCCAATATTGCATTGTACTACAATAGATTGCTATTACTTGTACCTTCATTTCCTGACGAAGGCACTATGTTTTTATTTAGGGCATTATTATTTATCTGTTCTTAATTTATTTGTTAATGGAAAAATTAAAGACATCGGGTCTTGCATAATGCCCAACCACATCAAATCTTCTTTTGGTTGCAATAATTTCACTTAATTCAATATCAGCATATAATATGCCTTCCTCTGCAACTAAAGGTCCCGCTATTATCTTACCTTTCGGATTAATAATGCAGCTTTCTCCTGTACTGATCCAGTCACCCTTTTTTTCATATACTTTTTTTAAATCATCCGGCAGGTCATTTTTATGTAATGTCATACAGTTGCTCATTAAAAATAATCCACCCTCTCTTGCAATATGCTGCATACTGCCCAGCCAATCAGGTCCCTTATCCCAGGTTGGAGATGCAAGAATTTGCGTTCCTGCCTCATATATGGCAGTCCTAGCAAGCGGCATAAAATTTTCCCAGCAGATAAGTCCGCCTAATTTGCCGACAGATGTATTGTAAGCTTTTAGTGTACTACCATTGCCTTGTGCCCATATAATCCGTTCACAGTTTGTAGGCATTAATTTCCGATGTTTCCCAAGAATTTTACCATTTTCATCAATAAAAAGCAACGTGTTATAGAGGCTGGAATTACTTGTTTCGGAATTTCTTTCATTCATTCCAACGACAACATTAATATTTGCAGATTTTGCTGCTTTACATATTTTTTTTGTGGAATCATCCGGTATTGATACTGCATTTTCAACCAAGGTTACATATAGTTTGTTTAGCAGTGACGTTTTTTCAGGTGGAATAAGCCACACCCAATCCGGGTACCCGGAAATAAAGGCTTCAGGAAATACAATTAACTTTGCACCATGGACTCCTGCTTCTGAAATAGCATCACACACCTTATCTACTGTTTTTTCTTTATTAAGAAACACGGGAGATAATTGTGCAGCTGCAATTTTTATCTTTTCATTCATAAATTTTTTATTTTAATTTTTACAACTATTGGTGTAAGTTTCCTTACTTTATACTTTGTCGTGTTGCGTATTTATTCTGTCAACTTCAAAATAGTCCTTCCTTTTAGTTTACCTTCGAGCATCAAGGCGATTTTTTGTTGTATCTCTTCAAGTTTAATTTCGAAGCAAGTATCTTCTAATTGTTTTGGTTTCCATTTATCCGATAGCATTTCCCAAACAATTGTCCTATATTTCATTGGGTAGTTTTGAGAGTCAATTCCAATTAGCGTAATCCCCCTCAGGATAAAAGGGAAAACGGTTAAGTTAAGTTTGGGTGATGCTACATTACCACAACAAGTTACTACACCAACCGAAGCTGTTGATTTAATAATGTTTTCAAGTATTTCACCGCCAACAGTGTCTATTGCTCCCGCAAATAAAGGTTTCAACAAAGGTTTTTTATCTAATTTTTCAATTTCGTTGCGCAATATAATTTCTTTTGCACCAAGGTTTATTAAATAATCTCGTTCTGTTTCTTTTCCAGTTATTGCAACTACAGTGTATCCCAATTTACTCAATATAGAAACACTCAATGAACCAACTCCACCTGTCGCTCCTGAAACCACTATTTTTCCATCCTCTGGTTTTATCAATTCAGTTAGTCTTAAAACCGACATACCAGCAGTTAATCCTGCGGTTCCGTATACCATGGCTTCTTTCATTGATAGATTTTCTGGTAATTTAACTGCCCATTCAGATGGTACTTTAATATATTCAGCAAATCCTCCGTCGGTATTCATTCCTAAATCGTAGCTGGTTACTATTACTTTCTCACCAACTTTTAGAGTTTCGTTGTTCGATTTTTCAATTATTCCAACAGCATCAATACCCGGGGTATGGGGATAATTTTTTGTAACTCCCTTATTTCCTGAAGCAGACAGTGCATCTTTATAATTTAATGAACTGTAGTGCACTTTCACCAATATTTCGTCTTTGTCTAAAGTACTAAATTCAATTTCTTTAACTGAACCAACGTAGCTGCCATTTTCCTCTTCAACCCGAAATGCCTTAAATGTAGTTTTATTATATGTCATGATTTAGTCGTTTAATTTAACGTAAATTTTTTGGTCAACCTATTTCAGGAATCTACATTTCCTAATATGCAGCGCAACGGTTGGTGTAAGTTTTTGTAGCGGATTCTCAGAGTGAATTCCAGTCCGGTAGGACGGAAATTGATGCGGGAATCTGCACCCCGCACACCACCGTACCCGCTATAAAATTTACACATTGTTGTGTGCAGTATTTTTACTTTTCAATCTCATTTTTATCACGGTCGTATTAGATAATCTGTCATGGAGTCCATTTGATGTAAAAAAATATGATAACCAATCAAATGGAATAAGTCTACAAAAAGTCCTAGCTAAAATGTCGCTAAATCTTGTCTTTTTGCCATCCTTTGTCAACACTATTGTTTTTGTTATAAATTTCCCTAAAGTCCTTTGATACTTATATTCCATAAAAATATAATAACTAAGATTAGTAATAACCAGCAGCGCATAAATAACATAATGGCTTATATATTCATTTTCAATATTATAGAATTGTCCAATAATTAGTCCGAGAATTATAAAAAGAACAATTGAAGCAGTAAAATCAATTGCATAATTTGCTAATCTAATCCAAGAGCTAACTTTTTTCGAATTAAATTCCTTTTCTTTTTCAATTTTTTCTTCAAGGTCAGCTTGCATATTATTTGTCATTGTAGTGTCTAAGCCTCGTTTTTTGATTTCGTCTTCGGCTACTTCAATTGCAATCGGTTGATAGTCATTCCGTAGAATGGTCACAATTTTTATTAATTCTTCATCCGTTCGTTGAGACATGGCGTTTTTGAAATCTGTGATCATAGTTTTTTATTCTGATATTCAAGATTGTAGTGGTCAGCTAATATTGCACACAACTTATGTATATATACTTGCAATTATTATATGGGAAAAAGAAATCCAATATTAAGTGACTAATATACAAAAATATATCCGTTTGCAAATGTTTACAAACGGATATATTAATGGATTGAACTAATAGTTTTCAGGTACTAAATTATATTTTACCAATTAATGTTTTGGTCGATAAACTGAATCAGGCTGTTGGCCATGTCCTGCTGCTCGGCAACATTAGGATGCCCCGGAGTACCTTTGTAAGGAATAAAGTGCTTATAAATATTTGGATCATCTAGTTGCGCAACCGCCTGTGTAATATAACCCGGCCATTTTGATCCTTCACGGGTTGCATCCATACTTCCAAGAATACAAATTATTTTTGCGTTTGGATATGCTGCCCGGATAGATTTCACAAAATTTTTGTAAGCATCAATTATAAAATCATCAGTGGGAGCTTTTGTGCCAAAGTTCTCTTTAAACTCTTTTTGCTCCGGCATATTCACCAGCCACGAATCGTTTTGAAAGAGATTGATCACCACAATATCAGGAGTGTAAAGCGAAAAATCCCAGTGACTGTTTGGATCAGAAGGATTTAACCGATCGTAAATGTCGGGCATGATATATGGGAACCAGCTGATGGTAATGCCAATCCCGCTTTTGCAAATGCAACGGTAATCGGCATCGTAATGCCGGGCAGTTATTGCCGAATAGCTGAGGTAATTGTTTGTAAAAGTACTGTCGGGCCGGTCTTTTCCCGAAGTGTCTTCAACAGCGTAGCCTGCCGTAATTGAATTTCCATAGAACTCAATTTTTCTTTTCTTTGGCGCCGGTGCTGGTAAAACCACTGGATTTCCTTCAATTTTAAACCCGTAAAAAGTGGTTGTGCCCCGATCAAATTCAGTACGTTTAAAAATTTCAATGTTGTGCGCTCCGTCTGATAAATTCGAAGCAAGTTCATAATATTGTTTCGTTGTGTCGGGCCTGAAAACATAAAGACTGTCATGATCAATAATTACATTGTAATAGTTGTCGCCTTTCTCATCCTTAAAAAGGGCAGAAACGGATTTGCCCTTAAAATTCATTTCAATGGTTGTGCCCGACCAGAATAAATCCGCGCCATCAACAGATGTTGTGTCAATCCTGCCTTCCCATGCAATATGCGGGTCGGAATAACTGACGGTTAATTCTTGCTTTGTTGAACAGGCAACTGTAAAAACTAAAGCGACTAAAATGATGTTGATTTTGAATCTTAACTTCATGGTTGATTATTTTGGATGGCAAAATTAATTTATCATCGTTTTAATATACGATGTATTAAAGCATGTAAAATTAAGATATTATCAGAATAGATCAACCTATATTTCTTTCAATTCGCTTATCGGGAATCAACCATATTAACGCAACCAAAACATAAAATCCACCCGCCAGCCACTCGCTTATCCAGCTTGATCCAATTCCGAGGATATATAAAACCGGCGATATTTTGCCTTTAATATCTTTACCAATAGCTTTTGCTAAAACAGAATCTTTTCCTTGGCTTTTCAGAATTTGGCCCTGAAGAACAACATAGGCGATAGCCGCCATTAACAAGATTCCCCCATACAATGCCATTGGTTTCGGACTAAAACTATTTTCGCCCATCCAGCCGGTTACAAACGGCACCAATGAAAGCCAAAACAATAAATGCAGATTTGCCCAAAGTATACTTCCGCTGACCTTTGTAACCGTATGCAGCATGTGATGGTGGTTGTTCCAGTAAATACCCAGATAAATAAAACTCAGAATATAACTCAGGAATACCGGTAATAGTGGAGCCAGATCGGCAAATTCTTTACCGTGCGGAACTTTGATTTCCAAAACCATAATTGTTATGATAATCGCCAAAACTCCGTCACTGAATGCTTCCAGTCGGTTTTTATTCATTCGCCTAATTTGATAAATTTTAAAACCATTTCATTCAGTTTTAGATTGGAATTCAGACTATTTCTATTGACGATATTTTTTCTTCAATATCGTAAAAAGCGCTTTGGGGTTGGGTTTTCTTCTTCCCTGGAATTCAGAGTCATAGATATTTAAAATATCAAAGTATTCACCAAACGTTTGTAAGATCATTTCTTTTGTAAACCGATAAGGACCGCTTCCAAAATCGGGTTCCTTGATACTAAAACATTTGAGAAACAAAAATCCCCCATCTGGTAATAATTGAGAGACCGTTTCCACATACTTAAGTCTTTTATTCGGATGCATAACATGGAAACAGCCTCTGTCAAGAATAAAGTCAAATTGTTGTGTCAGTTTTGAATTAAGGATGTCGTCACGGATAAATGAAATGTTTTCCGATAGTGTGGTCGCTCTCAATATGGCATCTTTAGAAATGTCTGTTCCTGTTACAGTAAATCCTTTTTTGCTAAGCTCGATAGCCTGGGTTGCCGGGCCGGTCCCGATATCAAGAAAAGTACCAGAACTAATATTTAAATTATTCAGTGCATTTTCCAAATCTGAATCTAGGGAAGGAGAGAACCAGGGCATTTCTTCCACGGGCATTTCGGCATAAAGATGCTCCCAACTAAAATTCCGTTGCCGTTTATTTTGAATCTGTTCTTTATCTACTATGTTATTTGTTGCTTTCATTTGATACCATATTTAAGATATTTTATGTAACAATAAAGAAGTGCTTTTGTTTCATAAATCCCTATTGTTCAAAAAATTATCCGTTCGTAAGCGTTTACAAACGCTTATTGTCGATTACAAACATTTATTTACCGACTAACTTTTGAAGGCTGCTCTACCTTTGAATCAACAATTTTGTTCAAGGGCTCGAAAATAAAAATCAGCTCTGCATTTATTAACTTAAAAAATAAATATCATGAATGCTTTAAGAAACAGCGTCAGGCTTATCGGCCACCTGGGAGACGACCCAAAAGTGAGAAAGTTGGACAGTGGAAAAACCGTTGCTAATTTTAGTATAGCAACAAACGAAATTTACCGTGATCAGAACGGAAATAAACAAAGTGAAACTACCTGGCACCGGTTGGTTGCCTGGGGAAAACAGGCTGAGATTATTGAAAGCTATGTAAAGAAAGGTTCTGAAGTTGCCATTGAGGGAAAACTTACCAATCGTACATACGAAGACAAAAAAGGCGAAAAACAGTACATCACCGAGGTTGTTGTGAACCAGGTTTTGTTGCTTGATAAAAAAGAGAATTGACCTTTAGTACAGAGTATTGAGAAGAGTCGCTTTGAGTTTTCAGGGCGGCTTTTTTAATATAAATGTTATTAATTTTAGAAATAAGGGATGTGATTTTCTAAAATCAAATTAATCAAATAAAGTTGCATTTTATATTAGGATTAAAAATGTGAACTTTTAAAAAAAAGGTTAATGAAAGTTGATTTTTGTTCAGAGACCCGCGACCCTCATTTTGAGAGCCTTAGAACTTGGGACTACCGCAGATCTGCTCCAGTTTGTATCAAAATCTGTCAAACTTAAAACACAATAACTTTTTTAACTTGTTTAGATTTATCAGATTGCACAGATAATAAATATAATCCTTTAGGAAATGAAGATAGTTTTATAACATAATGAGCTTTATTGATTTTAGCCTTGAATAATATCTCACCATTCATGGATAATAGCTCAATTAAATATGAACTGATGCTGCCAGTTTCAATTATCAGTTTATCTTTTACAGGGTTTGGATATATCAGGAAATCGAATAATTGTTTTTGGGCCAATCCTGTAACACTACAATTTGTTGTGAAACTTACATTCGGACTATATGTTGTATAAACATTAACTCCTTCGGGCGGGAAAGGAGATGTCCATACACACACTTCACCCAAATTTGGTATTTGTATTAATCGAATGAAGGTTAAGTGAACGTTATTAGAGAGGTCCAGTGTTAAGAACGGATTAAATCCACAGTTTAAATATTCCAGTTTAAGATTATTTGAAAGGTTCAATTCTTCCAAAAGATTATTTTCACAATTGAGGTAGGTCAAATCCGGATTATTAGATATATCCAGATTAGTTAATTGGTTACCGATAAGTTGCAGGTTATTTAAAGCAATACTATTTGAAACATCCAAAGTAGTTAACTGATTATTATTACAAAGCAATTCGGTAAGTACAAAATTTTCAGAAACGTTCAAATAATTCAACTGATTTCCCATGCAATTCAAATGCTCAAGAAATTTATTATTACTCAAATCCAGGCTATCAGCATCACCACAACTGCAATCCAGAAAAGTTAAATTTGCAAAAGCTTCAATTCCGGTGTAATCAATAATATGTGTTTTTCCAAAACAGTATCCTCCTGAATTAGGTAAGCCACCCAAATTAAGTTCGCGAACTGCTTCTGCCTCTCCATAACTTATCAGACTGTCTCTATTGATATCTACCTTTTGTTTTAAAAGGATAAACAAAAATGATGTGTCGGGGATATAAACTGTATGGTAACTGCAGTTTGCAGTAAAGAAAGCGTTTGGGCTACCCGTTGTATCAACTTCAGAATTATCTGGTGGAAAAGGATTTTCCCAAACACATACTCTACCTAGACTATCCATTTCAGCTAAAAATAAATTCGTGATAAAGCTGTTGTATGAAATATCCAGGTTTGTAAGTTGATTGTTTGAACAAGACAAATAAACCAGTAATGGATTCATCGACACGTCAAGGTTTTTTAACTCATTGTTCGAGCAATTCAATTGTACCAATTCGGTATTTTTTGCAACATCCAGATTTTTTATCCGGTTTCCGCTGCAATCAACTGTTTTTAACTGATGATTATTCGAAATATCCAAACTTGCAAGTTGATTATCCTGACAGTAAATTGTATCCAACAGGTAGTTTTTTGTAAGGTTTAAATGGGTTAGTTTGTTTTCTGAACAATTTATACTGGTCAGGTTAACAAACTTTTCAATTCCGGTTAAATCGCTTATTCCCTTGCCGGAAACGTCAAGTATTTGTATCGCTTCTGCTTCTGATTTGCTGATTAAACTGTCTCCATCTAAATCTACTCCGTCTTCAATAATCGCAAAAAGAAATGAGGAGTCGGGAATAAATACAATTTCATAAGCAAGTTCGTAATCAGTTAACATCATAACATTCCCACCACCAAATGTCGATTCATAATATTTTACTTTTCCAATTTCAGGGGCAAACCATGAATCAGAATAACCGGCATCATTGCAGAAAGGTGTATGTTTAAAATGATAACAGTGTGTAAACGTGTCAAGCGATGTTATTATCGTATCAGTTTTACCAATCAATTTAATTTGATTCCCAAATAAACATTCAAAGCCTTTTAAGTCCCAACTTTCACCAATTTCAGCATTAAAATCAAAAAGCATATATTCAACTGAATCTATTTTCCCTTCGGCGCTCGTATTCTTGGTTATAAAAATTTTTGAATCTTCTTCCCTTAGCCAATAATGCAGTTGATCATTTGGCCAGTCGGATAATCCATAATAAATCTTTTCGTCTATTCTTAAGGTATCAATTATTTTTTCCTCTCTTATTTGTCCGCTGTAACTCCAACTATTTCCCAATTGGAGAGGATAGTAACTATAATGTTGATTTTGTTGAGAGTACGAAATTAACCCACATGTAATGAAGAAGGTTGTAAAAATTATTTTTTTCAGCAATAATGCAATAATCTTTGGAAAGTTGATATTCATTTCAATAAATACAGATTTTTTCTTCAAGATACTATTTTATCAAATTTACAATATATTTATTTGATTGTCAATTGATTCATGAATTAGTCTCTCGCTTATATCAAAATTTTGATTTCATCAAAACAAATAAATATTAGTCTGTAATAAATTGAAATAAGATTTCAGATTTTATAAAATATTTAAAATGCCCATTTATAAGAATCCCAAAAGCTATTCCCTGTAAAACTAAGGTTTTGGGAAACCAGGATTTATTGTTGAATAAAAAGAATTGGGAAGAAGTACATCGTATTGAATGGTTCGTATTGAGCTAAAGAATCGATTTGAGTTATAAGGTCGGCTTTTTATTGGTTATAAAATTTCAACCGAGATTTAAATCTGAGGTTAGAAACCTTCGCACTCGATTATTAAAACGACCATTTTAACCTTCCGTAAACAGCTTTTCCGTAATCGCCGTATTCGGTTCCGGTTTTACCTGCAAAC
The DNA here is from genome assembly GCA_963769925.1 of uncultured Prolixibacteraceae bacterium. Classification (GTDB taxonomy): domain Bacteria; phylum Bacteroidota; class Bacteroidia; order Bacteroidales; family Prolixibacteraceae; genus Draconibacterium. The sequence continues at coordinate 422,621 of CAVYOB010000017.1, forward strand.
AACTGTCCGGTTAGCATGAGTTCCAAATTATTTCCAAGTGAATAAGTAAGCGATGGACCCAGATAAGATGATTTATCGCATGGATTAAACATGACCGAAAAATTCCCAGAAAACAGGGGAGTAAAAGGGTAGGATACCTGTCCAAATAAATTGTATTTGCCAAGTGATAACATTTTAGCCGAAATATTATTTGTAGTTAAAAAATCCCGTCCTCCTGCATCGCCCGTTGTGCCGTGACTGTTAAACAAAATACTTCCGTGGATATAAAAGCTATTTTTAAAAGTATAATCTCCCGAAACAGAAGCAACAAATGATTTATAATCAGTCTCATCGGTTTTATCTCGCGGAATAAACCAGGTAAATTCAGCACGGAAACCGCCACCTTTAATATCGCCTGACCAGCCACCACCCATAACCATATCTTTGCCAACCCAGCCACCCATAAACTGGAAATCGTAATTGAATTTTGAAAAACGATACATGCCTGCAACAGCGGTTGAATCTGCATTTTTGCCAATTTTATAAACTAACTCAGCTGAGGAAGTAACGCCGGTGTAATACTGAACTTTTACTGCATCGGTACCGGGGCGTTCTTCATAATCAAAATCGAAATAAGAGTAAGTATTGAATACATCGTTGGGGTTCCAAACAAGGTTAATTCCCCAGTTGATGCGTTGCCGGCCTGCTCTAAACTGCCATTTCCCGGAAGTGTAATCCAAATACACACGATCGATAATGGTGTGTAAGAACCAGCTGTTTTCTGAAATGAGTGTCTTGCTGAGATCAAAAAAACCATTGTCAACTTCAATCATTTTTGAATATTCCGGAAACTTCCTTACCATCTGTCCGAAAAAAAGACGGTTACGTGCTTCCAGCGTAAATGTGAATTTATCGGTAGCAAACCATTTAAAATTTAGCCGGTTATGAAATTGGTTCAGAAGTAAATAGTCAATCGATTCTGTAGCACCTAACTGCAATGGTTCAACCGGCTTGTAATACATTGTCAGTTCTTTAATGTAGCCATTGAACGCAATATTGCTTATTTGGGCAAAAACTGTTGTGGAAAAAATGATTATAAATATGGAGAGGATAAGTTTTTTCATACTATTTTTCAACAAACAATGCGGCAAAGTCCATCACAAACATCGCCCCATAACCGGGGTGTTTGCCAGATGCAACGCCGGTAATTTTAAAATCAGGATTCAACATATTTTTTCGGTGACCGCGTCCGTTCACGCCGTCATCGATAAGCAGATAAATAATTACCTGCTTTGCTGATATTCCGCCGTAAGCAATATTTTCGCCAATACGGTAATTCCAGGTTCCATACCGCTCAATTCTTTTTTTCATGTTTGAATTGTCGCTGCCAACGTGACCTATACCGCCTGTTCTTGACTGGTCTTTGACATGATCACGCGCAGCTTTGGTAAGTCCTGCATTTGGATATAGAATTTTTACAGGCCGGGCTCTTTTCAGGTCACGAACACACTCATTTAATGCGCGAACTCCCTCTTTTGTTTTAAGTGGTTTATCGCCTGGATAATAAAGGATTCGGCCCTTGAATTTTTTAGCCAACGGCGCAATGTATTTCTCGGCGTAACCCGACGGATCTGTGCGTAATTTATTCATCTCAAAAATAAGTTCTTTCTCAAAAGAATTCAGGTAATTCACTCCCGCTGCTGTATTTAAGTTGCCGGGTTTATCTTTATTTATTTCAGATTTGTAAGATGAGATCGTTCCCGGTAGTAATACGATGAGCAGGATTGAAATTACTGTCTGAATCATGGCTATTCTTTTTTAACGTCGCTTATAATTTTTCCGTCTTCCAATGTGATCACACGGCGTGCTTTGTTCACAACCCGCTGATCGTGCGTTGAAAATATAAACGTTATTTTTTCCTCTTTATTTAGTTTTTCCATGATGTCGAGCAAATTTTCCGTCGATTTGGAATCGAGGTTTGCAGTAGGTTCGTCGGCCAGTACAAACTTAGGTTTCGATGCCAGAGCACGAGCAACAGCAACACGTTGTTGTTGTCCTCCTGAAAGTTTTGACGGACGCCGGTCCATCATTTCTCCCAAGCCAACTGCTTTCAAAAGTTCAGTTGTACGGGCATCACGATCTGTTTTTTTCGCTCCCTGCAAATGCATGATAAATTCAACATTTTCCCTTGCCGTGAGAACCGGTATCAGGTTATATGCCTGAAAAACAAAACCAATATTATTTAATCTGAAATCGATTAACTCCGAAGAAGAAAGATCGCGGATATCTATTCCGCCAATTAGGATTTCGCCGCTGGTTGGTATATCCAGTCCGCCAAGCATGTTTAAAAATGTTGTTTTTCCTGAACCAGAAGGACCAACAATAGCGGTGAATTCGCCTTCTTCAATATTCATATCAACGCCATTTAATGCATACACTTTTACTTCGGAGCTGTTGTATATTTTTTTCAGGTCTTTTACTTCAATTACGTTCATAGCTGTTGATTTTAGACGTTCAATATATTAAAATTTGTCATTTATAATCTGTTATTCTTTTCTACATGTCAATTCGAATGGCTTCTGCCGGTTTTAGTCTAAGGGCTTTTATTGCCGGATAAATTGCAGCGATAATACCTGTAATAACCACCATTACTGCTATTTCCATTGAAATTGAAAATGATAGCCGGGTGTAAACGAGTGTATCAAATCCCATTGACTTATATGCAGCGGACCATGTTCCAAGATCAATTCCTTTAACTCCAAAATACAAGTTGAGTGCCCATCCGAGAAGGATGCCACAAAAACCTCCAAAGAGCGAAAGCATTACTGTTTCCAGCAAGATCATTGTAAATACTCTGGCTTTATTCATGCCGACAGCCATTAACATTCCCAGTTCTTTGGTGCGTTCCAGAACGGCCATCAGCATGGTATTAATGATGCCGAAAAGCAAAGCAAGCAGAATGATTCCAATAAAAATAACCATTGTAAGTCCAAAGCTGTTTTCCACTAAACTTACCTCTGGCATAATCTCTCTCCATGTTTTTACATCAAGGTTTGGTAACTTGCTTTTAAGCGCTTGTTCAGCCGCCTGAAGTTCTTCGTTATTGTCAAGCAAAACAGCAATTTCCTGGCTGGCGTTTGGATTCATTGCCATTACCCGGCTGAGATCAGACTTACGAACGAACACACAGTTTTCATCAAAAGCAGTATTGGAAGTTTCATAAATTCCTTCGATTTTGAATGCGGCCCCTGTCATAGTTCCGTGCATGTCCTGCATTGTGATAACGACTTTTGATTTCAACTTGACTTTCAGCTTGTCGGCCAATTTTTTCCCAATAATAATCGGATTACGCTTGTCTTCTTCAAAGTAGGAACCCTCAATCAGTTTTGTGTACAGGTTGGTTACTTGCTTTTCGTCTTCAGGAATAATTCCGGTTACTTTAACCCCCGAGCCGGTTGTTGGCGACTGGATCATCGTATTCAGAATGATGCGGCTACTTGTAGCTTTAACTCCCGGAACTGTATTGATGATATTTAAAACCGAGTCGGTATTGGTAATCATGAACTTTTTATCGGGGTTATTCAGGTAATTTTTATTGTGGATCTGGATGTGCGAGGCTTCTGTTTTTATGGCTGTGTTGATTCGTTGATCAACCATTCCTTTGTAAAAAGCCATGTAAAAAATGCCAGAAGCCAGTCCGAGGCAAATAGCGATCAAAATCACCAGACTTCGGGTTTTGCTTCTCCAGATATTTCTCCATGCAACGGCTATAATCATGATTTTACATTTTTAAAGGTTATGAACGAAGGGCCTTCGTTAGTTTTAAATGATATGTTTTTACCAGTGGATAGATATACACTGTAATTGTAATGACAAAGATGATTAGCACCTGTCGGGCAAAAATGAACCATTTCGCAGAGAAATACATGGCTGCTTCAAACCCGAACTGTTCATAGGCTTTCGCGGTTTCACCTGTTAATGGAATCGGGTGATAAACGAGGTACAGTATGAGTGGAAAGCTAATAACAAAGCCAGCAACAACACCCGCAAGACCAATCAAGCTTGTTTCATAGAAGAGGATTTTGCTTAACCTGCTTTTTTGCATGCCAATAGCAACCATAATTCCCATTTCTTTGCGGCGTTCTGCAATCATCATAATAATGGTGCCAAATATTCCAAATCCAACCAGAGCATAAAGAATTCCTTTTGTGATGTACGCTCCTGAACGGTCGGCATCAATCATGTTTTTAGTAAGCGGGTCCATTTCGTCCCAGGTCATAATTTCGTATCTGTCACCAAGCTGAGAAACCAAATGGTTTTTTGTTGAATTGACTTTTGCGTAATCGTTTACCATGATAACCAACGATGTATATTTCCCTGGTACCGAGAAGAAATTCTGTGCAGCTCTGATATCAATGTATCCGCCCAGATTATTCATTGTTGGGGCAGGAAATTTAAGAATACCACGGACCGGGAACAGGGCGGCAGCGCTCACACCATGATAACCCTGACTGATTAAAACCAGAGTGTCGTTAACATCAACCCCCAGGTTTTTGGCCAGGTTAACGGCCAGCAAAATACCGTCATCGCCCGGTTTCAAATATGTCCCTTTTTCAATCCAGTGCGACAGGTTAGTCATTTTATTTTCCTTTTCCGGGTCAACGCCGATTAGAGCCGCTCCTTTGGTATTATTGCCATATGACATGAGCGTGAAAGATTCGAGACGCGGAACATATGAAGTTATTGTCGGAGTATTGTTTAATACCTGGTATAAGGAATCGTTCGGTGTAAAAGTATAATCGATGGTTTTATTATCCCAATAATCAGGATGGTGGATTTGGATATATCCGGAATAAAACCCCACTACATTGTCAATCATTTTCGAATAGGTTCCCTCCTGCATCGAAGTCATGAATGTACTGAGCAGTACCCCGAAAAAAATAGAGGCTACCGTTATGATCGTTCGACGCCGGTTTCGCCAAATATTCCGCCATGCCAGTTTTAAATTTGTTTTCATTTTAATTTTGTATTCAAATTTTAAAGTTTGCCACGCTCCGTCGTCGCTCGCAAAACCTTGCGCTGAAAACTATTTCGTGGTAAGATTTAGCGAGGAACGAAGTGACGAAGCTATCGTATCCGTTTCATGTTTTGCTGTGAGAAGAACGATTCATCAAGTTTTACGTTGAATTTGATGTTTTCAAAAACCATAATCGTTTTTTGTCCTGGTTTATCTTCCGGAATCATTTCCAGATGAGTTGGCATAATGCGGTCATCCATTTTTTTAATATCTGAAAGGATTTCGGTATTGACCAAATCATTGTCTTCATCGTAATATTCAGCTTTTAGCCAAAGAAAATCTTTATCCGAAACCCACATGATTATTTTTCCCCAAACCACTGCGGCATCTTCATGAGGGATCAGCTGAATCTTTATAACAATTGTATCCTTCCAACGTTTCCTGCCCAAGTAAAGTTGGGTCGTAATCTTTCACAAGAGAAGATTCTTTAACCAGATCATCGTTAGTAAAATCAGAACCCATCCACGATTGCATCATCATTGAAGGCGGAATTTTAATCATCCGCTCAATGCTGGGAACCCAGTTCCACATTTCATTACCGCGTTTCAAAAAAACCTGACCTTTTTCTTTGGCTGGTTCCGTAATGTAAATCAACGAGTATTGCGTTCCCAATGTCCAGTTTTTCATGGAAATTGTTCGCGACCAGGTTGGCCGTCTGAATAATCATGGTCATTGTTCCCTGGCTCGATTGCCCCCGAAATTTTTCATCTGCCTGTTTAACGATTTCTTTCACATCAATTTGCTGGGCATTTGCAACGAATGCCCCTAATGTGAATATCAGAACAGTAGAAATTTTGTTTTCATGGTATATTGTATTAGTTGTTTATAATCTTAAAACATGCGTTAATTACTTTTTCTTCCATTATATCCATCGGGAAAATATCGGGTGCAGCAACACAATATAAAAAAGCACCTTCAATCATAGCACTAATTACCATTAAATCGCCTTCAGGATCTTTACTTCCCTGCGATTTTATAAAATTGTACATCATTTGAAAGAATGGTTCACCTTTTGTCTTATATTCTTCTGTAAAAGTGTTAGCAACATGTGGCTGAACCATAAGTGAAAAGAAAAGTTTCCAGTGTTGTGTGTTTTCACGAACCAAATCAAAACTGTGACGAATAAAATGAATAAACTCTTCTTTTGTAACAATACCTTCCTTGTTTAAATCGAGATCAGCATAAATGGCATCGAATCCATGTTGAATTAATTCTTCAAGAATATCGTTTTTACTTTCAAAATAATTGTAGGTGAGGCCTTTTGAAATTCCGGCTTTTTTTGCAATCTGACTTATGGAAGTAGCGTGGAAGCCATTTTCTGCAAAAAGCTCCAACGCAGTTTCCATGATAAGTTCTTTTTTCTGTTTTCTGATGTCGTCTAATTGTTTCGCACTTCGAGGTGACATGATATTTTATTTTTATTATATTTTGACTGAACGGTTGGTCAAAAATAAAACACATTTTTAAATTATGCAATAGTTTGTGTGTTAAATAAATGTTAAAAATGACCGATCGGTCAATTATACATTGTTAAAAGCTTTGATAAAGTAATCGGAAGATTTATTTAATATTTTATTTCATAAAGTTATATTTGAAACTCTTTATTTCAGCTTAAATCAAATAAACGTTTCATAATGAAATCAAACCGAAGAGAGTTCATTAAAAATACAGCTGTAGTAACAGCAGCGGTCAGTGTATGCCCCAGCTATTTTGAATGCCTGTGCTTCACCTGCGGATAAAATTAATGTGGCTTTAATTGGGTGTCGTTCTCAGGGATTCTAACAATCTTAACAGTTTTTTAAAAGAAGGTAATAATGTAGAATGTGTTGCATTGTGCGATGTGGATCAACATGTTCTGAATGATAAAGCGAATCAGGTTGAAAAGATAACTGGAAAGAAGCCACAAACTTTTGGTGATTTCCGAAAAGTACTTGAAAAATCTGAAATTGATGCAGTAATTATCGGAACACCGGATCACTGGCATGCAATAATGATGATGATGGCATTGGAGGCAGGAAAGCATGTGTATGTGGAAAAACCTATGGGACACAGCATCGAGGAGTGTAATGCAATGGTTGACGCGCAGAATAAATATCCGAATTTGAAAGTGCAGGTAGGAATGTGGCAGCGCAGTTCAAAGCATTGGTTTGAGGCATCTGATATTGTACAGTCTGGATTGCTTGGCGATGTTCATTTGGTCAAAGCATGGATTTATAAAGGTTACGATCATCCTTATCCGGTTATGCCTGACACTAAAGCTCCTGATTATGTTGATTATGATATGTGGCTGGGGCCGGCTCCGAAACGGCCGTTTAACCTGAACCGGTTTCATTACAATTTTAGATGGTGGTTTGATTATGCTGGTGGCGCTATGACCGATTGGGGAGTGCATTTGCTCGATTTTGCTTTATATGCAATGAATGCAGATATGCCTGATTCGATTTCGCCGGGTGGAGGTATTTACTACCACGAACCCGGAGCCATTGAAACGCCCGATATTCAGCAAGCATTATACAATTATCCAAAACATAGTATGGTGTGGGAGTGTGGTTTGAATCCTGGAATTGGTCCATACAGAAGAGGTCATGGAGTAGCATTTATTGGAAATAAAGGTACGTTGGTTGTTGATCGCGGAGGATGGGAGACGATACCCGACAATAATGCTTCGGAGCGGAAACCATTTTTTGAAGGGGAAAAACAAAAAAATTATGGTGATGGTTTGGATGAACACATTCAGAATTTCCTTAAATGTATTCGTGAAGGTGGTGATTTGAATGCACCGGTTGAAGTAGGAGCGAAGACTGCTATAATTGCTGAAATGGGAAACATTGCTTATCGATTGGGTAAACGCATTCACTGGGATGCTCTCCAAAACCGATTTGTTGAAGGGGATGCCAATCATCTGGTTAAATTAAAATATAACGATACCTGGAAACTGCCGGTGGTGTAAATCTTTGTGTATTATTTTTTCCAAATAATAAAAGCAGATGAAAATTAGAGAATTTAAATTACCACTTTTATACAAAAAATAGAAGTTTATGGATAAAAGTAAATTTTCTTATCATGCTTTATTAACTTCGGGATATCTAATAAATTTATTTTTAAATTTGCACGCAAATGCGGGAGTAGCTCAGTGGTAGAGCATCAGCTTCCCAAGCTGAGGGTCGCGGGTTCGATCCCCGTTTCCCGCTCATTGAAGATGAAAGAGTTAGATTTATGGCTGACTCTTTTTTATTTTATGAGTGCAACATAAGTGCCGCAATTTTTAATCTTACTCTATAATCCAAATCTTTTAAGGATTATGAATGGACAACTGAATTAAACCACAAAATTATCACCTTATACCCCTTTATTTTAAAATTGTTGAATATTAAGGATGAAATATTTAAAACCATGTCTTTAAAAGCCCACTTTTTACCCAATTTTAATTTTAACTAAATATTCTTTTTTATTTTTATCGTTCACCTTAATAATTAAAACAACGTGTCCAGATTATTAAATGCTTTATTATTAATCACTCTGATTTCCTTATACAAACCGATTTTAGCTCAGAGGGGTTATTTCGATGCCCCTTATAAACGTTATGAAGCAGATTCAGCAATCCTTTCAAATGGAGCATTTGCTTTGGCAAGATCATATTCCCAGGTTGATTTGCAATCGGAAGCTTCTGACCAAGTTTGTGTTGACATGTCAGGCGAAAAAGCCACCATTCAATTCAATTTTACAGAAGCTGCAGACGGAATGGTTATCCGTTATTCTGTACCTGATGGCGAAACAGGTGTAATTGGTATTTATGATAATGATTATAAGATTGCTTCACTTACATTAACCTCAAAATGGTCGTGGGAATATTTATGGAATAATGGTGATCCGAATAATGTTGGCATTAAAAACAAAAATCCAAGGATGCGATTTGATGAAGTGCGTTATAAATTACCTGAGAAATCATCGAACATAAAATTAGTCAGAGAAAGCGGAAATATTACCATTGATTTTATCGAGATGGAACTTGTTCCGGATAAAGTGTCTGCTCCGGCAGGTGCTGCAATTTATTCAGGCGATGGTAGTACTTTACAGGCTTTTATCGATGCAAATGGCAGCAACACTATTTATATCCCTGAAGGGGTTTATAATATTAACAGTCAGCTATACATTGGTGTAGATAACACAAAACTACAGGGAGCCGGAATGTGGTACACTCAGCTGAATTTTACCGTTAAGAATGCAAGTAATGGAGGACTGCGTGCCAATGCCGGAGGAATATGTTATGCCGATTTGTATATTACTACTGATATGACCACTCGAACAAACGGATATGCCGGCATCCACGGAGTTTATACACAGAATTCTGAAATCAGAAATGTTTGGGTAGAGCATTGTGCAACGGGCGCCTGGATTGGACAATATGTTGCTTCGGGACCTTCTAATGCCGATGGTTTTATTATATCAAACTGCCGGTTCAGAGATACTTATGCTGATGGAATTAATCTTTGTAAAGGGACAAGCAATGCCATTGTGGAGCATTGTAATTTCAGGAATAACGGGGACGATGGCATGGCGATCTGGTGTGCTGAAGGAATGGAATGTATTAACAATACTTTCAGATACAATACAGTTGAAAACGGTTGGCGTGCTGCAGGTGCCGCGTTATATGGGGGTAAGGATAACAAGTTTTATAACATCCTGATTAAAGATAATATTGATATTGGAATTACTATCTCGAATAATTTTGCAGGCGCTGGATTTGACAGCGAAGGCGCGCACGATTTCCATAATATCACCCTGACGAAATGCAGCACGTTTAATTCTATTTACAACGACAGGGTGGGGGCAATTAACATTGTACATTCCAATCAGGCCGGAACCAAAGTGCAGAATATCAGAATGTATAACATCGATATTATTGATTCGAAATGTGATGCAATCCGGATCGCCAGGTCATCGGGGGACGGGATTTTTGATCTCCGTTTTGAAAATGTGAATGTTAACGGAACCGGGGTGGAATACCCGTATAATAATATAGATCAAAGCAATTCGCTTAGGGGATTCGCGGTTATTTTTGATAATTATCCGCTCGGAGCTGCAACTCACTGCAGCCTGAATTATGCGAACCTGGGTGGTAATTCAAATGGAGAAGCTTTTTCAACAAGCCAGAAAGGAAGTTTCAGGTGGAATGAAATTACCGGATGCGAATATGTATCAGTTACAGGATTTAGTCTTTCACCGGCTGATACAAGTATTTCCGGAGGTAAGACGTTTAAACTTGTTCCTGTTTTTATTCCTTCTGACGCAACGAATAAAATAATTAGTTTTTCTTCTGCAAACCCGCAAGTGGCCAGTGTTACTTACGATGGTATAGTTACCGCACTTGCAAAAGGAGAAACAACAATTACTGCAATTACTCAGGATGGAAATATCTCATCGACAAGCAATATCAAAGTAACCAGCGATCCAACTGTTTATTACAAAATAAAGAACAGGTGGCAAAGCACTTACCTGTACGATGGCGGCGATAGGGTAAAATACTCTGATACTTCAAATGAAGATATTTACTTATGGAAGATAAATGAAAAAGATGGTGTGAAATTGATTCAAAATATATCAACCGGAGATTACATGCATATTGAGAATCTTTTGGGTTACGTTCAATGTTCACCTGTTGCCGTGGATTCATTGAGTTCCGGATGGTCATTGGAAGATGCGGGGAATGGATTTGTAAGGATAAAAAGTGAATGGGAAACAAATAATTATATTCATGTTGAAAATCTTCAGGGACAGGCTCAATATGGTTTAATTGAAAGTTCGTGGTGGAGTGCCATGTGGGAACTTGAACCTTTCCTGGCAACTACTGGTTTGAAAGAATTAAATTTGAATAAAACAGTAAAGGTTTATCCTAATCCTTCGGACGGAAATTTTAACCTGCTTTTTAATTCTATTAATTCAGGAGATAACATATCAATATCAGTTTATAACCTGTCGGGGCAATTGATGTATAGCCGATCATATAATTTGAATAATGTTGAAAACAGGAACATTAATATAAAAACCGGAAGTTTTTTTACTCCCGGTAATTATCTTCTGGTAGCAAAAGGAAAATCATTCGTTGAAAAACTAAAATTAGTTATTGTCAGATAACGTAATTAAACAAAAGAACTATTAGATTCCCCATAGCAATCTCACTGATTCAAGTAAATCCATACATCCAATTTATAATCAATATAATTTTTTCAGTATAAATACATAGAGCTATGCGTAGCAAACAAAAATAATGCTTTTATTTGAAGCAGTTATTTTGTAACTTGCAATATATTTTGGGTATTCCCATGTATTAGGTGTTAACATTTAGAAGGCAGTTGATTATCAGCTGCCTTTTATGATTTTTATCGTAAATAACCATTCAAATTTTTTGTAACTTATAAACTCATTTTAGTTTAGCTATACTAATTTGTACACATTCGGAAGGGTAGCTTGAGGGCTATCCTTTTCTTATTTTTTTATGCTATTTTTCTACTGATAATTAATGAGATAGGCAGTGGGTTCATTTCCGCAGGGGTAACCTTTTTGCCAATTTCGGAACTTAATAGTGTAGACGCTTAACCAAAAATATATTTATCTTGTTTAAAAATCGATATTCCACTGGAATAAATCAATTAACAATATTTGCGATATTGTTTTGTAGAAACAGTATCGGAACTTTTATGATTTACGACCCTGTAACCCTTTTCCCGAAACCAGACAAATTTTTTTTATGAAATCATTATGTTGGACGCTTTAATGATTGACTGCAACGCAAAACCGTTCGTACCCCGAACGGTTTTTTTATTTTATTTAGCATTTATCGCTAGCCAAAGTACACATATATTTTGTTGTCTTTTTTACCAGGCTACACCAACTACCTGCTTTTTTCTTACAGCAATCATTTTAAATGGATCGTCCATTTTATGACAGCACTTATCATTATTCAGTGCCAGAAACCCAATTGTTTTTACAATTGCAATGGCATTCGATGCTGACTGTCCCACATCTTCTGTAGTACAGGCAAACAAATCACGTATTGTTATATCTCCTGCATCGGTTCCCAACCTTTTTAAAATTGCAAATACTTCTTCATTTGGAGCAGCATTTTTAAGACTTTCAAATAAATGATAATCGGAAACACCACGTTGATTATTATTTTCATTTGTGTCTGAGTATCCACAAGGTTTTTTATTCTTTTCCAACATTTTATACATAAAGCCAAATGGATCACGAATTTAAAACTGATGGGATGGCCGAATTAAGCAAGTGATTTGACAAGAGTTTTATTTTGAGGATCTGTATTTATTGCAAAAAATATCAATAAATAGGTTAATATTCAGCCAGCCAGTTTTTTGCAGCCTCGATTGTTGAAAAAACCTCGAACTTCATTTTTACATCTTTTTTTTCCATGCCCAAAGAAAAAAGAGTAGCATGTACTAATTCCGATGGTGTATTAGTTACAAGGGCACATTTTCTGTTCAAATTAATGAGATCTTTTTTGTCATCATAGAATCCGACAAACTTGCCAATGTCTTCCATGAAGTTTAAGAATTTTGCCCCTCGTATGTCGACTAATGTATTGTATTTCTCATTAAATTCCGAAGAAGAAAGCCTGTTTTGCTCATGTTGTATTACCGATTCAAGATTCACCTCACCCTTAATTACATCGTAATTTATTTTTAATTCATGATCTATACTGTAACTAAGAAATGTTTTCATTCGTGTTGTGTTATTGAGACTTATGGCTATTCATACGATAAATAAAGAGCAAAAGATACAAAATAATTGTTCTTTTCTGAATCATTAAAAATTGTAAATAGTATTTGTTTCCAGGTAGTGAATAAATCTATTTCGCTAAAAGAAATTAGAGTATGGTAGATAATCGATAATCTGTTGAATTCTTTAAGATACGAAAGCAAAATTCAAAAAGCTTAGCGATGTTGCAGAATTAAAAAACTTCGATAATGAATTAAATTTTCAATTACTATCGAAGTTTATTTGTGCCCGGAACAGGACTCGAACCTGCACAGCCATAAGGCCACTAGTCCCTGAAACTAGCGTGTCTACCAATTCCACCATCCGGGCAATTTGTAATGGGCGGCTATCGTTTCTACCCCCCCCGATAACTATCGGGGCCACCATCCGGGCAATATTTTAAGAACTTTCGACTGGTTAAAATTCAATATTTTCCAAATTTTAAACCCTGTCGTTTTTGCGTGGGCAAATATATAAAAAAAAACCGCTTTCATAGGTAATAAAAAAGCGGTTTTCTTTTTTGAAAAAGCGGCGCTAATACATTCTGATTTGATCGTCGCTGGTTATTTTTTCACAATATTTACATTTCAGCGCTACGGGCGATTTATCAACCACTTTAAAACTTGTTATTATGCGTTCGTTATTTGTAATGCACTTCGGGTTAAAACACTTTACAATGCCTGTTATAGTATCAGGAATTTCTACTACTTTCTTTTCCACTACTTCGTAATCGCGGATAATATTTAGTTTGGCGTGAGGTGCTATTAAAGCAATTTTGTTTATTTCATCGTCTTCAAAAAACTTGTCGGAAACTTTAATGATTGCTTTTGCGCCTAACTTTTCACTGTCGAGGTTGGTGCCAAAAGTGATCTGATTTTCAATGGAATCAAGACCTAAAATGGAAATAACTTTAAACAGGCTCTGTGCTGGTATATGGTCGATCACTGTTCCTTCTTTGATCGCACTTACTTTTAATTTCAGTTTTTTCTTTGTATTGTCATTCATGACTGTTCTATTTAAGGTTCATGGTATGTGAAATAATTGCTTCGCGGGTAAATACACCGTTACGGGCCTGCTCAAAATAGTATGCTTTGGCATTCGCATCTACATCAGTATGAATTTCGTTAACACGGGGTAGGGGATGAAGAATCTTAACATTCGGTTTTGTATTTTTCAACATAGAATTACGAAGGATATACACGTTCTTCACTTTTTCATATTCAATGGGATCTGAAAAACGTTCTTTTTGGACACGTGTCATGTAAATAATATCTGCTTCGCTAATAATGTCCGTAAACTCGCGGTGTTCAAAATATTTGATTCCCTGATCCCCTAAATACATTTTATATTCATCGGGCATCTGCAATACTTTTGGTGCAATAAAATTAAAAATCGGGTTTTCGAATTGTGACAGGGCCATAAGCAACGAGTGTACAGTCCGGCCATATTTTAAATCGCCCACCATAAAAATGTTAATGTTATCCAGCCTGCTCTGTGTTTTCAGAATAGAATACATATCGAGCAGCGTTTGGGTAGGATGTTGATTAGCTCCGTCGCCGGCATTTATTACCGGAACAGGTGAAACTTCAGCTGCATATCGGGCTGCTCCTTCAAGCGGATGTCGCATAACAATAAGATCGGCATAATTGCTTACCATTTTTATTGTATCGTGCAGGGTCTCGCCCTTGGTAGCACTTGAGCTGTCAGGATCAGCAAAACCAATGATACGACCCCCCAGGCGGCTGATCGCCGTTTCGAAGCTAAGCCGGGTGCGGGTAGAGGGTTCAAAAAAAAGGGAAGCAACTACTTTTCCCTTTAACAAATCCTGGTTTGGATTTGCTTCAAATTCTGCAGCAAGATCCATTATTCGCAGGTATTCGTCTTTTGAATAATCAGTGATTGATATTAAATCTTTTTTCATGAATTAATTTATTGATTGTTTAGATTGGTATTTCCAGGGAAAATTAATAAAAGAAAAATTGAAGTCAGTCCGCTAATTTGGGAGTCCAAAGGCGTATTTTTTAGGGGTTGCTTATAAAGCCCTCTGATTTTGTTGCAAAAAAAAACCAACATCTTATCTAAATGCTGGTTTTTTAATAATTGAAAAAGCTGTGTGGCCTTTTCGTCTTTTAGATTATTTGCAAATATTAAAAATAAACTGACGAAACACCGGAAATTAGAAATTATTGGATCGTAGAAATGAAATGCTTCATTTAAAAAAATGAATCGGTTGTTTTTGTGTTTCATCATGCTTCCAAAATTAGTTGCTTTGCTAATTAATTTTGAAAAATTAAAAGTGGAGTTATCATCATTTTATCAACAGCAGCAACATTTGTATATTCTTACTTCAAGTTTTAGTAACAAATTTTAATACTTTCAGTTGTTATTTTTTTTGCTGATACTAACACCGTAAAAATTCTGAAATATTTGCTCTGCTTTTTCTGCTTCCGATTTTCTGACTGAAAACAACAAACGGCATTTTTCTTCAAACCATGTCTGGATGATATTCAGGTTTTCCTGTTTAATGATCTGCATAACATCGTTTAACTCTTTATAAGTAAAATCGAGAAAGTATTCGTTTTCGATGATCTTTTCAATAATCCGGGCATTTTTAAGTGCGTCGGTTGCAGCACTCCGGTATGCGTTGATAAGTCCACTAACTCCAAGCAGAGTCCCTCCAAAATATCTTACAACTACCAGCAAAACCTGCGTAACATCAAAACTTAGTAACTGTCCGAGTATCGGTTTTCCAGCCGTTGAGGAAGGTTCTCCATCATCATTCGCCCGGTAGGTTATATTTTCAGTTCCCAAACGCCAGGCATAGCAATGATGTCGCGCACTGTGATGCTCCTTTCGTAATTTTGATAAAATTTCCTTTATCTCGTCTTCACTTTTAACCGGGTAAAGAAACGCCATAAATTTACTTCCCTTATCTTTAAAATATCCCTGGCTTTCCGTTTCTATGGTTTTATACGAATCTTTCATTTCAGCAATAAATATTGGCTGGTAACTGCAGGTATGATCTCGGCAAGAATGTAGCTCATATATATTCAAAAAAAAGCATCCGTTTTGGATGCTTTCTATTACATTTTCAGTTTCTTTTCAATATCCTCTACATACTGCCTGAAATTCTTATCGGTGTCTTTTAGGTTATTCACCGTTTTACAGGCATGTAATACAGTGGCGTGGTCTTTACTTCCGATTTGTGCTCCGATACTGGCAAGCGAGTATTTTGTAAGGCTTTTTGAGAAATACATGGCAATTTGCCTTGCCTGAACAATTTCACGTTTTCGGGTTTTTGCCTGTAGTACATCAACCGGCATGTTGAAATAGTCGCACACCACTTTTGAAATATATTCGATGGACAGTTCTCTTTTTGAATTTTTCACCAGCTTATTAATAAGTTTGGCTGCCAGTTCGAGCGTTATTTCGCGTTTATTCAACATTGATTGTGCCAGCAGTGAAACAAGTGCTCCTTCAAGTTCACGGACATTATTGGTAACATGCGATGCAATGTATTCCAGTACTTCGTCAGAAAGCGTAATACCATCCTTGTAAACTTTCCGCCGCAGAATTTCCATTCGGGTTTCAAAATCAGGTATCTGCAAATCAGCTGTCAGTCCCCATTTAAATCTTGACAATAGCCGTTGTTCCATCCCTTTCAGTTCAATAGGAGGTTTATCTGAAGTTAAAATCAGCTGTTTCCCCATTTGATGCAGGTGATTGAAAATATGGAAAAAAGTTTCCTGTGTTTTTTCTTTCCCTGCAAATTCATGAACATCATCAAGAATTAAAACATCGATCATCTGGTAAAAATGAAGAAAATCATTCCGGTTGTTATTCCTTGTGGCTTCCGTGTATTGAGTTTGAAATTTATTTGCATTAACATAGAGGACAATCTTATCCTGAAAACGTTCTTTTACTTCAATACCAATAGCCTGGGCCAAATGCGTTTTTCCCAGTCCCGAGTTTCCGTAAATCATTAATGGATTAAAAGCAGTTCCACCCGGATTTTGTGCGACTGCATAACCAGCACTACGTGCCAAGACGGTTACAATCGCCTTCAATAAAATTTTCAAATGTATTATCGGATTTTAACTGTGGATCTATTTGTAATTTCTGTATCCCGGGAATAACAAATGGATTTTTAATGGTAGATTTTTCTTCTGACTTAAGCGGAATGGTAAGTGGATTATTTTGAATTTTTGTATTATTATTTGTCGGGTAACTAACAGTATACGGTTCATTTCCGTTTTTATTGCCCATAACAACATTATATTCCAGTTTTGCACCGTTACCCAAAACCATACGAAGAGTACGCCTTAAAATGTCAATAAACTGTTCCTCCAGATACTCATAAAAGAAAGCACTTGGCACCTGAATAGTAAGCACTTTATCCTGGAGTTTTACAGGTTTAATGGGTTCAAACCAAGTTTTAAAGCTACTGCTTGGTACGTTATCCTTAATCACATTAAGACACTTCTCCCATGCAGATTTATATTCTTCGCTCATTAAAATTTACGGTTTTTTGAGGTTCTACAAAATTTTTCCAAAACTAATTCCCGAGAACAAAAGTTGCGAAAAAAAAGTTAAAAAAAAAATTAAATTTCTATTGATTTACTGAGATAAATTATATTGGTTTCTTTTTCAGGCAATTAAAAAAAATTATATTTTCAAAATAATTAAACAGACTGTGAATCAATATGCTTAGGGTTAATTTATTGAAATTTAATAAAATAGCTGGTTGGTAGTGGTAGGTTAATTGTTTTCATAATAAAAAATATAGCAAAATTTACAATTTTTAACGTAATGATTTTATTGCTTTTTCAAGTTTTATTAACCGTCCGTTTTTAAATGCAACAATTGTTGCCTCAGGAAACTTTTGCCTTACTTTTTTCTGGATTTCAACTATTTCTGAATAGGAGGGAGTACTTCCCAGCAAATAAGAATATGCACCACTTGCATAATACTCTTCCACGTCTCCTAACCCCTTGAATACTTCAGAGTCCAAAGGAATTTGCGTTTCGGTAGAAACCAAATGTACTTTGAAGAGTATATTTTTTGCTGCCACATCGCCTGAAGTGTTAATATAGTATTCTTTCCCAAAGTCGAGTGCCGAAAACTGTAAATAACGTTTGGGATTAGCCTGGATATCAGTTACAAGATAACTCAGGTTATTTGAAAGCGATGTTATGGATTCATATAGTTTGGTATCGTTTAGTAATAATCCTGCAGTACTTTCATCACTATTAAGTTTTTCAAGTGTGGAAAGAATCTCTTCTGATGCTTTTGAAATATTCGTAACAATAGGTGAAATGGAAACCTGCGATAAAGTATCTGACAATGCCGAAAGATTTTTTATTGTTTTATCCAATTCAGCCGTATTATTTTTAAATACTGTGGTAATGTCTTCAATATTGCTTACAATATGTTCTATCCCTCCTTTTTCTTTAGAGACAATTTGTTGGAGGTCAGCACTTGTTTTTTCAATATTTTCAATGGTTTGATTGATGTTGGCAAAACTTTCAGAAAGGTTTTTTCTGGCATCTTCATTAAAAATAACAGTAAGCACAGTTATGGCAGAGTCAAGTGTACTTAGCAGCTGTTCGGCTTTATTTTTAATTGGTAATACCTGCATGCTTACCTGTTCTTTCAGATCGGCTTCTACAGCACCAGGAATGGTATCTCCCGGGTTATAATACTTATCAGTTTTACCTATTACCAAACGAATGGAACGTGATCCCATAATATCGCTACTAATGATTTGCGCTACTGAATTCATTGGGATTTTAAATGATTCATCGATCAGCAGTGTTGCCAGCAACTTTCCACTATGGTCCGGCATAAATTCTATTTTGCGAACCTGCCCGATTTGATAACCGTTCACGGTTACTTTATTTGCTTCCAGTAATCCGTCAACCCGGTTATAAACTACGTAGTAACTATTGCTCTTTGAAAAAAAATCATTTCCTTTCAAATAACTTAAACCCCATATTAAGGCAGTTAAAGAAGCAACAATCAGTAATCCCAGTTTTGCATATTTTGATATTTTCATTTTTGCATGATTTTTTGGATTCTAACAGTTAATTGAAGCTTATGTTTCCAGTTGTTTTTCGATCAGTTAAATTTTGTTTATTGGTAAAATTAGGCATTTTGCCTGTTTATTCTAATTTTCAATAGCCATTTTTACAGAAATTAATTCATCGTTTTTAAAAGCAACAACAAAAGCATCCGGGAATTTTTTTGCAATCCGCTTTTTTTCAGTTACTGCATCTTCGTACTTCTTGAAAGAACCGGAATAGTATCTGTAAATATTCCCGTAATCTTTTCGGAACACCTTTTTTTCTCCCTTGAAGTTAACTGCAGTTGGTTTCAATTTATGGGTAGAAGCACTTATTTGAACCGAAAAAGATATGTTTTTATCCTGAATGTCAGTCTTTTTTGTATTTGTTTGTTTAACAGTTGATTTTTTTGTTTCCTTATTATCGGTATCTGTTTTTAAAGTAAAACTACTTTTATCCTCAATTTTCTTTTTGTATTCTGAAAATGCTTTAAAAATTGCTGTTGCCAGTTCGTTTTGCCCTGTTTTGCTAAGCATATATTTTCTTTCATTTGTGTTACTGATAAAACCAGTTTCAATAAGAACACTTGGCATGGTCGTTCTGCGAAGAACAATAAACCCAGCTTGTTTAACACTCCGATCGGCACGATTGGCAATTATCACGAAATTGATCCTGAATATCTGATGCAAACATTACACTTTGTTCCAGGTATTCATCCTGAACCAGTTCAAACATAATATATGACTCAGGTGAATTTGGATCAAAACCTTCATACGTGGTATTATAATTATCTTCCAGCAATATCACAGAATTTTCTTTTTTTGCGACTTCCAGGTTATCCCTGCTGCGATGCTGACCCAAAACAAATGTTTCAGCTCCTTTTACATAGGTCTGTTCAACAGAATTTACATGAATTGAAATAAACAGGTCGGCTTTATTTCTGTTAGCAATATCTGCACGTTCATAAACAGGGATAAATACATCGCTGGTTCGCGTGTAAATGAGTTTTACATTAGGAAACGCTGATTTTATTTTTGTACCCAGTTTTAAAGCGATAGCAAGTACAATATCTTTTTCGCAGTGCATTT
This sequence comes from uncultured Prolixibacteraceae bacterium, assembly GCA_963769925.1. Lineage (GTDB taxonomy): Bacteria > Bacteroidota > Bacteroidia > Bacteroidales > Prolixibacteraceae > Draconibacterium. The sequence goes on from CAVYOB010000017.1 coordinate 442,600, forward strand.
CCAACCGAAGCGCCGAAATCTCTTCCACCGTGTCCGGGATCAATTACAACAACGGCAACATGGGCATCATCTTTATCAGGAAAACTAACTTTCTCCCCTGTGATAATGTGCAGAAAATACTGCTTAAAAAAACGACAAGGAAAAATAATACCGACTTTTTCATGTTTGTTTTCTGTAATCTAAGCAAAAATAGAAATATTAAAATTATTTTGCATTTGTTAGCGTTATAGTACGACCCTAATTTTTATTTTTGTCGAGCCGAACAGCAGGTAATAATTCAGAAAACATTTTGTACAGGATAATAATAACATATATTTTCATTGTAATTCCACTTTTTTTATTTGGCCAGGAAGCAGAAAAAATTTCAGTTTCACCGAAGAATGAACCTGTGATGGAAACTAATATCCAAAGTTTCCCGTTACCTGATAGCATAAGCCCTGATACCATTGTTACAGATACAATTTCAATAGATACACTGGCAATTGATTCTGCTAAAAAAGAAGTTATTGAAGCCCCGATCAGTTATAATGCAGAAGATTCAATTATTTTTTCCCTTGACGGACAAAAGGTGTATTTATATAATAAAGCAGTTGTTAATTACCAACAAATTGAATTAACTGCATATTATATCGAACTTAACCTGGATACAAAAGAGATTTTTGCCAAGGGGATAGAAGACAGCACCGGAACGCTGGTTCAGAAACCTGATTTTAAACAGGGTTCTGAAGAGTTTGAATCGGAAACTATGCGTTACAATTTTGACACTCAGAAAGCTTTTATTACAAAAGTGGTTACCGATCAGGGAGAAGGTTTTATTTTAAGCGATCGTACCAAGAAAATCGGTAAAGATGTTTTTATTACAGAGAAAGCTAAATACACAACCTGCGACGCCGACCATCCTCACTTTTATCTGCAGTTATCAAAAGCTAAGGTAATTTCAAATAAAAAGATTATTACCGGGCCAGCCTATATGGTGCTTGAGGATTTTCCAATTTATTTTCCATTTCTACCATTTGGATATTTTCCGAATTCGCCAACTTATTCTTCCGGAATTTTAATACCTACATATGGTGAAGAACAAAACCGTGGTTTCTTTCTGCGACAAGGTGGATATTACTGGGCAGCCGGCGAATATTTTGATTTGGCTGTTTTGGCTGACATTTATTCAAAAGGTTCATGGGGGGTAAATGTCCATACAAATTACCGCAAACGATACAAATTCAGTGGCAATTTCGATTTTAAATATACATTGAACAAATATGGCGAATCAGGTACCGATACTTACACCAAGTCGCCACAGTTTCAGATTTCCTGGACTCACAGCCAGGATCAGAAAGCAAATCCTACACGGACATTCTCTGCCAGTGTGAATTTCTCTACCAGTGGATATGACAGACAAAACGCTTATCAGGGAAATGTGGGTGGAAATAACTACCTGACAAACCAAAAATCGTCAAGTATTTCATATTCTAAACGATTTGAGAATACACCTTTTAATGTGTCAGTTAATCTTCGACACTCTCAAAGTTCGATTGATACAACAATTTCTCATTTCATTGCCGGAAATGACTTTTAGTATGGCAAAGATTTATCCTTTCAGAAAGAAAAACAGAAGCGGCCCAGCTGAAATTTTATGAGAAATTTGGGATAAACTATACAGCCAATATGAGGAATACTATTACTGCAAAGGAATATGATTTGCTAAAGAAAAACTTTCCTGGCGATTGGAAAAATGGTATTAAACACTATATTCCCATTGCTTTCCCCAGTTTTAATCTGTTTAATAATATTAATGTTAGCCCGAGTTTTAATTATAATGAAAAGTGGTATTTTAAAAAATACAATTATACTTATTCCGGTGAAATACATTTTTTACGATGAAAGGGGTATACCGACACATGTAAAAAAGGATACAATCATGGGATTAAGCCGCGTATACGATTATAGTTATGCTTTAAGTGCTTCTACTAACATTTACGGAATGTTCATTCCCCGAAATCTCGAATTCAAAAATTAAAGGGATACGTCACAAAATAACCCCTTCATTAAGTTTTAATTATCAGGCCCGATTTTGGACGTCCAAAATTTGGATATTGGCAATATGTGCAGGTGAACGATTCTACTTACCAGTATTTTGATATTAATGCCGGAGGTATTTATGGAGGATCACCATCCAGGGGGTCTTCAGGGTCTATTTCGTTTGCTATTAACAATAATGTGGAAATGAAGGTTTGGATACGAAAGATACGACTAAAACTGATGGAAAATTAAAATATAAAAAGGTAAAGCTCATCGATAATCTTAGTCTTTCCTCGTCGTACGATCTAATTGCCGATTCAATGAATATGTCTCCGATAAATATTCGGGCAAGGACTACAGTGGCAGGGGTTAGCATTAACATGGGTACGGTGCTTGATCCTTATATGGTAAACGAAAATTATCCAGCGCATTAATAAATATGTTTGGAATGAACGAAGCGGAATTAAAAGACTGGGACGATTAACCCGTGCTAATCTTTCTTTTGGAATGAATTTTAGTTCCAAAAGCGGAAAAGATAAAAAACGTCAAAATTCGGGAAACACAGAAGGAGAAGCAACTGAGGAAAAAGCTATGCCTCCCATTTATGGCGAATATGCGGATTTTAATATTCCGTGGAATTTTAGTTTCGATTACGCTCTTAATTACTCAGGACCCAGCAGAAGTTACCCTAAAGGAAAAGTTACTCAAACTTTAGGAGTTCGTGGGAATTTAAGCCTTACACAAAAATGGAAAATAAGTATGAATACGAATCTGGATATCATGGCTGGAGAATTTGCATATACAACCTTTAACATAAGTAGAGATTTGCATTGCTGGCAAATGGCTTTTAGTTTTGTTCCATTTGGTTACATGAAAAGTTATAGTTTTACTATTAATGCAAAAGCATCGATGTTGAAAGATTTGCGGTTAGAAAAACGGCAAAGTTTTTACGACAATTTCTAAACTAACATACTATGAAACGAATAATCGAAACGCCAAATGCACCTAAAGCGATAGGACCTTACAGTCAGGCTGTTGAAATAAACGGTACACTTTATATCTCTGGTCAGGTTCCACTCAACCCGGAAACAATGAAAGTTATTGATGGAGGTATTAAAGAACAAACGCTACAGGTAATGAAAAATATTGGAGCAATATTAGAGGCTGCGGGGTATTCGTTTTCTGATGTAGTAAAATCTACTTGTTTACTTAGTGATATAACGAACTTTTCGGCTATGAATGAAGTTTATGGAACGTTTTATACCCAAAATCCGCCAGCACGGGCTGCATTTGCAGTAAAAGATTTACCGCTTGGTGTTTTAATTGAAATTGAAACCATTGCGGCCAAATAAAAAACCTACTTTTCATTCATTTGCGAAAAGTAGGTTTTTTTACAACAAAATCTGTTTTATATTTTTACTCTGTTATTAGCTGTCCCTTAAGTTTTGCGTCATCTGATGCTGGTCCTACAAAAAAGTTAATTTTCCCTTTCTCAAGAACAAAAGAATGTTTGTCCACGTCCCAGTATTTTAAATCGTCAGCTTTTAACGGAATAACCACATTTACTGTATTGTCCTTTTGGAACAAAAACCCGTTTAAATCCTTTTAATGCTTTTACAGGTTGTTCAACTTTTGAGTTGGGGAAACTAGCATAAAGTTGCACAACTTCATCACTATCATAATTTCCACTGTTTTTAAGAGAAACGGTTACATTTACTGTCTCGCCATCCTTTATTGCGGGTTTGTCAGTTTTCAGTCCGTTATAATCAAATATTGTATATGTAAGTCCATGTCCAAAAGCAAAAAGCGGTTCGTTTTTATCATACATGTAAGTCCTTCCATCCCTGATATTGTAATCGAGCATTGGTGGCAGCTGGTCAATTGAAGCAGACCATGTTTGTACTAATCTTCCTGAAGGACTGACTTTTCCAAAAATAACATCGGCCAAAGCGTTACCAAGTTCCTGGCTTGATTGTGAAATATGTAAAATGGCAGGGACATTCTTTTTTGACCAGTTAATAGCATAAGGAAAACTGGAAACCACAACCAACACCGTATTCGAATTAGCTTTTTTAACCACTTTTACAAGATCTTCCTGTTCCATCGAAATTGCCTGGCGATCAACCGCTTCGCGACCATCACTTGGCACGTAACTTTGTGCCCAGCCCACATTATAACAAAGTGGATTGTTTCCTACGCAAACAATGGCAACATCGGCTTTTGAAGCGGCTATTGTTGCTGAATCAGCTTTGTTACTTTGCGCAAATAACACTTCTACATTGTCTCCAACAGCATTTTTAATTCCTTCCAGGGCTGTTATCCGGTAGGGAGGTGTTCCTGCATACCAGTCTGAAATTACCTCGTTAGCACTGGGACCGATCACTGCAATCGATTTTATTTTGGTTTTATCTAACGGTAGCAGTTGATTGTTATTTTTTAAAAGTACAACTGACTCAGCAGTCACTTTTCTGGCTAAATCATGAACTTCCTTTTTAGTCCAGATATCTGTGGTGTCGGCAATTCCTATTTTTGTGTAAGGGTTTTGATCGGAATTATCAAGTAATCCTAATTTCAGCAAAACACGAAGTGTTCCCCGAACCGCTCCATCGATTTCTTTTTCGCTAATCATCCCTTTGTCTAAAGCATTTTTTAAAGGCTCACGGTAATTATCCAGAAACATTGTTATGCCGGCTTTAATACATCCCGCAGCAGCTGCTTCCAAATCGGGATAATATTTATGGTCGGTAACTAATAATCTGAATGCACCACCGTCAGTAGATATAATCCCATTTTGCCCCCATTCATTTACTGTAACTGATTTAAGTACCGGATTTACTGTACAAGGAATACCATTGTATTTGTTGTATGCTGCCATGTATGCCCGCGAACCACCTTCAGTAATTCCCTTGTAAAAAGCATAACCATAATACTCACGAAACAAACGTTCGTCGAAATTGGATGAATTTATAGTGCGTTCATTTTCATTACTGTTTGCAAGAAAATGTTTCATCAGTGAAGCTGTTTTCCAGTACTTTGGATCATCACCCTGCAATCCTTTTACATAAGCTACAACCATTTTACCAGCAAGAAAAGCATCTTCACCATAACATTCTTCTGTTCGGCCCCAACGGATATCGCGGCCAAGGTCGGCATTTGGTGCAAACACAATTAACCCGGCACTCGAGTATTTAGGGCTTTGTGCAAGGTATCTTGTTTCATCAGCTTCAACCGAGGCAACCTTTTGAAGCAATTCCGGGTCCCAGGTTTGTGCTAATCCAATAGATTGCGGAAACGTAGTTGTTGCTGAAGCACCTTTCCCTTTTACAGCCCAATTAGCCGGGCCGCTTAATGCAAGTCCATGTAAACCTTCAACTGTTCGGGTCCCTTTTATCCCAAGTCGTGGAACGGCCGGACGCGTGGACAAACATCGAATTTTTTCATCCAGGGTCATTAGCGAGATAAGATTATCCAGCCTGGCTTCATCGTCTAACTTTGGATTTTGAAACGGATATTCCTGGGCAAAAAGAGGAGTTAAATTTAATGATAACAGGAAAATGAACAGAAATTTTTTCATTGGTTTAGATTTTTTGAAACGATGTCCAATTTAGGAATTATGTTTGAAACCACAAAAGAAGAAAAAGTGTGTATTTAACTGTTATATGTTTAATTTTATTGCTTAATTACCAAAATCATATATTTTCCAAATTCACACATATAGGTCAGATTCTTACTTACATTTTTTTTGCAAATAACATTTTTATCAGGAAATCAGTGAACAGTTAGTTAACGATTATTTTCAATAATTTACACATTTAAAACTATTTCTGATTTTATTATGTTTATATCAAAGGAATAAGATAACCTAAAATCCTAAATAATAATTTCTATTTTTGGGAAATGACAGAAGGATAATCCCTTCCTTAAAATGTATAAATTCAAAATAGTACCGTAAAAAACGGTTTATAATAATATCGCTTAAAATGTCAAAGAAAAAGCTTGGTGAATTAGCATCAACATCCATTTGCGGAAATGATATTAGTTCATCAGTATTATATGTTTCTGCTCTGGCCATTGGATTTGCCGGACAATATGCGTGGATAACTTTACTAATTGTTGCTTTTGTTTTATTTCTGTTCCGAAAAATTTATGGAGAAGTAGTTGGTGCTTTACCTCTGAACGGAGGAGCTTACAATGCTTTGCTCAATACCACAAGCAAATCAACGGCATCGCTTGCAGCAACATTAACTATTTTGTCGTACATGGCTACCTCTGTTATTTCAGCAAATGAAGCCATGAATTATCTTCATGATATTTTTACAACAATGCCGGTAATTATAGCGACTATAATTCTTTTACTCTTATTTGCTACGCTTACTATTTTAGGAATTACAGAATCGGCAAAAGTGGCCACCGGCATTTTTCTTTTTCATCTGTCATCGCTGGTACTGCTAACCTTTTTTATTTTATTTTTTTTAATGAGAAACGGTTTCAGCCAGTTTTTTGAAAATTGGAATTTACCGGTTAATGGTAGTATTTCGATGGCCATATTTTTTGGATTCTCAGCATCCATGCTTGGTATTTCAGGGTTTGAAAGTTCGGCTAACTTTGTTGAAGAACAGGAGCCGGGTGTGTTTCGGAAAACATTGCGAAATATGTGGATTGTGGTAAGCATAATCAATCCGCTTATGGCCTTTCTGGCTTTGAGCATTATTCCTGTTGCCGAAATCAGGGCTGAACATTCAACTACATTATTATCGTATATGGGGAATCTATCGGCGGGGAGATGGTTGTCCACGCTTATTTCAGTTGATGCAGTTTTAGTACTTAGTGGTGCAGTTTTAACATCTTATATTGGGGTTTCCGGCTTGCTTGAAAGAATGACACTTGACCGCATATTACCACCATTCTTTTTAAGAAAGAACAAACGGGGAAGTTCTTACCGCATTATTATAATGTTCTTTATTTTATCGGTTTCAGTATTGTTAATTACAGGAGGAAATGTAGGCGTTTTAGCCGGAGTTTATACCATTTCTTTTCTGTCGGTCATGTTTTTATTTGGGTTCGGTAATATTATGCTGAAAGTGAGGCGTGCAAAACTTCCGCGGCCCGAAACGGCAAAATGGGTCAGTGTGCTAGTAGCAATGATTGCAGTTGTAATTGCCCTGGCAGGTAATGTAATAATGAAACCGGAGGATCCGTATATTCCTTCCAATATAAAAGTATTTTTGAGCTACTTTATTCCTGCCATAATTTTTATTTCAGTAATGCTAAACCGCGTGGTAATTTTAAGGATTATTCTGCGCATTTCGTTGTACCTTTTCAATTACATAAAAAACTGGTTTTTAAACTTAAGCAGAAAATTAAATGAGCTAATCGATTCGATTAACGCACAGCAGTTTGTTTATTTTGCCAAACGCGATAATATTGCGGTTTTAAATAAAGTGATGCTGTACATTAAAAACAATGAACACACCAAAAGTATTCGGATTGTGCATGTGGCAGATCCAACAAAAAAAGACGAATCGGAATTTATCACCAAGTTTAAAAAGATGGTGAAAATTATCGATATTGAATATCCTGAAATTGACGTTGAAAGCCTGGTTCTTGAAGGAGAGTTTGGTCCGGAGATGATAAAGGAGCTATCTGATAAATGGAAGATACCGATTAATTTTATGTTTATTGCTTCTCCCGGCGACCATTTCCCTTTTAAGGTAGAAGAATTGGGTGGTGTAAGGTTAATTATTTAAAAGGAAACAAAGAATAGTAATTGTATTCACATACGATGATTTGTGAAATAATGACTCTGCTTCTCAATGAAAAAGGGTCCCCAAATTTTGGAAACCCTTTCAATATCATTCTGATTTTTTTAATTACTCAGCAACTACCTCGAATTCAATATCTATTACAACTTCTTTGTGAAGTTTAATTTTAGCGGTATAGTTACCTACTTCTTTAATACTGTCTTCAGGTAGAATGATTTGTTTGCGGTCAATTTCAAAACCTTTTTTGTTGATCGCTTCAGCAAGCTGAATTGTATTTACAGAACCGAAAATTTTTCCTAAAGAACTGGTTTTTGCGCCAATAGTAATTTTTTTATTCGCTAACTTTTCAGCAATTTTAGTTGCTTCTTCTTTTAGTTTTGCTTCTTTATGAGCGCGTTGCTTAATATTTTCAGCCAAAACTTTTTTAGCAGATGCAGATGCTGCAATTGCCTTTTTCTTTGGAATCAGAAAATTTATTGCGTAACCGTCTTTTACCGTTACAATATCGTCTTTACCTCCTAAACGTTCTACGTCTTGTAATAATATAATTTCCATTTCTTCTCCTCCTGTTATTTCATCATGTCGGTTACAAATGGCAGTAAAGCAATTTGGCGGGCACGTTTAATAGCCTGACCAACTTTACGCTGATATTTTAACGAAGTTCCGGTAATTCGGCGCGGTAAAATCTTACCTTGTTCATTCAGGAATTTTTTTAGGAATTCCGGGTCCTTGTAATCTACATACTTGATACCGTTTTTCTTGAAACGGCAATATTTTTTCTTTTTAATCTCTACTGACGGTGGAGTCAGATACCTGATTTCGCTTGATCCTTGTGCCATTTTTTATCCCTCCTTTTCTGTTTTTGCTTTTTGAAGTTTTTTCCGTTTCGTGCTGTATTCCACGGCGTATTTGTCAAGTTTAACGGTCATGAACCGAATAATACGTTCATCACGGCGGAATTCAGTTTCCAGTTTGGAAATAAATGAAGGATCGGCTTTATACTCAAATAACTGATAAAAGCCAGTAGATTTCTTTTGAATTGGGTAGGCCAGTTTTTTCATTCCCCAACTCTCTTCATGGAGCATCTCACATTCGTTGGAAGTGATGAGGTCCTTGAATTTTTTTACCGCCTCCTTTACCTGTGGCTCAGATAAAACGGGAGTACAAATGAAGACGGTTTCATACTGATTCAACATAATCATCTAATTTTTAAATTATTACTTAAAAAATCCAAATTTTTCGGACGCGCAAAAATAGAAATAAAATGTTATTTTTCAAATAGTTTGAGCACTTTTCGCTAAATGTTAATCGGAAAAAAAAGAGATACACTAAAATGTATCTCTTTAATTTTATTCTAGATTTAAAATATTTCCTCAAAATCTATAACGGGATATTCCCATGTTTTTTTGGTGGATTTGATTTCCGTTTGTTTTGCGTCATTTCCAGCGCACCAATAATTTTTTTCCTTGTATCTTTTGGATTAATGATTTCATCAATATATCCAAGAGAAGCTGCTTTATACGGATTTGCGAATTTATCGCGATATTCCTGAACTGCCAGCAGCTTTTTCTTCTTCATTAAATTTATTCCTGTGAATAATATTAATTGCACCTTCCGGCCCCATTACAGCAATTTCTGCTGTTGGATAAGCGAAATTAACATCAGCGCCAATATGTTTGCTCGACATCACATCGTATGCTCCACCATAAGCTTTGCGAGTGATTACAGTAATTTTCGGTACAGTTGCTTCTGAAAATGCATACAGAAGCTTTGCCCCGTGTTTTATAATTCCGCCGAATTCCTGGTTTGTCCCGGGTAAAAATCCCGGAACATCAACAAAAGTTACTAAAGGAATATTGAAAGCATCGCAGAAACGAACAAAACGGGCAGCTTTTGTAGAAGAGTTAATATCAAGTACTCCTGCAAGGTGTGCCGGTTGGTTGGCAACAATCCAACAGGTTTGCCACCAAAACGGGCAAAACCAACAATAATATTCTGTGCATACTGTGCCTGTACTTCCAGAAAATGGTTATTGTCAATCACTTTTTGAATGATATCGTGCATGTCATAAGGCTTATTCGGATCGACAGGAACAAGTTCCTGGAGACTCTCTTCAACACGATCTGAAGGATCTATCGTTGTTTTTACAGGAGGATCTTCCAAATTATTTGATGGAAGGAAACTCATCAATTCACGAATCATCATTAGTGTTTGATCTTCATCGGCACCGTTGAAATGTGCAACCCCACTTTTGCTGTTATGCGTATTTGCACCCCCAAGTTCTTCTTTGGAAACTTCCTCGTGTGTTACGGTTTTAATTACATCCGGACCGGTAACAAACATGTGGCTTTTTTCATTCACCATAAAAATAAAATCGGTGAGGGCAGGAGAGTACACTGCACCACCAGCACACGGACCTAAAATGGCCGAAATTTGCGGGATTACTCCGGATGAAATTACATTATTGTAAAAAATGTCGGCATAACCTGCTAAACTTTCTACACCCTCCTGTATTCTGGCACCACCAGAGTCATTTAATCCAATTAAAGGCGCACCCATTTTAAGTGCCAGGTTTTGAATTTTAACGATTTTGTCAGCATTGGCACGACTCAGCGACCCTCCAAAAACGGTAAAATCCTGGGCAAAAACATAAACCAACCTTCCACTTATTTTTCCATAGCCAGATATTAAACCATCACCGAGAATTTTATTGGATTCCATTCCAAAATCATAACTACGGTGCGTAACCAATTTATCAATTTCTACAAATGTTCCCGGATCGAGCAGTTGTACAATTCTTTCACGTGCAGATTTTTTCCCTGCTGAGTGTTGTTTCTCAATACGTTCAATTCCTCCACCCAACTCGGCTTTTTTATTTAACTCTTCGAGTTGGTTGTATTTTTCTTTTAAGTTCATATGTTAAATAGGTTTATTCCAATTCAATTAATATCTGATTTCCTTCTACAGTGTCGCCATCTTTTACATGTACCTTTTTCACTTTTCCTGTTATCGGCGCTTTGTATTCACTTTCCATTTTCATGGCAGAAATTATAATGGCGGTATCACCCTCATTAATATCGTCACCTTCGTTTACCAGAACTTTTACAACTTTGCCCGGCATAGGCGAAGTAATTTTGTTATCAGATGATCCAAATCCGTTTGCTCCCCGGTTCATCAGGTAGCGGGCTTCGGCATCAATAACCTCAATGTCATATTCTTCATACAACGTGTAAGCTGTATATTTTTTCGGATGATTTTGAGGTACTAGTTCGATGTTATAAGAATGACCCCCTTCCAGAATGGAAAAAGTACCGTCAGCGGTGTGCATCAGGTCAACTTTATACTTTTTATTGTCGATCATTATTTCCAGGATACTTCCATCCTGACTGACCAGGTCAACCCAGGCAATTCGTTCTCCTATTTTTATTTCAACAGCCATAAGTAATGTTTAAAATTGATTCATAAAGGACGTTTTCTTCCAGCGACTGGGGGCTGTTGTAAATTCTTTGTTATCCCCTTGTATATTGCTGATTTTTTGTAGGTAATCAATAAAAGCTGCTATAATTACCATATCTCCACAATCTTCGCAGGTTTCCTTTTTCATTAGTTCCTGCTGGTTGTTTTGGATGAAATGCGTATCGTAATTTCCATCAATAAAATTCTTGTTGCCCATAATCCGCTCAAGAAACTTAATTGATGTTTTTACTCCGGTAATTTTATATTCATACAAGGCCCTGCGCATCCGGCGAATCGATTCTTCCCTAGTCTTTCCCCAGATTATCAGCTTTGAGATCATCGGATCGTAATAGATAGGTATCTCATAACCTTCGTAAACATAACCGTCTGTGCGGACTCCCAGCCCCAGAGGCTCTGAAATCTTGTGAATTTTACCTGCGCTTGGCATAAAGTTATTGTCCGGGTCCTCTGCATAAATCCGGCATTCAATCGAATGTCCTCTTCGCATTACATCTTTTTGAGTAAAATCCAGTGTGTGACCTTCTGCAATCCGAATCTGTTGTTTCACGAGATCGATTCCGGTGATACGTTCAGTAATCGGGTGTTCTACCTGCAACCTGGTATTCATCTCAAGGAAATAATAATTCAGGTTATTATCTACAAGAAATTCAATGGTTCCTGCACCTGTATAATTAACTGCTTTCGCAGCTTCAACAGCTGAATTTCCCATTTTTTCTCTTAGCTCTTCCGTCATAAGTGGAGACGGTGTTTCTTCGATCATTTTTTGATGGCGACGCTGCACAGAGCATTCGCGTTCAAAAAGGTGAACTACATTTCCATGTTCATCAGCCAAAATCTGAAACTCGATATGGTGTGGTGATGAAATGTATTTTTCAATGTAAACTGAATCATCACCAAATGCAGATAAAGCTTCAGAACGTGCAGCCCTTACAGCGGACACAACTTCGGATTCATTCTTAACCAAACGCATTCCTTTCCCGCCACCGCCTGCAGATGCTTTTATCATCACGGGAAGTTTGATTTTTTTAATTGCTTCCAGAATTTCTTCTTCTCCTGAAACACTACCGTTAGTACCCGGAACCACAGGAATACCTGCTTTTGTCATGGCATCACGTGCCATAATTTTATCGCCCATTTGAACAATTACTTCAGGTTCAGGGCCTATAAATTTAATGCCTTCCTGTTTGCATCTTTTTGAAAACTCTGCATTTTCGGAAAGAAATCCATAACCAGGATGAATGGCATCGGCGCCGCAGCTTTTAGCGACTTCAATTATTTTTTCAATGTTCAGATAACTTTCGCTGGAGGGTGATTTTCCGATGTAATAGGCTTCGTGTGAGTATCTTACGTGGAGTGAAGTACGATCAGCTTCCGAATAGACTGCCACCGTTTCAATATCCATTTCCCTGCATGTCCTCATAATTCGGATAGCAATTTCCCCACGGTTAGCGATCAGAATTTTTTTAATATTATTCATATATAATAGTTAAAATATATATAATTTCACCTTTAAATAACTCTTTTACTGAATAAATTGTTTATCTGTTTTTTTTGGCCGGTTGAAATTACTTGATGCTAATTAATGCACAAATTTTAATTTGTTAATAATTACAAAATGTTAGAAACTATCAATATTTGTAATGTGTGTTTTTGAAAAAACAAAGCATGTAGTCAAAAATTAAAAGCTAATTTAACCAAAAAATTTTCTTTATTTAGCTAAAGAATTTATTTTTGAAATTCATTTAACTAAACTTATGACAAGAAATAAACTCCTATTCTCATTCATTTTAGTATTAATTGCAATTGTCTCTAAATCGCAGGATTTCAATTATACTTTATCTGACGATTCACTGGTAAACAAATATGCCAGTATTCGAAGAGTTTATTATGCTACCCGTACAGAATTAAAACCAAAAATTGACGGTAAGCTTGACGATTTGTGTTGGAAAACTGTGGGTACATGGGATGGCGATTTTATTCAGCAGCAGCCACACCAGGCTCAACCACCATCGCAGCAAACTGAAATAAAAATATTGTATGATGACAAATACCTTTATGTTGGAATAATTTGCCATGACAATGAACCGGAAAAGATGAGCCCTATTTTGGGGAGACGGGATGATTATACAGTAGGAGATGTTGCCGGAATTGCACTGGACTCATATAATGATGACAGGACAGCTTTTGAGTTTGACTTAACGGCTGCAGGCCAGAAACTGGACATGATGCATTTGGGCGAATATCAGTGGGATTTTAACTGGGATGCTGTATGGGACGGGAAAACTTCAATAGGTGATTCCGCGTGGTACGCTGAAATGAGAATTCCATTTACACAACTTCGCTATTCGAAAGTGGATGAACAGGTTTGGGGAATGCATGTATGGCGTTGGATCCATCGGTTACAGGAAGAATCTGAATGGAAACTTATCCCGGTTGATGCACCGGCTATGGTATATATTTTTGGTGATTTGAAAGGAATAAAAGGCATTCCATATAAACGTAATTTTGAGGTTATGCCTTATGTGCGAGGGAAATATATTACGCACTCAGAAAGTAATAACTATTTCGGTGCTGGAGTTGATGGGAAAGTAGGGTTAACAAGCGATTTTACCCTGAACTATACGATAAATCCGGACTTTGGACAGGTTGAAGCCGATCCGTCGGTTTTGAATCTTACTTCCTACGAAGTTTTTTACGATGAAAAACGACCATTCTTTTTGGAAGGAAATAACATTCTGGAGTATAATACTGATAATGACATGTTATTCTATTCACGAAGAATTGGCCATGCTCCAAGTTATGAACCTGAAGCAGGAGAAAATGATACAGTTATTATCCCGGAAAATACTTCCATTATTAATGCATTAAAATTAACAGGAAAAAACAAATCGGGTCTTTCCATTGGCGTTATCAATAGTATGACAGGAAAGGAATATGCTACCATAATAAGTGGCGGTAACGAAAGCCATGAAGCAGTGGAGCCATTTACTAATTATTTTATTGGAAGAATAAAAAAAGATTACAATAAAGGAAGTACAACAATTGGCGCCATTGTAAATTCAACAATCCGTAAAATTGATGATCAGCAATTGGATTTTCTCCCTAAAAATTCAACGGTTGGAGGTGTGGATTTTGAACATAACTGGCTGAACCGAAAATATTTTATCAATGCCAAAAGTTTTGCTTCACAGGTAAATGGAAGTGAAACAGCAATCTCTCGGTTACAGCGTTCATCGCAGCATTTATACCAACGTGCCGACGCTAACTACCTGGAATATAATCCTGAACTTACATCATTGAAAGGGTGGGGTGGAGAATTTAGCGGAGGTAAACGAAGTGGAAAATTCAGATTGATTGGCGATTTAAACTGGCGGTCACCCGGGGTTGATTTTAATGATGTTGGTTATATGCGTCAGGCCGATTACATTAAAGAAGAAACAAGTATGGTTTATAATGTAAATAAGCCCAAAGGCATTCTGCTGAAATATTATTTATTATTGAAACAGCGGCATCAATGGAGTTACGGGGGTGAAAATCTGGAAGATTTACTCGACGGACAATTCCAGCTTAGGTTTAAAAATTACTGGGCTTTTACCACTGGGCTCACAAGAAAATATAACAGGCTGGACACGCGTCAACTAAGAGGTGGCCCTGCACTGCGCATCGATCCATACACAAGTGAAGGTTTTATACTTCAAACAAATACAAGTAAGCCTTTATCGTTTGCTACGCGTTTGGATTTTACGCAATTTGACGATAAAATAACGTTTAAAAATACCTACGATGTATCGCTTACATGGCTAATAAATAACCAGATAACGGTTACAACCAGTGCCGGGTTCATTCAGGAAGTTGACAACAGTCAATACTTAAAACAACAGGTAATTAATGACACAAGGCAATATTTTGTTGGTAAAATAGACCGAAAAACGTTGTATGCAACTTTACGTGCAGAATATTTTATTACCCCTGAATTGTCGCTGCAATATTACGGAAACCCGTATGCATCAATTGGTAAATTTCTTGATTTCAGAAAGGTTGAACAGTCGAGATCGCGGGATTTGAATAAGAGGTATTCGGTATTTGAATGTTGTAGAAAACGCTGATGGGAAATTTGTGACCGATAACGCTGGAAATACAATTATTGACTTTAATTATAATTCTCCCGACTTTAATTATCAGGAGTTCCGTTCCAATTTTGTTCTTCGCTGGGAATACAAAACGGGTTCAACTTTATATTTTGTATGGAACAGCACACGTTTCCAATACGAAGATAAATTCAATCCCTCCATTTGGAACAGCTTCAAGGATATTTCCTCTAATCCCTCCATTTGGAACGGCTTTAAAAATAGTTCCAATAAAATTAACCCAAAATGTTTTCATGATAAAATTGAGCTATTGGTTCTCATTATAAGCTAATGCGCTATCTTTGAAGGCGTGATGATAAAAGACTACATTCCTTTTTATAAGCGAAATCTGCATCTCGCATTGCCAGTCGTCTTATCGCAAATTGGACAGGTAACTGTTTCTCTTGCCGATAATATGATGGTTGGACACGTAGGAACAACCGAGTTGGCGGCATCTTCCTTTGCCAACAATGTGTTTATGATCGGTATGTTTTTTGGAATGGGAATTACCCTTGGAACTACACCGTTAACAGGTAGTGCGTTTGGAAAAGGAAATCTGAAAGAAGTTGTAATTTTCCTGAAAAACGGGATTTTTACTCATTTGGCAACTGGTCTGGTACTTGGCTTTGTCATGTTTTCTGTCTATTTCTTACTTCCTTTCCTGGGACAAACAACTGAAGTATTGCAGTTGGCAAAGCCTTATTATCTTTTGTTATGTGCATCTTATATTCCATTCATTTTATTTTTCTCTTTAAAACAGTTTTTTGAAGGAATAGGGAATACAAAAATTGCCATGACCATAACACTAACTGCCAACTTTATAAACATTGGAGTGAACTACATTTTAATTTTTGGGAAATTTGGATTTCCTGAACTTGGATTAATCGGGGCAGGAATTGGAACACTGACATCACGCATTTTTATGCCAATTCTGTTTTCTATTTTTATTCTGAAGAATACCCATTTTAGAAAATATTTTGTACTTGCCGGTCATCAGCGTTTTTATCGGGAAAAAATAGTTTCACTTCTTAAAATAGGAATCCCTATCGGATTTCAGATTATTGTTGAAATTATTGCATTTAGTGTTGGGGCAATTATGATGGGTTGGCTGGGAGAAACTCCGCTGGCTGCTCACCAGGTTGCTATTGGATTGGCTTCTCTGACATACATGGTTTCCCTGGGGATATCGCAGGCCAATACAATCAGGGTAAGCCATCAAATGGGAGTTAAAGATTACAAGTCGTTAAAAACGGCTGCATATGCTTCAACCCATCTCGTTCTTTTATTTATGTCGATAATGGGAGTTGTATTTATATTTGCACGGCATATGTTACCTTATTTATTCACTCCCGATCCGGAAGTGATTCGAATAGCTTCGGACCTGCTTATTATTGCTGCAATCTTCCAGATTTTCGATGGGTTACAGGTGGTGATGTTAAGTTCTCTTCGTGGAATGGCCGATGTGAAATTACCGATGTTTATTGCCTTTTTTTCTTACCTGTTTTTAGGTATTCCGACCAGCTATGTTTTTGCTTTTTTACTTGATTCGGGCCCAATGGGAATATGGTTCGGATATCTGTTGGGACTGGGGTCAGCAGGTGTTTTGTTTTTCCTGCGTTTTAGAAATAATCTGAAAAAAGAGCATAAAAAAACGGGTTATCTTTCCGTTTGATAACCCGATTGTTCATAGTTTAGTTTAGTTAGAACTGAAAACTTATTGGTCCAATAGAGAAAAGGTAGTTATTAAAATTTCTTAAACATTTTTTAAAATTTGCCTTACGAATATAGCACAAAATATAATTAATGCTAAATCAATCTTAAAAAAATATTAATAATTGTTAATTCGTGAAAATTTAGACCTAATTAAGTGTTTGATTTTAAGAACCTAAAAAATAGTTATATGTTTTAGAATATTTTTTGAGATTTTCGAATATTTTTTCATCTAATTCAAAAATTTATTGAATTAGCAAAATATGATAAAAATCAGTTATTCAAAAATGCTCAACCAGGACAGAACAGGATAACTTTGAAAGACGTGAAAAAATACTTTTGTAATAAATTTAACTAAGAAATACAATGAAACAGGTCGTGTTGACAGGTATTAAAAAGATGGAATTAGTGGAGGCAAAAAATCCAGGTATTGATGCGGATAATGAAGTAAAAATAAAGCTCGCTTCTATAGGTGTCTGCGGTTCTGATATCCATTATTATTCTAAAGGAATGATTGGATCCCAGGTGGTACAATACCCGTTTCCGGTTGGCCACGAATGTTCGGGATACATCGCTGAAAAGGGGAAAAATGTTACCAATGTTGAAATTGGTGACCTTGTTGTTGTTGATCCGGCTGTTCACTGTGGTACCTGTGATCAGTGTTTAGCTGGCAGGCCACATACTTGCAGAAATAATCGTTTCTTGGGATGCCCCGGACAACTGGATGGTTGCCTTTCTGAATATATTACAATGCCTGATTTTACCTGTTTCCCGGTAACAGGTAAACTGAATGCTGATCAGGCAGCGTTAATTGAGCCGCTTTCAATTGGTGTTTATTCAGTTAAGCAAGCGCATTTTGAAAATAGTCAAAAATCGGCCGGAATATTTGGTGCGGGGCCTATCGGGTTAAGTATTTTATTTACGCTTTTAGCCGATGGTGTTACTAATATTATAATGGTTGAACCATTGGATTATCGTTTACAAAAAGCAGAGAAAATTGGAGCATCAGTTCTCATTAACCCAGACAATGAAAATGTTGAAGAAACAGTTGCTCAAAACGAACCATTGTTACTCGATGTAGTTTTTGAAGCCAGTGGTGATCAGAAAGCGGTTGACAATGCCATTAAAATATTAAAACCCGGAGGAAAACTTGTACTGGTTGGAATTCCACCGGATGCCAAATATACTTTCAATATGGATTTAATGCGTCGGAAAGAGCTGACAATCGTCAATATTCGCAGACAGAATCATTGTGTTGAAGAAGCCATTGACCTCGTTGTTTCTGGAAAAATAGATATTGAAAAAATGATTACCCACCATTTTACATTGGAAGAAACACCGGTGGCTTTTGATATTGTTGAAGGATATAAAGACGGAGCGATTAAGGCGATTATAGCATTATAAAAAGAGACTAAACTAAAAAAGCTGCATTCCATAATTAGAATGCAGCTTTTAATTCCCCAACTCTGGAGGGGTTAGGAGAGGCCTTTAAGCATTGTAAGTTGATGACGCAGTATCGCCACCATGGCCTGTCCAGTTGGTGTGAAAGAACTCGCCGCGTGGCTTATCAACACGTTCATAAGTATGTGCACCAAAATAATCGCGCTGCGCCTGCAATAAATTAGCTGGTAACCGTTCGGTACGGAATCCATCAAAATAACAAAGGGCAGAAGTTAATGCTGGCACCGGAATTCCGTTTTCAAGCGCAATCGAACAAACTCTTCTCCAGCCAGCCTGTGCATGTTCTACTTTTTCTTTAAAGAACGGGGCAAGCAGAAGGTTTGGCAATCCGGGATTATTATCAAAAGCCTTTTTAATATCACCTAAAAATGCTGACCTGATAATACAGCCACCTCGCCACATAAGTGCAATTCCTCCGTAATTCAGATTCCAACTGTATTCTTTAGCGGCTTCCATCATAAGGTTGTAGCCTTGTGCATACGATATAATTTTCGCGCCGTACAATGCCATTTTCAAATCATCGATAAGTTGTGCTTTATCACCTTCGAATTTTGGAGCTGGACCCGAAATAACTTTTGAAGCCTGTACACGCAAATCTTTTTGTGCTGACAGGCAACGTGAGAAGACTGATTCCCCAATCAAAGTAAGCGGAATGCCAAGGTCCAGAGCAGCAACTCCAGTCCATTTTCCTGTTCCTTTTTGTCCGGCAGTATCCAAAATAAAATCCAATGTTTCTTCACCATTCTCATCTTTAAAGCCCAAGATATCCCGGGTTATTTCAATCAGGTAACTGTCCAATTCTTCGGTGTTCCATTTTTTGAAAACATCGTGCATTTCCGCATTGCTCATACCCAACAATTCTTTCATCACGTGGTAAGCTTCGTTAATGATTTGCATATCACCGTATTCAATTCCGTTGTGCACCATTTTAACAAAATGTCCGGCACCACCTTCTCCAACCCAGTCACAACATGGAGAACCGTCTTCAACTTTTGCTGCTATATCCTGAAATATTTTTTTTACGTGTGTCCATGCTTCAGGAGAACCTCCCGGCATCATAGAGGGACCATGAAGTGCACCTTCTTCACCACCAGAAACACCTGTTCCAATGTAAAGAAACCCCTTGCTTTCCACGTATTTTGCCCTGCGAATTGTATCAGGAAAATGAGAATTTCCACCATCAATAATAATATCGCCAGGTTCCAGGTGAGGCATAATCAATTCAATAAAATGATCAACAGGATCTCCTGCTTTTACCAGCATCATTACTTTGCGCGGGCGTTCCAGCGATGCGCATAATTCTTCAACAGAGTGCGTGCCTATAAAATTTTTACCGGCACCGCGCCCGTTAATAAAATGATCTACTTTTTCCACTGTCCGGTTAAAGACTGCCACAGTGTAACCTTTACTTTCCATGTTTAAAACCAGGTTTTCACCCATTACGGCCAACCCGATCAAACCAATATCTGCTAATTTCTTCATGTTTTTATTTTTGATTATTTGTTGTTATTTATTTCAATTAGTTGTGAAAATCTCAATCAATCACATCAACGTTAAAACCTAAATTTTTAAGTTTTTCAAGTGTCTGTTTTTCTGTGTTTCTTATCTTAATTGTGTAAGTATTAAACTCCCTTCTAACCGGGTAATCACCCCGGAGTTTTTCAAAAAGATGTGGTGATTCCCGTAATGCTATCGTCATCATTTTCAATGTCATAAGTTGAAAGAACTGCCTCCGCCAGAATTGAATATTCCCTACGTTGGTTTCCATCAATTTCAATTGTTGTATTCTCCGGCAATTCTACTTTTTCCGGTTTCCAATTATCTAATCCAAGATTAAAGAAACGACTTACTGCCTCAACACTCATTCTTGTTCCGTTTGCTTTTCCATCTTTTGAATAGCCTGCAATGTGAGATGTTCCGTAATCAACCAGATTAAGTAATTCCAAATCGATTTCAGGTTCATTTTCCCAACAATCAATTATTACCCCGGAAATATCGTTAGCTTCCAAGGCATTATAAACTGCATCTGTTTCAAATACTTCTCCACGGCACGAGTTTATTAATAAAGGCTTTTTTGAAAGGTTTTGCAAAAACGTTTCATCGACCATATGAAAAGTTGCATCTAAACCATTCATATTTAAAGGAACATGAAAAGTGATGATATCTGCCTCTTTTTGAATGGTTTCCAATGAAACGAATTGTTCTAGGCCTTCCACTCTTTCTCTTGGCGGATCGTTCAGCAATACCTTCATGCCGATTGTCTTACAGGTCTTTACCACTCTTGCGCCAACGTTTCCTACACCAACAATCCCGATAGTTTTTCCTACTAAATCTTCTCGTTTACGCATTGACCACGAAAAAAGTGCAGAAGCAATATATTGATTCACACTCTCGGCATTGCAGCCGGGTGCATTTTTCCATTTTATACCGGCTCTTTTACAGTATTCTGTGTCAATATGATCATACCCAATGGTTGCAGTCGCAATAAATTTTACTTTCGATCCTTTTAAAAGATTTTCATTGCAAATGGTTCGCGTACGGGTAATCAGGGCATCAGCTTCTTTCACAACTTCAGGAGTAGTTTTACTCCCCGGCAAATAAACTACTTTGGCTACTTTTTCAAGAGTGCCTTTGATATATGGTATTTTATCGTCAATAACAATCTTCATTTAACGCAGAGTAATTTGTTGTAATTCATTGTAATTAATGGTAATTTATTACGATGTTTTTCAAGCACTTTTAGGTAATTATTGAGTTTGACACCAAGCTTTTCGAGTTTTTGCATTTCTTGTGTGTAAAATTCTTCTGAAATGATACTTCTATTCTTAGATTTTGTTAACCATGTTTTTGTTTCAGACTGAGAACCACGGGCATAAAACACAAAGTTTTTTCTATCCTTGAAATGAAATCTTCCAAAACCTTCAGAAATATTCGCAGCAATGGAATCGGCGCTTCTGATTATTTGTTGTCCAATTGAATATTTTTCTAAATTTTCCCATTCAACAACAGAGAACCAAATTTCATCTCCAATTTCCATTGCCAATTGATAAATTTCCAAGTCCTCAAGTTTCATTTTAATCAGTTTTGAATATACTTTGATTTTTCTTTAAACGATAAATTACAACTAAGTCACGATCAATTACCTTTTCCATAGTAATCCTTCACCATTTCATCCAACACCCAACTTGTTCGGGCAGCACTATCACCTGTACTTACACATTCTGTGTTTCCACGCAAAGTCTCAACAACTTGCTGCACCAGATTTTGCGAAATATGTTCCGGATTGTTAAATTCAATCTCAGTAGTTCCAGCATCAGTCTTAAGGATTACATTTCCATGCGCAAAACAGGGGAGAATTATTTTTCCCTTTTCACCAATAATCTCAATTTCATCTTTCACCGAATTTTCATCCACAACAAAACACCAGCTACCAGAACCTAAAACACCCGATTCATGTTTCCATGTACCAGTAACCGTATCTTCAGCAGGATATAATCCGGCTATATTCAATGCATTTCCTTTTGCCTCTGTGACCGGACCAAAAACAAAATCGAGATAATCAAACTGATGGGAAGCCAAATCGAAAAAATAACCGGCTCCGGCAATTTCAGGAAATACATGCCAGTGCATTTCTTCCGGTTTTTGATCTCGTTCTATTGCCTGCTTATATAAATGAATATTTACCATTAATGGTTTCCCGATAATGCCTTCTTCAATCATCTCTTTCACTTTCAAAAAAGCAGGTAATGTTCTGCGGTAATACGCTACCATCAAAGGCATTCCGGTTTCTTTTGAAACACGGTTCATCTCAAGGCACTCAGCATAATTTCTTGCCATTGGCTTTTCAACATAAACCGGTTTCCCGGCTTTCATTGCCTGAACAGCATACTGAGCGTGAGTGTCGGGAGGAGTGGCAATATAAACTGCATCTACTTCAGGATCGTTAATCAGATCAGTGGCATTTGAATACCATTTTGGAACATTGTGTCTTTTTGCATAATCGGCTGCTTTTTCAGCATTGCGCCGCATAACTGCAACAAGACTTGAATGTACAACCTTATAAAATGCAGGACCACTCTTTATTTCGGTGACATTACCTACGCCAATTATTCCCCACCGAACAGTATCTAATTGTCTAACCATAAAGATTTATTTTCTGAGCGATTTATAAATTTTAAAGTGAATTTATTAGTACTCAAATCTTTCCCGAAAAGCCCATAGCCCGATTGCCGGATTTGATATATAAAAAATCTCTTCTCCATCGGGCATGGTATTAAACCCATCACGCAACAAAGCGGGATTATATTTTGCAGTCATTTCATCATAATCTGCCCATTTAAACCCCACGCTTTCAATTTCTTCACGTGTTATGTTTTCTTCTCTTTTTCCCGGACAGTAAGTAATGCTGAAACGTCCTTCCGATGATCCATGTATCAGATGTGCTGCAGCACCCAGATTATTCTGAAGATCTTCATTTTCCTCAACCATTTTCAAAGTGTAAGGAGTTCCGAAATAGCCGTACTTGCGAATCAGTTTATCTATTTGTTTATCTTCCCCAAACTCAATCAGGGCAGGAGCGAGGACAATAAGTTCACCTTCATCAGCAAGTGCCATTCGTGTCCGGTAAATACTTTTATTTCCTAGCCAGGTACTTTTAAATTCGGAAGGATCAAGCCAGACAACCACCTTCTTTAACGGTTTTTCAACCATCTCGAAATTTACTTCAAGAGATAGTTTTGCTGCTTTGTCAAAAACACTGAAATCGTCGCCAATAAAAAGCCCGTAAGTCTGTAACCTTCCTGATTTATTTATACCCACAACCGTTTGCACATAAACAATTGGAAGTTGAGTTGCAAAATGCTCCGATGCATAATTAAATATTTTTCTGACAGGTGTATTTGCACGCCCCATCATTTTTTCCATTCCGTAGGCTGCACCAATAAAATGGCTTTTATTAATACCTTCAGCGCCACCAGTTCCCACAAAAATATTTTTGTTGTAATTGGCCATTCCAACCACTTCATGAGGTACAACCTGGCCAATTGAGAGTATCAGATCAAAATTACCTTCAACAAGAAGTTTGTTTACCTGAACAGGCCAATTGTAATCTACCGCACCTCCCGATACCTCTTTTACAAATGAAGCAGGAACGTAGCCCAAAGTAACTACGTCATTTCGCCAGTCATGATCTCGAAACAAATTGCGGGGCGTTTTCCCAAACATGTGGCTGATCTGTTTGTCAGTCATTGGAGTATGCGTTCCAAGTGCAGGGAGAATATCGGTAAGTTTTTCGCTAAAATATTCCCATGTCATTTCCGTCAATTCACCAGCCCGTGAAGGAAGCCTGGTATAATCCGGAGGAACAGCAAGTACCTTATTTCTTGCTCCAATTTTGTTCAAAGCTTCAAACAGACCCTGCTTTAGATCTTCTGCAGAAAACGATATGTTTTTAGACCCTTTTTCGAAGTAAATCATAATATTAAAAATTTAGGCAAACGCAATGAAGCATTGCATATTTACCTTTTGTCTTTTTACTTTAACCTTGCCTTTTTATCGCTTCACTCTTGCATTTCCTTTCCAGATGCTCCAAACCATTTCTTCATCAGCAGGAATCGCGTAGTCAGTAAGAAATGTAGTTGCCATAGCACCGGTTGCCCAACCAAATTGCGGCCACTTTTCAGGTTCCCAGTTTTTCAGTATTGCGTATAATAAGCCACCGACAAAACCATCACCGCCGCCGATACGATCGAGCACGTGGATTTCACGAGGTTCCACAACATGCCAGTTTTCACTTTCCAACATAATGGCACCCCACAAATGGTGGTTTACACTTATTACTTCACGTAGTGTTGTAGCAAAAACCTGTGCGTTTGGAAATGTTTTCTTAACCCGTATGATCAATCCCTTGAATCCTTCTATTTTTGCCTGTAAGTCTTCACCTCCGGCAGCTGGTCCTTCGATTCCGAAACAGAGCTGGAAATCTTCTTCGTTGCCAATTAAAATATCAGCGACAGAAGCAATTTCAGTAAAATTTTCATGAAGCTCTTTTTCACGACCTTTCCAGAATGAAGCCCGATAATTCAGGTCGAAGGATATTTTTGTGCCATATTTTTTTGCAGTACGTGCAATTTCAAGACAGAATTGACTGGTTTCCGGTGAAAGTGCAGCAATAAGTCCTGAAAGATGAACAATTTGTACGCCTTCCTGTCCAAAAATTCTTTCCAGGTCAAAATCTTTTACGTTTAATGTTCTTCCAACTTCACCTGCACGGTCATTGTGAACACGTGGCCCACGTGATCCGTAACCACTATCGGCAATATTAAACTGGTGACGGTAGCCCCAAGGATCACCCTGTTCCACTTCCGGACCTTCAAAATCCATGTGGCGGCTTTTTAAATTGGTTTTTATGAACTGGGCAATCGGACTGCCTTTTACAAAAGTCGTGAGCACTTTAACCGGCAGACCCAGATAAGAAGAAATACTTGCCACATTTGTTTCTGCACTGGTAGCATACATGGTAAACCTATCACTGATATGAACCGGTTGGCCATTTTCGGGAGTAATTCTTACTCCCATACTTGTTGGAACTAGTAACGCATATTTACAGTTCTTTTTTAGTTCCATATTCTATTTAACTACTGATTTTTAAATTGATCCTCAAATATTGATTAACGGTCTTTGAATGAAGATTTAAAAAACTGATCCTGTATAATTCACGATTCGTTAATCATTATTCATCATTCTGTATTTTAGACTCCGCCAAATGCGCTGTAACCTCCATCAACAGGAATTACAATGCCTGTGATAAATGAAGAAACATCGGAGATCAGGAATAAAGTAGCCCCCTGCAAATCTTCTGGCTCGCCGAATTTACCCATCGGTGTATTATTAACGATTTTCTGACCACGAGGCGAATAATTACCTGTTTTTTCATCCATAACAAGAAAACGGTTTTGATGTGTAATGAAAAACCCCGGAGCAATTGCATTAACCCTGATTCCAACCTTTGCCAGGTGAACCGACAACCATTCAGTAAAATTGTTAATCGATGCTTTTGCTGCCGAATATGCAGGTATTTTTGTCAATGGTTTGAAGGAATTCATTGACGAAATGTTTAAAACAGCACCTTTCCGGTTTTTTAACATGTCTTTTGTGAAAACCATGGTTGGCAACAAAGTTCCTTTAAAATTAAGGGCAAAAACCTTGTCAAAGCCTTCCATTTCAAGTCCGTAAAAAGTATCTTCCAAATGGTCGATATTTTCTTCAAGCATCTGTTCAACTTTCGTTGTTGCCTGTGGGCTGTTTCCTCCCGCACCGTTGATCAGTACATCAATTTCACCAAGTTTTTCATTGATTTCTGCTTTTGCTTTTTCAAGCGATGCTTTATCCAGAACATTAGCTTCAATGCCAATAACCGTCGCATTATTTTCCTGAGCAATTTCTGCCGCTACTTTGTCAGCTACTTCTTTGTTAATATCGGCAATGGCGATTTTCATATCCACTGATGCCAGTGCTTTAACCATGGCAGTTCCCAAAACACCAGCACCACCGGTTATTACACAAACTTTTCCCTTAAGGTCGTTGAATGAAATTGGTATCATAATTAAAAATTGTTTTATTTAAATTCTTTGTAATAATCCATGTTTTCAGCAGTGATAATATCGATTGAGGTGTAATTTTCCTGTTCAATTTTTCTTTTCTGAACTGCATATCTGAATAGCTTGTTTACCGCACTATATCCTTGTTCTTCAGGTCGTTGACAGATTAAAAAATGAACAATATCTTTTTTGAGATACGTCGGAATTTTCAGTCAATAGATCGTGCCCAATAACTTTTAATCCTTTCATCTGATATTTTTCAATCAGCTGTCCCATATAAAATACTTTTGAATTGGTTACGAAAATTCCCTTGATATTGTTCTTTTCAATTAAGCTGTTGTATTTCGAGTCATCCAATGTTCATTTTCGGTATCTGAAACTTCAGTGGTAAATATTTTATGAATGTTTTCCTGTTTATTTTCAAACCAGTGATAAAACCCTTTTTCACGCTGTACAAGGTGATTCTGGTTGTCCATTTCTTTGGCAAAATGAATAACAAGAATATTTCCTTCAGACAAAATAATATCAAGTAATTTTCCTGAAACCAATCCGCTTTGATATGAATTCTGCCCGATGTAACTGATTTGTCCGGCATCTTTTATTTCCGAGTCGATAAAAACAAATGGTATCTGATTTGTTTTAAGTTCTTCAATCAATTCCAGCGATTCTTTTTTGAAGAATGGAGCCAAAACCACACCATCGGGCTTTAATTCAATAATTTTTTCTGCTTCAGTTTTAAAGCTTTTCGGATCGGTTTGACTAAATGTAAAAGCTTTAAGTTGAACACTGAATTGTCGTAATTCTGAAATTCTTTTCTGAATGCCCACAAATGGTTTATTCCAGTATCCTTCAGTCGAAGGAGGCTGGGGGAGAAGTGTCGCAAAAACAGCCGATTTTTTTGAGGCGAGTGTACTTGCCAGAATATTGGGTTTGTAATCCAGTTCTTCGATAATTTCAAGTATCTTTTTACGGGTGGATTCAGCTACTTCACCCCGATTATGCAAAACCCGATCAACCGTGCCAATCGACACTTTTGCTTTTTCAGCAATGTCCTTGATCCGTATTTGATTAATTTTTTCGATAATGTATTGAATATTAACTTATTAAAATCTGTTAAAAATCAATCGGATGATACAAAACTACTGAAAATTTTTGTTTTTCGTGTTCGTACACGGAAAAAGTTTTATCATTATGTTTTGGAACATTTGAAGGGAGTTTTTAGTGAAAATAGATACTTATTCAGGAGGACTTTCCAGCAGGTGAGGATTTTTGATCATATATTTTATAAAACGGAATAATTTGCCGCCGTGTGAAGCATCTACAACACGGTGATCGAGTGTTACTGAAAGACTCAAAATTCTTCGGATTTCAATTTTATCGTCAACTACCACTGGTTTTTTAGCATTACCACCCAATATTAGAACCAGCGCCATATTTGCCGATGGAAGTAAAGCTCCGTATCCTTGATCAAGTCCAAGACTGCCAATATTGGAAACTACGTAAGAACCAAAATTATCGGCTCTAATTCCTGTAAAAGGTATTGCATAACCCCAGCTAATCGTGATCTTTTTGTATAACCAGAAAAACCAGCTTCTAAAAGGCCATGGAATTTTAGCCAGTAAGTTCTTTTTTCTCATCGTTTGATTTTCATTTCCCCGGCGCGACTCTATAATTCTTTCATTTAAAACTTCTGAAATTTCCTTTAGTGTTAATTTGTCGGCATTTTCCACCTTAACCGATCCCATTGCACCATCTGCCATTAAAACACTAACCATTGCATCAATCTGTTGACGCTGAACAACTTTGCCTCGTTTCAGAAAGGTGTTAAATTCAGGTATTTCTTTCCTAATTGCACGACCGATAATCAAGGTTATAACATGAGTAAGTGTTATTTTTATTCCTGCCTGACGTTTTTCTTTGATGAATTCTTCAAGATCTGTAATATCAACTTCAGCAGTTCCGAATATTTTTGAATCGAGGGGTTTACTATAAACCGTTGATGCAACTTTTCGCCATTCCGTGTTAAAGTCATGTGAATTTTCGGTCATTGGTCACGTTTCGAATTTGAGATAAAAATAACGCATTTTAGGAAATTAAAATCCCTCTTTCAAACAGGAAATGAATTGATGTTGATTTTAAACAATTAAAAATCCTTTTTTAATCTATAGTTTTAGGTTTATTGTCAGTATTACCTTCCGGTTCATTTTTTGTTTTTCTGCCCTTATTTTTGAGATCATCGACAAAATCTTCCACTTTCTTCGAAAACTTATCACTGAGATCTCCTGCTTTTTTAATAACCTCTCCGGCTTTCTTTTCTGTCTTTTCAACCCAATCATCAACTTTGTCGGGAATATCACTTTGTTTAAACTGATCGAATTTCTCTTCAATGAACTCACTGGTTTTGTCAGCATAATCCGAGACTTTGTCCAGTGTTCCGTTTTTCCTTAGTTTTTCCACCTGGTCATCAATAAAGTCCTCTGTTTTTTCAGCAAACTTCTTCATTTTATCGTAAAAATCTTCTTTCTTCTCTGTCATTTTTCTGTCTGTTTAATTGTTTCTCATTTCTTATAAATGTACAAAACAATTACTGAAAATTACAGTTTTTGGAAAGATTAACATGGATTCTTTAATGATGTAAATAAGCTTAAAGAGGAGGATATTTTCCGGGATCGGTTTCCCGCATCATTTCATAAACACTTCTGAATATCCTTTCCACATTTGGTTTTGAGAAGTATTCACCGTCGATTCCATAAGCAGGCCGGTGTTCCATTGCGGGCAATGTACGTGGTGCAGTATCAAGGTAATCGAACGCTTTCTGTTCTTCAATTACTTTTTGCATCATATAAGCTGTAGCCCCACCAGGTACGTCCTCATCAACAAAAAGTACTTTATTTGTTTTCTTTATCGATTCCAGAATAATATGATTTATATCGAAAGGCAACAGCGTTTGAACATCAATTACTTCAGCTGAAATTCCCCTTGAACTTGCCAATATGCGCGCTGCTTTAATTGCATGATGAGAATTCCATCCGTAGGTTACAATTGTCGCATCAGTTCCCGGACGAAGTATTTCCGGAACACCCAGTGGAATTTTATAGTGGCCGATATTAGACGGCATTTTTTCTTTTACATTGTAACCTTTCAATGGCTCAATCACAAGAGCCGGATCGTTTCCTTCAAGTAGCGTATTGTAAAAGCCAGCTGCTTGTGTCATATTACGGGGAACACATACATAAATACCGCGTAAAGATCCAAGCAATAATTGCATGGGGGATCCGGCATGCCAGATTCCCTGTAACTGGTGTCCCCTGGTGCGGATGATTACCGGTGCTGCCTGTTTGCCTTTTGTCCTATATTGTAAAGTTGCCAGATCATCGCTAAGTTGCGACTGGGCATAAATCATATAATCGAGGTACTGAATTTCAGCAATAGGGCGGAAGCCGCGCATAGCCAATCCAATTCCCTGTCCGATAATTGTTGCCTCGCGGATACCTGCATCTGAAACACGATGAACGCCAAACTTCTCCTGCATTCCTTTCATTCCCTGGTTCACATCACCCATTTTCCCTGTGTCCTGTCCAAAAGTTACCAGGTTGGGATATTTTTCAAAGAGAAAATGAAAGTTTTTACTGATAATCTCCGAACCGTTAACTTCTTCCGGATTTTCATCGTATTCCACCGGTACTCCTTTAACATTTAAAGTTGAGTCGGAACCGGTTCTGTAAAGTTGAGTATTGTATGCATTGTTACTTTTTGCTTCAAATCGTTTTATCCAGTCTTTTAGCTCCGTACGCTCATTTTCAACATTCTTTTTTCCCTGAATTCGTAATGAAAGCCCTTTGGCAAAACTCAGATGTGAACGACGGGTCAGAAAAATTTTTTGAGTAATTTTCACAAAGTCCTGGTAACGATAAGTTTGTAAGGGGACCTTTTTTTCTATTTTTCTGATGATTTCTCTTAACTCATCCTGTTCTGTTTTATAACCATTAACGAAATATGACCATGCATTTTCCCTGGCTTCTTTGGCCCTTTTGTTTGCACTTTTTTCAATTTCATCCAGCATTTCAGCATCGGCCATTTCACTTTCAAGCAACCATTTTCTCATTTGTTGAATGGCATCGTATTCTTTTTCCCATGCTAGTCTTTCTTCTGATTTATAGCGCTCATGCGATCCTGAGGTAGAATGTCCCAGAGGTTGTGTTAATTCAGTCACATGAAAAACCACTGGTGTCTGGGTTTCACGGCAGTGTGCAATACCTTCTGAAAAGACTTTTATCATTTCAGGATAATTCCACCCTTTAACCTTATAGATATTAATCCCATTGCTGTTTTTTTCCTTTTGAAAGCCTTTTAATGCTTTTGAAATACTTGCTTTCGTTGTTT
The DNA here is from genome assembly GCA_963769925.1 of uncultured Prolixibacteraceae bacterium. GTDB lineage: Bacteria > Bacteroidota > Bacteroidia > Bacteroidales > Prolixibacteraceae > Draconibacterium. Next base: position 473,137 of record CAVYOB010000017.1, read on the forward strand.
GCAGTTTTACCGGGACACTAATCCCGTAACCATCGTCGTAAACAGCAACTGCAATAGGAACCTGCATAACACCTGCGGCATTTATTGTTTCCCAGAAAATACCTTCCGAAGTACTTGCATCGCCAATGCTGCCAAAAGCAACTTCATTTCCGGAAATATTGTTGTTAAGAAATTTAGCCATTTTAGGATTTTCCCGTACAATTTTGGAAGCCTGCGCTAAACCAAGCATTCGTGGCATTTGGCCTCCCGTTGAAGAAATATCGGAAGCTGAATTATATTGTTCGGAAAGATTCTTTATCTCTCCGTTTACATCGATATTTTGTGTACTAAAATGATTATTGAAATTTCGTCCTACTGTTGATGGGTTTTTTTTCTCGTCGATGTCACCGTAAATCATTGAGAAAAATTCTTCAGGTTGAAGTAATCCAAGGGCGAGCATAAATGTCTGGTCGCGGTAATAGCCTGATCTCCAGTCTCCTTTTTGAAATGATTTAGCATAAGCGATCTGCACCACTTCTTTTCCATCGCCAAAAATGCCAAAATGAGCTCGTCCGTTATGTACCTCTCGCCGTCCTAAGATACTTAGTTGCCTGCTCAAATACGCGAGGTAATAATCTTCAAGTGTATCGTGGGTATTAATTTTTTTATTTTTAGTCAATTTAGTTTCTTCCAAATACATGCATTTCAATATTTCAGACCATCAAGTCTTATAATCGCTAAAGTAAACATATCGGGATAGGGATTTGTTTATAATTCACACTTTAGAACCTCTTAATAAAAGTTAATAACAATTAAAATTTCAGTATTAACTGACCATTTAAATTGATCAGTTTGTTTGCAACTTTTTAAATGATATCAATGGTTTTGATAAATTATTTAGCTAGTGCTGTAAAAATATCTAACATAATATTTATTTGTTTTTGTCTTTTTATTTAATTAAATTAAATGTGTTCTGTATTGATATTCAATTTTTTACTTTAAGATATATGAATTTATCTATTTAATTTAACAATTTGACAATTGAAATTTTGTGATGGAAAAAGATATTAAGAGGTTATTAACTTATTTATTAACAATCAAGCATAATAATTATGGCAACAATTACAGTATCGTACAGCAATGGAAATTTGACGTTATCAGATCACGGGAACACAGACGCTAGTAGGAGTGAACAAATAAACTGGCATATAGGTCAGGGAGTTATTGCAATAACAGACATTGTGGCAAAGTCTACATCGCCTGTATCAACAGGAAACTTTTGGGCGAATGCACCACATGCAGTTGGAGTGAACTATATGGGAACGATAGGTGCCAGCACAAGCGGAGCATGGGATTATACTATTTCATGCAATGTTGGAACGGTACAAAACCCGGTTATTGTGCCTCTTGATCCAAGAATCCAGGTACTTGCCAGGTAGTTTTGTAAGATATTTTTATGTGGTTTAAAAAGAATTACGTCTTTTTTATCTTGAGCTTTATTTGTTTTGTTCAAGATATTTATAGCCAGGACCAAAGAGTGGCTGACAGCTTAACGGTCATATACAATCAGGACCAGCTAAGTGATTCAACCAGATTGCAGTTACTTAGACTTTTATCATTTAATGAAGTCAAGGATCTTAATTTGTCGCTAAAATATGCGGAGCAATTAATTGAGCTTTCCCAAAAAACGAATAATTACAGATATCTGTATAGTGGTTATTACCAGAAGGGGAACAAAAAGCGATTATTTGGGAACCTGGAAGAGGCGCTGGATGCATATATTAAAAGTGCTGAAGCTGCAAAGGAAGCAAATTTACCTGAAGGAGAAGGGAAAGCATATGGAGCTATAGCAGACATCTATTCCATGTCAAATAACCGCTCCAACGCACGACTTTATTATAATAAAGCAATTGCCACACTTCGGAAATCAAATGATTCAATTGCTCTTGCATCCTTTATAATGAATGCAGGTGAAGAATACAGGATCAGCGAGATTTATGATACTGCTTATATCTATTTTAATGAATCAGAAAAGATTTTTGAAAAACTCAATTATCAGGCTGGAAAGGCTTACTGTTTAGGTAATATCGGAATGGTTTACGCAAGCACAAATCATCCGGTTCTTGCTGAGCAAGATCTTAACGATGCGATAAATATTCTGACAGAACTCGAAGATTATTACCCTATTTGTGTTTACCTGGTTTCACTGGCAGATATTTCTCTGGATAAAGGAGACAAAAATGCAGCAATGAATTATGTTAGGCGAAGTTTGGATCTGGCCCGTCAAAACGGATTAAAAGAGCAGATTCGCGATGCTAATCTGAAACTTTCTAAGCTTTATGAAAAATTTGGTAACCCTGTTGAATCATACAAATATTATAAAGATTATATTCTTTATCGAGATAGTATAAACAACATCCAAACGGTACAAAAACTTGCAAACCTTCGCACCAATTTTGAAGTTTCTAAAAAGCAGGTGGAAGTTAATTTGCTTAATCAGCAAAAACAAAATCAGCGAAATGTTATGATTTCGCTTTTTATTATTTTGGGATTGACTACCATAATTTTAGGTACTTTATACTGGTACTACAGGGCGATTTCAAGAGAGAAAAAGCGATCGGAGAGTCTTTTGCTGAATATTTTGCCTTCAGAAACGGCAAAAGAATTAAAATTAAATGGTAAAGTCGATGCAGTACGATTTGATGAAGTTACCGTGTTGTTTACTGATTTTGTACAATTTTCGAAATTAGTAGAACATATCGAACCAGAGCAATTGGTGGAAAGTATTGATTTTTATTTCAAAGGTTTTGATGAGATAGCAACAAAACACGGGTTAGAAAAAATTAAGACAATAGGTGATTCGTACATGTGCGCCTGTGGTTTGCCAACAGAAAATAAAACACATGCAAGAAATGTAATTAACGCTGCAAAAGATATGGTTGATCTGGTTAAAAATGCTTTTGTTGCTCAGGATGGATTAAATCATTTTGAGGTGAGGGTAGGAGTTCATACCGGACCCGTTGTGGCAGGGATTGTTGGGATAAAGAAGTGGCAATACGATATTTGGGGTGATACCGTTAATATTGCTTCGCGAATGGAATCTAATTCTCTGCCGGGCAGAATTAATATTTCTGAAAATACCTACCAACAAATTAAAGACGAGTTTTCTTGTGAATACCGCGGTGAATTGGAAGTAAAAAACCGTGGTTTTCTGAAAATGTATTTTGTTAACTGATTTCATCTCGCCCAGGATTTTAACATATCAAAAAAAGGACCCTAAAAGAGCCCTTTGAAAATTCAATTCATCGTTAATCAAAACCGCTCTGTATATTTATGACAATATGGAGTTCCTCCTTTGTGCGCATAGTAATCCTGGTGATAATCTTCCGCTTTCCAGAACATTTCTGCAGGCGAAAGCAACGTTGCCACTTTATATCCTTTTCGTTCCAGTTGTCCGATCAGTTTTTCTACCGTTTTCTTCTGCTCCATGGTAGTGTAAAAAATTTCTGAACGGTACTGATATCCAACGTCCGGGCCCTGACGATCAATTTGTGTTGGGTCGTGAATGTCAAAGAAATACTTAGCCAGTGCTTCATAATTCGTTTTCGAAGTATCAAAAATTACACGCACGGTTTCTGCATAACCTGTGGTGTGACTGCTGACCTGTAAATAAGTAGGATCTTTTTTAACCCCGCCCATATAACCCGATTCGGCAGAAATAACTCCCGGCGCTTTTTCCATATAATATTCAACACCCCAAAAACAACCACCGGCAAAATAGGCTGTATCGGTTGCAGCCATTTTTATATGCTTTGCAGGAACAAATATCAGTGAGGTAGAATTTACACAGTGTCGGATATTTTTTGCTGTAAAACCTTCGCCAGTAAAAACATGCCCCAAATGAGCGCCGCAGTTGGCACACGTAATTTCAGTGCGCATTCCATCCGGATCGGGAGTTCTTTTTACCGCACCTGGAATTTCATCATCAAAACTGGGCCACCCACATCCCGAATCAAACTTGTCTGATGATCGATACAATTCGGCACCGCAATGCTTGCAAACGTATGTTCCCATACCAAAAAATTCATCATATTTTCCGGTAAAAGCTCTTTCAGTTCCTTTATGAACAATTACACGCGCTTCAGCTGCTGTTAAAGGGCGGTACCCGTCTTTTTTCATTTCCTGTTTGGCGGTTTGTGCACAGCCGTTAAATACAAACAGGATAAACATTGTTATATACAAAATCTGTTTCATAACTCTCTTCATTTTTAATCTGTCATTTTACCTTTTTACTATTAATGTTTTCGGTACTACAAAGGTTCACTTTAAACATCACAAAAAAATAACGGCTTTTTCAACTTTTTGTAAAGTTTTGAATTTACCTAATTTACAATCCTGAAAAAGTTATTCTTAAAATACAAAGTACATTTAATTCAGTTTCAACATTTCTTTTATTCCGTTCGTTACTGTAGAAAAATATTAAAATGGAACATAAAGCTAAATCAATCCGTCCGTTTATTGGAGCTAAAAATTTTTCAGAATCCCGCAATTTTTATCGCGATTTAGGTTTTAAGGAAGTTATTCTGGAAAATAATCTCTCGTATTTCAAAACGAATAATTTTGGATTTTATTTACAGGATGCATATGTAAAAGACTGGGTTGATAACACCATGGTCTTTATGGAAGTTGATGATGTTCCACGTTTCTGGAACGAACTGAACAATTTAAACCTACCCCAAAAATATAAAGGTCTGGTTCGCTTAACTCCTGCACGTGAATACGCCTGGGGCAGAGAATGCTTTGTGCATGATCCGTCGGGAATCCTCTGGCATTTTGGGGAGTTCTATAATAATATATAAAATTCGTTTAAAAGAAATTTAATCTCAGACCAAATTGCATTTCTTAATAATTCTTAATTATTCAGACATAATAGTCTTTTATTTTGTTTTTGCAGGAAATACGCGGTAATTTTAATCTGATGTTAATATTGACAGAATTGTATAATTGAGTTTTAATTTAAATCAGTTATACTTAAAGTAGAGGAGGGTTAACGATGCGAATGTTATTAAATATAGAATTTCCTGCAGAACCATTTAATACTGCAGTTAAAAATGGTACAATAGGTGAAACAATGGGTAAAATTTTAGCGGATACAAAACCGGAGGCTGCATATTTTACCGACAACAATGGTCACAGAGGAGGTGTTTTAGTTGTAAATGTTGATAAGCCTTCAGATATTCCGTTTTTGGCAGAACCCTGGTTTTTGAATTTCAATGCGGAATGCCAGTTCCATATTGCAATGACGCCGGATGACCTAATGCAGGCTGATCTTGGAAAGCTCGGAAAAAAATGGGGATAAAATTTAGAAGCCAACGGTAACATACCGCTGGCTTTTTATTCCTTATAACTTCCAACTAAAAAGTTTAGTGGCAATTGTTAACACAACATTCGTTATTCCACCATAATTTCATCAACAAATAACCAGGCTGGTTTTCCTTCTCCTGCATGCCCTTTCGGACAGGTTCCCAGATTTTTGGCTGTTATACGCACAAAACGTGCTTTTGCAATTTTCTTCACTGTTAGCTCCTGAGTCATCCGTTCAGGTTTCAATGGAGCGACTTTATTTTTTGCTTTTCCGATTTGTCGAAAAGTCTTCCCGTCATTTGAAACTTCAACAACAACTTCAGTAGGATAGAAAATCCATGCTCCTGCATCCTGCAGTGTACCAATACTTACTTTTGAGAATGATTTCTCTTCTCCCAAATCGATGGTTGCAATAAGATCGTTTCCGTCAAATCCTTTCCACCTGCCATCTCCATAGTTCTTTGATCCTTTAATCCCGTCAACAAGTGCAAGATCCCCTGTTGAGTTGTATTGTTTACTGTTGCTGTATTTCAATGTTACGGGGCATGCAAAAGCTTTGTGAATAAAAAGACCGGTTGCCAGCGATTTGGTCATTGGTTTTCCTTCTTTTACAACCACGGCTTTTATTGTTTGTGTAGATTCAATTTTAAATGGTCCGTTATATTTTTTTGAATTGATATTCGGTTCAGAACCATCTGTGGTATATCTAATGTCAGGATTCCATGCATTGGTGCTTAGAGAAACTTTAACTGATCTCGTTTCAGAATCAAGTTCCGGACGTGCATAAACCTGAAATGCACTATTGGCATAATTCACGCCCATTTTTTTATACCGCCGATACTGCGTGTCCATTCGTTGCGAAAAATCACTCCAGTTTCTGGCTTCTTTTTGCGACCAAAGTACTTCTGCAAGCGCGGCCATACGAGGCATTATCATATATTCAACATGTTCTCCATTGGGTATATATTCAGACCAAACGCAAGCCTGGGCACCAAGCACATGTTGTCTTTCTGTTTTATTTAATTCTGCAGGTACAGGTTCATATTCATATACTTTTTTCAGTGTTATAAATCCGCCCCCTGCTTTTGGTTCCAGCGAAGGATCGCCCTGATAGCTATTGAAGTAACAATATGCACCTGGTGTCATTACAACATCGTGGTTCAATTTAGCAGCTTCAATACCACCGTTTTCACCTCTCCACGACATAACCGTAGCTTCCGGTGCCAACCCGCCTTCCAGAATTTCATCCCAGCCAATTAGCCGGCGGCCTTTGCTGTTCAAGAATCTTTCGATACGTTTAATAAAATAGCTCTGTAATTCGTTTTCATCTTTAAGACCTTCATCTTTGATTCGCTGCTGACATTTCGGACAATTTTTCCAATCTGTTTTATTCGCTTCATCGCCCCCAATATGAATAAAGGTAGAAGGGAAAAGATTCATTACTTCGGTTAAAACATTTTCAAGAAAAATAAATGTTGAATCGTTACCTGCGCAGTAAATGTGCGTAATTGGCCAAACACTTCCTGAAGGTACCGGCTGATATTTTCCAAAACATGAAAACTGTGGATAAGCAGCCAAGGCCGACATTGTATGTGCAGGCATTTCAATTTCAGGAACGATTGTTACATGTCTTTTCCTGGCATATTCAACAATATCTTTAATTTCACTCTGTGTATAAAAGCCGCCATATTTATTGTCATCCTTTTTAGGAGCGCCGTTTCTTTCACCCCATGGGAGATCTTCACGGTCGGTACGCCATGCACCAACTTCGGTCAATTTCGGATATTGTTTAATTTCAATTCTCCAACCCTGATCATCAACCAAATGCCAGTGAAAAACATTCATTTTATGCATGGCAATATAGTCGATGTATTTGTATATAAACGAGGCAGGCATAAAATGACGCGACACATCAAGATGCATTCCGCGCCATGAAAAACGCGGGTAATCAGTAATTTCCATACAGGGAATTGAATTTCCTTCTTTAGCAGTTAACAGTTGCCAGATAGTTTGCATTCCATAAAAAAGGCCGGCCGTTGTATTAGCGTTCAGAAAAATTCGATCTTTCTCTATATTGAGTTTGTAACCTTCATTTCCAATCTCCGGATCAAATGGACCATTTATCTGAATAAGAATATTTCCTTTGACATTTTCTGTAACAGGAAGCGATTGTTTCAATTCAAATCCGGTGACGGTTTTTATAAGATCTGTCGCCAGTTGAATAAAATCTCTGTCATCTTCATTAGAAACTGCATATAAAATCTGTGTGTTTTCTGAAATATTAAAAACACCATTGCCTTCAGTAACTTTTACAGGCTTAGGTATAATATTGGTTTGTTGGGCTGATAAACTGACACTAATTGCAAGTAATACGAGAACTAAAATCAATGTGTATTTTTTCATCTTGTTTTTATATCTTTTCAAAAGTAGAAATATTGTTGATTGCATAAGATGATTTTTAGGATAATTTGGGTTTCATTATTATTTGAAAATCTAAATAATTTGAGTTTTAAAATTTATTCGTTCGTGGGAAGTTTTATGCAATTATTTGTACATGAAGTTTCCTACTAAAGACGAGGCAAAAATGTAAACTCACGCTCAAATTTTTGCAAAGAATTTGAAACGTCGTTTTAGTTTTTTTTAATTAATAAATAATTATACAACATTTAAAAAATTTTGGGCGAACCGAAATATATCCATATTTTCGTGTTCGTACACGGAAATATTTTTTTGGAAAAAACCAATACAGAAAAAATCATTTTATGGAACTAGGAAAATACAGTTTTGGGGTAGGCGACCGGTTTAATCATGAAGGCGAGGCTCAGCTAAGCGCACTTATTACTGCCACTTCTGAAGAGGTAGAAGTAACACCGGTTTGGAATAAATCAAACCGCGAACACAACATTGTTCATTCAGAACCTGAGCAGACGAGAATGGAAGCCGACAGCGCTGTAAGAAATCTGGGGTGGGAAGGTCCGTACTTTGTTGATGCAGATCATATCAACCTAACAAATGTTGATCGGTTTATTGAACACTGTGATTTTTTTACCCTCGACGTTGCTATGTATATTGGCAATGAGGCAAAGTCAGATGATGTAAATAAATTTATCCGGGCATGTGCTGTTTTTGGCAGCGAAGTGAAGATTCCTGGAATTGATGAGCCGATTGTAATTACAGAAGATTTGCTAAAATCGGTTGCTTCAAAATTTTTGATGGCAATAAAAGAAGCTGGTAAAATTTACCGCCATATCGCTGCGATGAAAGGGATTGGTAATTTTGTGACAGAAGTTTCGATGGACGAGGTTGAAACTCCACAAACTCCGGTAGATATGTTTTTTATTCTGAAAATGATTGCCGATGAAAAAATTCCGGCACAAACTATTGCGCCTAAATTTACCGGGCGTTTCAATAAAGGTGTTGATTATGTTGGCGATGTTCAGCAGTTTGCCAAAGAATTTGAACAGGATGTTTTAGTAATAGATTATGCGGTTAAACATTTTGGTTTGCCGGAAGATTTGAAGTTGAGTGTTCATTCAGGATCAGATAAATTTACGATTTACCCGATTATGGCTGAAATCATTAAAAAGCATGATAAAGGAATCCATGTAAAAACTGCTGGTACAACCTGGTTGGAAGAAGTGATCGGGCTAGCTATTTCTGGAGATGAAGGATTGGCTGCGGCAAAAGAAATTTATGCAAAAGCGCTTGAGCGGAAAGATGAACTTTGTGCTCCATATGCTGATGTAATCGACATTGATGATTCAAAACTTCCTACGCCGGAAGAGGTCGAAGAATGGACTGGCGAAAAATTTGGCGACACCCTTCGCCATATACCGGGCCACCCGGATTACAACTCTAATTTCAGGCAATTAATTCATGTGGGTTATAAAGTTGCTTCTGAAATGGGAGAAAAATATACTTCTTTACTGGAAGAAAATGCCGAAGTTGTTGGGATTTGTGTTGAGGACAATATTTACGAGCGTCATTTAAAGAGATTATTTGATTTATAATATTTCCTAATGAAACGAGAATGACCAAATTTTTGACATATATGACAGTTATTGAGATCATGCGAGTTCCATCTTATACCTTAAATAGATAAACAATTATAATAAGATGAAAAAGTTTATGGATGAGAACTTTCTGTTGCGAACAGAGACAGCTCAAAAATTATATCACGAACATGCGGTAAAAATGCCCATTTTCGATTATCACTGTCATATCAATCCAAAAGAGATAGCTGAAAACAAACAATTTGAAAACATCACTCAGATCTGGCTTTATGGCGACCATTACAAGTGGCGAGCGATGCGTACAAATGGTGTTGACGAGCGATTTTGTACCGGAGATGCAACAGATTGGGGAAAGTTTGAAAAATGGGCCGAAACAGTGCCATACACATTGCGGAATCCATTATTTCACTGGACACACCTTGAATTGAAAAAGTTTTTTGGCATCGATAAAATATTAAGACCAGATACAGCAAAAGAAATCTGGGAGGAATGTAATGCGAAACTACAAACTCCTGAGTATTCAGTACGTGGAATTATTCGAATGGCTAATGTACACACTATTTGCACCACTGATGATCCGGTGGATTCGCTGGAATATCATCGCCAGATAAAAGCCAGTGGCTTTGAGACTGCCGTGCTACCTGCCTGGCGGCCCGATAAGACCATGGCTGTGGAAAATGTGCCTGCATTTAATGAATATCTCGACAAATTGAGTGCAGTTACTGAATTGAATATTTCTACTTTTAATGATCTTATTTCAGCACTGGATAAACGTCACCAGTTCTTTCATGAAAATGGATGTCGGTTGTCAGATCATGGGCTGGAAACTGCTATTGCAGATGATTATACAGAAGCTGAAGTAAATTCCATTTTTACTAAAATAAGAGGTGGAGTCGATTTGAATCAGCAGGAAATTCTGAAGTTCAAATCTTGCATGTTGTATGAATTCGGAATTATGGATCACAAGCGTGGTTGGACGCAGCAGTTTCATATTGGTGCTCTGAGAAATAACAACACCCGGCTTTATAGAAAACTGGGGCCTGATACTGGATTCGATTCTGTCGGTGATTTTGAAATTGCACGGCCACTTTCAATACTGCTTGACCGGCTTGATTTGAATAACCAACTCACCAAAACCGTTTTGTATAATTTGAATCCAAAAGACAATGATTTGATTGCTACAATGATTGGTAACTTTCAGGATGGTTCTTATCCCGGGAAAATGCAGTTTGGCTCAGGTTGGTGGTTTCTCGATCAAAAAGATGGTATCGAAAAGCAATTAAATTCCCTTTCCAATATGGGCTTGTTAAGTCGTTTTGTTGGGATGTTAACGGATTCTCGTAGTTTCCTTTCCTACACGCGACACGAATATTTCCGTCGTACACTTTGTAATCTTTTAGGTAACGATGTTGAAAACGGGGAAATTCCCAATGATATGGAGTTACTGGGAAATATGGTGGAAAACATCTGTTTTAATAATGCGAAGGAATATTTTAATTTTGATTAGTCGATTAAATAAAACCGAAAATATTTTTCATGAATAAAGTCGTCACTTTTGGAGAGATCATGTTGCGGTTGGCAACTCCTGACTATCTGCGGTTTTCACAGGCAAATACACTAACTGCAACATTTGGCGGAGGAGACGCAAACGTGGCTGTTTCGCTGGCTAATTTCGGGATTCCGGTAGATTATGTTACCCGTCTTCCTAAAAATGATATTGGGCAGGCCTGTTTAATGGATTTAAGGAAATATGGAGTAGGTACAGAAAATATTATTTGGGGAGGTGATCGCCTGGGAATTTATTTCCTTGAAACCGGGGCAGTCAGCCGAGGCAGTAAGGTGATTTATGACCGTTCGCATTCGGCTATTTCAGAAATCCGACGGGGAATGATCAACTGGGAAGAAGTATTTGAAGGGGCAACCTGGTTTCACTGGACAGGGATTACACCTGCCATTTCGCAAAGTGCAGCTGATGTTTGCCTGGAAGCAATTCAAAAAGCCAATCAGCTTGGAATTACCGTTTCCTGTGATCTGAACTATCGGAAGAATCTTTGGAAATATGGTAAAACAGCAGGAGAGGTGATTCCGGCATTGATTGAGGGAACAGATATCATTCTGGGGAATGAAGAAGATGCTGAAAAAGTACTGGGCATAAAAGCTGAAGGTGTTGATGTAACCGGCGGACAGGTAGAAGCAGCAGCTTATGAATCAGTTTCAAAGCAGATCATGCAACGTTTTCCACGATGTAAAAAAGTGATTACAACACTCCGTGGTTCGGTAAATGCAAATCATAACACATGGTCAGGTGTTTTGTGGGATGGACAAAAACTGTTTGAGGCGCCAACTTACCAAATCACGCATATTGTTGACCGAGTTGGAGGAGGCGATTCATTTATGGGTGGACTGATTTATGGCTTACTCACTTACAAAGGTGATGACCAGAAAGCACTGGACTTTGCCGTGGCAGCATCGTGTTTAAAACATACTATTTACGGTGATTTTAACCAGGTAACGGTGGAAGAAGTGGAGAAACTGATGGATGGTGATGCCTCGGGACGTGTAGCGCGCTAATCAATTAAAAATGTAAAATTAGAAATGTAAAATTTTCAAGAAGTACTAAAATGGATGTTGATTTGGCTGAAAGATTATTTCAATTTGCGGTACTAGTTATTAAGTTTTTGAGAAATTTACCCAATGATCCTGAATTTAATAATATTATATACCAATTATCAAAATCATCAACATCTTCAGGTGCAAATTATGAAGAAGCGCAGGCTGCATTTTCAAAACAGGATTTTCTTTATAAGATTGATATTTCTTTAAAAGAAATGAGAGAAAGCAATTATTGGTTAAGATTAATTGATGCGACTCTTACTTTTAAACAAGATTTGAATAGTGAATTGAATTTATTGATCAAAGAGTCAGCAGAATTAAAAAATATTTTAGGTAAAATTTCAGCATCAACAAGAAATAATATGTTGTAGGTTGAGTTTTCTAATTTTTAATTTAAAATTTCTAATTGATTTATGGCCCGATTTACAAGAATAGAAGTTGCGATGAAAATGAAAGAAACAGGGATGATCCCTGTGTTCTATCATAAAAATGCAGAAGTGTGCAAAAAAGTGGTGAAAGCGTGTTATGAAGGAGGTGTCCGTGTTTTTGAGTTTACCAACCGCGGAGATTTTGCCACGCTTGTTTTTGCAGAGTTAAATAAGTGGACCATTGAAAATTACCCGGATATGATCATGGGTGTTGGTTCGGTAGTAGATGAAGGAACGGCGGCTATGTACATCGCTTTGGGTGCAAATTTTATTGTATCTCCGTTGGTAGATGAAGGCACGGCAAAAGTCTGCAACAAACGAAAGATTTCCTGGAGCCCGGGATGTGGGTCGGCAACAGAAATAGGAAAGGCTCACGAACTGGGCGCAGAGATTGTTAAAATATTCCCTGCAGCTGAGGTTGGCGGGCCAGGGTTTGTAAAAGCCGTTTTAGGTCCGATGCCATGGACATCAATAATGCCTACCAGTGGGGTTTCGCCGGATGAAGAAAACCTGAGAGCGTGGTTTGAAGCAGGAGCGACTTGTGTAGGAATGGGATCGCAGTTATTCCCAAAAGAAATTTTGGCGCAGGAAAATTATGAGCACATTACAAAAAAATGTGCTGAGGCTTTAAGCGTGATCAAAAGATATAAATCATAATAATCATATAAACATCAACTTATGAATGAACTAAACAAAAAGATTGGTAAGTACAGGTGGACTATTTGTGGTCTTGTGTTTTTTGCCACTACAGTAAACTACCTGGACCGGCAGGTAATAGGAATACTAAAACCTGTGCTGGAGAAAGACATTGGCTTGGGTGAAGCCGAATATGGCTACGTTGTAATGGCTTTTCAGGCTGCATATGCCGTCGGAATGGTATTGGCAGGACGTTTTATCGATTGGTTAGGAACCAAAATGGGGTATGCTGCTGTTCTGATTGGATGGAGTTTAGCTGCTATTGGTCACGCTTTTGCCAAGGCCCCATTTGGATTTGGTGTTGCCCGTGCATTTCTTGGAATTAGTGAAGCAGGTAACTTTCCTGCGGCTATCAAAACCACAGCCGAATGGTTTCCTAAAAAGGAACGTGCTCTGGCAACTGGTATTTTTAATTCGGGAACAAACGTTGGAGCCATTGTGGCGCCTATAGTTGTTCCCCTGATTGCTACAAAGTGGGGATGGCAGGAAGCCTTTATTATTACAGGAGCATTTGGCTTAATTTGGCTTGCATTCTGGTTTGCAATTTATGAAGTTCCCGAGAAGCATAAAAAATTATCGAAAGAGGAATTGAAATATATTTTAAGCGATCAGGAAGAGGTAAAAACGGAAAAGATTCCATGGGTGAAATTGCTGAAATACAGGCAAACATGGGCATTCTTTTTTGGTAAATTTCTTACCGACCCGGTCTGGTGGTTTTATCTATTTTGGATTCCTGCCTGGCTTGCTGATGTTCGTGGATTAAATATCAAAGAATTTATGTTACCATTAGTGGTAATTTATACAGCTACAACAGTTGGAAGTATTTTCGGAGGGTGGCTATCATCGAACTTTATAAATCGCGGATGGTCGCCGGGTAAAGCCCGTAATGTAACCATGCTTATTTTTGCATTCCTTGTTGTTCCAATTATTTTTGCTCAATCCGAAGGAGTAAGTTTCTGGGGAGCTATTGCACTTATTAGTTTGGCAGCAGCTTCACATCAGGCCTGGTCGGCAAATATCTTTACTACTGTTTCTGATATGTTTCCTAAAAAAGCTGTAGCATCTGTTACCGGAATTGGAGGTATGGCCGGAGCCATCGGAGGTATGTTAATTGCCGGTCTGGCTGGAAATATTCTTGAATTTTACAAAGCAAGGGGAAATATTGATGCTGGATACTTTGTACTGTTTTTAATTGCAGGTTCAATGTATTTGATTGCATGGGTAGTTATGAATTTAATTGCTCCGAAATTTAAGCCCGTAACTGATTTATAGTAAAAAACGGATGATTAAAATAAAATTAAGGCCGGTTTTCCGGCCTTTTTTATCAGTTCTATTATGAGGATTTTTGTGTTTGATCTTGATTTCACCATTTGGGATGCCGGAGGAACCTGGTGTGATGTAACAAATCCTCCTTATTTTTGGCGAAATGAAAAATTATTTGATCAATCCGGAAATTGGATTCGCTTATATCCCCAAGTAATTGATATTTTCAAGAAACTAAAACTTCAAAATAAAAAGATTGCATCGGCGTCAAGAACTTTTGAGCCAACCTGGGCAAATGATCTCATCAAATTATTTGACATCGATAAATATTTTGATCGAAAGGAAATTTACCCATCGAGTAAGATTCACCATTTTAAGAACATTCAAAATTATTTTCAGGTACCATATTCAGAAATGGTATTTTTTGACGATGAATATCGAAATATTGAAGAAATAGGAGCTTTGGGGGTTAAAACAGTTTTTGTACGAAGCGGTATTACTTTTGAAATGGTTAATCAGTTTTTAAATGGAACAAAGGAATAAAATATTAGAGCGTTTGCATTTCTTTGAAATTCGTATAAAATAGCATTAATTTGTAAAAAGAACGGCAGACAGGGGAAACTACAAGGAATGAAAAAAAATACATTAAATACAGGGGTTATCCGGCTGATTGCTACGATGTTTATTATGTCATTCTCCCTGAATATAGATGCGGCTGTTACAACATTTAGTTTCGATAAATATTTACAGGAAAATGGTTTACCCAATAATCAAATACAATGTATATTTCAGGATAGCAAGGGATGGATGTGGATTGGGACGAGCCAGGGATTGAGTCGGTTCGATGGATATGAGTTCAGAAATTTCTTGCCAAACATGCAGGATTCGCTTAGTTTGAAAGGAAATATTGTTCGGGTTATAAAAGAAGATAAACAAGGAAATTTACTGATAGGTACAGAAAACGGAGGATTAAATATTTTTAACCGAACGACGGAAAAATTTACCCATCCGCTGGAAAAATACCCTTCTTCTCATTATGTTGATATTTCGGTAAATGATATTGAAAGAGATGGGCATGGAGTCCTTTGGCTCGGGACAGACATTAATATTTTCACATTAGATTCCACTGGAAATATCAGGCCAATTAAACCTAAAACATCTGTCGATGTAAGTATTTTTGAAGGAAATTTTGTGCGAATACTTCAATTCGACAATCGTGGTAAACTATGGGTTGGCACCAACGACGGTATGTTTATATACGATCCGGCTAATAACGAGATGAGTCGGTTCGATTTGCCTTTTACTGAAAACCAGAACCACGAAATATGGGAAATATATCTTGATGATGAAGGATTACTTTGGGTTGGTACTTATTCTGCAGGATTGTTTTTAGTCGATCCTGAAGCAAGAGATATTCGTAAAATAAAGCTTGAACCGGAAATTGATCGTACGGAAACTGTACGAAGCATTTCGAAAGGAGTATTTGGTGAATATTGGATAGGGACAAGAGGCGGTTTATATACCTATTCAAAAGTTAAAGGAGTGACTGGTTTCTTTAAACATGATGAACGAGACGCAAGAAGTCTTTCAAATAACTCTATTTTATCTTTGTTCCATGATTCAAAAGGAGAAACCTGGATCGGCACCCGTGGAGGATTAAATCTTCTGGCAAAAAGCAAACAGGTATTTCATAGCTTTGGATCTTTGTCTGGAGACAACCATTTCCTGAACAGCAGCATTGTTTATGCTTTTTGGATTGACCACATGAACAGAATCTGGCTTGGAACGGAAGATGGAGGAATCAATATATATGACACTGAGACAGGTAGATACAGTTATATAATGGCTGGAAGTAATAGCAAAACCTCTATTTCCCAAAATTGTATTAAAGCGTTTCTCGACGATGGCAGAAATCATTTATGGGTGGCTACTTTTCTGGGAGGTATAGATGTAATTGATCTGAACAATAACGAAGTAACCAATTATAAAGCCAATACTGATGTTCAGGGAAGTTTTTCGGATAACCGGGTTTGGGACTTGTGTGCCGATAAAAACAAAAACATATGGATCGCTTCTGATGGAGGTGTGGATCAGTACATTCGGAAAACAAACTCTTTTCGTCATTTTCCGCAGTTGAATGGCAACAATAAGGTTTCATGGATCGAATGTGATTCAAAAGGAAATCTTTGGATGGGCAGTGATGATGAATTGATTATTTATAATCCTGAAGAAAATTCAGTCAAACGGTTCAATGAATATACCCGAAGTATGTTTGAGGACTCAAAAAACAGAACCTGGGTAGCAACTACTAACCGCGGTATTGCAGTTTACAGTATCGAGAACGGACCATTAAAATATTATAGCGAACAGGATGGGCTTGCAAATAATCATGCGCTTTGTATATTGGAAGATAGCGATAATAATCTCTGGATTTCTACTAATAATGGTCTTTCAAGATTTAGTCCTGAAAAAGAGTTGTTTTATAATTTCACCAGTAAAGACGGTCTTAGTAACAACCAGTTTTGTTATGGTGCGGCATACAAGACCAAAACAGGAGACTTGATGTTTGGAACGGTTTCCGGATTTAATAAATTTAATCCTTCCGAAATTATCCCTGATGACAATAATATACCAATTGTTTTTACAGATTTGAAGATCTTCAACAAATCGGTTCCAATTTCAAATAAAAAACATTCCGTCCTTAAAACCAGTATTTCCGAAACGAAGAAACTTGTTCTTAATTTTGA
This sequence comes from uncultured Prolixibacteraceae bacterium, assembly GCA_963769925.1. Classification (GTDB taxonomy): domain Bacteria; phylum Bacteroidota; class Bacteroidia; order Bacteroidales; family Prolixibacteraceae; genus Draconibacterium. The sequence continues at coordinate 490,240 of CAVYOB010000017.1, forward strand.
TCAGAATGTTTTTACGCTTGAGTTTGCAGCTTTAAACTATACAAACAGCGAGAACAACCTTTATTCTTATAAGCTTGAAGGGTTTAACAGAGATTGGAATGAGCCAAGCAAAATAAGATCAGCAACATATACAAACTTAAATCCAGGAGATTATACATTACGAATTAAACGCGTTATTCCAGGCATGCCGGACGATGGAAACGAGTTGCAACTGGCAATTTCTGTTTTGCCGCCATTCTGGAAAACAAAGTGGTTTATATTATTGATGGTTGGTCTAATTGCACTGTTATTTTACGTTTTGATGCAGTTTGCTATTAACCGTGAGAAAATTAAAAACCAGTTGATGATTGAAAGAGTAAATGCCCGTAAACTGCATGAACTGGATATGCTGAAATTAAAATTCTTCACCAATATTTCTCATGAGATCAGAACCCCGCTAACGTTAATTTTGGGCCCACTTGAAAAAATGCTGGCCAAACGTAATGCTGATCCGGAAATTGAGGATGATTTGAAATTGATGCACCGAAATGCCAACAACCTGAATAAATTGGTAAATCAACTGCTCGATTTCAGAAAATTACAAACGGGGAATCTAAAACTTAATCTTACTGAAGCTGATATAGTTGGTTTTATCCGGAATATTGTTAATTCGTTTAACGATTTTGCTATAGAGAAACAGGTTAAGCTGAAATTTAATACGTTAAAACAGCGATTATTTGTCAGTTTCGATCCGGATAAAATTGAAAAGATCATGAACAACCTCCTTTCAAATGCTTTTAAATTTACAGATTCAGGGGGGAGTATAAGTGTAAATATTTCGCTGATTTTTGACACTGACGATGATGATTTTTCTGCATCAGATAAAGAGAAGCAATACGTTGAAATTGCTGTTAAAGATACCGGTAGCGGAATTTCAGAATCGAATTTAAACCGTGTTTTTATGCGTTTTTTTCAGTCGGACGATAAAAATGCAAATGCAGGTGTTGGAATTGGGTTGGCTTTGGTTAAAGAGCTGGTTTCGTTACATAAAGGAAAAATATTTGTGACAAGTAAGCCCGGAAAAGGAACTAAATTTACTATTCGCATCCCATACACTTCTTCGACTGTGGAGAGTATTTCAGAAAATGTAACCATACACGAAGAAAAAGCAAACGAAATAGCAATACTGGAAAAAATGTCAAACGAATCACCTGATACAATGCATTCAAGAATAATGCTTGTGATCGATGACAATCCAGATGTACGTCAGTTTATTACGAGCCATTTTAATGATACATTTAAAACAATTGAAGCAAAAAATGGTGAAGAAGGTTGGGAGGTTGCTGTAAAAATCGTTCCTGATATAATTATCAGCGATATTATTATGCCTAATGTTGATGGTTACGAGTTGTGTAAAAGAATTAAGAGTGATGTGCGTACCTCCCATATTCCGGTGCTGCTATTAACTGCTCTGCATTCGAAGGACCATGAATTAAAAGGATTAACTATTGGTGCTGATGATTATATTACCAAGCCGTTCGATTTAACCGTATTACAGGCCAAAGTGGAAAATATGCTTTCCATTCGTGAGTCGCTAAAAGAAAAATATGCCAGTACGGTTGTACTCGAACCTACAAATGTTGTACTTCCGTCACCTGACGAACGATTTTTACAGAAAGCTATTGAAGTAGTTGAGATAAATATTTCTGATAGTGAACTGGATATTGAAAGTTTTGCAGTTCAGGTTGGTGTAAGTCGTATGCAGCTGTATCGTAAACTACACGCCCTGACAGATATGACGGTAAAAGAGTTTATTCGGCATATTCGTTTGAAAAGAGCTACACAATTGCTGGTCCAGCAAAAACTTAACGTTTCTGAGGTTGCTTATGAAGTAGGATTTAAGGACTTGTCTCATTTCAGAAAATGCTTTAAAAGAGAGTTTGGAGTAAGTGCAACTGAGTACGTAGCGCAGTCACAAAAGCAATAAAAGTATATCTGTCTATTTATCATTTCTTGACAATATAACTAATTGTTTTACTCTTAATTACATTCTTTATTAATCACAATTATTTGATTTTCTTTAAAAAAAATCCCGCTTTTTGGGAAGAATTTCCCTATGGTGGGAAGTATTTCATTTTATATGGGAATTATTTAAATGTTTTTGAAAGTAAGTTGCAGTAAATTGCACTATTAATTGATCAATTTATGAAGCATGTCAACCAAAACTTAAAACGAACTAATCGAATAATTTTAGCCCTGGCACTTGTTCTGATGGTTACGGTATTCATTTTGATCAAGATATTGCTGTAGCAAAATCTCAAAGACTAATTATAATCAAATCTAAATTAAGTATGGCAAATCTTAAACAAGAATTTCAAAAACCACAACGAGATAAATTAATTCGTTTCGTGGTTCTTTTGGTAGCTGTGCAGTTAATCTTTGTGTTTTCGACATTCGCACAAACACTGACGGTTAAAGGAACAGTCGCCGATGCTGGTACGGGTGAGTTGCTACCTGGGGTTAACGTTGTGCTGAAAGGAACAACACAAGGCACTATAACTTTAGGAGACGGAACCTACTCCATTGATGTTCCTTCAGCCGATGCAGTTTTACTCTATTCATTTATTGGCTATAAACAACAGGAAGTGCCAGTGAATGGAAAAACGGAGATCAACGTTGCGCTTGAAACAGAAGCAACACAGTTGGATGAAGTTGTGGCCATTGGTTATGGTACGGTAAAAAAACGGGATATAACAGGGTCTGTTGCTTCTGTAAAAGGAGAAGACTTGCAGGCAATACCGGTTGCAAGCCCGGAGCAAGCTATTGCTGGTAAACTTGCAGGTGTTCAGGTTTTATCAACCGAAGGTTCTCCTGACGCTGAGATAAAAATAAGGGTGCGTGGGGGTGGCTCAATTACCCAGGATAATACGCCTTTGTTTATTGTGGATGGTTTTCCTGTTAGTAGCATCTCCGATATTGCTCCTTCCGACATCCAGTCGATAGATGTTCTAAAAGATGCTTCTTCAACAGCTATTTATGGTTCCCGGGGTGCTAATGGTGTTATAATTGTTACCACAAAAAGCGGTAAAGCAGGAAAAATGTCAGTGAGTTATAATGCTTATACAGGCTTTAAAAAAATTGCCAAAACCCTCGATGTACTCGATCCATACGATTATGTGAAATGGCAATATGAATATGCGGTTCTGGATAATGGAATGGACGACGTAACATCATATGAAAAATATTTTGGTTCTTATCGGGATATTGATATGTATAATGGTATAAAAGGTAATAACTGGCAGGAACAAATTTATGGGCGTATTGGGAATGTGTTTAATCATGATTTAAGTATCAGGGGAGGCTCTGAGAAAATGATGTACGCGTTTAATTATGCTCATATTAATGAGAAGGCAATAATGATTGGATCCGATTTTAAACGTGATAATATCGCTTTGAAACTTAATAACAACCCGAACGAAAAAGTTGAGCTTGCATTTTCGCTTAGGTATTCAGATACCTATATCAGTGGTGGTGGCGCCAATGAACAAAAAGAAGTATCATCAGCGGATTCGAGGTTAAAACACACTGTAATCTACACGCCAATTCCTTTGGCAGGATTAACCACCGATGACACAGATGAAGAAATAGCCAGCTATTTAATTAATCCAATCACCGCTACTCATGATACCGACAAAAAACAGGAAAAGAAAAATTTCAATTTGGCGGGGAGCTTTTCCTGGGAATTGTTTAATAATCTGACTCTGAAAACTGATGTTGGTCTGGATAATTATTATTATACTAAAAAAAGTTTTTACGGCCTGACAACATATTACGTAAAAAATAAACCTTCATCTGATAATCAGAACAAACCGGCGGCTATAATGGAAGACAGAACGCAGCAGTCAATCCGGAATACAAATACTTTGAATTACGATTTTAAAAATATTTTTAGTGAAGAGCATAGTCTCAAATTATTAATTGGACAGGAATATATAATAACAAGTGACAGGGATTTTACAAATACTGTGCATGGGTTCCCAAAACAATTTACTTCAGAAGAAGCATTCAAGCTGACTTCGCAGGGAATTGCTTACTCGATTGATAATTATTACAGTCCCGATGATAAATTACTTTCGTTCTTTGGAAGATTAAACTACGGTTACAAAAATAAATACATACTTTCTGCAACATTCCGAGCAGATGGTTCCAGTAAATTCTCTAAAGGCAATAAGTGGGGGTATTTCCCTTCTGCGGCTGTGGCATGGAGGGTATCTGAAGAAAACTTTATGGACGGGACATCCTCATGGTTAGACGACCTAAAGCTCAGATTAAGTTATGGTACGGCAGGAAATAACAAAATTCCTTCAGGTCAAATGACTCAGTCATTTACTTCGGGTACAACTTCCTGGATAAGCGGTGTTGACAGCTATTGGTCAGCTTCAAAAACAATGGCTAATCCTGATCTAAAATGGGAAACAACTTATACCCGTAATGTTGGTCTGGACTTTTCGCTATTAAGAAGCAAGTTGAATGGGACACTGGAGTATTATTACAATACAACAAAAGATTTATTAGTTAAGTTCCCTGTTTCAGGTACCGGATATGATTATCAGTATCGGAATATGGGGGAAACACAAAATAAAGGTGTAGAATTCTCATTTAACTGGGCTGCTGTTAATACTAAAAATTATGGTTTGAATTTGAGTTTTAATATAGGCTTTAATAAAAACAAAATTAAGTCGCTTGGTATTATGGACGACTTTGGCCAATCATCAGGTTGGGCCTCGACCGAAATCGGCGATGATTATATGGTAAGGGTTGGTGGATCAGTTGGCGAAATTTACGGCTATGTCTCTGACGGTCGTTACGAAGTATCAGATTTTAAAGGCTACGATCCTGTTAATGATGAATGGATATTGAAAGATGGTGTAGCCGATTGCTATAGTGTTGTAGGGACTTTGAGGCCAGGTGTGATGAAACTCAAAAATCTGGTTGGCGACGATAATGTAGTTGATATTAATGATATAACTTTAATCGGGAATGCAAATCCTAAAAATTCCGGAGGATTTACCCTTAACGGGCGTATTTATGGTTTTGACCTATCAACTGTATTGACCTGGAGTTATGGGAACGATATCTATAATGCAAATAAAATTGAATATACTACTTCGAGCCAGAGGTACCAGTATAGGAACCTTATTAGCATGATGGCTGAAGGCAAAAGATGGACCAATATCAACCCAGCAACAGGGGAATTAGTAAACAATTCTGCAACACTTGCTCAAATGAATGCAAATACTACCATGTGGTCGCCATATATGAGCAGATATGTTCTTAGCGATTGGGCGATAGAAGATGGCTCATTCCTGCGTTTAAGTACTTTAACTTTAGGTTACACATTGCCTTCATCTTTAACTAAGAAAGTCAATATTGATAACCTTCGATTTTATGTTACCGGATACAACGTATTCGTTCTGACAAATTATTCCGGATTTGATCCTGAAGTTTCTACACGGAGAAATACTCCGCTTACTCCGGGTGTCGATTACTCGGCTTACCCAAGAAGTAGACAGATTGTGTTTGGATTGAACCTGAATTTTTAACCTGAAAAAAAATAGACGAAATGAAAAAGATGAAATATATACTTGGATTGATTTTAGTTGTAAGTCTGTTAGTGTCGTGTAACGATACACTTGATGCCCCAACAAAATCATCATTGGATGAGTCGGTTATTTTTTCAACGCCTGATTTGGCAGAAGGCGCAATAAGTGGTATCAAAGTATCGTTTGGTGAAACCAATTCGTACAGGGGGCGTTTTTTGCCATGGTATGGAATGAATACTGATATCGAGTGGTATAACTCCTCACAAAATTATCCAGATGGAAAAGCTGATTTGTGTGTATATGCAGCTACACCGAATAATACACAAATGAATTCTACAAATAATGCCTGGGCAAAAATGTACGAAGGCATAGAACGTGCGAATATTTGTATTAAAGGATTAAGAACTTATGGCAACCCTGAACCCGGAACAGAATTGGGTTATCTTTTGGGCGAAGCTATAACTTTAAGGGCAGTTTATTATTCCGACCTTTTAAAAACATGGGGCGATGTTGTTGCAAGGTTTGAACCTATTTCAACAGAAACTATTTATTTAAGCAAAACAAACAGGGACGAAATTTATAAACAACTCATTAAAGATCTGGCAGAAGCAGAGGATCTTGTTCCATGGCCAAATGAAACAGCAAAGACCTCAACTGTAGAACGAGTAAATAAAGCTTTTCTAAAAGGGTTACGCGCAAGGCTTTGTCTGGCAGCAAGTGGCTATTCGCAATATCCCGACGGAATCCATAGAAGTACAGATCCGGAACTATCTGTGGATAAAATGTATGCCATTGCCAATCAGGAATGCCTCGATATTATTAACAGTGGAACCTGCCATCTTGAAAGTTCTTTTGAAACGGTGTTTAAGAAAAACTGCCAGGATAATATTAATGCAGGTGGCGAAAGCCTTTGGGAAATACCTTTTTCAGATGGTAGAGGGCGTATGTTGTTTACTTTTGCGGTTAAACACAATAGCACCGACCAATATACCTCTCAGGCCAAAGGCGGTCAGGCAGGCCCTGTTCCATATCTCTTTTACGATTATGATAAAAATGATTCACGCAGGGATGTAACGTGTGTTCCGTATGAATGGGGTGAAAAAGACCAAAATACCGGAATAGCAAAACAGGAACTTAATAATATCAGTAAATGGGAGTTCGGTAAGTTCAGGTATGAGTGGATGGACAGGATTGTAACATCGAGTAATGACGACGGTGTCAATAAACTTTACATGCGCTATGCTGAAGTAATTCTTATGGCAGCGGAAACAGAAAATGAACTGAACGGGCCTTCGGCTGCAGCTCCATATCTGAAAATGATTCGGAAAAGAGCTTTTGATCCAAGCCTTTGGCCTGAAAAAGTAGAGTCTTATGTAAACGGGTTAACCTCAAAAGAAGCGATGTTCAGTGCAATTGTTGAGGAAAATAAACTTGAGTTCTGTGGTGAAATGATTCGTAAACAGTCGCTCATTCGCTGGAATCTTTTAAAAGACAAGTTGGATGAAGCAAAAGCAAAAATGTATGCACTGAGGACTCGTACGGGTGAATATGCTGATGTCCCTGAAACTGTTTATTACCGGTATGCGGCTGACGGTGAATCGTTGGAACTTTATGGTCTTAACCGTGGTGAAACTGCAGATATGTCTGCAGAATATGACTACAATACGGATTACGTCAATGCAGATGATTTAGATGATGAAAAAATCGAATCGATCTATGCACAGAATCCTGACTCTTATCAATTCTGGCCTATCTGGCAAGTATTTCTTGATGCAAGTAACGGCAAATTAACGAATGATTATGGTTATTAAAATTAGGAATATGAAAAATAAACTTAAATATATCGGATACATTTTAGGATTGATATTTATAGTTCTGACAGGATGCAAAGACAATATCGACCCGATAGTTGAAGAACTTAGTTTCAGCAGAGTATTTACTCCGCTCGACTTAACTGTGAAAATCAGAAATAAAGTTACAGCTGAAATAAGCTGGACTGTAAAGGCTGATGCCGATCATTATGTTTTGGAGTTCAGTGAAGATAGTCTGGAATTTTTAAATATTATAAAAACAGTAACTGTTTCACCGGATTCTGTCCCATATTTTGTGACATTGGAGGGCCAAAGTAAATACTCAGTTCGCATTAAGGGAGTTGGGAATAATGGAATCGAAGATTCGAAGTGGGCTTCAACAGTATTTAAAACTGATGCAGAAAATATATTCTTCCCACTGGCAGATGGTAGTGTTGGAGCAACAACAGCAACTTTAAGTTGGCCGGCAGGAAGTGAGGTCACCAACTTCTTAATTAATCCGGGCAATATTCAGAGGGACATTACAAATGAAGAAAAAGCAAATGGCTCTGCCACAATTACCGGACTTACCGGGGAAACAAATTATACTGTAACACTATTCAAAGGCGCCAAGCAAAGAGGTGAGGTTACATTCACAACCCTTGTAGATCTTGGAGGTGCAATTCCACTTCATCCTGAGGACGATCTGAATGAAGCGTTTACTAATGCTGTAGAAGGAGATAAATTTGTTTTATATCCGGGAGATTATACCGTTTATGCAGGTGCAATTGTACTCAACAAATCCATTTCAATAAAAGGGCTTTATCCCTATGATATGCCAATTGTGCATGCGCAATTGGAAATTGAAGACGGTGCTCAAAGCATTGAGGTAACAAATATAGAATTAACGGGCAATTACTTAAGTGACGGAGTGGAATCAACATTAGACTATGGATTCAGGTTTAATACAGCTGATGTTGCATATGGAACCTTGACCATTAGTGGTTGCAACGTTCATAATTACAAAAAATCTTTTATAATTACCAATACCTCCAATGCGTGTTCGGTCGAATCAATTTTAGTTGATAATTGTATTGTGTCCGACGTGTTGAATGATGGCGGAGATTTCATCGATTTTCGTTTGTCGTATATTGGAAGCCTATCCATTAATAATTCAACATTCTTTAATTGTGCAACAGAAAATACCCGCGATTTTATCCGGATGGACGGTAGCACAAAAGGGAATATATATGATGACGGTACGCGTACCCCGGATGTTAATTTAAGTAATTGTACTTTGTATAATGTAATGAACAGTGAAACAACGATGAAACGCTTATTTTACATACGCTGGTCGCAGCATACTATTAAATCTGAAAGTAACCTTTTAGTAAATATGGGAGTGTCAGTTTATTCTAACCAGTCATTAACAATGCAGCCTGAATGTGCTAACAATAACTATTTTAATGCTGATGGGTATTTCACTGAAGCTGAGGGAGTATTAATCGATAATTCTGATTATACAACTCTTGATCCAGGATTTGTAGATGCTGAGAATAATAATTTTACAGTTACAAATCAAACCTTACTTGATAATAGCGTTGGTGATCCGCGTTGGCAGTCACAGTAGAAAGCAAAATGTTACCTCAACAAGATAAAGTAGTCTTAGGTTGATTAACTCCGGGTTACCGTTCGGTGCCCGGAGTTAAATTCTGCCATTAAATTTAAGAAATTATAAGAAATGAGATTGATAGGTTTTTTAATACTTTTTGTTTCTGGTATACTATCATTAAATGCACAGCAAATTGCGTTCCCGGGTGCTGAAGGAGGTGGAAGATATACAACAGGGGGACGTGGCGGAAAGATTCTGTTTGTCGATAATTTGAATGATAAGGGAGATGGGAGCCTGCGTAAAGCGATTGAAAAAGAAGGTCCTCGGATCATTGTTTTTCGGGTTTCCGGGAATATTCACCTTAATAAACCTATCTATATAAAAAATAACGACGTGACCATTGCGGGTCAAACAGCGCCGGGAGACGGTATTTGCCTCACTAATTACGGAATAGAAGTGGAAGCTGATAATGTAATCATCCGTTTTATTCGGGTTCGTCCCGGAAACCTTGAAGGCGGGGAGATGGACGCGATCTCAGGAATCCGGCACAAAAATATAATTATTGACCACTGTAGTTTTAGTTGGTCAGACGACGAGGTAGCTTCATTTTATGATAATTCCAATTTTACTATGCAATGGTGTATTATCAGTGAGAGTTTGTATAACTCTACACATCACAAGGGGCCTCACGGATACGGTGGTATTTGGGGTGGGAAAAACGCCTCTTTTCATCATAATATTCTTTCCGATCATACCAGTCGGAATCCACGTTTTTGCGGATCACGTTATTCCCATCAACCCGAAAATGAAAAGGTGGATTACAGAAATAACGTAATTTATAACTGGGGTTTTAACAGTGCCTATGGAGGAGAAGAAGGATATTACAACATGGTAAATAATTATTATAAAGCAGGTCCTGCTACAAGAAAAGATGTTCGGGAAAGAATCCTGGACTTGACACAGAAATTTAACAATCCTGCGATAAGCCAAAAACCGATGCATGCAGGCTGGTTTTATATCACAGGTAATGTAGTTGAAGGTGACACGGAAGTATCGGCAGATAACTGGAAAAAAGGTGTGCAGGGAAAAGGTGTTGATGTAGCTGCAAAAAAGCGTTCAATGCTTGAAAAACCAATTCCTTTTGTTCCAGTGACCACAACTAATGCAGCAACCGCTTTTGATCAGGTATTAAAAAAGGCCGGGGCAAGTTTTGTTTACGATGCGGTCGATAAAAGAATTCTTGACGAAGCAAAAACCGGCAGTGAAAAGTACGGAAAATCGTTTGATGGAGGTGGCAACGGAATTATTGATTCACAAAAGGATGTGGGTGGGTGGCCCGCATTAAAATCGAAACCTGCACCGGTTGATTCTGATAAAGATGGTATGCCGGACACATGGGAAAAGAAAAACAATCTCGATCCAAATAAAAAAAATGCAGATGAATTTACATTAGATAAAAGTTATACTAATATTGAGGTTTACCTGAATTCAATTGTAGATCATTTGATGAATTGAATGTGATAATGAATCTTAGAAAAAGAATACAATATATTATGTTGGCCGGGTTCCTTGTAGCTGGCACTCATTTGTTGGCACAGGACGAAATTTCCAAAGTTTGGGTCGCCGACAATGGAGACGGTACTTACAAAAATCCAATTATCTATGCTGATTATTCCGACCCGGATGTAGTTCGTGTTGGTGATGACTTTTATATGACATCGTCGTCGTTTAATTGTGTACCTGGCCTTCCAATATTACACTCTAAAGATTTGGTAAGCTGGGAGTTGATAGGACACACGCTAAAAAAACTTATCCCTTACGATGTTTTTGACAAGCCACAACATGGAAACGGTGTTTGGGCACCATGTATCCGTTACCATAATAATGAATATTATATTTATTACCCTGATCCTGATTATGGAGTTTACCTCGTTAAAGCAAAAGATCCGGCAGGTCCCTGGTCTGAACCTGTTCTTGTAAAAGGGGGAAAAGGACTGATTGATCCTTCACCTTTATGGGATGATGACGGGAAAGTATATCTGGTACATGCTTTTGCAGGTAGTCGTGCTACCATCAAAAGTATTCTTGTCGTTGCTGAAATGAATGCTGAAGGAACTGTCGTAATTGGCGATGAAGTAATGGTTTTTGACGGCCACGATAAAAACCCTACAGTGGAAGGTCCGAAATTTTATAAACGAAACGGCTATTATTACATATTTGCCCCTGCGGGTGGCGTTTCCAAAGGTTGGCAACTGGTTTTGCGTTCAAAAAATATTTATGGCCCATATGAAGATAAGGTTGTTATGAATCAGGGAGATACTCAGATAAACGGACCTCACCAGGGAGCCTGGGTAACAACAAATACTGGTGAAGATTGGTTTATCCATTTTCAGGATAAAGGAGCATATGGAAGAATTGTTCATTTGCAACCAATGGTCTGGAAAAATGATTGGCCGATTATAGGTGTCGATCCTGATGGTGATGGTATTGGAGAACCTGTGTTGACGTATAAAAAACCAAATGTTGGTCAAAAATATCCGGTTGTAACACCACCAGAAAGTGACGAATTCAATGGCAGTGAACTGGGAAAACAGTGGCAGTGGCAAGCTAATCCGAAACTTTACTGGGGATTTCCGTCTGGGAATCTTGGTTATTATCGCCTGAACTGTGTTGGCAGAACAGATGACAATATGGGACTTTGGAGTGTGCCAAATCTTTTGTTGCAAAAGTTTCCAGCTGAAGAATTTACGGCAACCACTAAGTTAAAATTTAATGCAAGAAATGATGGGGAAGAAGTTGGTTTTGTGGTGATGGGCGAAGATTATCAGTTTATTTCTTTAAAACGCAATAACAAAAAATTAAATATTCGTGTTGTTCAGTGTGAAAAAGCAAGAACAGGGGGAGAAGAGGAAGAATTATTCAAACAGGAATTTATTGGAAACGAGATTTGGTTTCAGGTGAAAGTGAAAAAAGGAGCGCTTTGTCAGTTTGCTTTTAGTACCGATGGTAAATCTTTTACTGATGCAGGTTCGGTATTCGAAGCAAAGCCCGGGCGGTGGATAGGAGCAAAAGTAGGATATTTTGCTATGCGCGATAAGATTACAAATGATTCAGGTACAATTGATATAGATTGGTTCAGAATTGAAAAATAGAAGAATGAAGATATTTCAACTCATAATTTTTATTTTGATTTTTTCTGGGGTAGCTTCCGGAAAAGAGTATGATTTCATTGTATCTGCAGATGGATCCGGTAATTTTAAAACTGTGCAGGAGGCTATTAATGCAGTTCCGGACTTCAGAAAAAACAGAACAACTATTTTTATTAAAAATGGCATTTATAAAGAACAACTGGTTTTGCCAGCCAGTAAGACCAATATTTTATTCATTGGTGAAGATGTTACGAAAACGATTCTTACCTACGATGATTTTGCATCAAAAAAGAATCGGTTTGGCGAAGAAATAGGAACAACAGGTTCAACTTCGTTTTTTGTTTTTGGTGACGAATTCACAGTGCAGAATATCACTTTTGAAAATAGTGCCGGACCAGTTGGACAGGCAGTGGCAGTTCGTGTCGATGGAGACAAAGTTGCATTTAAAAATTGTCGCTTCCTTGGCTTTCAGGATACTTTGTATCCGCATGGCGAAAAAAGTCATCAGTATTACAAAGACTGTTACATAGAAGGAACAGTCGATTTTATTTTTGGATGGTCAACAGCATTATTTGAAGACTGTACCATCTTCGGTAAGGATCATGGTTATGTAACTGCTCCTTCAACACTCGAAGAAACACCTTATGGCTTTGTTTTCTTGCATTGCAACATTACCGGGAATGCACCTGAATCATCTTTTTACCTTGGGCGTCCATGGCGACCTTACGGAAAATCAGTGTTCATAGAGTGTAATCTGGGTAAACAAATAAAATCAGAAGGTTGGCACAACTGGAATAAACCCGATGCCGAAAAAACAGCATTTTTTGCAGAATATAAAAACAACGGTGAAGGAGCTGATCCTTCCGGGCGTGTTAAATGGTCGCACCAACTTACGTCTGAAGAAGCGAAAAAATATACTCCTGAAAATATTTTGGGAGAATGGTCGGTATCACCAACATTATTTAATGAAACTGAAGTGAAACAGAAATAATTATTGATATGAGGATTACAAAATCAATCGCAACGATTCTAATAGTTGCATTGTTTTCAGCATGCGGAATTGCCAAAGACAAAACTGAAAAAAATAACACGGAGGATATATACAAAAACCTGGAGTTTAAAATGCCCTGTGTAAAAGAGCCTGTTATTCCTGATTATACCGTGAACATTAAGGATTTTGGTGCTGTGGAAGGTGGCCAGGTGTTGAATACTGAAGCCTTTGCAAAGGCCATTCAGGCAGTTTCCGAAAAGGGAGGCGGCAGAATTATTATTCCTGAAGGGATTTGGTTGACAGGACCTGTACTTTTGAAAAGTAATCTTGAATTACACGCCGAAGCTGGAGCGATGATTCTGTTTTCACCCAACAAAGACCTGTACCCACTTATTGAAACCAGTTTTGAAGGACTGGATACATGGCGTTGTATGTCGCCTATCTATGGAGATAATGTTGAAAACATTGCATTTACAGGATCAGGTGTTTGGGATGGTTCGGGTGATGTCTGGCGAATGGTCAAAAAAAGTAAGTTGACCGAAAGCCAGTGGAAAAAACTGGTAGCGTCAGGCGGTGTCCTGAACGATAAAAAGAATGAATGGTATCCCTCGGAGCAGTTTAAAAATGCCATGAAAGGTGCTGACCAGAATGTTCGGCCCGATTTAAAAACTAAAGCAGATTTTCAGGCCATCCGCGACTTTTTGCGTCCGGTAATGGTAAAAATCCAAAACAGCCGGCGTGTATTATTAGACGGACCTGTGTTTCAGAATTCTCCTGCCTGGTGCATTCATCCGCTTATGGTAGAAGACCTGACAGTAAGGAACGTTACAGTTAGAAATCCATGGTATTCTCAGAACGGAGACGGAATCGACATTGAATCGTGTAAAAATGTAGTGTTGGAACATTGTAATTTCGATGTTGGCGATGATGCAATCTGCATTAAATCGGGTAAAAACGAAACAGGTCGTAAAAGAGGAATTCCCTGTGAAAACCTGATAATTACAGATAATATTGTTTATCACGGACATGGAGGTGTTACTGTCGGCAGTGAAATGTCAGGAGGAGTTAAAAATATGCATGTTTCCAAATGTACATTTATGGGAACTGATGTTGGACTGCGCTTTAAAAGCAACCGTGGCCGCGGCGGAGTAGTTGAAGACATTTTTATTTCCGACATCTGGATGACCAATATCCCCACATTTGCCATCTCCTTTAACCTTTATTACGGCGGCCAGTCAGTTACTGATTTGATTGAATCGGATGATCAGCAAATTACATCTGTGAAAATGCCAGTAACTGTTGAAACACCTCAGTTTAAAAATATTTACATGCGTAATATAACCGTTAAAGGTGCTATGCAAGCAGCATTTCTTCAAGGATTACCTGAAATGAACCTTTCCGGTATTCACATGGATAATCTTACAGTCGAGGCTGATAAAGGATTTACAATTGTTGATGCTGATAAAGTTGATCTGGATAACATTCACATTAAAACAAAATCAGAAACAGTTTTTGAACTTCTAAACTGTAAAAATATCGACTTTAAAAATGTTGGTGTAAATAAAGAATCCGAAAAAACCTGGATTGTAAAAGGGAAAGAAAGCTCTGACATTTCGTTACAAAAAGCAACGGGAGAGAATTTGGAGAAATTTACAGAAGTAGGAACAGACGTTCCGTCCGGTACGATTACTTTTTAGAGTGTTGAAATGAAATCAATCCGATATTATAAATATTTAATCTCTTTTTTACTAATTCTGGTAGTATGGAGTTGTAAGGAGAGCAAGACCCCTTTTTCTATTTACACCATCGGCGATTCAACTATGGCAAATAAAAAAGCTGAAGTATATCCTGAAACAGGTTGGTGCCAGGTACTTGGCGAATTGTTCGATTCTACTGTCACGGTTCATAACCATGCGGTAAATGGTCGTAGTTCGAAGAGCTTTATCGATGAAGGTCGTTGGAAAACGGTACTCGACAGTTTAAAGCCCGGAGATTATCTATTCATTCAGTTTGGGCACAACGATGAGAAAAAATACGACTCTACACGATATACCACTCCGTTTGGAACTTATACCACAAATTTGAAGCTATTTGTAAATGAAAGCAGGGAAAAAGGTGCAACACCTGTTTTGTTTACGCCGATAGTAAGAAGAAAATTTGATGAGAACGGAAAACTGGTTGACACTCATGGTGACTATCCTGCAGCAACCCGAAAGGTATCTGAAGATTTAAATGTTCCGTTAATTGATTTGCAGAAAATCACTAAAGAATGGGTGAATTCCCTGGGTAATGAATCTTCAAGGCCAATGTACTTATGGACAGCTCCCAGCGAGCGTTTTCCTGACGGAAGAAAAGATGATACACATTTGTCAGAAGCAGGCGCTCGAAAAGTGGCATCGCTGGCAATGCAGGAGGCAAAAAAAATGAAGCTCGGATTTTCAACCCGTTTGAAACAATAAAAAACGAATAATTTGAAATAGCGATGAAACAATTTCTAATTTTAGTTTCCCTGGTTTTTGGGATCGGACTTATGACACAAAGCCGGGCTACCGATAATCCGGTAAATGCCGACATTGTAGTAGCGCAGGATGGAACAGGGAATTTTTCTACTATTCAGGCTGCTATTAATGCGGCCCCGTCAAACAGCGACAGGAGAACGGTTATTTATATAAAACGGGGATTGTATGATGCAGAAAAACTAATCATTCCCGCTGATAAAATTAATCTTTCTTTTATTGGTGAAAGTCGTGAGGAAACAATTATCAGTTATCATATTTATGATTGTACTTCAGGAAAATGTCCGACTGATGATGCTGCAAAATGGACAGGTGATAATATCTTAACCTCAGCTACTTTAACCATTTTAGGTGATGGTTTCAGAGCCGAAAACATGACAATTCAAAACACAGCAGGCCCGGTTGGTCAGGCACAGGCTATTACAGTGCGGGCAGATAAATGTGTTTTTATAAACATTGATTTTTACAGCTATCAGGATACGATGTATTTTTGGAGCGATGGTAAAAGGAGCTATTTCGAAGGTTGTCTGATCGTTGGAAGAACTGATTATATCTATGGTTCAGGAACGGTATATTTCCAGTCATGCGAAATCAGAAGCTGGGGTGGAGGGTGGATTACTGCACCTTCTACAGCGCAATATCAGCCATATGGATTTGTATTTAATGAATGTGATATAACCTACGCTTTAAATAGCCCGAGAGGTGGCGATAACGGTGAATTGGTTCGTTTTGGGCGTCCTTGGCATAATTACCCCAAAGTAGCCTGGTTATACTGCGATATGACAGAAATGATTAACCCGGAAGGGTGGGGTGATAAATGGAATATGGATTATGCGGATACGAGCACTGATCTGCATCTTTATGAATTTATGAACACCGGCCCAGGAGCGGATATGAGTCAGCGTGCCGATTGGGCCGGGTTACGTGCCTTAACTGATGAAGAAGCTTTGGATTATACCGTTCAGAAAGTAATGGCCGGAAATGATGGTTGGGATCCTACTGCAGAAGCACCGCTGGTTCAAACATATATATGGACAGGCAATGGAGATACAAATGGCTGGTTGGTGCCTGAAAACTGGAACCCGGTCGGAACACCGGCAAAAGGAGAATCAGCAGAAGTTGACAGTATTTTTACTATCGTTGCTGATGGTGATACTTTTCCTGCAGATTTAAGTCTGAAAAATGGTGCTGTTCTTAATATTGCTGCAAACAGTACGGTTAATTATCTTTCGGTTGCTGCCGGTCAAATTCAAACATCTTCTGATGTTTCACTGAATGGAAAAATCGCAACAAAAGATTCTATTGTTTTTGTTACAGACAATTCACTTGCCCTGGACGCAACGCTTTCTGGTGTTCATCATTTAATTAAAACTGGTTCCGGCACCTTGACTTTAAATGCCGACAACAGTAATTTTTCGGGATTAATAACAATTTCGGAAGGTACGATTGAAGCAGTGTCGGAAAATGCCCTTGGAAAAAGTTCGATACAGGTTAACCAGTATACTACACTGATCATTGGAAACAGCAATGCATTTTACGCCAAGTCAAAACTGGAAATTGAAACAGGTGCTTCCCTGGTTTTAAATGCAGACGTTACCACCAGCGAATTTTTTATTGATGGTGTTATGCAGGATGTGGGAGAATATTCTGCAGCAACAAATCCTGACTTGATTAGTGGTACAGGAAAAATTATCATTGGTCGGCCGGAGACATTTATTTTTCACCGGGGAGCAAACGGCAACTGGGACGTTCCTGAGAATTACACGCCGGCATTGTTTCCACTGGCTGGTGAAACTGCTATTGTTGAAGAAGAAATGGAAACTACTTCTACCGTTTACGAAGCCGATATTGTTATGCAAAACGGAGGAAACCTTCGCCTGCGTGGAGAGCATGAAAGCACAGGAACTATTCATATGAAAGAAGGTACATCATTTCGTTACAATACCAGTGGAACAGGAATGGCACTTAAAGCTCCGATCTCAGTGGAAGGCAACGTTTCGATGATTATGGAAAGTGGCAATACAGGCGGTAGTAAAATGACACTTAGCGGACCAATTGACGGAACATATAAAGTTACCGCCTTAAATAATGGAAAAGGAACAGTTAACAATGGAACATTACTTCTTACTGGAGATAATTCAGATTTTACAGGAATCTGGGATTTAACTCAGTACAGCACTAAATACCCGACAACACCCGGATATATTACATTAATTGAAGGAAATAGTCAAAATGCTTTTGGCAAGGGTAGAATTGTTGTCGGTCAGGGAAATAGGGTGGTTTTTAGTAACCCGAAAGCAGCCGGAGATTCGTTGGTATTAACCCTGAACGAATCGGCGAAAGCATTGTTAAATACGGATTTGTTTGTGAAAAAATATGTTTTAAATGATGCTTCAGTTGCAGTTGGCGAGTATTCAGCAACAACCAATCCTGAACTTTACGAAGGTGATGGAAAAATAATTGTCGGAGAATCAGATTCTATTCCCGAACCAAAAGAATTACCAGCATTTCCTGGCGCAGAAGGATATGGGAAGTACGTTACTGGAGGACGCGGCGGACAGGTAATTTATGTAACCAATCTGGACGACAATAATAATCCGGGTTCATTGCGATATGCAATAAACCAGTCGGGACCGAGAATAATTCTTTTTAAAATTTCGGGAACTATTCTGTTGAAATCAAGGCTTAGTATTTCAAAAGGTGATGTAACTATTGCAGGGCAAACAGCTCCGGGTGACGGAATTACACTACGTGATTATCCGGTGACTGTGGATGCGGACAATGTCATCATTCGCTTTATGCGATTCCGTATGGGTGACAAAGGCGATCAGGAAGCAGATGCGTTGGGTGGCCGTTTCCATAAAGATATTATAGTCGACCACTGTTCAGCCAGCTGGTCAACAGACGAATGTGTTTCGTTCTATGTAAACGAAAACTTTACTTTACAATGGTGTATTATTTCTGAAAGCTTAAGGAATTCAATACATGAAAAAGGTGCCCATGGCTATGGTGGAATTTGGGGAGGTAAATTTGCTTCTTTTCATCATAACCTGCTGGCCCACCATGATAGTCGAAATCCCCGGTTGGGTGAAACTGCCGGAACTACTTTTGCTTTAACCGATTTAGTTGGTTTAAGAAATAACGTGATTTATAACTGGCAGGGAAACAGCTGTTATGGTGGAGAGGCAATGAATGTAAATATTGTAAACTGTTATTATAAACCGGGCCCGGCAACAACAAAAGTGGAAAGAATTGTTGCTATTGATAAAAATAAAGACGAAAATACGCCCATTTATGGGATATGGGGTAAATTTTACATCGACGGAAATGTAATGACTGGTTCTACACGTGCCACCGAAGATAACTGGACATACGGTGTTTACAATCAGTTTCACAGTAGTAATGGTACAGTTACTGAGGAAGAACGTGAAGCCATGCGACTGTCAGCACCGCTTGATCCGGGTGAAGTAACTACACATACTGCGGAGAAAGCTTACGAGAAGATTCTTGACTATGGAGGTGCAAGTTACAAACGTGACTCAGTTGATTTACGAATTATTCATGATGTAAGTACTGGGACAGCAACCTATATGACAGGAGGCAACGGGAGCAGAAACGGAATTATTGATACGCAGGATGCCGTTGGAGGGTGGCCGGTTTTAAAATCACTTGAAGCTCCGGTTGACAGTGATAATGACGGAATGCCGGATGAATGGGAAACAGCCAACAATCTGAATCCTTACGATGGTGGAGATGCACAGTTAAAATCAGTAGATGGAAAGTATCCTAATATCGAAGTGTACATTAACAGCCTGGTTGCCGACATTGTAGTAGGACAAAACGAGGATGCAATTTCAACAGGAATAAATGAAATCAAACTGAATCCTAATCAGGAAAAAGAAAATATCAGGATTTATTTTAATAGTGCTGAAAATAACCTGGTAGTTTCCCATTCTGAAAATATTACAGACCTGCGAATTTACAGTATTACAGGCCAGATGCTGGCAAATCAGGAATTTAATCAGTCGGAAGTAAAAATGAATACCTCATTTTTAAATAAGGGAATTTATATTGTTTCTGTTCGTGACGATAAAAACAGGGTATTTACAAAAAAACTGGTTCGTTTTTAAAATAAACTAATGAAAGCATTTTGGATTATCTTTTGGTTCACTTTAACGGTGTTTGCAGTTGAAGCACAAACCAATATTAAATATAAAATAGTTGTAGCACATGACGGGTCAGGAGATTTTACCAAAATCCAGGATGCTATCGATGCTACCAAAGCTTTTCCCGACAGAAGAATAACCATTTTTGTAAAAAACGGAACTTATCATGAAAAAATTCGTGTTCCTTCATGGAATAATATGCTGTCTGTAGTAGGAGAAGATGTGGATAAAACGATTATTGTTTGGGATGATTATTTCGACAAAATTGGGAGAGGCAGAAACAGCACTTTTTTCACTTACACATTTATCGTGGAAGCCGATGATTTTATTGCTGAAAATTTGACTATTGAAAATTCTTCCGGAGAGGTGGGGCAGGCAGTAGCACTGCATGTTGAGGGAGACAGGTGTGTTTTTAAAAATTGCAGGATAATTGGGAACCAGGATACCGTATATCTGGCCGGAGAAAAAAGCCGGCAATTTTTCACGCATTGTCATATTGAAGGTACCACTGATTTTATATTTGGCTCAGCAACAGCTGTTTTTAAAGATTGTGAGATAGAAAGCAAAAAAGATTCTTACATTACAGCTGCCAGTACTACACAAGGCAAATCTTTCGGTTTTGTTTTTATGAATTGTGATTTGGTTGCCAAAAGTAAGGTGAGCAAGGTTTATTTGGGACGTCCCTGGCGTGTCTATGCAAAAACGGTATTTATGAATTGCCGGTTGGACGCTCATATCAGGGCTAAAGGTTGGCATAACTGGAATAAACCTGAAGCAGAAAACACTTCCTTTTATGCAGAATATCATAATTTAGGAGAAGGAGCAGATCCAGGAGGCAGGGTAAAGTGGTCCCAGCAATTGACCGATTCAGAAGCTAAAAAATATACAATAGAGAATATTTTAGGTAAGTGGGCACTTCGGTATGAGTAATATTTTAGCTTAATATTTACTTCAAAAGCATTTTAAAAAACGTAGTTAAGAATAATTTAGAAATTCAATTAAAAAATGAAAACAATAATTGGCAGCCTGGTTCTGGTATTTTTTACCATATTAACAGGTTTTGCCCAGGAAGGAGAGTTGCCGGCATTTCCGGGAGCAGAAGGAAACGGGAAATATACTACCGGTGGAAGGGGAGGAAAAATTATATATGTAACCAATCTGGAAGATAATACAAGTATGGGAAGTCTTCGATATGCCATCAATCAGTCGGGGCCACGGATTATCATGTTTAAACTTTCAGGAACGATCCGGTTGAAAAGTAAATTAAGTATTTCAAAACCGGATGTTACAATTGCCGGACAGACCGCGCCCGGCGACGGGATTACTCTTCGGGATTATCCGGTTGTGGTAAGTACCAACAATGTTATTATTCGTTTTATGCGTTTTCGGATGGGTGATGTTGCTAAACAGCAGGACGATGCGCTTGGCGGCCGAAGGTATAAAAACATTATTGTTGATCACTGCTCCATGAGTTGGTCAACCGATGAATGTGTGTCATTTTATGATAATGAATTTTTTACCCTTCAGTGGAATATTATTTCAGAAAGTCTCCGCAATTCGGTGCATGACAAAGGTTCACATGGATATGGCGGAATTTGGGGAGGAAAAGGAGTTTCATATCATCATAATCTTTTGGCGGATCACGACAGTCGAAATCCACGTTTTTGCGGGAGTCGGTATTCCAATAAACCAGATGAAGAATTGGTAGATTTTAGAAATAATGTAATATTTAATTGGCAAAGTAACAGTGCATACGGATCCGAAGGAGGAAGATACAACCTCGTAAATAACTATTACAAAGCCGGCCCGGCAACTTCTTCTTCAAAGCAGGGAAGAATTATTGAACCATATGCCGATAATGGCGGAAACAGTCAGCCGGCCGGCACGTATGGAAGATTTTATGTGAGTGGAAATTACATGACTAAAAGTTCGTCAGTTACAAATGATAACTGGCTGGGGGTAAATATGCATTCTACTTTTTCAACTTATGCTCCGGGTGTTACCAAAGACGATTTAAAATCGGATGTTGAATTTCCGCACGCATCAGTTACCATGCATTCTGCTGAAAAGGCATATGAAAAAGTAGTTGCTTATGCCGGTGCTAGTTTAAAACGTGACTCGGTAGATTTGCGGATCATTCACGATGTTTCTACCGGAACGGTAACTTATACAGACGGTGGGAACGGAAGTAAAAATGGTATAATCGACACACAGGATGCTGTGGGTGGCTGGCCGGTTCTTGAATCTCTTACACCTCCGGCTGACAGCGACGAAGACGGTATGCCGGATACATGGGAAATGAGTCATGATTTAAATCCATATGATGACAGTGATGCGAAGTTAAAATCAGTGGATGGAATTTATCCAAATATCGAAGTTTATATTAATTCGCTGGTTACCGATATTGTTACCGCACAGAATGAAGATGGAGTGTTAACGGCAAACCGGAATATTCCAGCAAAACATAAAGAAATAAAAATATATTTTGATTCTTTCTCGAAGGAGTTAAATGTAGTTCACGATAGTGAAGTAAAAAACGTATCTATTTATGATATTACAGGGAAATTATTGCTGATCGGATCTTTCTATCAATATCATGTTGAAGTTCCTTTAACAGAGTTGAAAACCGGAATTTATATCGTTAAAGTTCAGGACAAAAACAATATGGTCTTTGTCTGGAAGTTTCCTGTTTTTTAATCATTTAACAAAAGGGGAATGCCAGGCTTATTAAAAATATCATTTCTTTTTTTAATGTTGAGCGGTACAATTCTTGTTTCAAACGGAGCTGTTTATGAGGCGGAAACAGGAAAACTTTATCATGCTGTTGTTGAAGACAAAAACAGTGGATATACCGGCAATGCTTATGTAAATTTTGATAATGAATCTGGCAGTTTCCTCGAAATGACGGTTGGAATGAAAGATTCCGGTATGCAAATTCTCGTAATTCGGTATGCAAACGGAACAGCAGCTGCCCGTCCGATGGAAATCAGGTTAAACGACTCCACTATTTTCAACGAATTGAATTTTGAGCCAACCGATGACTGGACACAATGGGATACCATTCAACTCTCTGTCTCGTTTCAAAAAGGAATTAATTACCTGAAATTTATATCAACCGGTTCAGAGGGCGGGCCAAATATCGACCACCTTGAAATCACGGGAGAACAACTTAGTCAGTATCAGTTGGATTTAACTGTTGATGGAGCCGGAACCATTTTGCAGGAGCCGGAAAAAGGGCCTTTTTTCGAAGGTATGGAAATAACGCTGGTTGCCCGACCGGATTATAATACTGTTTTCAGAAACTGGACAGGAGATTTTTCTTCGGATGATGATACAATCAAATTTATAATGGATAGTGATATAACGTTGGTTGCGCATTTTGTTGAGATTGAAATTTATCCGCCTGACCCCGATTTTTCGATGACTGGATACGCAACAGTGAGTGGAGAAGGAGTAGAGACTACAACCGGAGGCGAAAAAGGAATGATCAGAGTGATTGAGAATCTGGATCAATTAATAGCCTGGGGAGCTTCCCGCGAAGACAATTATACCCCGGAAACAATTATTATTAAAGGATATATTGAAGCAGAAACAACTACAGTAGTTACAATAAAACGCGGAAAAGATATTTCAATTCTTGGCGATTCTGAATCGGGTAGTGGTTTTGCTGAGTTAAAAAACATTTCACTGAATATCCGTGATTATTCCAACGTAATTGTGCGAAATTTAAAAATGCATGAGGCATTTTATCCTGACGATGATTTGACCATTGACAACTGTCATCATGTGTGGATTGACCACTGTGAGTTTTACAGTAAAATAGGTCCCGGAATAGGAGTGGATACTTACGACGGACTACTCGATATTAAGAAAGGTTCAAGAAACGTTACAGTGTCGTGGTGTTATTTTCATGATCATATGAAAACTTTGCTGATTGGCCACAGTGACAATAATGGTGAACAGGATGTAAATCTTGAGGTTACTATGCATCATAACTGGTTTTCGAATACCGACGGAAGAAATCCAAGCCTGCGTTTTGGGAAAGTACATTATTTCAATAATTACTTGGAAAATATTACCGATTATGGTTTTGCAGTCAGAAACGGAGCCCATGCAAAAATCGAAAATTGCCATTTTGAAAGTGTCATTATTCCGGTAGTAACTGATAAATTTGAAGGTCATGGATACGCCTGTATTTCAGGATGCATTTATTCAGGTAGTTGCACTGAAAACGCCAACGAGATTTCAGAACCATTTGATTGTGGTTTTTGGGACGATAAAATTCCATATTCTTATTCGCTTGAAAATACCAACACAGTTAAATATTCTGTTCAGAATTATGCGGGAGTAGGTATTATATCGACGATTACCGGAACTTCAGAAATCAAAAAGAATGAAAATTTTGAATTAGGTCAATGTTATTTCAACAAGTCTTCAAAAAAATTAAATGTTTTATTTTCAAGTACCAATGAGCAAAAAGCATGGATATCTGTTGCTTCAATTGATGGAAAAATTATTTATTATGGATTGCAAAATGTACTTCCAGGATCAAACCACATTCAGGTTTCATTAAAAGAATTAATCCGTGAAATTTACATGGTTTCTCTTTATAATTCAAAAGAAAAGCAAACCAAAAAAGTTGTTTACTAGACTTGTTAATCTGAATTTTTGATTCAAAAAAAGACCGTCAAATATAGAAAGTGACGGCCTTTTAAAAAGTTGGAAATTACAATTATTACCTCTTAATTAGTTTTTTAGCAAAAGTATTGTCAAACTGAGAACGAATTAAATACATTCCCGATTGCAAATCACTGATATTAATATAGTCATCTTTCGACTGAATCATTTTTGATTTGAGCATGCTGCCAGCAATATTGTAAATTGCTACTTGCATTGGCCGGTTAATATCAACATAAACTCTGTTGTTAGCCGGATTCGGATAAATGTTTACATTTGATTTGTCAATCTCAAATTTGTCAACTACGGTTGGTACCATTGCAGCTTTCAAATAGTAAATATTTACACCGCTACTCGGTGAATAGAAATAAAGTTTTGTTGGTCCTCCCTGATAATAATATTCTCCTTTTGTTAATTCAGCTCCCATAGCAGGAAATTCAGCAATCACATTATCTTTAATTCCGGCAGAAATATTCAACACACGATCTGAACTACTTGAAGATGACATAGCTGCAACAGTGATATTGGAATTCCCGTTAACATCTATAGAAAGGACTCTTCCCAACGGTTGACCCATATCATCAAAATCACCGCTTCCCCCTAATTTTAGTCTTTGAGTAAATACCATGTCATCTAATGTTTTACCATTGTCATCGATGGTAACTGTTTTACCTTCATGTGCAAAAATGGTCAATCCGGCAACGGTTTTCGTCATAGTTACTTCACCTAAAGTATTGAATGCTGTGTCACTAATGTTCCACTCACGACCGCCATCAGCTGTTGCCATTGCCCAGCGTTGATCACCGGCTGTTCCTATTTCATCAAAATTCATATCGTAATAATTGAATTCACCTTCTGAAGGATAAGTCCAAAGATCGGAAGCAGCATCGTCGATTGCATTATCGAGAAATGCTGTAATAGTGTCTTTCCCATCTGCAAACATTACATCGCTGGTTACAAAAGTGTTTTCAAGAGTCCACTCAGTATCACCTAAACCATCAAATCCATCATAACCTGTGCTGCCGGTGCTCTCTTCGTCCCAACCGGGACCCCATAAGGTATTTTTAATCATAATACCACCGGTAACATTATCCTGACCCGATTCTCTCCAACGGAACAACCTTTGTCCTGCGGAAGGAACTTCATTGATTGTGCAGCCATCGATTAATAACATATCCGTATTATTCTTGCTGGTAAGGAAAGCCCTTGCTTTTGAAATGGTAGAATTAGTAATCAGAATGTTATTAACCATCCAGGTATTAACATCAACAGTTAAGATACCATAATCTCTTATCCTGGTAATGACACAATTGTTAATTGCATAAGTTTCCAATGATCCGGGTCCGTTATCTTTCATACGCAATACACCTCGCAAATCATGAATGTAGCAACCGTCAAACATGAATTTCCCGATAGTAGCACCTACATTTGAATTTACAACGTATTTGTCGTTGAAGTCAGTGTAAAAGAATTCGACATTCATGAATACTATTGAATCAACCATTGCCCCATCAGCGAAATTGTAGTTCGAAGAACAGTCTATCTTTGGCAGCATAAGGTTATTGGGTTCACTGCTTTTTATAGTTACCGATTTGTCGAATGCATATCCACCGGCATTATAAGTCATCCCCGGTTCAAGTAAAACTACCGCTCCTGAAATAATATCAGGTAAGGTATCCACCAGAATATCGGCATTATCAATTCCGGTCAAATCGATAACATCTTGCGCCTGAACATTCCCGATAAGCAAAAAAGAACAGGCAAAAATTAACACCCTAAACGTAAACTTTTTCATAAGCTTTAAATTTTAAATATTAAAAATTAAATGATTGTTTTTAACTCCTTTTTTTCGAATACTTAAAAGTACAAATAATTGATTTAGTCCGTGTTATGAACACAGTTGGCAATCGTATCAAAAAGCGGGTGCTTTTTTCCCAGTTGAATTTTCTGTGAAAAATCAAATTGATTTTCTCTTTTTTCAGACTGGTATAAATCGGTTAAAAATTAGTTTTTGTTGAACTGCAGATCGAGAAATTTAACTATGATTGGCCATGTTTCATCGAACCAGGGGTGAAAAAGCCAAAATGGGTGCGGAGTATTATCAATTGTATGCTTCTCGAATTGAATATGATTTTTGTTTAAAACCTTAAGGTATTGACCCCGTCCTGCATGAAACCGTGGCAGTGCACTGTTTATAAAAAGGGTAGGAGGCGTATTTTTATTTACATAGTTTATGGGAGAAGCTTCTTTCCAGATTTTAGGATTTTGAGCGAATGTAGCACCAAACCAACGGGCTCCTGCAGAAGGCTTTATTGGATCCTGATCCTTTCCGCTTTCTGAAGGATCAGTAAAATCCACGATTCCATCAATATTGATAATGGCTTGAACCTTGTCTGAAACCTTTTGGTCAACAGGGTGCGAAGGAAATTTGGGATTTTGCGCTGTAACGCCAACAAGTGTTGCAAGCGTAGCACCCGAAGAACATCCGAGAACCGCTACTTTCGTGGTGTCGATGTGGTATTTTCCGGCATTTATTTTTATCCATTTCACAGCAGTTTTTAAGTCGATAACAGCAGCCGGATATTTTGCTTCAGGTGAAAGGCGGTGTTCAAAAGTGGCAGCAAAAAATCCGTTTTCTGCCAGTTTCTGCGCCATGGGAACCAGGTGTGATTTATTTCCGGAAGCCCAACCACCACCATGGATCAAAACAACAGCCGGGATTTTATGCTGAATTTTTCCGGCCGGGTAAAAAATATCAGCATACAATTGCCGACTCGGCAATTCGTAATAAACAATATTCCATTCGCCCTTTATTTTTAGACTGTTTAAAGGTTTAACAGGAATGGCATCCGGGAAGTCCTTTTTTATTTTTTTTGCTGTGCTCCAAACCGAAAAAGACGTATCACGAGGGAATGTACCCTGATTATTCTGGCAGATTCCTGCAAACGGAATTAATACGAGGAAACACAAAATATACTTCATGGGAAATTTATTTCAGGAATTTCACCTGGTCCTTTAAAAGAGCTTTGAAATCATCCATCGATTTTACACCGGAAACATCCTGTTCCCAGGCAGCTCCAAAATAATAATCGAGCTTATTATTCTCAGGTTTTAATACAATAACATGACTGTATTTATCCTCTTTATAACCGATAAGATCTTTTGTCCTAAAGAAAATGCACATGCCAAGCATATCGTTTTGCAGCGTTTGTTTTCCAAAGGTTGCATAGCATGCCCAACCGGGTTTTAAATCATCAAAAACTGCTGTTTCAGTATCAGGAAGTCTGACAATTCCTGTAGCAAGATTTGGCAATTCATTCGATAAATTTATTTGATAATGAGTTAAATAGCTGCCAGCATCAATTGAGAGTTTAGTTTTTAAGTCCGTTTTTATGCTATCAATTTCCCATCCAAAATAGTTAACATTGACATTTGATTCATTTTCACCTGATTTAACGTCACAAATTATAGAATCAGTTTTTTCTACCCGCACTGCTTTTTCTCCGTCCCAAAAGGCCAAGGTACCAATTCCCAGTGAAGAGCCCACTTTCAGTACATCCACACCCCAACTTTGCATTTCATGGTAAGAATCGAAGCCATCAAGGCCAACTTTTTGAAGTACAAGCGAATCAGTTTTTTTTCCAAAAATATCGGTAGCATTTCTCCAATCGAGATATAAACGATATCCAATTTTATCGGATTCCCAGCCTGGTCCTTCAATTTGGATGTCAAAAGAATGATCCGTATGTTTTTCATCTACTTTCAGATGTGTTACCTGATGAAATGTGCCTCCCTGATATTCCCATTGTTCATTCCCATTATTCTTAGTCACCCATTTCCATTCACCACCTTCTTTTATTCCAAGTACTGCCTGTGTTTTATTTGATATTTGTTTTTTTTCACTGGTACATGCAGTATTCAACAGTAAAAACCCGGTAAGAATAAATATTATAACTTTCATATTTTATGTTTTATTTGTTTAATTCGATAGCAGCCAGAATAAATGGCGCAACACCCTTTGAGTCATTGTCAACGCGTTTTTCACTAACATAGTACTGGTAATCTCCTAACCGATATGGATTCCCGCCCAAACCGCAGGCACCACAGGTGTTCGTTAAAACAGGCATTCCGTCTTTTCCCGTGATCACCATATTTTTAACCATGTTGTCAAATGCATCAGAAGCAATTTTTAAATAATTTTTATCAATATAACCTTTATTGGCTCCTTTGGCAAATGCATAAATAAACATAACAGTTCCTGAAGCTTCCAAATAGTTTCCTTCCCGGGTTCCCTCGTCAAGCACCTGATACCATAACCCGGTTTTTTCATCCTGAACTTTCAGCAATGCAGCGCTTAAATCTTTCAATATTTTTATAATTGCATTTCGATCTTTGTGATTTTCAGGGATATAATCCAGTACATCTACCAAAGCCATCATGTACCAGCCTGTTCCGCGACTCCAGAAATGTTTCGACTGACCAGTTTCGGGATTACACCAGCGTTGCTCTCTGCTTTCGTCCCAGGCATGATAAACCAAACCTGTTTTTGGATCGTGTGTTTCTTTATAAATTTCCTGAATCTGAAAAGTAACTTCATTGTACCATTTGGGTTGATCAAAGTCATGGGCATATCTGGCCATAAAAGGCGAACTCATATAAATCCCGTCAAGCCACATCTGATAAGGATATCTTTTTTTGTGCCAGAACCCTCCGGATTTGGTTCGGGGTTGCGATTCCAACTGGCTGATTAGCGTTTGAGCTGCTATTTTATACTTTTCTTCTTTTGTTCTTTCATAAATTTCAAGAATATTTACTCCGGGGCGTACACGATCAAGATTATAATCTGTCAGTTTGTAACCTTTGATTGTTCCGTCATCCTGAACGAAATAATCGATATATGCTTTCATATACGCCGAATATTTTGGATCGATTGAACCAAGTTTGTCGATGGCATATCCAAGGAATGCATAATCGTATTCAAATTTAGGTTGACCTCCGTTGTAATAAATAAGACTGTCATAACGGGTCATCACTGCATCGGCAAATTTTAATGCCCATGTTAGCTGTTTTTGCTCTGTTTTATCTTGTTTTTTCTTAGGAGCGCAACTTATGATCAGACTTATTATGAGTATTCCTGTAATTATCCTCATTGGTGTTGATTTTAGAAGTTAAAGTTACAACTCAATTGGTTACACGTGAGGTCAGATTTTATCAATTTGCGGGTAAAAACTTCTTTTTGCTCTTATTTTCTGAAATTTAGCACATAAAAAAAGGCGCTCAATGGCGCCTTTTGAATTATTTAGGATGATATTATAATTTTATTGTTTTTGAGACATTATTTGCTTTTCTCGATTCGTAGCTGATAGTAATTTCACCTTTCCCGTCAACAAGAAACTGGTATTCTTCAACACCGTACCCCGGAACTGACAAAAATTGGATTTCCGGTTTTTTCTCTTTGTAATTCACCTTGTCCAGAAGCAGGTTTGTAATTTTACCTCCGGCAACTACTTTGCTGCCAGTTACTTTCAGCATATCGGGCGTATATAGTTTTTCCTTTACTGAATAAGCTGACATTGACGGTAACCCGTTCTTGTTTTTTAACCTAACTCTTACCTGGTGGAGATTTTTTCCCATTTCTTTTACATCGAATACTTCCAGGGAAATATCAGGCGTATTTTCTGCGGAGAGGAAGACTACACTTGCATTACGGTGCACTAACTCCGGAAGCATAAATGGTTGCGGCAAGCGTGAGGTCATTTTTACCCAACCACCAATTTCAATATCGCCATAAACGGGGTGATGATAAGGTTTCCACTCTTTGAACATTTCGCCCTGTGCGAGATTATCGTTAAATTCCATTTGTTCACGACTTCGCTCAGGTGAAGCACCACGGCGCCCTCCTTCTTCACTACTTTGCGTAGGTTTAGTGATATCTTTCCGGTATGTTTCTGACTCGCGTTGAAATAACTCGCCAACAAACGAGAAAATGCCATAATTATAATAAAGCTGGCCATCGGAGTCTCCATACGTTGGATACAAATCATAAGACGGCTGATAGACATATCCGGGAGTAATTTTTTCGGCATTTTTGCCAATTACATCATAAGCAGCAATATCTGAAGCATCAATATGTATCGTTTTTTCAGAAGGAACTCTTAACCACAATCCACCGTTATTATGAAAAGAAAAACCGATGATAATATTTTTGTGCTTGCCAATATATTCACTTACCGCTTTTATTCCGACTCCGGAAAACGGAAAGTTGCCGGCACCACTTTGCACGTAAGGAGGCTCCCAGTGGAAACCCCAGTTACGGTTAGGATCCAGATAACCTTCGGCATCCTCATTTAAACGTCCATCGTTATCATTGTCGATTCCTTCGTAACCCAGCAGTGTATATTCACCTTTTTCACCGGGTTTAACCCGCACCATTATTCGAGGATCTTCCGGATCTAACTTGTAGTTACCATTCGGATCTTTTATCCTCATTTGTGTAATACTGCCGTCTCCATCGAGGTCATCAGGACCATCTTCATCAAAAAGGCCATCGCCGTCATCATCTTTCGGAACCCGGAGTCCCCGGCTGGAACTGGGAGTATTGGCATCTTCAAAAAAGTGATAACGCCCGTCAACATTTACAGTTGGTAAAATATAATGTGCATTGCGATCAACAACCTTGGTGATCTTTTCATTTTTGCCATATTTGGTAAGTAGCATGTTTGCATAATACAAACATACCTCTGAGGCCTGTATTTCGTTTCCGTGAATATTTCCGTCAACATAAACACCGGGTTTTTCTGATGCTTCACCCGTTTTTGGATTGTTTATCGTGATCGCATATATTCCACGTCCTTCTTCACTTTTCCCAACCATTTCCAGTTTAGTCAGTTCGGGATAAGCTTTATTCAACACTTTTAATGCTTCAACTACATCATCGTAATTGTAATACCGGTCGAAACGCAGCGGAACTTCAATTTTCCCCCTATCCTGTGAAAACCCTGAAAAGACAAATAAGAGAAGTATTAATAATATGATATTTCGTTTCATGATCAACCTCCAATTTTAATTTGTTTAACTTGATTTCCAAAAACCGTCGATTCGAGAGATGCTTCGATGGTTGCTTTTTTATCCGCTTTAATCAGCCATGTTAGTTTTTTAACCTGGTTTCCACCGACACTTCCCAACGGCGTACGTTGAATTCCCTCAAGAAATTCAATATCTCCCTTTAGAACTACAATTATAGGAGCGGGATGACTATTGCGCTGCCCCATAGCAATAGGGTAGGATAAGTATCCATCATTCCCGATATAGATTTCGAGTTTATAAATGCCGTCGCCTAAATCAGTAATTTTTTCATCGGCAAAACCAATCTTCGGCATTTTTTTCGAAAGTTGAAGCAACCAGGGCAACTGAGCCTGGAACAGTGAATCCATTTCTTCTGCTTTTGGAGTTGTTTCCAAATAGGGTGCGTAACCACCAATTTCAACTTCGCCCAGCGTTGGGTGATTAAATTTTTCCCAGTTTACAAAACCTTTTCCATCCCATTCTTTATCCGACCAGGCCAAAAGTGCCTTGTCTTTTTCACTCAACTCATTTTCTTTATCAGCTTTAGGCATTTTTTTCATCATGCCAATCATTTGTTTCGGTGTAAACCTGCCTGACTTCATCATTTCAATTACACGATCAGCTTTTAGCCGTTCAGGCGCATTATTATCTTTTAGGAAATCAGCTATTTTATCTTCACCCAAAGCAACAAAATCGTCAGAACTCATTTTTTCTGCATCATCGAGTGAAAGTGCACTATCATCCTTTTTCTTTTCTTCCTTCACTTTTGGAACCGTGAACAGGTTCATGCTGAATGACGGAACGCCCAGGTGGTAATAAGCCCAAAGCTCAAATGAACCGTCTTTGTCTTTAGGTGCATCCAGCCGATCGGTATTGAATTTTTTAGCTTCAAGATACTTTTTATAATCTTCAGAAAGCGTTGTATAGAATTTCATGTCTTCATCCAGCGGATTTACAGCAGCGCCCAGCCCCAGAAAACCTGCAACCATAGAAGGAGTAACCTCTACACCTGCCGGAACTCTCGATTTCATCATTTCTATAACTTCATCCATAGTAAAACTCTGATTGGGGTCAACACCCAGCATGCGGGCATAACGTCCCGGAATTTTTATACTTTGCAAATTTGCACCGCCTTTACGGCCACTTCTTGGTGGAACAAGACAAAAATTAGTACTTCCCAACGTATAAACCATGGCAATTTCCGGTCGGTCGTAAATAAAGCGAAGTATTCCGTATGTTTCAGGAGATTGCCCCGACCATAAACCAGCCTCTTTTGTACCGTGCGGAAATAAATGTGGAAATGAAATGCCAATATTAATTCCGCCAACACCATCTTCGTTATATTTTCCGTCACTATCATTATCGAGACCTTCAGAATAAAGCTTATATTCACCTCGTTCTCCTTTTGAAATATCGGCACGTTCCATCAAGCGGGCATCTTTCTTCGATACAACATATTTTCCTTCCAAATCCTTCACTCTCATTTGTGTGATCAATCCGTCGCCGTTTAAGTCGTCAAAATCATCTTCGTTAACTGCTTCGTCAACATCGTTGTTAATTTCAAACTGGTTAACTGTTAATCCCGATTTTACTTTGGCAAAAAAGCCGGCAGCTGCATCGGGACTTGGCAGTGGCATAATATACCATTTCAGATTTTTGGTATAATCAGCCGAATCGAGCAACATGTTAGCCAGGTAAAGTGCTCCTTCTGTGGAAATTGGAATGTCTCCTTCAAAATTGGCCCCGACAAAAATTGCCGGAACATCTTTGAGATTTGAACCGATCTCCAAAACATTTACCGGCTGGCCACCCGGGCTGGTAGCAATGTTGTGCAGTTTCACCGTTGCTGCATGTGCTTTTTGCATCGATGTTAAAATTTGCTGAACCTCTTTGCCCGTATGATATTTGTTAAATGTAGGGCCGGTTTGAGCAGTTGCAGGGAACGCGGCAAAACCTAAAATTCCAAGCAACAAAAAAAGAATTTTTTTATTGACCATAACAATTGTATTTGTAATATTTAGTTGATAATCTAAATTTATTTGTGCTGATAAAATCAAATTAGTTGGCCAGGTATGAAAGCAATTTGATAAATTTTCGGCGTTGAAAATTACTTTTTTTAATTTAAAAAGGAATATTCCGACCTATTTTTTTTCAGAAAAAGCAAAAAATATTTAATCAATATAGCAGCGTGTCTTCTTTCAGCAATCCTGAAGGTGTAATTCCTTTCTTTAGTTCAAATAAAGTCCCTGTTTCCGGTTCTTTTCACTCAATGCAAGACATTTAAAATCGTGGCTTTTCATTTTTAGGGTCAAAAATTATAAATTTTATACCATTTTATATATTGATAAAGCATATTTTAGAGATTATATTTGTTCCTTCCAGGGTAAAACTAAATCAAATTAATTAAACCATTATGAACGTTATTCTTGGAATCTTTTTTCATTCTCTGGGTGGCGGAGCTTCAGGAAGCTGGTACATGCCATACAACTGGGTAAAAAAATGGCGGTGGGAAATCTATTGGATTACCGGTGGAATTTTCTCCTGGCTTATTATGCCGTTCCTGGCAGTGCTGTTAACAACTCCTGACTGGCAGGGAATTTTACATGCCACGAGCAGCAGCGTTATCCGTAACACTTATTTAATGGGCTTGTTGTGGGGAATAGGAGGCCTTACTTATGGGTTGGCCATCCGGTATCTTGGCATGTCGCTCGGGAATTCGGTATTGCTGGGAATTACTTCTGTAGTTGGCTCGCTAGGACTTCCTGTTTGTCGAAATATCCCTGGGCTTGCCGAAATTATTCCTGACGGGCTTGCATTCTCTGACTTGTTTGGAAGCGCTGGCGGACGAATCGTTATACTTGGTATTGTGATTTTGTTGGCCGGAATTATACTTAGCGGAAGAGCCGGAATCAAAAAAGACAAAGACATTGGAAATGTTAAGGAAGGTGTTAATAGTGAGTTCAAATTAACGAAAGGATTATTGATTGCCATTGTTTCAGGTGTTTTGAGTGCTTTTTTCAGTTTTGGAATCGATGCCGGCAAGGAAATGTCTGCCGTTGCAAGGTCGCTTGCTGTGGAGCAAAATTACCCGTTCCTGACTCAGGACGGTGGTGGCTTTAAATATCTTTTTGAAAACAATATTATCTTTTTTGTTATTCTGTGGGGTGGTTTAACTACCAATTTTATTTGGTCAACTGCCCTTATTCTTAAGAACAAAACAGGCGGCGACTTTATAAATAAGAAAACTCCTTTGCTGAGGAATTATTTGTTTTGTGCTTTAGCCGGAACAACATGGTTTCTTCAATTCTTTTTCTATGGTATGGGAGAAACAAAAATCGGAAACGGCGCCAGCTCATGGACGCTCCATATGGCAACGATCATTCTAACCGCAAATCTTTGGGGTTTTTACCGCAAGGAATGGAAAGGAGTTTCAAAGAGTACCTATAACATGATACTTGTTGGTATAGGTGCAATTCTTCTATCAGTAATCGTTATCGGTATTGCCAAATGGTTATATCCTGAATTAAACGCACTTGGATAATGAAACGGATAGCTTTTAAAATGTACCTCAACGAAGGACAAAAAGAAGAATATAAACGTCGTCATAATGCAATCTGGCCGGAGCTGAAAAAATTGCTGAAAAGTGCCGGAGTAAGTGAATATTCTATTTTCCTGGATGAAGAAACAAACACCTTATTTGCGTTTCAGAAAGTTTCAGGAGAATCTGGTTCTCAAGATTTAGGAAAAACAGAAATGGTTAAGAAATGGTGGAAATATATGTCGGACATCATGAAAACAAATGCTGATAATTCACCTGTCTCAACTGAACTGGAGGAAGTTTTTTACATGGAATAAATAAGAAATTAAAAATAAAATGAGTAACACTAACAGCATTAAACAAGCATATCAACTGGCAAAAGAAAGATATTCTGAACTTGGTGTAGATACTGATCTTGCACTTCAAAAAATGAAAGAAGTGGTGATTTCGCTACACTGCTGGCAAACCGATGATGTTGGTGGATTTGAAACTCCTGATGCTGCTTTGTCGGGAGGTGGAATACAGGCTACCGGAAATTATCCGGGAAAAGCAACAACAATAGAGCAGGTGAGGACCGACCTCGAAAAAGTAATGTTATTACTACCCGGGAAACAACGGCTGAACCTGCATGCCAGTTACGGAGATTTCAAAGGTGAAAAAGTAGATCGCAACCAGATTGAAGTTAAACATTTTCAAACCTGGATTGACTGGTGCAAAACCCAGGGAATTGGCATGGATTTTAATGCCACCTGTTTTTCTCACCCGCGTGCTGACGATGGTTTCACGCTATCAAGTAAAAATGAAGAAACCCGGAAATTCTGGGTAGAACATGTGAAAAGATGTCGCCATATATCAGCCGAAATTGGAAAGCAACTGGGAACTCCTTGTGTGCATAACACCTGGATTCCGGATGGTTCAAAAGACACACCTATTGATCGGAACGGCCATCGATCGTTACTGAAAAACTCACTTGATGAAGCTATGGCGGTAGATTATCCAAAAGAATTTATGAAAGATGCCGTTGAAAGCAAACTTTTTGGAATCGGCGTTGAATCAATGACGGTTGGCTCACACGATTTTTATCTTGGATATGCCATTAAAAACAATAAACTGATTTGTCTTGATAATGGCCATTTTCATCCAACAGAACAGGTTGGCGATAAAATTTCGGCCTGTTTGCAGTGGGTTGATGAAGTGTTGCTGCATGTAACTCGTCCGGTTCGCTGGGATTCAGATCATGTGGTAACGTTAAATGATGATATCCTGTTGATTGCGTCTGAAGTTGTACGTAATAACTTTTTTAACAGGGTTAATATCGGGCTCGATTTTTTTGATGCTTCGATCAATAGAATTGGTGCTTATGTTATTGGCACAAGAGCAGTTCAAAAAGCATTTATGATGGCCCTTTTAGAGCCTTCATCAACGCTATTGGATTATGAAGAAAGCGGACAGAATTTTGAACGGCTGGCACTTATGGAAGAGTTAAAAACCATGCCATTCAGTGCTGTTTGGGATTATTATTGTTTACAGGAAAAAGTACCTGTCGGCAATGAATATATTGCTGAAATACAGCAATATGAAACAGATGTATTAAATAAGAGATGATATATCCTTTTATTGCAAAAATAGGGAGAGTTGAGATTCCGGGTTCCTCCTTCATTTAAAATAAGTTCCAAACCTTAAAAAAACATAAATACAAAACATTCCTAATGTTTAACAGTTATTATCGCAGGTAATTTTAATGCGAAAATGGGATTTAAAAAGAAGTGGTTGATTGGACTGACATTGATAATTCTTCAGAGTTGTAGCAGTAGTTCGCAGGAAGTCAGACTTCGTTTTGAGAATAAATTTCCTATTGAGATTTCTGTTAATAAAGGAACCCGGAATGATCTGATAATTTATCTCACCGGCGACGGCGGCTGGAACCGGTTTAGTCAAAAGCTTGTGCATCAGTTTGAAGAACAGGGTTATGGTGTTATCTCGCTAAACAGTTTAAAATATTTTAAAGATCAAAAGTCACCTGCTGGTCTTGCCAGCGATCTTGAATCAATATCAGAATATTATTTAAAAGAATGGCATAAAAAGGATTTAATAATCGTTGGTTATTCTTTTGGTGCCGATGTGGCTAGTTTTTTACCTGGGAATCTTGCTTCAAAAATAAAAGCGAAAGTTAAGAAAGTGGCTTTGTTATCGCCTTCAGCAAGTACCGATTTTGTGGTAAAAATAAGAGACTTACTGGGAATGGACGATAATGAAAAGGGAAAATTCAAGGTTCGTCAGGAAATTGAAAAATCACAGCTACCCATTGTCTGTATTTTTGGTAAAAAAGAATCTTTATTATTAAAAAAATCGCTTAAAAATAAAGATGAACTTTCTGTTTATGAATTACCAGGCGGTCATCATTTCAATGAAAACTTTAACGGATTAGTTCAAATTATTACATCATAATTCATATCAACTATTAAAAATGATCATTAAAAAATGTGAATGACTTAGCGTCGTAAAAACATAATATTCAATAATATACCAGAATCAAAGATTGTGAAATCAGATAAAGCAATGAACGAAATATAGTTTTCGCTTGTTAAAGAACAGTTAAAAGGAGGAATGAAAATGTCATATATCGTTGATTTTAAAAATGTATCTATAATCGGTTTAGAGTCGTCACCTGTTGCAGAAGCTGTTGCCGGATTACGTGCCAACGAAGCCCGTTACTTTATGAACAAATACAAACATGAATTTACCGTTGTGCCAGCCAGCGAAAGCCAGGAAACAGTTGATTACGTAAACCGTATTTTAAAAGAAGATCGTGATATTGTGTTTGCAGCAAAACCTTTGGAGACATCGCGTTTCCGGGTGGAAAACATCGACTGGGCCTACGTCATTTATGAGGATGGGCTTGAGGTTAACGTTCTGTACACGATTGACAATCCTAAAAAACGTGCTGTTGGATTTAAACTTTCGGAAGGGATGGAAGTGCCAAAAGAGCTGGAAGGAAAGTTTAAGTTTGCCAGGCAGAAGTCTAAACTTGCAGGAACAATCCGGGGTTCATTCTTTGTGATTAAAGGAGAATATTAAAGTATATTCTATTTGTGAAGAGTTATAATTTGCGCTATTATGATAAATAGGAGAGAGTTTAAAATTTGATGGGTTTATTGAAGTTTTTTTGAATATTGAATTCTCACACAACAAAAATTGAGTCTTTTTACAGGAAATAAATTAGGATAAGCTGAATATTAAACTCTCTGAGAAATCCAAAGGATTCGTCAACGCACAAATGAAATAATTTATAATACGCTGACAATTGCATAAAATATTTGTTTAGCACAGTTATTCAGAGAAGCACAATCTAAAAGCGTCAGCCTTGTGCGTTTTATTTACTTGAGCAGACATAATATTGAATTATAGGAAAAACTTTCGCCAAGAACTTCTGTATAAACTTTTACATAAAATCTTTGCCGATATCGGACTTAACGTCGCGATATCTGATTTTATGCAAACCAGCAGAGCTGGACGTATTATGCCGAGAATTACAAAATATCAAATATATACGTTTGTCCTATAATGTAGTGCATTATATTAATATTGCTTTGGCTTCTGGAAAACTGGCATCAAATCACCTCTAAACATCAATTTGCAAATCAATTTAAAAGCGCGTGGGCAAAAAGTTTTGGAATCCAGAACTTCCCAAACGGAACACTTTTTTGCGCAGAGAAACGGAGCAAATGGGTGTGGAGTGTTGATAAATCATATTATAATGTTAATATTTAATATCTCATATGATGAGATATTTTTAAAATATAATTATTTTTGTATTGCTAATTTATATACATAATGAATCGAATAAAGGAAATATTGGAAGAAAAGGGTATAAAACAAACCTGGCTTGCTGATAAACTAAATAAAAGCTACAACATGGTCAATTCTTATGTTCAGAATAGGAGGCAGCCAAGTTTAGAAGATTTATATAAAATTGCAGAGGTTTTAGGGGTAGAAGCGAAGCAACTTTTAGTGACAGGATTACAAAAAACAAAATTAAATGAAGATTCTGCAACAAATGCGTACACTGTTAAAATACCATTATTAGGAACTGTTGCCTGCGGTACTCCAATTTTTGCTGAGGAAAATATCGAAGCCTTCATCCCTGTTTCAGATAAATTCATTAAGCCTTCCAATCATTATTTTATATTAAGAGCATCCGGTGATTCAATGAATGAAGTCGGAATTGATGATGGCGATTTAGTTCTTATAAGGCAGCAAAATACTGCTCGGGATGGTGAGCATGTTGTTGCACTTATTGATGATGAAGCTACAATTAAAGAATTTCATTATAGTAATAATATGATTATTCTCAAACCTAGATCAAATAACAGTAAACATCAGCCAATAGTGCTGACTAGTGATTTTAGGATACAGGGTATTGTTGAAACAGTAATACGATTTTAAATAAATAAGTCATGGAAAAAGGTAAGAATCAGCATGTGGTAAAACACCAAGACGGTTGGGCTATAAAAGGT
This sequence comes from uncultured Prolixibacteraceae bacterium, assembly GCA_963769925.1. Lineage (GTDB taxonomy): Bacteria > Bacteroidota > Bacteroidia > Bacteroidales > Prolixibacteraceae > Draconibacterium. Next base: position 529,843 of record CAVYOB010000017.1, read on the forward strand.
GCAGGAAATAGTAGAGCAACGAAGGTAGTTGATAAGCAAAGTGATGCAATTAAAATTGGAAAGAAGATTGCGCAAAATCAAAATTCAGAATTACTCATTCATGGAAGAAATGGCAAAATCCGTGAACGAAATACATATGGGAAAGATCCTTTTCCGCCTAAAGGATAAATATGATTAATGGATTCTTTAAATACTATAAATCACAAGTAGTTATATCATTATTGGTATTTTTAGGTGTAACACTTTATTTAGCTAAAAACCATTGGGGTTTATCAATATCTATTATTGCTGTAATTACATCAATCCTTATTGCAATTGATAAATGGCTGTGGAAAACGAAAATGTTTTCATGGATGTTTTGGATTGACAATTTTTCTGGTAGGTATGAAGGTGAGTTTGAATATACTTTCAGAAACTCAAGTTGTGAAATTCAAAAGGGAATATTGAAGCAAGTAAAAATCATTCACCAAACCGGAAGCCAAATCAAAATATATTCTTTTACCAAAAAGGAAGATGGAAGTCCTTCTTCTTCTTCGAAAAATATTGGTATTTCTGTAGAAAAATTAGAAGGTAAACAATATCGACTAATATATTCATATTTGAATGATGGAAATTCAGATTTAACCCCCCATTACGGAACAGAAATTATCAAATTTATTGTGAGAGGAAACAAGAAATATCTCCATGGAAAATATTTTACAGAAAGACTTCCATATCAAACCAGGGGAGAAATTAAACTAAGATGGGCTAGCAATAGCGACGAACATGAATTTTAATAAAAACAACGATGGCAAATTGTAATAATGTATTTGATGAATTCAACAAGATAATAAAACTTGATGAAGATAAGAGAGCCAATTTAAGAATAAGACGAAATGGTCTTAGAGACAGAGTTCACAATGGTTTTGGTATTATAAAATACGTGCAAGAGATATCTGAGGACATTGAATTTCAAAGCCAGGGTTCATATGTTATGGATACAATAATAAATCCATATAGAATGGATGATGAATATGATATAGACGATGGAGTGTATTTTATTGGTAAGCGTAACAGAAGAGAAAGACCTGAACCTGAAGTATTCCATAAGTTTATCGTCAATTCGATATCAAGAGGAAAAGGTTCATATGAAATTGAGGAGATTGTCGAAAAAGATACCTGTGTAAGAGTAAGATATAAAGGGAAAAATGGAGATTTTAATTATCACGTTGATATTCCTATTTACTATGCGACAAATGTTTACGAACCAGACTTAGCCCATAAAAAAGAATGGTGGACATTAAGTAATCCAATTGAATTTATTGTTTGGTTTGAAGACATCATACAATCAGGATTTCAAGCTAAGTTTATATTAGAAAGGAAATTGTACAATGATGAATATGAAAGATGGCTAGATGATAGAAGAAAAAAAGATCATCAGTTGCGCAGGATTGTTAGATACATGAAAGCTTGGGGTGATTATAAAAAAGATGAAATGCCTCCTGGTGTTGTTATGACAATTTTGGCTGGAACTAATTATTATGAAGATTCGAGGGATGACATTTCTTTATATGAAACTCTTAGAAAATCATACGAATGGCTGGAGTCAAATGAATTTAAATGCCCCAGACCAACCACACCGATTGGAGAGGATTTATTTAAAGATTATTCCCAAACAAGGAAAGATTATTTTAAAAAAGCACTTGAAGATTTTATATCAAGTGCAAAATTGGCAATACAGCATGCAAACTCAAATCAAGCATGTTTAGAATGGAAAAAACATTTTGGAAATAGATATCCTTGTCATCTTGCCAAAGATGAAAAAGATTATTCTTATTTGTCAACAGTTGCCGCAAAATCAGACATGTGGTATAAATATTAATAAAATTGAGTTTTCAAATTGAAAATGAATGGAACGATGTCAAATCTTGCATATGCAAAGTTAGGCGATCTTAAAATTGTAGATAAAGGTTGGCAAGCTAAAGGAAAAATTGAAATAATTGATTCTTCTGGGATTTTGTGGAAAACATTCTCTGTAAGAATTTTGATTCCTTCAAATTATCCTAATATTTTACCTTCTATCTATGAGACAGGTGGTCAAATCCCCAAAGAACCTGATTGGCATATAAATTTTGACGGCAGTTGTTGTGTTGGACCAAATACAAAAATATACAGGAAATTAGATTTTAAGATAACACTTATACGTTGGCTGGATATTGTCGTTCTTCCATTTTTGTTTGATCAAGGATATAAACTTGAGAAAGGTGAGTATATTGGAAAAGAACACGCACATGGTAATAAAGGTTTAATTGAAGATTATAAAGAATGGTGGAAGCTTGAATCGCAAGAGGATGTTGTCAATAAATTGAAATTAATTACAAAGAAGAATAAATATCCAAGAAATGCGCCTTGTTTTTGTGGCAGCAATGATAAATATAAAAGATGTCACTTATTTGCGAAATCATTTAACAATATTCCTATTGAGATATTTACAGAGGATTTGACTATGATTTTAAACGAATCAGCTAGAACTTAATTTAAAAGTCTATTCAAAACTTGCAGTGTGCAGACACGACGTAAAAATTGGAAGGGGATAGCGTAGATGATTATTTACATTGAATTGTTGATAAATGAATATTTAAGTATTAGCTTAATTGCACAAATATGACCAATTTGGTCAGGTCAAATCAATTGGAGTTCAAATCTTTAATATGATGGATATTAATAAACCGACAGGTAAAATTATTAGAGAATTAAGAGAGGGAAAAGAGCTACTTGTTAGACAAGTTGCAGCTTTATTGGAAGTTGATCCTTCATTACTTAGTAAAATAGAAAGAGGTGATAAAAGACCTACTCGTGAGCAGATAAAATTGCTCGCAAACATTTTGGAAGCAGATGAAAGTGAACTGATGGTTGCTTATTTAAGTGATCGTCTTGTTTATGAAGTAAGAGACGAAGATTTGGCAATGGAAGCTATTAAAGTAGCTGAACAGAAAATAGAGTATTTAAAAAAATCAAATACAGCACTATAACAAATGGCATTTAAAGTTGCGATATCAAAAGAAGAAGGTTTAGCTCAAATAACGGAGTTGGTTGAATCGTTCAAGAATGGCTACAAAGACATTTAAGGATTCAAAATACAATGAGACACAGTTGCGAAATGACTTTGTCGATGCACTATTGATGTCTTTTGGTTGGGATGTAGATAATGATGCCGGAAAAAATCAATTCTTACGAGATGTCATACAGGAAGAGTCGATTGATGTAGAGGATGAAAAAGCGAAGAAAAACCCCGATTATACGCTAAGAGTTCAAGGACTTGAGAAAGTTATTTGTTGAAGCAAAAAAACCACACGTAGATATTACTAAATCTGCAAAAGCAGCTTTTCAGACCAGACGTTATGGCTGGAACGCAAATCTTGGCGTTTCACTACTTACCAATTTCAAATATTTAATCATATACGATTGTAGGCATAAACCATCTACTAAGGAAGATGAAAGAGTAGCACGTATCCAGGTGTTTGAATTTACAGATTATCCAAATGCATTTGATGAACTCTATGGCCTTATCTCGTTTGAGACAGCATCAACAGGTCGGCTTGATGATTTGTTTTCAGTTTCTATGAAAGAGTAGGAGAAACTTTTGATGATTATTTCCTTGCTCAAATAGAAAGCTGAAGGGAGAAGATTAGCTACATCCGCTGTACAACTGAATGAGCAACTTGGAAGTGAAGATATTAACTTCCTGATCCAGCGATTACTTAACCGAATCGTATTTCTAAGAATTTGCGAAGACAGAACTATTGAAAAATATGAAACTTTAAAAGGTATCCAGAATTTTGGAGAGTTAAAAGCCCTTTTTAAGCAATCCGATAAAAAGTATAATTCCGGTCTTTTTAACTTTATCGAAGACAATCTTTCATTGAATATCGAGTTAGATGCTGAAGTACTTATTGGTATTTTCAATGAACTGTATTATCCACTAAGCCCTTATGATTTTTCGGTTGTTGATCCGACAAATTCTTAGCCAGATTTACGAGAAATTTCTGGAAATTCATGTTGTTATTGACGAAGGACGACAACTTTCTATAGTTTCCGAACCGGAGGTTGTTGCTTCCAATGGTGTGGTTCCTACACCAAAAATAATCGTGGAGAAAAATAGTCAAGGAGACACTAACTTCTCTAGTCGAAGGCAAAAATTCAACTCAGTTAGCCGAACTAAAAATTGCTGATATATGCTGTGGTTCAGGAACATTCCTGATTACAGTGTATGATTTTCTTTTAAAATCAACTATTGAACGGTTTATCGAAGAAGGAATTACCGACCAGGAATTAATTTATGAGTTGCAGGATAATGCTTTCGGGTTGACCTTAAAGGCAAAACGCAACGTTATAGAGCAAAGCATCTTTGGAGTTGATATTAATCCTTATGCTACAGAGGTGACAGAATTCAGTTTGTTATTAAAACTATTGGAAAGTGAAAGTGGTGCTTCAATAGATCACTTCATTGGTCAATATGCTACCAAAGTATTACCAAGCCTACAAGATAATATAAAATGTGGGAATTCTCTTGTTGATGAGAAGTTCTATGAATTCATGCCTGAAGCTATGGAAGACGATCATCTATTGTTCAGGGTTAAACCATTTGAATGGAATTCAGAATTCCCATTCTTGAATGAAACAAATGGATTTGATGCCATTGTTGGAAATCCACCTTATGTGAGAATTCAGAATTTGGTGAAATTTTCTCCTGAAGAAATTAAATACTATCAGGATGATATTTCCGGATTTGGTGTTGCCAAAAAGGAAACAATAGATAAGTACTATGTTTTCATTCAGCGAGCTATTGGCTTATTAAATCCGACAGGGTTCCTTGGATATATCATACCTAATAAATTTTTCATTATAAAAGGAGGGAAGGCATTACGAAAATTCATCTCAGAATCATGCATTTTATCAAAGATTATTCATTTTGGGGTAACTATAGGATTTTACAATCGATCCACTTATACCGCGATATTGATTCTTCAAAAAGAAGACAGAGAGAAGTTTCAGTTTAAAAGGATTAAAAAAATTACTCCTGACATATTGGGAATAGGAAATGGATATTTGGAGTATGCAAAAAACGATTTCACAACTGACCCATGGGTTTTTCTAACACCTGAAACAAAAGCTGTTTTCGATAAGCTGAACTCAGATCAAACACAACCATTAAAAAGTCTAGCTGAAATATGTGTTGGGTTACAGACAAGTGCTGATAAAATATACATTTTCACTCCTGAAGAGGAAACAGAAAACACTTTCATTTTCAACTTCATGGGCAAAAGAAAAGAAATCGAAAAGGGCATTTGTCTTCCTTGTATTTATGATTTATCTTTTGGCTTGTTCGATACGATAAGCCCAAATGCACAAATTATCTTTCCTTATGTGATAGAAGAAGGTAAAGCGGAAACAATCAGCGAAGAATATTTTAACGAAAATTATCCACTTTGTTGGGCTTATTTAAATGATACAAGAAGCAATTGGAAAAGAGAAGTATCAATGGCAAAGATCCAAAATGGTATCAGTTTGGTCGTTCTCAAAGTTTAACCCGCTTTCATGATTCATCAAAACTTATTTGGCATGTGCTTTCAACTAAACCAAGTTATACACTGGATAAACAAAATGTTCAATTCACTGGAGGTGGAAATGGACCTTATTACTCATTGGTAAATGTTTCGAATTACGACATTTTGTATTTCATGGGAATTTTATCACACCCACTATTTGAAAATATGGTAAAAGCTGGTGCAAGTGAGTTTAGAGGAGCTTATTATTCTCACGGAAAGCAATTCATTGAAAATATCCCTGTACGAGAAATAGATCAAAACAACCATGATGAAGTATCAAGCTATACAAGGCAATCACAAAATCAGTAAAAGACTTGATCAAAACAAAAGGACAATATAATGAGGTTTATCGAGCAGGAGGGTAGTGCTTCAACGAAAATTAGATATGCTGAATAATACCCTTATTGAATCAATTAATACGCTTTACGGAATTACAGCTGAGGAGTTTAAAACCGTATTGCATGATGAAATGTTTACCAACGAACTAACGGCAGAAGAGGAATAATTATGGGACTTGTAAAAGAAAAAATAGATGCTCAAAAGCTTAGAGGCGGTTATTATACACCAAAAGAAATAGCTCGTTTTTTATGCAAATGGGCAATCAATGAAAATACAGGCAAGGTTTTGGCAGCGTTTTGTGGTGACGGGAATTTTGTAGAAGAAGCCATTTTAAGGTTTAAGGAACTTGGTTTTGATAACAAGGGGCTAAAAAACCGGATAAAAGGTGTTGAGCTTATAGAAGAAGAATCACTAAAAGCAAAGTTGAGAGCTAATGAGCTGGGCGTAAATTCAACTACAATTGTTAATTCTGATTTTTTCCATTATCTCAATTCAAATGGGGTTGATAAATACGATGCTGTTTTAGGCAATCCTCCTTTTATCCGTTATCAAAGTTTCCCGGAAGAACAGAGGACTTGCCATTTCTATGATGCAGGATTTAGGATTAAAATCCCAATAAGTTGACGAATATATGGGTTCCGTTCCTGGTTATTTCAGCATCTCTTTTAAGCTCTAAAGGAAAGCTCGGAATGGTAATTCCGGCTGAACTCTTTCAGGTTAAATACGCAGCAGAGACGCGTGTATTCCTATCTAATTTCTTTGACAGAATCACTATTGCTTTTTTAAAAAACTTGTTTTAAGAATATCCAACAAGAAGTTGTATTGCTCCTTTGTGAAAAGAAAACAGCTAAAAACAAAGGGATTCGTGTAATTGAATGTGAGAATCTGGAAGATTTAAACGCAATTGATTTTAAAGAGATTAATGGCTCAAATGTGAAGCCTATAGATCATTCGACTGAAAAGTGGACAAAGTATTTTTTATCAGAAGAAGAAATCAACTTACTAAAACGACTAAAGAACGATAAAAGAATTGTTCCATGCAGCAAAATTCTTGATATAGATGTTGGTTTAGTGACTGGACGAAATGAATTTTTCATGTTGGATGAAACACAGGTAAAAAAATGGAATTTAGAAAAACATACCATTCCAGTTGTCAGCAAATCGAACCAGATCAAGGGGATTACCTTTTCTGAAAAGGATCTTTAAAGAGAACTCTAAAACTGGTCAGTCAATACACTTATTTATTCCACCTAATGTGGACTTTGAGGAACTACCAAAAGAGTGCCAAAGAGTACATTAAGTATGGAGAATCCAAAGGATTTCATACCGGGTATAAGTGTAGAATAAGAAAACGCTGGTATATAACTCCTTCTTTATGGTCTCCTGATGGTTTTGCTTTGAGACAGGTAGGCAATTATCCTAAGTTAGCAGTGAATGAAACCGGTTAATCTTCAACCGACACTGTTCACAGAGTAAGATTCAAAGAGAATGTCAATAAGCAATTAGCTACTGTATTATTTCTGAATTCTCTTAGTTTTGCTTTTTCTGAAATTACGGGAAGAAGTTACGGTGGGGGAGTAATGACCTTTGAACCAACTGAGGTAGAAGAAATCAGAATACCAGTTCTGAAAAATATTGAAGTTGATTTTAATAAAATAGACCGATTAATCCGAAAGCGGGAAATTGAAAAGGTGCTTGATATTATTGACCAAGAGCTACTGATCAAAAAGCACAAGTTCACTCAAGAAGAAGTACAAACATTAAGGGCAATTTGGAGAAAATTATCCGATAGAAGGAATAATCGTAAATAATATAGTAAAAACAAAAAGTTAATGATTATTACTTCTCATTTGAATACTTTTAGATTACTGGTGAGGTGGTAATCCTTTATACCTTTCCGCATATATAGAAGAAAGAATATCAGAAAATTTTTCGATTCGAAGATTTGAATTTTGTGGCGGCCAATTTTGGTCAATTTGACCGGTTAAAGGGTCCCATACTGCTAATGATATTACTTCAGCTTTGTGTAGGCTATCTAACGGTGAATTTCTTTCAGTTATCCTTTCCAAAGTATCTTTAATATTTTCTCGTTGAGGTGAAACTAAACATGGTCTTGGAATTAATATAATAAAACCAACAACTGCATAAGGAAATCTGGCATGAACAGTAGTAGCTTCAGTTCCAAGATCATTAATCATATTTTGGTAATTTTTACGCACGCTATTCAAATCATTCAGTGTTTTACTATCAAACGCAATTCTAATTCCATCTGGACGGTACCCAACGTCAAAATTTTGAGGTCTTATCCCTCCAACTACTCTAACTGGACCAACTTCAACACAATCATTTTGACTAGGCGAAAGATCATTTTTACTTGGAGTTATGATAGGAATGTTTCCAAGCATAACTGCTAATGAATTTCCTACATGAGTATCAACTAACGCACCCAACTGAGCTGATGAATTAGGAGGAGTTCGAGAAAGACTCTGATTGTTTGCTTGCCATACTAATCCAAAAGCTTGTAGATCAGCTTGAGGAAAAATTATCTGCGGCATATTCTGTAGTAATGGCATAAGTTCAAATTTAAAACTTAAATATCAAAACAATTAAGATAAGTACTGTTATTTTATTAAATAATCTCTGTCAAGTAAAAAAATAATGTGTTAGCCTGAAAATTTGGCGCGGGCCGGCGTTGGAATGTGGGCTGAAGCATTAAATTTTCTTGATTCTTTTGTTTACTTTTCTCATCAAGAAGAAAAGTGAATGCCAGTCCGGCACGAGGACAAATAATTCTAAAATCATTGGAAAACCAGACAAAGCAAGTGTATAGCAATTTCTATTGATAAATCAATTATGTTAAATAGAATAGATTTAGAAATTGTTGTACTGTTGCGGATAATTAGTACAAAACATGAATTTGGAATGCTCAACAGCTAAAAACTTTTTTAGGGAGGGATTTTGTATTTATAGCTGTGCGGCTGATGTGCGATGGAAATGTGCGTTAGCCGCGCGGCTATTTAATATAGTGTCGAATTATAGGAAAAACCATCCAGGAAGCACGAATATTAAACTCTCTGAGAATCGCATAAAAATATTTTTTAGCACAGTTATTCAGAATAGCACAATTTAAAAAGCGTCGGCTGGTGCGTTTTATTTACCTGAGGGATTGGCGAAGGCAAGCGAAGAATGAGCGCAGACATAATATTGAATTATAGGAAAAACTTTTCGTGAAGAACTACTGTATAAACTTTTACATAAAATCTTTACCGATATCGGACATTACCGTCGCGATAACTGATTTTATGCAAACCAGCAGAGCTGGGCGTAATATGCCAAGTATTCCAAAATATGATATAAATACGTTTGTCCTATAATTGATATTATGATAAATAATATATTTAATTAAAAAGGAGAGGTTTGACCTCTCCTTTTAGATATATATAATTTTTACTGTCCTAATTTTTCAAGATTTCGTTGTATTTATCCATTTTTTGCATGCGGTAATATAAGTTTTTTAGCGATTCCAATGTACTGTGATCATCTGGTTGTAGTTCGCTGACATTTTTCCATATATGGAATGATTTTTCAAACCATTGATCAGCTTTTTTCATTTCGGCTTCATATTTTGCATTTTCGTTTGCGGGAACTTCCTTGGCAATATCAATTTGTTTTACACCTTTATTATAATACAGTGCTCCCAAATTATAATATGCATTAAAAAATGTCGGATCTATTTCGATACATTTTTCATACGTTTTAATTGCTTCATCGTCTTTACCTAAATTTTCATATAAACGACCCTGGGCAAAACGATAACGTGCCACAGATGGATCTTTTTCAATGGCCATCTGAAGGTATTTCATTGCTTCATCAGTTTTATTTAAATCAATATAAATCTGAATCATACTTTCCAATACGGTTTGATCATTTGGGTATTTTTCAAAACCTTCTTTCAGTACATTTAATGCTCCGGTTGTATCTTTCTTTTCCATATAAGCATTCGATAGTAAGCCGTATGTACGTGCACCATTGTATCCGTATTTTGCAGCTTCGCCATAATATTTTATAGCCTTGTCATAATCTTCTGCGTTATAAGCAGCAAGTCCGGTGTTAAAAATTATTACTGTATCTACAGCATCAGGATTATCAGCTTTTATGACATCAATATTCTGAATATCAAGTACTTGTTCGAATGAAGATAAAGCTTTTTTATAGTTTTCATTCTGAAATGCCTCAACTGCCTGGTTGGTTAAATCATTGGTTAGTAATGTCAGCTTTATTTTAAGGCTGTTACTATTTTTCTTTTTGGTGTCCAACTCAAGCGCTTTTTTATAAGAATCCAATGCCACTGTCAGCGGATCATCGCTTAATTTTTTAATATTCGGATCTTTTGATTGTGCAATAGCCTGGTATATTTCTCCCCTAACTTCCCAGGTGTCCGGCCAGTCAACTGTTTTCTCTGATTTTGGATTATTTGGATCAATTGTTTCGTTAATCGTTTCCAACGCCTGATCCAATTTACCAGTATCTTTTAAATTTCGGGCAGTTGATACCTTACCTTTCTGAGCAAATGTTGCTGAAATAGTAAATACAACAATGGCCAGTAAAATAGTTGCTTTTTTCATTTTTCTGTGATTTAAAAATTTGCTACAAAAATATATTTTTACACTTTTTATTCAAACAGGAATTTCATTATTAAACAATTTATTCCTGTTCTGAGTTATTTTCTTTATTCTCAACATTTTCTTCGTCTGTACTTTCATTTTCCTCTTCATCTATTTCCACTCGTGCTACCGAAGCAATCCGATCATCAGTACGAAGATTAATTACCCTTACTCCCTGTGTTGCTCTGCCCAACACAGAAATTGAACTTACTGCCAAACGAATGGTCAGCCCGTGTTGAGTAATGATCATTAAATCGTTATCGTCGGATACACTTTTTATGGCAATTAAGTCACCGGTTTTTTCTGTTATATTGATGGTTTTAACACCCTTGCCTCCCCTGTTTGTTATTCTGTAATCGTCTATCTTAGAACGTTTTCCGTATCCGTTTTCAGAGATTACCAAAATGTCTTCATTGTCATCCTGAACACAAACCATGCCAATCACTTCGTCGTCTTTATGACCCAATCTGATTCCTCGCACTCCGGAGGCAGTTCTACCAATAGGGCGTACTATTTCATCGTGGAATCGAATAGCTTTTCCTGAACGAACAGCAAGCATTACTTCACTCTTACCGTTCGTAAGACGTGCTTCAAGCAACTGGTCACCTTCTTTAATAGTAATGGCATTTACACCATTCTGACGCGGTCTTGAATAAGCTTCAAGGGTCGTTTTCTTGATAATACCTTTTTTAGTAGCAAGGATAATATAGTTATTGTTTATAAAGTCCTGATCAGCAAGTGTTTTTACATTAATAAATGTGAGTACCTTGTCATCAGGTTCAATGTTCAGAATATTCTGAATAGCACGTCCTTTGGATGCTCTGGTTCCTTCCGGTATGCTATAAACTTTCAGCCAAAAACATTTTCCTTTTTCAGTGAATAGCAAAATAGTGTTGTGCATGGAAGCGATAAATATATGCTCCAGAAAATCTTCATCACGCGTAGTTCCCCCTTTCGATCCAATACCTCCTCTGCCTTGTGTCCTGAATTCAGTAAGCGGTGTCCTTTTAATATATCCTAAATGCGAGATGGTAATTACCATGTCTTCATCGGCATAAAAATCTTCAGGGTTAAATTCCTCTGCATTCGGTACCAGTTCCGATCTTCTGCCTTCACTGTATTTTCCCTTGATTTCCAGCAATTCTTCCTTAATAATTTCCATACGAAGAGAAACGTCACCTAAAATATTTTTATAATATTCTATCATTTTCATGATATCTTCATATTCCTGTCTAAGCTTGTCCTGTTCAAGACCAGTAAGCTGGCGTAATCGCATCTCAACAATTGCACGTGCCTGAATATCGGTAAGTTCAAATCTTTCCATCAAACCTTCACGGGCATCATCCGGAGTTGACGAAGCTCTGATCAAAGCAATTACTTCGTCGATATTATCACTGGCAATTATCAACCCCTGAAGTATGTGAGCACGTTTTTCAGCCTGATCAAGTTCATATTCTGTACGACGCGTCACTACGTCGTGCCGGTGTTCAACAAAATAATGGATCAGTTCTTTCAGATTTAGCATTCTTGGTCTCCCATGTACCAAAGCAATATTATTAACACTGAAAGAAGTCTGAAGCTGCGTATATTTGTAAAGTTTATTTAAAACTACATTACTCATGGCATCGCGTTTGATGTCATAAACAATGCGCATCCCTTCCCTGTCCGACTCATCGTTAACGTTCGAAATACCTTCAATTTTTTTGTCGTTTACCAGTTCTGCAGTTTTCTGGATCATTTCTGCACGGTTAACCATGTATGGAATCTCAGTAACAACAATTTTTTCGCGATTTCCATCATTTTCAATCTGAACTTTTCCGCGTATTACAATCCGTCCCCGACCGGTTTCATATGCTTCCTGAACGCCCTGGTATCCGTAAATAATACCACCTGTCGGAAAGTCCGGAGCAATAACGATTTTTATTAAATCCTGAATATCAATTTCCTTGTCATCGATATAGGCAATGATTGCATCGATAGTGTCTGCCAGATTATGCGGTGGCATGTTGGTTGCCATTCCAACCGCAATTCCCGATGTTCCATTTATTAACAATTGCGGTATCCTGGTAGGCAAAACCGTCGGTTCAGAAAGCGATTCATCAAAATTGGGTTGAAAATTAACCGTATTTTTATCCAAATCGGCGAGCATCAGTTCGGCTATTTTGGCCATTCTTGCTTCTGTGTATCGCATTGCTGCAGGACTGTCGCCATCAACCGAACCGTAATTTCCCTGACCATCAATCAGAGGATATCGCATCGACCATTCCTGTGCCATACGTACCATGGCAAAATAAACCGATGAATCACCATGAGGATGATATTTCCCCAAAACCTCTCCTACAATTCTTGCTGACTTTTTATATGGACGATTGGAGTACATACCCAGTTCATTCATTCCGTAAAGAATCCGGCGATGAACCGGCTTTAATCCATCTCTAACATCAGGTAACGCCCTTGAAACAATTACCGACATCGAATAATCGATGTAGGCCGACTTCATTTGCTCCTCTATGTTTATCCGAATAATCTTTTCACCTTCAACCATTTATATTCGTTTTTTATCGATTTTTTAGAATTTTAAAATGACGAACAAAAATAGTAAAATGATCTGTCAAAAGGGCACTTTTTAAGCTGAATTAACATCTCCGTAACGAGAAGATATTAACATTTCAACTGTCAATAATTCAGTCGGCATACTATTATTTTGATAACTTCTGATGGTTACGGTAAAATAAGAGGTGAATTTTAAGTAATTTAGTCGTTTGGATAGTTAGGAATAATTTTTGTTCATTGGTATCAAAATTTTTGAATTAATTATATGGATTCACAGTTTTCACCGAGAATAAAGGATATAATCGGATATAGTCGCGAAGAAGCAATTCGGTTAGGAAATGACTATATCGGGCAGGAACATCTGTTTCTGGGGATTTTGAGGGATGGAGAAGGTATGGCTACTGACATACTTGAAAATCTGGGTATCGTTTTAAATGAAATCAAAGAAATCATTGAAAAAAAGATAAAGACCGACCGTGTTGTAGATCAGCGGGCTGACATTGTTATGTTAAAATCTGCTGAGAAAACACTTAAACTCGTTTACTTGGAAGCCCGTTCATTCCAAAGTCCTACCGTAAATAGCGGACACTTGTTACTTGCTATTTTAAAAGATCACGACAGTATTGTAACACAAATATTAGTTGAGTACGGAGTTAATTATTATGTGGTTCGGGCACAAATTCAGGACTATAAAGAGATTGAGGCTAAATCGGATTTTCCGGAGGGAGAAGACGAAGAAAATGAAGAAGGATATCCAAAAGGTTCTTCTTTGGGGGCCCCGGGGCAGAAAAAAGGTATTCCGACTAAATCGGATACTCCGGTTCTTGATAATTTTGGCATTGATATTACCAAATTGGCTGAAGAGAATAGTCTGGATCCCATTGTCGGAAGAGAGAGGGAAATTGAACGTTTGGCCCAGATTTTAAGTCGGCGCAAGAAAAATAACCCGATACTTATTGGTGAACCCGGGGTTGGAAAATCGGCTATTGCGGAAGGTTTGGCCTTGCGCATTGTTAATAAAACTGTATCCAGGATATTATTTGACAAACGTGTCGTTAGTCTCGATATTGCTTCAATTGTTGCAGGAACAAAATATCGCGGACAGTTTGAAGAACGCATGAAAGCGATATTGAACGAACTGGCGAAAGTAAATAATGTTATTTTATTCATCGATGAAATTCACACTATTGTTGGTGCTGGTGGAGCAACAGGATCTCTGGATGCTGCAAATATGCTAAAACCTGCGTTAGCACGCGGCGATATTCAGTGTATCGGTGCCACTACCCTTGATGAATACCGGCAACACATTGAAAAAGACGGGGCACTCGAAAGACGTTTTCAGAAAGTAATGGTTGATCCTACTTCGGTTGAAGAAACCATTGAAATTCTGAATAATATCAAAAGCAGGTATGAAGATCATCATAATGTGATTTACACACCTGCAGCTATTGAAAGTTGTGTGAAATTAACAGCGAGATATATAGCTGATCGTTATTTACCTGATAAAGCTATTGATGCTTTGGATGAAGTCGGTTCAAGGGTACATATTTCCAATATCAACGTTCCGGAAAGCATTTTAAAGCTGGAAGAGAAAATAGAAAAAATTAAGGAAGAGAAGATAAATGCGGTGAAAAGCCAGAAGTTTGAGCTGGCTGCCAACTATCGAGATAAAGAAAAAAACTTTTTACAATTACTGGAAAAAGAAAAAGATAACTGGGAAAAAGAATTGATCAATCACCGTGAAGTTGTTGACGAACACAAGGTAGCAGAAGTTGTTGCCATGATGTCAGGTGTTCCGGTTCAGCGGATTGCTCAAGCTGAAGGGAAACGGTTGATGAACATGGCCCAGGACCTGAAAGGCAAAGTAATTGGTCAGGATGAAGCTATTGCTAAAATTGTTAAAGCAATTCAACGAAACCGGGCAGGATTGAAAGATCCAAATCGCCCAATTGGTTCATTTATCTTTATGGGGCCTACAGGCGTTGGAAAAACTCAATTGGCAAAAGTTTTGGCAACCTACCTCTTTCGATAGTATTGATTCGTTAATCCGGATTGATATGAGCGAGTACATGGAGAAATTTTCAGTTTCAAGAATTGTAGGTGCACCTCCCGGATATGTTGGTTACGAAGAAGGTGGCCAATTGACTGAGAAAGTGCGCAGAAAGCCTTATTCAGTAGTTTTACTGGATGAGATTGAAAAAGCGCACCCGGATGTTTTCCACTTATTATTACAGCTACTCGACGAAGGCCGTTTAACCGACAGTTTCGGAAGAAATGTCGATTTTAAAAATACGATCATTATTATGACCTCAAATATCGGGTCACGACAGTTAAAGGACTTTGGACAGGGAGTTGGGTTCAATACCCAAAGAAATCCTGAACAGGAAAACGAACAAGCTAAGTATATTATTCAGAAAGCACTAAAAAAAGCATTTGCTCCTGAATTTCTCAATCGAATTGATGATGTGGTCATGTTTAATCAATTAGAGAAGAAACAAATTCACAAAATTATTGATATTGAGATTAAGGATCTTTACAAACGTGTGGAATCGTTAAATTACAAATTGAAAATATCGCCTGCTGCAAAAGATTTTATTGCTGAAAAAGGTTACGATCCGCAATTTGGTGCGCGACCACTTAAAAGAGCAATTCAAAAGTATCTCGAAGATGAAATGGCAGAGATCATAATTAAAGCTTCAATTACCGAGGGCGATACAATTTCAGTAGGATTTGACAAGAAAGAATGAAAAACTTCAGATGCGAATTTTGTCTAAGAAAAAAGAATTGAGTAAATAATAGTAAGGGCCTGTTTATCAGGCCTTTTTTTTGGATTTATAATTAATGGCCATCATCGTAATATCATCAGATTGTGATACTTTCCCTCTAAAATCTGCTAATACATTTTCCATGCTTTCAACAATATCTTTTGGAGTTTTATTAGACAGCAATTTTAATTCATTATGTAATTGTTCTTTGCCGAACTGAGCTTTCTTTTCATCCTGTAATTCTGTAACTCCATCGGTAAAAAGCCAAATCGTATCATCTCGGTTCCAGTTGTAAAGAGGCTTCACCATAAATCTTATCGGGGTACAATCCAAGCGGCAAACCGTGAGACTGGCTTAATTCAACAATAGCGCTATTTGACTTTAATATGACCGTTGAAGTGTGTGCAGCATTACAATATTTTAAAACCCCGGTTTTAACATTCAGTACTCCTAAAAACAAGGTGAGAAAGAATTGGTGCTGATTGGCTGTTGTTAATTCATTATTGACACTGAATACAATTTTCTCCGGCTCTCTGAGTTTTGCGTTTCCTTTGATGATGGTTTGCGCAACACTCATAAAAAAGGCGGCTGAAATACCTTTCCCTGAAACATCTCCGATGGTAAAAAACAAATTATCATCATCTATAAAAAAGAAATCGAACAAGTCTCCGCTAACAATTTTTGCCGGCTTATAAACAGCAAATAAATCAAGGTCGCTACGTAATTTAAATTCCGAAAAATCAGTATTAATTAAGCTCATCTGTATTTCGGAAGCTTCCAACAAATCCTGTTTTCGCTGCGAATTAAGTTTTTCCTCCTGGAATTGATCAATTTTAAATTTTTCATACCAGGCCCTCAGATAATTCAGGCTTTCAGAAACCATTTTAACCTCATTCAGTGTAGTTGATTTAGTTTCTCCTGATAAACTACTGAATCTTTTGAGCTGGGTGGTTACCTTACTTAAAGGTTGAATTTGCTTATTTGATATGTAGGAAACAATAAAAAAGATGACCAGGATCCCTAATACGACGAAAAATAACATTCTCAAAATAAGAGCATATAACGGCGAGTATAATTCATCATATGGAACCAGTACAAGTAAAAGCCACCCGGTCTTCATGACAGGAGTATAATGTACCCAACATTTTTGGTAATTTAAATATTCGGGATAACCAACCAGTGAGCCAGACAGTTTTTCCTTTAAAATCTTTTTAATATCTGTTTTGCTCGAATCATAACTCTTTTTGGGTATAGAATAAATATTGCGGTTGAATACCCATTCTTTTTTTGGATGTGTAAGAAAAGTACCATTTCCATTTATTAAAAATGCGAAACCGTTCTTCCCTATTTTCATATTATTTATTGTATCGTTTAATGTCTTCAGTGATAACTCACAAATCACATATCCTACACTTTTTGCAGATTCTTTGTTTACTGTTAATTCAATCGGTAAATAATAGGAAATCATTTGATTACCATTTTCACCACATTGATAAGCTTTTGACCAGCCCGGTTCTTTCTTTAACTCCTGATTTTCAAAAATTTCCCTTTCTATTTCACAATGAAATATTTTTTCATTTCCACTGCTATATTCAAGTGAATCCAAACTACGGAAAATGGAATAGTCATAATTTAATATTGGAGGTAAATTTTCATCATGATCAATATTAACAGAAATAGCATTCAAATAGGAATACTTTTCCATCATTGATTGGAGAAGCGATTCAGCAGTATTATGTTCCGCATAGTAAAGTATTTGTTCTGCCAGGTTATTAGTAATGCTTTGTGTTGAATTTAATTGTCGCTGTACTAACCCAATTGTTTCCGTACTTATTTTACTAGCTTCATTTTCAATGGATCTTATAACAATTTTCTGGTTGTAAAGGAATATTACGATAATGAAGGCCATAAAAACCCCTATAACTGCCAGTGAGATATAAATGCTTAGTCGGTAAGCAATTGATTTATTAAACATTAAAATTGATTTTAGACCTCATTGTGTAAACTACAATTTAAGGAATAATTTTGAGACATGAAATCAAATTTGATATCAAAAACAGAATAATTGCTGATTTTTTGAAGAGATTGTTTTATGATATATATTTCAGTTTTTTAAAATAGATAACAGGCAATTCTTTAATTCTTAAGTCCTGATGATTAAGCCAAACAGTTATAAGTCGTTCACTTATAAAACCAAAAATCCTTTTTTGATAACCTTTATAATTTTGGGTGTCAACCCTGTTTTCGAAATCAAACAGAATATCAAAAAGCCATTCCATTAGTTGATTAAATTCCCTGTTTTTTACGATAAACATATTATTAACGTACAGCCAGTTACTATTTAGTGTTTTGTGAAAGTCATCTAAATATTCCGGACTCTTTGATTTTATTACCTCTTCAACTATTTTGAGATCGTTCAGGTCGTGGTATTTTCTGTAATGTTCTTTTATACTATATCTGAATTCACGTTTTTTAGGCAAAATAACATCGTATTTTTGCATGATTTCCGCAATTTCAGTTTCATTCAAAATGCGATCCCTGAATTTGTCAATTTTTTGCGTATAAATTATCCCTGCTCTTTTCTTATAAAACCAGGTTTTCGATAAGGTAATTGCTTGTAACCGGTGTCCTAACGGGTAATTTCTTGTTGTAAAGTAACGCCTGTAATGACAACTTCCAACTATTTCCTGCCGGGTATTTTTCCAAACCCAGTATAACCCTGTTAGTTCGCTGTAATAATCGTTTTTTTCTGAAATAGATTCTCCTGTATCATCTCCAATAAAATTTTTGTTTAGTTTTTTTGAATTGTTTCCTGCCATTACAGGGATATAAATAGCATTGGAAATAGGAATTTCGGTTTCTTTATAATAAAAACTGTATATCCTGATAGTGCTATTTTCTTTTTTGATGTTTTTCATCAGAAACGAATAAGATACATCGGATGAAGCGATTTTTCCCTGTTCGATGGTAAAATAAACTGGGCTCCCCTGTTTAAGTTGAAATGCTGAAATTGAAGTACCGTATCGGGTTTCAAATTCAACTCGTTGATAATCTCATCGTACCCAAGTTTGTTTGTAAAAATCCAGTTTCCTTTTTTCCCGGCTACTGCTTTCATTTTATCATAGCTAAATAAGAGTTGAATAGCTTCTGGTTCACTGTAAAAAAACAGCTCGTACTGGCCGTACTTATAATTATATAACCGGTCATTTTTTGCTGCATTTTCAGTGAAATATCGTGCAGCTTTCGGTGGGGCCTGAAAGCTGAATATATATGGATAAACATGTATATTCAACAATAATACCAGACTAAAAAAAATAACGGAAGATGGCGCCAGCAGCCGGATTAAACGATTGTTTACATTTGTAAATACGTAAACTGTTGACATTGCTGCAACCAAAAGAATAATCCAGTAAAATAATTTTACACCTGGAAAAAGGTAAAGTGAAATAACAAAAACACCTGCCCATAATAATGCCATAACAACATTCTGAACAGTGAAAAATAACTTAATCATTCGCGAATTTTCCTCTACCGCAAAATAAATCCATTTCGCCATAAGAACAGCCATCAACGGAACAACCGTAAAAATGTAATTTGGCAACTGACTGTCAGAAGCACTCAGAATTATAAAGTAGATCCAAATACCGGTAAATGTAAAATATTCGGCTGTGCGAAACCTGTTTCTTATCAGGTTCCTGATATCGATGAATACAACGAAGAAAAACAGGATACTCCATGGAAGCAACTGATAAAACAGGTTATGGACATAAAACATCGGAGCATTTACTGTACTTACGTATGATCCTGTTATTCGTCCTACCATATTTTCCCAGAAAAAGAAATATAGCCCGTTCCATCCAAACTGGTCCATTAAGCCTATTAACGCTGGACTTACAACAACTAGTGCTATTAATATTCCAACATACCACCGGTAATCGAGTAAGCGTTTAAAATCTTTTTTAAATAACAAATGTCCAACCACAGCAAAAGCCGGAATTGCCGCCCCAAGCGGTCCCTTGCTCAGCATGGACAGACCAATGGCAATAAATCCCCAAATGAAATGCCTGTTTTTTCCCGTCTTAATAAACTCGAATAATTGCCACAAAGCCAAAGTTACAAATGCCTGCAAAGGTGTATCAGTATGGATATCCATGCTGTACAACGAATAAATAAATGATGAAAAAACCAGAAATGCTGTAAGTAAACCTATTTTCTTGTTATACAAGCTTTCACCAAGTTTAAAGGCCCAGTAGAAGCCCATTAAAACCAGTAAAAATACCGGAAATTTGAACCAGAAATTTGAAATATGTCCAACAGAAAAGCCTGCCGCACCAAGCCAAAACAACATGGGTGGTTTTTGATCGTAAGCTTCACCGTGTACCGTGAGATTAATAAAATTGCCATGCTGATAAATTTCTTTAGCAACTGTAGCATATTTCCCGGCGTCGCGGGTTACATCAATATAAAGACCGGAAAAATAACTCCACAACCCAATTACCAGAAAAAAAACGATAATGATTGAGAGTATTTTATTGTTTCGCATTGGCTTTGAAAAGTTTAAAAAATCAGGTGTTCATTGCACCACAAACAGTAATTACCTGTCCGCTGACATATGATGAAAGATCAGATGCAAGGAAAGTAGCTACTCCAGCCACTTCTTCTGGTGTGCCTCCCCTTTTCATGGGAATTGATGCTTCCCATGCTTTTCGGGCATCTTCCGGAATTCTTGCAGTCATCTCAGTAATGATAAAACCAGGTGCGATTGCATTGGAACGGATTCCACGAGAGCCAAGTTCGCGTGCAATTGATTTGGTAAAACCAATTATACCGGCTTTCGATGCTGAATAGTTAGCCTGCCCCGCATTTCCACTAACTCCAACAACAGAACTTAAGTTAACGATTGAACCTGACCGTTGTTTTAACATGGTTTTCTGAACCGCCTTGGTAAAATTGAAAACCGATTTTAGATTGACATTAATAACCGCATCCCACTGTTCTTCAGTCATCCGCATAAGCAAAGTATCCTTGGTAATTCCTGCATTATTCACCAAAACATCAACCTGACCGAAATCATCAACTATTTCTGTTACTACTCTATCCGTATCATCAAATTTACTGGCATCCGAAGCATAACCTTTGGCTTTTACTCCCAAAGCATTTAGTTCTGCTTCGGTTGCTTTCATATTATCATCGTTAAAAAGATCAGTGAACGCAATGTTGCAGCCTTCTTGTGCAAATTTAATGGCAATTGCTTTACCAATTCCGCGCGACGCGCCTGTTACGATTGCGGTCTTTCCTTCCAGAAGTTTCATACTATTGAATTTAAGTTTTCGATTAAACGTTGCAAAAGTAATAAAATTAAGAAATTATAAATTTATCTTTTTTCTGCAGGTTTAATATTCAAAAAGGACCCCGGTCTTGTTTTTGTTTTGTATTATCGGCCTCTGAAATAGAAGATTATCTGGATCTCAGGTTATTTTATGAAGTAGAGAAATGAAAGTGGAAGACAGAAACAAGAAGAAATTATGCATTTTCTCTCATTATTATGAAGGTGATTTTATACCTTTTTATGTCATTGTTTATATCAATGAACTCAAAAATTATTTTGATGAGATTTTGGTAGTGACCAATAAAAGAGCAGTTAATAATATTTCTGAGATTGCTGATTCCGAAATAAAAACTTTGCTTATAGAAAACGAAGGTTATGATTTTGGTATGTTTTTTAAAGCATTCCAAATCATTGATTTTCAAGATTATAAACAAATTGCCTGTATAAACGATTCTAACATTATTTTTGGAAGTTTAAGCTTTCTATTTGAATTGGGGAAACAGTCAGGATACGGATTTTTGGGGTTTGGTAGATTCCTGGCAAAAACCCAAAGAAACACAGTTTACGAAGTTTTATCATGTACAAAGCCACTTCCTTGTTTTTAATGAAAGAGCAATAGCACTTCTTCCATCTTTTTTGAATCAGATCGATTTTCAGCAATTGGTTTCGGAACCCAACAAAAAACAGCTCAGAAAAAAAGTGATTGAACTTTGGGAAATCGGCATCTCTCAATTTTTGATAAATCACGGTATGAGATGCAAAACTTATATTAACAGCCAAAAGTATTCAAGAGAATATTATAACGGAGAGGTTATAAATGTTACCATTAAGCTTTATAAAGAAATGGTGAAACAGGGAATTCCTGTAATCAAGAAAAGGGTAATTACCAATAAAAAACTACCTCAAATTATTAGATATAAAAAAAGCTGGGAAAAATTAATTTTTAAATATGCTGATGAAGATTTTCAACCTGCAAAGATTGTCACAGAGTTGCAACAGTTGAGAAAAATTGCATAAATAGCTAAAAAATTAAAATCTTATCTCTTTCTTTTTGTCCCGCTGAAACCAAACTATTCAAAGAATACTGTTTCTTTGTATTTTAGTTTGATATAATTTACTGGTAATGATTGATCAATCAACTATATGCGCTATTTCAACTTCGCCAGGAGTTGGGGCAATTGCCGTTATTCGCCTTTCCGGGATTAAGTCAATTGAAATTACTGAAATGATTTTTGTTAGTCCTGATAAAAAAAAGAAATTAAGCGCACAGCCTGCAAATACAATCCACTTTGGAAAAATAATAACACCAGACAATCAGGTTGTTGATGAAGTTGTTGTTGCTTTGTTCAGAGCACCCAATTCATTTACAGGGGAAGATATAGTGGAAATTTCCTGTCATGGCTCTGTTTATATTCAGCAGAAGATTCTTGAACTGCTGATTGAAAATGGGGCACGAATGGCATTGCCTGGGGAATTTACGCAAAGAGCTTTTTTAAATGGGAAAATGGACTTGTCGCAGGCAGAAGCCGTTGCTGATGTAATTGCTTCAACAAATGCTGCAGCTCACAAATTGGCCATTGATCAAATGCGTGGTGGTTTTTCAAGAGAGATTGGAAATTTGCGGGACCAAATGCTGCATTTCACTGCAATGATTGAACTGGAACTTGATTTCAGTGAAGAAGATGTGGAATTTGCCAACCGCATTGAACTTCGGAAATTAACAGAGAAAATAGAGTTGTTGTTGCGCAAATTAAAAAATTCATTTCAGTTGGGAAATGCGATTAAAAATGGTATTCCGGTTGCAATTATTGGCGAAACAAATGTTGGTAAATCAACCCTGCTAAATGCACTTTTAAATGAGGATAAAGCTATCGTATCCGATATTCATGGCACCACACGCGATGTTATTGAAGATGTGGTTAATATTCACGGCACAGCTTTTCGTTTTTTTGATACTGCCGGACTTCGTGAAACGGAGGACCGCATTGAAAATCTCGGTATTGAACGAAGTTACAGCAAACTGGAACAGGCTAAAGTGGTTTTACTGGTTGTTGATACAAACAACCCCTACCCTGTTATTTTTGAGAGAATTTCTAAAATAAGGAAAAGAATAACTGATGCACAGACATTAGCAATTGTAGCAAATAAAATAGATACAGGGTTACAGCAAACTATTCAGCAATTAGAAGTTATTGATCTGGCTGACAACGAGAGAATAGCATTTATTTCTGCTGAAAAGAAACAAAATCTCGATCAGTTAATTGATTTAATGATTAATGTAATTGATTTTGATGCTGCGGGCCAGGAAGATGTGATTGTTACCAATGCGCGTCATTATGAAATTTTGAAAAGTGCCCACGAAGCAATTGTACGTGTTTTAAACGGAATCGATTCAGGAATAACCGGAGATTTTCTTGCCCAGGATATTCGTGAATGTCTGCACTATTTAGGTGAAATAACCGGAGAAATAACTACACATGAAGTTCTGGGTCATATCTTTAAGAATTTCTGTATCGGAAAGTGAATGAGACCATCTTTTCAGAAATGAAATGAACTGAAAAGATTTGGTCGAATTCATGCGATAACGACAGTTTATCGGGATCTTTATAAAAAAACTACTATCCAGGAGTAAAACGAACCGAATTCAATTAGTCGAACTTATCCCGATAAGCGAAGTGAAATCGGGATCTCATCCAGAAAAATCTAATTATCTAATAGCAAACCGAAATGAAAATAAATAATTAGTCGAATTCCTGTCTGCTACAGACAGGCATCCCGAACGAGGAACGAGTTTCAGGATCTCCTATTTTACACACAAACATTTTTCAGGAGTGAAACGAACCGAATTCAATTAGTCGAACTTATCCCGATAAGCAAAGCGTATATCGGGATCTCATGAAAAACACTGTGATTTCTCAAAAACAAAAAACAGGAAGACCAGTAAACTTAATTCCTATCTAACGCCGCCGGGCAGGCATCCTGATAAGCGAAGTGAAAATCAGGATTTATACAGTTTCATTTACTCAATCAATTTATTGTTAGACAAAAAACTAAGTTAAAGGTTAGTTTCCCTTAAAATTACGATACTAAGGAGAGATTATTTTTTTGTAATCTCAGCATAAATGCTTAAATTTTCACAAACAAAAAAGATAAAAATGGGTTATACATTTTATTGAAAACAAATACAAACTTCAAACAAAAAATTATGATAAAATTTTACCTGATTAAACTGATAAAAAAAAACAGTATAAAGCTTAAAATCTTATTTTTTGCAAGTTTATTTTTTCCGGTATTTAGTTTTGCCCAGACCGGCCCATGTTATACTTTTTCACATAGTACAGGAAATACATACACCTCTCTTTCAACAGATACAATCCCTTTAAATGTAGATGTTAATTCAGGTTATACTTATAGAGATGAAGGATTGTCTGCCTCTATTCCGATTGGATTTACTTTTGTTTATAATTTTCAGCCTTATGATTCATTTAAGGTCTGTACAAATGGTTTTGTAACATTAGACAAAGATTACATTGGAATGAGGAATCTTATAAAAACTATCTGGATAGTCCAACAAGAAAGTTAATTCTTGCACCATTTTGGGATGATCTGGTCCTGCAACACAGGAGGAGGTATAAGGTATGATTTAACCGGCTCTGCACCAAACAGAACATTGAAAATTGAATTTTACGACCTTTCATTTCAGTCTGGAGATTTTCATTTGAAGTTCCAGGTATGGTTATATGAAGGGACAAATGAAATTGAATTCCGATATGGTGACGATGGTCAAGACATGTATAGTTGGTCTGCTAATACTACACAGGGTATAAGTATTGGGATAAATGATGAAAGAGCGAATAGTTTTATGAGAATAATTCCCGGACCAGTACTTATCATATACTTTCACCAATGATGATGAATTCATAGATGCTAATATGGAAGACTATGTCCCGCCTGGATTAGTGTATAAATTTACACCTACAGCTCGATGGCAAGGAACAACTAACAACGATTGGTTAACAAATACCAACTGGGAAGTGGATACAATTCCTTCAATGTCTGATCATGCTGAAATTCCTGCAGGAAAATCCAATTACCCTTTAATTGATGTAGCTGGAACTACATGCGATAACTTAATCGTTGAATCAGGTGCCGGAGTTACTGTAACCAGTGGTGGCGATTTAACAGTTAACGGTGATTTAGTAAACAGTGGCAGTGTAAAGGTAACTTCAACCAGCGAGGCTAGTACAGGTTCGTTAATTGTTAAAGGAACATCGGATGCAACAATTACTTTTGAACGATATTTGTCTGGTGATCCAAGTTGGCACTTAATAAGTTCTCCTGTTAGTGGTCAGGATCTATGGTCATGGGCTACTTCAGCCGGGAATAATATTGCAACGAATTCATCACCATCATATTATGGAATTACAACATACAATGAAGGAATTGATAATTGGAATGCTTATCCAACTTCAGATCCATCTGTCTCTTTTGAGGCAGGAACAGGTTATTCAACGCTCAGACAGACAAATGGTACGATTTCATTTACAGGAACAATTATTAATAGTGATGTAAATAATATCCCTATTTCATACTCCGGCCAGGGTTGGAATCTATTGGGCAATCCTTATACATCTGCAATTGGAGCAACTTCAGAAGCGGCTAGCACTGACTATTTATTATCAACAACAAATGTTGCCAATCTTGATCCTAATTATGCAGGATTGTATTTATGGGACCCGGCAGCAGGGTCTTCAGGCGATTATGTTATAATTAATAATTCAGGAGGTGTACCCAATGGTACATTTACCCAGAAATATATTCAGGCTGGCCAGGGATTTTTTGTTCGCTCAAAGACTGGAGGAGGAACTTTTAATATTTCAAGAGCGATGCAAACGCACCAAACGAGTGCACTTTTTAAATCAGAATCAGTTCCATGGCCAACCATAAATTTGACTGCAGAAAGTAGATCAGATAAGAGTACTACTCAAATCAGTTTTAATTCAAATATGACAACAGGACTGGATGTAACTTATGATGCAGGAATGTTTAAAAACAATCCTGACTTCGCATTCTATTCACGGCTTGTAGATGATAATGGAGTTGATTTCGCGATTCAATGTCTTCCCGAAGATTATAATAATCTGGTAATTCCTTTAGGATTAAATACGTCAGTAGGCACAGAAATAACAATTTCTGCTGAACTTTTCAATTTACCTGCTGATTGTGAACCATATCTTGAAGATAGAGTTACCGGTAAATTTATTCAGCTTTATAATTCCGGTTTTTATACTTTCACTACAGATGATAGATACAAAGGTCTTGGTGCTTTATTTCTTCATACCAGTAGTAATACTGTTACTCAAAGCAAAATTGAGGAAATTAATGAACCATTTAAAGTTATATCAAATTTAACCGATGGATTTATTCGTGTTGTTTCATCAATAAATAAATCAGCATTGGCAAAGGTATATGATATTACCGGACGGTTAGTTGCAGTACAGGAAATTCACAACGGTAGTAATAACCTAATCTACCTTTCTGAAACTCCTGGAGTTTATATCATTCATATAAAAAATGAACGGCATGCATTTAGCCGGAAATTATTCTGGAAGTAGTAAAATCCTCTAAGTCACACATATATTTTGTAGATTAAAAAATAACAGGTCCTTCAAATTTGTCGAAAATGAAGCATAAAATAAATAAGTTAAATAGTATTAAGATGGTATTAGGAATAATGCTTATTATTTTTACGTCTTCCGCTTATTCAGCTACAACACAAATTTTAAAAAGTTTCATTAAAAATATTGAATTAAACCTGTCACATAATGATATTAGAGAAACTAAATCCACAAATCAAATTCAAACAACCGAATGTTATAAAATTCAACTTAAATCCGGATGGAATATATTTTCATCTCCTGTTTTGCCAGATTCAGCTGATATGAAATTTATTTTTCAGAATTTGATAGACAATGGTTCATTGGTGAAAATTCAGGATGAAGAAGGTTGGTCTTTGGAGGATATCGGGATATTTGGCGGGTGGTCAAATCATATCGGCAATATTGTTCCAACAGAGGGATACAAAATAAAAGTAGATGCAGATGATAGCATTGAATTTTGCGGAACTTTAGTAAGTTACCCTTATCCTATTCCATTAAATGCTGGATGGAACATTATTGGATATCCCAGGCTAGATTCGGTAAATGCACTAAGAGTATTTGAAGAACTTATTACTAATGGCACCTTGATAAAAGTTCAGGATGAGAAAGGGCAATCCATTGAGAACCTGGGTAATTATGGAGGTTGGCAGAACTTTATTGGTAAGTTGGCAACAGGTGAAGGTTATAAGATAAAATTGAATGCTCCGGACACGCTATGGATTTATGAAAGTTATACAGATTCTATTTCTGAAACTCCTAAGGATCCGGGAATAGGATTTAAAAGTGTTGCTATTAATTCACAGACTAAATCCGCTAAGGAAGTAAATTCTTTTATAGAAAATACGAAGTTAAAATCTTTCGGAACAAATCATTTTAAAGTGGTATTTCAGGGCAATGGTCTTGATCACATGAATTTTTACCTGGTTGGTTTTCCTTCTGATCTGTTTGATATAGGAGATGAAATTGCAGTATTCGATGAAGAAATATGTGTTGGTGCAATATCAGTTACAAATCAACATCTAAAAAATCAAATTATTCCTTTAACAGCATCTTCCGCTGATCTCATTGGTAATTCAGGCTTTACAGAAGGCAATAGATATAAATTTCGCATTTGGAAAGCAGAAACCAATAATGAATTAGATATTACCTACAAATTCATAGCAGGTGAGCAGTTTTTTACCAAATATGAGTCTGCATTATTGAGTCTGGAAAAGAATGTTTCACTTGATGTCGGAGATAACAAAAAAGTTGAAGAGGTATCAATAATATGTTTCCCAAACCCTTTTCGTGAGCAAATTATAATACAGATAAATTTAAGTAAAGAATCACTGGTAGATATTTCAGTATTCAATCAGTCCGGACAAAAAGTAAAATCATTGGCACATAATGAAACGATTTCAAAGGGCGTATATCGGTTATCCTGGAATGGAAAAGAAGAAGATGGTCCGAGTATTTCATCAGGGATTTATTTTTTGGATGGTACCATTAATGGAAAAGTTTACCATAAAAAAATACTATTTCAGCAATAATTAGTTATAAGTAAATTACTTACTTACCACTCAAAGTTATGACTTTTCATTTTATCGGTACTATATCCATCCCCGAACTGTGCTATGAAAGTATCACTGTTCAAAAGTGATTATTCAGAAAAGGCTTCTCTTTTAAGCACTGTCTCAACGTATAAATATTTATTGCTCTCTTCCCTCTAATGGTGAAGCAGTATTTCTGACATCGGCTATTTAGATGGTATATTTATTAATAGATAAACATGGTTGATCTGGATAATCATCTCTTCAATCTCTGCTTTACTCCAACTGAATAAATGACATTGCTATAGGTAAATGTTTTTTTCTTTGACAAATAGTCCTCCTTTCTTAAACCTTTTAGGATTGAGGATGACAATTAATTTGAAACAGAATAGATTAATTTTGAATATATGAACTTGCAACAAAAAAGTGGACATTCAGTTAAGTTATGCTGCAAATTTTTGTTTGTTAATTAATTTTCCAAATTCATCCGGCGACAAATAATTCAGAGAAGAATGACTTCTTTGAGTATTGTACCAGGTTTCAATATATTCAAAAACAGAAATGGTCGCTAGTTTTCTTGATGCATACTTATTTCTGTAAATCCATTCTGTTTTTAAGGTTTTAAAAAAGCTTTCAGCAACAGCATTGTCCCAACAATCTCCTTTTCTGCTCATACTTTGAACAACATATGGGTTAATTGTAAGCAGTCTTTTAAATTCTGTACAGGCATATTGAACACCCCTGTCAGAATGAAAGATCAGGTAATCATTTACCGGTCGGTTCATTATTGCCATATTCCATGCAGGAACATGAACTTGCAACAAAAAAATGGACAATCAATTAAGTTATGCTGCCATTTGATACAAGTTTAATCATAGGATTGATAATTCTTAAATTCAGGATTATTTTTCAATCCCCCTCTTAGTTCCCCCTTCACAAAGGGGGACAGAAAAAAGAAAAGAGGCTGACAATGTCAGCCTCTGTTCTTAATAATCAAGGGTCTTCCCTTTGAGGTGATAACTATTTCTTCTTGTAAATCAACTTACCAAGTTGAATGTTACCATCAAGATTTAATCTGTAAATATACATTCCTGAAACTTCATCCTTAGGAGTAAATACTACTTTATTTAGAACTCCTCCTTCAACATTCTGATCCATTACAGTAGAAACTTTCTGTCCCAGCATGTTCGTAATTTCAAGAACGGCATGAGCATCAACATTTGAAGTAAATTCGAATGTTACCTGTTCGTTAAACGGATTAGGATAAACCTTCAAACCATCAGAACCAAAATCTGTACGTATTTCAGCAGCTTTTTTCTTTGGTTTATTTGGAATTGAATTACTTCTGACTAATGTTTCATCAAATTGTGGAAGAGCACTAGCATCAGTTAATAATTCTCCAGATCCGGTTAATATGCCTCCATCCGTTACTTCACCGGCACATGAACAGGTAAGTTCGCATGCCACTCCGTGTGCTATAATCCAGAACGGACCAGTAACATTTGATATAGTTACATCAGCACCTGTGTACGTTGAATTTCCTTCAACAACTACAGTGTACTGGCCAGGAGCAAGTGTGGGTTTTGGTTTTTTACCCTTTTGCATCGTTGGGTATTGATCATAACCTACATATACATGAACTTCGCTCAGGTAATGCATAGGGTTCATTTCATATACCACATGAACAGTACTTCCATCCCAGGTAACATGTACTACACCTACTGGTTCTCTGTTGGTTATATCACAATGTGCTGCTCCTGCATACAGGTTCATATCATATCCACCTTGTTCAGTGATAAGGTTAGTCCAACCCCATCGGTGGAACAATTGATTTCCATCATTATCTACTAAATTAAGGAAACATTCTGCTCCATCACCCGGTAAACGACCAAATACAGTTTCACAATTGCCGGTTACATCCCATTTTTCAGTTACATAAACAACTTCTTCTGCATCATTTCCACAATCATCCTCAGCAGTGAAAGTATATTTCCAAACTCTTGAACAGCTTGTTTCACTATCCAGTACAGGATCAGCAGTTAATGTACCTCCTATAGCACAGTTATCTGTCCATGATGCTGTTAATGTCACTGGTGACATATTACAAATTTCATCATCGTATGGATCTACAGTGATAACCGGTTTTTCAGTATCAACTTTCCAGGTGTAGATTACACTGACTGGTGTTGCAGCATTGTTACATGCATCTGTATAGGTAGCTGTCCAGGTCTGGCTGTAAAGAGTACAAGGATCATCTCCACTTGTCAAAACAGGACCATCAGTACTTACGTTGGGTGTGAAAACTCCGTCACAATTGTCCAAACCAGTAAACGTCGGAGGAACAACCGTTGGGTTACAACCCAGATCCATATCCTGATCATCTGTACTGATTACTGGTGCTTCCAAATCAACTTTCCAGGTGTAGGTTACACTGACTGGTGTTGCAGCATTGTTACATGCATCTGTATAGGTAGCTGTCCAGGTCTGGCTGTAAAGAGTACAAGGATCATCTCCACTTGTCAAAACAGGACCATCAGTACTTACGTTGGGTGTGAAAACTCCGTCACAATTGTCCAAACCAGTAAACGTCGGAGGAACAACCGTTGGGTTACAACCCAGATCCATATCCTGATCATCTGTGCTGATTACTGGTGCTTCCAAATCAACTTTCCAGGTGTAGGTTACACTGACTGGTGTTGCAGCATTGTTACATGCATCTGTATAGGTAGCTGTCCAGGTCTGGCTGTAAAGAGTACAAGGATCATCTCCACTTGTCAAAACAGGACCATCAGTACTTACGTTGGGTGTGAAAACTCCGTCACAATTGTCCAAACCAGTAAACGTCGGAGGAACAACCGTTGGGTTACAACCCAGATCCATATCCTGATCATCTGTGCTGATTACTGGTGCTTCCAAATCAACTTTCCAGGTGTAGGTTACACTGACTGGTGTTGCAGCATTGTTACATGCATCTGTATAGGTAGCTGTCCAGGTCTGGCTGTAAAGAGTACAAGGATCATCTCCACTTGTCAAAACAGGACCATCAGTACTTACGTTGGGTGTGAAAACTCCGTCACAATTGTCCAAACCAGTAAACGTCGGAGGAACAACCGTTGGGTTACAACCCAGATCCATATCCTGATCATCTGTGCTGATTACTGGTGCTTCCAAATCAACTTTCCAGGTGTAGGTTACACTGACTGGTGTTGCAGCATTGTTACATGCATCTGTATAGGTAGCTGTCCAGGTCTGGCTGTAAAGAGTACAAGGATCATCTCCACTTGTCAAAACAGGACCATCAGTACTTACGTTGGGTGTGAAAACTCCGTCACAATTGTCCAAACCAGTAAACGTCGGAGGAACAACCGTTGGGTTACAACCCAGATCCATATCCTGATCATCTGTGCTGATTACTGGTGCTTCCAAATCAACTTTCCAGGTGTAGGTTACACTGACTGGTGTTGCAGCATTGTTACATGCATCTGTATAGGTAGCTGTCCAGGTCTGGCTGTAAAGAGTACAAGGATCATCTCCACTTGTCAAAACAGGACCATCAGTACTTACGTTGGGTGTGAAAACTCCGTCACAATTGTCCAAACCAGTAAACGTCGGAGGAACAACCGTTGGGTTACAACCCAGATCCATATCCTGATCATCTGTGCTGATTACTGGTGCTTCCAAATCAACTTTCCAGGTGTAGGTTACACTGACTGGTGTTGCAGCATTGTTACATGCATCTGTATAGGTAGCTGTCCAGGTCTGGCTGTAAAGAGTACAAGGATCATCTCCACTTGTCAAAACAGGACCATCAGTACTTACGTTGGGTGTGAAAACTCCGTCACAATTGTCCAAACCAGTAAACGTCGGAGGAACAACCGTTGGGTTACAACCCAGATCCATATCCTGATCATCTGTGCTGATTACTGGTGCTTCCAAATCAACTTTCCAGGTGTAGGTTACACTGACTGGTGTTGCAGCATTGTTACATGCATCTGTATAGGTAGCTGTCCAGGTCTGGCTGTAAAGAGTACAAGGATCATCTCCACTTGTCAAAACAGGACCATCAGTACTTACGTTGGGTGTGAAAACTCCGTCACAATTGTCCAAACCAGTAAACGTCGGAGGAACAACCGTTGGGTTACAACCCAGATCCATATCCTGATCATCTGTACTGATTACTGGTGCTTCCAAATCAACTTTCCAGGTGTAGGTTACACTGACTGGTGTTGCA